>NZ_SCKZ01000006.1:153172-456627 GCF_004100365.1 Glutamicibacter sp. HZAU | reverse complement strand
CCGCCCACAGGATCACATCACCCTGGAAATGGCGCCACTTGAAATCCGTCATCGTTCCGTCCGTCCAATCTCCGCCAAGCATGCTCAAGCTTCACGATTTTTGCAACAGAGCCCTACTGCCAGACCGACAAATAACGCTAGAATCTCCTCAGCCCACACGTTAAGGATTTCGCCGAGCTCGTTCAGTGGCGGGAAAATGCCGTTATCCCTGATGCTCTCTTCTCATAGTGACCGGCTGAACCACTGCTCAGGAAGAGCAATATGAGCAGCAGCGAGGAGAGAATCAAGAGAGCATGAATCAAATTCGAACTGCGGCTGCGAAGTACCACGGTACGGCTCTATGCATTGTTGTCACCTCAATGTCGAAATGTGTTAGTTGTCTTCTTTTGCAGTTTTCCCTAGTCCCGTTGTTTCGCGGTGAGTGTGCTTCGTGCACGCATGAAAATGCTCCCTCAAAAGTGTCGACTTTTTACAGTCCAATTTTCGGGGAGCAGTTCATTTCACAGTCCAACTATCGGGGAGCATTCCACTTATAGGAGTGGATTGCACCATCTACTGATGCACAGTTCGTGCACGCGTGTATTGATTCTTACTTGAGCAGACTATTCACGAGCTGAATAGGGGTGGACTCTTCGAGGAAGAAGTACAAGTAGATTTTCAAAAGTAGGCTATCCATTTCCTCTGAAGAGATAAGACGGGCTTCGGGGGCACGAAGCGAAACCACTATGGAAGCGACATTCATGATGGCTTTATTATGCTCACCTCTGGAAAGGTTCTTGTTTCTGAAAGATTCCAGATACAGAAGAGCCAGATGGCGCAATACGTCTACATCTGCTTTGCTGTTAGTCGCAATCGTTGAATTCGTGGCACGATTCATTGCGTCAATTGCCACGTCAACTTCAGGTAACGGCAAGCACTGCTGATTCAGTTTGAGAAGAGCATGTTCTGTGAATATTGGGTCTTGATGGCCATTCGCAGAATAGTCAACCTCACTCCGCTCTCCTGGGAAATTATCCACCACAGTTGTATCGCCTCCAGCCTGAAGCGCCTGTTGCGATGTAGCCTTTGCCAGCGATGGTTACACGTCCTTGTGACACTGTATTGAATTCAGCAACATAGCCGGTTTTGCACGTGTAATCAGTTTCAACTTCGTTGTGGAACTCTGTTTCACTGGCGACAATGGTTCCGCTACCTGAAGCTCCGGCTTTCTTTTTATGGATATCTAATTCGATTCTGTGCGAAAAGGCTTGGTCGCAGCGGTTGTGCGCCCATCCGGACACATGGCTGTAGTTGCTGCTGTTCGGGGTATGGTACTCACCTGTTACTAACTTGCACCCACCAGGCAAAGCAAATGTTGTTGCTGCTTTATTCGAAGATGCTTCAGGCACATACTCGGTAGAGCTCACACTAAGAATGACTCCTCCTCCATCCTGCTCTACTCGTTCTGCAAGCAATTCCAAAGCCTGCTTCTCATCTTGGTTCAATCTGTCCACATCAACGTAGGAAACATCTACCTTGACGTTGCTGGCGTCAATCCCAAAATGCGAAATCGGCTCTACTGAGTCGGAGGGGCTATTCGTTGCTGCAATAGCTGGGGTCACCATCAAGGAAGACGCCAATAGAGCTATTGCGGCGATGGAGCCAAAGGTTTTAGGTTTCAAGAGATGAAACCTTTCTTGTGTTGGAACGCTGTCTGGTCGTCGAGAGACGGTGAGGTCATCTTGGATATGAACTCAATTTTAATAGTAAAGGCAAATGTGTAAATCGTCATCTAGGTTATGACTTTTTCGGCTCTTCAGGGTTCCGGGTGTAATCGCGATCTAAAACCACCGATTTTGACAGCGAACACTGATGTGCGCGACACGCACTAACGGCCTGGGCTTAGGTAACTGGCTGAATGATTTCAAGCCCAGATATTGTCTGAGTATGCGAGTAACTCCGACCGTGCATGCAGAGCCAGAAGACTATGAAGAATACCCGACTTACCGAGTCAATTTTTGGCAGAGCGGTCCGGGGCAGGTGAGCTTTAACCTAGAGGCCTTTGTTGTGTCAGGCGCGTTGGATGTCAATCAGGTGAAGGAATGGATACACGACCATGCTGCAGGGCGCTCCTATGAGCTGTTTGTCGAGGTAAACGGAACCGTGCCCGATGATTATCGGAAGCCGCGGGTGGCGGCTCTCATTCGCCTTGAGGGGAGAGACCCAAATATGGGTGAGATGACGGAAATCGGGAGATTCATCCCCGAGTAGTACAACAGGGTGGGGCCAGCAGTTCTGCCGGCCCCACCCCAAGAGCAATGAAGACCTAGTTCTTTTGATCTTCTCGCACGAACGTGACAGTCATCAAAGATGCCAAGTCGGATTCTGATTGTGTAGAAAGTGAAGCAGCGCCGCGGGCGATGGGTAAGATGGAACCGTATTTTTGGTAGGTCGGTGCAGTGTCGAGTACGTATCCGGGAGGGGGCTTAATTTCGCTCTTTCCCCATCCTCGAAAATCTCCAGGACCTTCCTTGCAACTGACCCCTCGGTTGGTGGAGATATAGTTCCTGCCGGAATTTGATTCTGTGGGGCCGCCCCACTGCGTGGGGTTGGGGGCTGTACGAATTAACGAATAGTGAATTGTTAGGCTACCGTCATTACCACCGCTGCACGAGATGCTGGCGGTGCCGTTAATCGTGCCGGTTACATGATGTGAGCCGTGTGGGTGGTGGACCCCGAGGTCGCATCGAATGCTGGGAGCAAGCAGCGCATATTCAGCTTGCGTGAATGTAGATTCTTCTGCTGGCAAGATTGTCAGTTCTGTTGCCTCAGTCGAAAACACCTGATTTCCAGCCTCATCGAACTGAGTCGTTATTTCGGCCTGGTCCGGTGCGAGCTGCTGCGCGGGTTCCATCGCAAGGCTCGGAGTGCCGATGGTTGCCGAAAGCGCAATTACGGCAGCCAAAGCAAGAATCTTTGACGTAAACATTAATGCCTTCCTACACAGTGTGAATATGTTATTTCCACCACATAGCTTTTCTTAATTCTTGTCAAGGCGCTGGCAAATATCTGTTGCCATTGAGTTTCTTTCTCCTGGATGCGCGGGCGGTCCAAAACGGAAAAGAGTTGAGCTTCCAAAATTGACCGTTCTTGATGCCCAGCAAGGGTTGCCCATAAGGGGCGTTTTAGGGGGAACCATGCGGTCTTAGGCACAATAAGATATGGGAGACTCTGGATATGAACAACGACGAGCGCGCTTCCGACCAGGACACCCTGCGAATGGTGAATGTCCTCAAAATGGCTTTGGAACGTAGAGCAGAGGTCTTCGAGATCATTGATCGGGCACCCGACGAATCAACGGCGAGAACGCACCTCGCCAGATTGCTTGATGTCGAGGAGTCTGACTGCTATCCAATACTTAATTTGCAGGTCAAGAGTTGGCTTGGAACTTGGCGCGAGCGTCTCGATGAAAAAGCCGAAGGCCTCCCCTGATTCTTGAACGCGACGCGTCTCAGCCATAGCGACGCACGTGGTTTGGGTAGCCCTTAGCGTGGATTCTCCAGGTCAGTCCAAGTGAATTTTGCAGACCTTACCGGTTGGCTCACCATTAACGGTGTTTTTGAGCTGCTCACCTGCCTACAGGAGTCTGTCGCTCTGGCAGCGTAAACCTTGGTGTCAACCAAACCTTCAGCAGACCCGTTCGTGGAAGCGACGTGGAAGGTGTATCAACGGATGGTCGCCGCTTACCGGGCACCTTCCCCACTCGTGGGGAAGGAGCGGTTGAGGGATTTGATCCATGACCTGACCACGACCTTGCCTAGGGAAATGATCGAGGTGAGGTCCTTGGCGACAACGTTGAAGAAACGCGCGTCGGATATCTTGGCGTATTTCGATCATATGGGGTCATCGAACGGGCCAACTGAGGCGATCAATGGGCGGTTGGAGCATCTTCGAGGTTCGGCGTTGGGGTTCAGGAACCTCGCGAATTACATCGCGAGGTCCCTGTTGGAGTCTGGTGGGTTCAGACCGGTGTTACACCCTTGATTGCGAAGAGCCACTATAGTGTGAACCAATGACCGCCGACAGCTGGCCAACGGAGTTTCACATGCCTGTGGTGAGGAAACCGGGCGCCGATGCCCTGGTGTACTTCTGGTTTGCCGTCGGCTTGTCGGTGCTCGGCGTGGTGGTCCAGCAGATCGGCACATTCCTGATGCTCAACGCCACGCTGGAGCTCAACGTCCTTGAAGTGACCACGCTTCACCTGGTTGCCTGGGGCTGCTACACCGGAGCTGCAATCTTCACCATCGTGGTCATGCACAAGGCCCTGGCCATGCTGATCTACTTGGTGCACCACCATCGCCCGCTGCCTCCACACAGGATGCCGGTGATCCGCGATGCCCCGGTAACCGCCCAGAGTTCCGAGGCCACTGCAGCAAGCAATACATCTTCTGGCGCTTCTGACCCGGCGGATCCACTGGGCAGCGACGAGCTGCCCTCCGGGTCCAAGCCGAAAACCTTCCCGCGGCAGGCGCTGGGCGCTCTGCCCCCGCAGAACCGGCGACCTCCCACGCGGCGCCAGAACCCCGGCAAAGACAACGACCCCGCCTAGCGAACCCTGCATCCACCGCGCTGCGAACTGCGCAGCAAGTCCCTGCGATGCAGGGCCGTCCATCACTGTGGAGTGTCAATATTTGTTCTATGGGTGTCACGAACTTCAACGCCTGATCGCGCCGGTGCGATGCTTTAAGCATCACCTATAAGGAGCGTGCGATTGAGTTCCCGGAAGCCATCGCGGATCCACCGAGCGTGGCTGGTCGCCATCGTGACCACACTGGCACTCGTTGCCACGGCGGCATTCCGCTCCACCACCGGCGCGTTCTTCGAACCGCTCGAATCCGAATTCGGCTGGCTCCGCTCCCAGCTGTCAACCGCGGTGACCATCAACCTGGTGGTCTACGGCCTGGCGGCACCCTTCGCCGCGACCTTGCTGGAACGCTATTCCATGCGCAAGGTGGCTGCCATTGCCCTGGCGTTGGTGGCTTCGGGCGCCGGATTATCGGTGTTCATCAGCCAAATCTGGCAGTTATGGATACTCTGGGGCGTGCTGGTTGGTCTGGGAACCGGGGCGATGGCTCTGGTATTCGGTTCCGTGGTGGCCAACCGCTGGTTCTCCGAACGCCGCGGCTTGGTGATGGGTATCTTCTCCGGCGCGAACGCCGCCGGCCAGCTAGTGTTCCTGCCAAGCATCGTGGTGATCATCGAGCAGTACTCCTGGCGGATCGCGGCCCTGGTAGTTGCCGTCTTCGCGGTGCTGATCATTCCGTTGCTGCGCTGGCCCTTTGCCAACTCCCCTGCCGAAGCCGGGGTGCTGCCCTATGGCGCAACCGATGCCGTGGACACGCCGGCAGCCGAACCCCAGCAGGGCTCGATGGCCGCTGCGACGCTCAAGGCCCTGTTCTCTGCCTCGCGCTACCCGGCATTCTGGGTCTTGGCGATGACCTTCTGGATCTGCGGCTGGTCAACCAACGGCCTGGTGCAGACGCACTTCATCCCTGCGGCGCACGACCACGGCATGCCGGCCACGACCGCGTCCGGGTTGCTGGCGCTGGTTGGCATTTTCGACATCCTCGGAACCGTGTTCTCCGGGTGGCTGACCGACCGCGTACGCCCGTGGCTGCTGCTTGCGGTGTACTACGCGCTGCGCGGGCTCTCGCTGCTGTTCCTGCATTCGCTGATGGGTCCCACCGTCGAGCCGCTGCTGTGGATCTTCATCATCTTCTACGGCCTGGACTGGGTGGCCACGGTGCCTCCTACGGTGGTGCTCTGCCGCCAGTACTTCGGTCCGGTCAAGGCCACCGTGGTCTTCGGCTGGGTCTTCGCCTTCCACATGATCGGTGCCGGCGCAGGTTCGCTGACCGCGGGGCTGTCGCGGGAAACCACCGGCAGCTACCTGGCCGCATGGATTACCGCCGCGGTGCTGTGCTTCGCGGCGGCCGTAAGCCTGCTGTTCCTGCCGCGCATGCGCAAGGCCTACAAGGATCCGCAGCTCGAACAAGTCGGGGTGTAACCGCACGGCACCACTGCGGCACAGCCGCTTAACGCAAAAACCTCGCAGAGCAGATCATTGCTGATCGTTCTGCGAGGTTTTGCGCATCAGGCTCAAGCCACTGCTACGTCCTTGGAAGGAACGTGCAGCTTCTTGTTGCCGTAGTGCACGGAGAAGAACCAGCCGATGCCGGTCACGATATGGATCAGGCTCAGGCCCACTGCGGTAGCTGCATCCGCTGCGTGCATGATCGGGAAGGCGATCGATGCGACAGCTATAACCAGGCCGATCCACTGCGCGATCTTGCAAATGCCCTTGTTTGCCCGTCCAATCAGGAATACCACCAGGCCGAAGAACAGGATCGGAATCAACGTGAACTGAAGCAGGTGGTCGAAGGCGACAACATCAGTTGGGTTCGGACCGATCCGGCGGGATGCCCCAGCGGCGCCAGCCAGGAAGAAGATTATGACGTTCAGGTAGCTGGTACCCAGCGCCCCGATAATCACCTGGATGAAATTGAATGGGCTATTGGGTTGTCCCTGAGCCGTCATGGCACTCCTAGAATTGTTGAAAGTTCGCAACCATTCTATTCCCGAGTGCCTGTGCCACGGCTCTCAATAGCCCGTGAGAACCGCGACACTTAGCATGGCTATATGTTTTCCAGCTCCGCGATCTCGTTGAACTTCTTGTTCGAGTAGTTCACCGCGACGTACCAAGACGCCGCAACCACCAGGTGCATGATCGTCACCGTCAGAGCGGTCCCCCAGTCCTCGGCGAAGAACCACTGCACCACCGCCGAGGCCAGCACGACTGCAACGCCGATGACCTGGGCGATGCGGCAGAACCCCGGCTTGGCCCGGCCAATCAAGAAGGTCAGAAACCCGAGCACGAGGATCGGCGGGGCGGTGAAGCGCACGATATGGATGAAATCCAGATTCTGGAACAAGCCGCCGGAGTACTCCATGGATGCGCCGATGACCCTGGCAATGAAATAGGCCAAGACACTCAGCGACATGGCCCCGAAAGCCGCAATCACCACCTGGGCGAAATTGAACGGCATCTTGAATCTAACGTCAGCCTGCATCGCAAATCATCCCCTTTTACGGCGAATTCGAGCTGAACCGGTAGTTCCACTGTACGCCCGCTGGCGGCAAATGGATCCGGCGATTTTCCGATGCTTTCAGCAGCGGCATCAACGGCACGCGGTTGCACCGTGCTTAGTTCGGGCCGAGCACCAGGAACAGCGCATATCCGCCCAGCGCACAAAGCGCCAGCGTGGTCATCAGCACCGCAACCACGTCCGCCTGGACCTTCTCGTGCTTGACCCCGAGGGCCATGCGCCGATACCGCGCACGCTGCGAGAGCAGGATCCCCAGAGCCATCGACGAGGACACCGCGATCAGCAGGATCATGCCGATGCCGTAGTGCGGCAGCCAGCGCAGGAAAACAGCGGAGACCACGAGGAAGGAGACCATCGTGCGATTCCACGCGAAGATGGTCCGCTCGGGCTGCAGGCCCGCATCGGCGATCTCGATGGGTTCGTTCTTCACGAGCCGAGCGACCAGAAGATCATGACGATGGCCGCCAGCGAGGCGACCACCGCGCCGAAGGCCAGCAGCGGGACAATGGCGGGAATCGGCAGCGGCCGGCCGGTGCGCATGCTGCGCTCTACACGAACCCAGCGCACCGCGGCACCGGCGGCGATCAGGATGCCGACGCCGATCACCAGCACCGCCAGCCAGGTGCGCAGCGGCGAGGGGAAGGCCTCGGCGGCGAAGGCCTCCAGCGCGGTGCCGCCGGCAAGGAACGCCAATGAGGTGCGGACCCAGGCCAGGAAGGTGCGCTCGTTGGCAAGGGTGAAGCGCGGGTCGGGCTCGCTGCCCTCGGGCAGCAGCCAGCGTGAGATCCGGCTGCGTTCTGGCTCGGACATGACCCTCCTTGGTGTACGTCGATGCTATGAGCATACCCAACCAATCATCGGTGAAACCTATTTAGCTGGTTGATAAAAACAGTTTTACGGATGTGATCCAGCGCATAAGAATTGATTGCAGCACTTGAACGAAAGAAAGGGCGCATTCCATGGCCTCCGCCAATCTCAATCCCCGCGTCGTGACGCTGGGCACCGCCGGCGGTCCGCGCTGGTGGACCGGCGAGAACGCCGGAAAGCGCGCAGGAATTTCCACCGCCGTCATCGTGGGCGACAGCGTCTATCTGGTGGATGCCGGAACCGGCGTGGGCAACCAGCTGATGAAAGCGGGATTCACCCCGGCTAACCTTCGCGGCATCTTCCTCACCCACCTGCATTCGGATCACACCATCGACCTGGCGTCGCTGGCCATCTTCGGCATGTTCACCCTGCCAGCTGGCAAGGCCCCGATCTCCATCATCGGCCCCGGCGACCGCGGCGCCCTGCCGCCAGCGTCGCCACGCGCCACCACCGCACCCCAGCCGGTCTTCGCGCAGAACCCGAAGTCGGTCATCCGCGGAACCCTGGTGGGCATGAGCTCCTACACCGTGCAGGGGTTGATGACCGTCTGGGCCATCTCCTACGTGGTCGAGGAAGTCGGAATGGACCGCACGGCGGTGCTGAACATCAAGGCCATCGGTGCCGCACTGACCGTGGTGGGCATCTGGGTATCCTCGCGCTACTCCGACAAGCTGGGCCGCCGCCCGGTCATGATGGTCGGCATCCTCGCCGGCGCCATCGCCGCCCTGCCGATCATGTGGATGCTGGAACTGGGCCAGCTGTGGCTGTTCGCCATCGCCCTGTTCGTGGCCAACGGCATCATCCAGGCGTTCATCTTCGGGCCGTTCGGCGCATTCACCGCCGAGCTGTTCCCCACCCGCATCCGCTACACCGGTGCCTCGCTGGTCTACCAGCTCTCCTCCACCGTGGGCGCAGGCTTCACCCCGATGATCGTTGCCGGCCTGGTGCTGCTGGGCGGCGGCTCGCTGTGGATCGCCGGCGGCGTCTGGGCGGCCGCGTTCATCGTCGCCGCGCTGGCCATGCACGGCATCAAGGAAGGCCGCGACGCGGACCTCGAAGCCGAGGAAATGAGCCACTAGCCTCCCGGCTGGTTGGAGCGCGGGGCCGGTTGGAACCTACGGGTTACAGCCGGCCCCGCGTTCTTTCTCTGCCCCGGTTTCCTCGCAGAAATCCAGGAACGCGCGCAGCCGCAGGCTCAGGCGTTCCGAGGCGGTATAGGCCACGCAGATGTCGCTGACCCCGACCTCGCCTTCGATCTCCAGCGCCGACAGCGGCAACCCGTCGTAGCTCAGGTTGACCGGCGGACGCTGCACCAGCACGGTGTAGCCCAGACCCCGGGCCACCATCCCGCGCACCGCCTCGAAGCTCTGCGAACTCCAGCGCACCTTCGGATCAAGGCCCGACATGCGCAGGTTCACCAGCTGGTTATCGCGCACCGTGGGAATATCCAGTGAAACGAAATCGTCATCGGCCAGCTCGGCGAGCGCAACAGAGGTTCGGTCCGCCAGCCGGTGGTTGCCGCCCACCAGCACATACGGGCGGCCCGACATTACGCGGCGCCAGGATACCTGCGACAGCAGGTGGCGGGTATGGGTGAGCACCGCATCCAGGTGGCCCTTGAGCATGCGTTCTTGCAGCTCGGCGCCATCGCCTTCCACCAAGGTCACCTGCAGGTCCGGGTGGACATTGGTGAAGCGTTCGCAGATCACCGGGATCCAGAACGCTGCCAGCGAGGAATAGCAGCCGATCACCAGCGGGCCCGAGAGCTTGGTCTGGCGCTCGACGATCAGGTCCTGCACCTCTTCGGCATGGCGCACCAGCGCCCGCGAATCCAGCAGGAAGTCGGTGCCGACAGCGGTGAGCACCACCCCGCGCGCCCGGCGTCGCACCAGCAGCTGGGAGCCGACGGCGCGCTCCAGCTCGTCCATCGACTGCGACATGGCGGCCCGGGAAATATGGCACTGCTTCGCTGCAGCCGAAATGGACCCCAGTTCTGCGACGGCGACGAAATACTGCAGCTGGCGCAGGGTGTAATTGATCACCCACACAGTCTAGCCAGCGGGCGATTCTGCAGGCGCAAAACAACAGGCCCAGCATCGGCAAAGAATGCTGGGCCTGCTACGGAAATGGAAGCTACTTCGAGGCGCCGATCGCCCACACGCGTGGAAGCTCGGTGCCGTTGACCGCCAGGTCGCCGATCAACCGCGCCTTGAAGACCCAGGGATTGTGGTTGCCAGCGGTCCGGGCATTGCGCCAGTGCCGATCAAGGTTCTTGGAAACGCTCGTCGCGCTGGCAGCCAGCGCATCGAAGGCATGGGTGATGGCATTGAGCACCAGCGGGGTCAGCACCACCTGCGCCTGCGCGCTGGCCAACTCGGCCGCATCATTGGCCGCTTCGTCCTCTTCTGCGCTCGCCTGGCCGGTGTGCAGCGCCAGCGCTGTTTCGTAGGCTCCCTGCAACGCCACCGAAACGCGTTGAACCGTTGCCGCGGCGGCGAAGGATGCAGCGGAGACCTCGCCGATCACCTGCAGCAGCTGCGGGTCTTCGGCCGCCACATTGGCTGCGGCATGGCTGAAGGTCCGCTTGCGCGCCTTCAGCTCGGCGGCGAAGTCCCGTTCTGCCGCTTTGGCGGAGCCGGCCAGGACCGCCAGCAGCACCTGCTGGTAGAACGCGGTCTGGTACTTGAAACGGGTATCGAAGTCGATCAGGTCCTCCTCGGCCACCACCGCATCGGTGAAGGTGGAGGTTCCGGTACCCGTGGTGCGCTGGCCGAAGCCATCCCAGTCATCGGCCAGCTCGACACCGGGCTGGTGGCGGTTGACCGCGGCGATCACGCGCTTGCCGGTGTCGGTGCGCTCGGCATAGGTGTCCAGCCAGTCAGCGAAAATTGAGCCGGTGGAATAGTACTTGGTTCCATTGATCTTGAAGCCGCCCTCGCCGTCCGGGGTGACCTTGGTGATCACGTCCCCGACCTTCACGGTTCCAACCTCGGTCCACGAGTTGCCCACCAGTTCTCCGGCGGCGAAGCGGGCCAGCCACTTGTCGCGCCCCGGGCCTTCGGCGGCCACCAGCCGATCCTCGACGAAGGCGAAGTGCGCGCGCAGCGCCTGGGCGATATTGGAATCAGCGGCCGCAAGATCCACGAACAGCTCGAAGAGCTCAGGCAGGGTCGCCCCGGCCCCGCCGTGCGATTCCGGAACCCGGACGGCGCCGAAGCCGGCGGCCGCCAGGTCGGCCACCGCTTGGTAGGGCAATTCTCCGGTGCGGTCGCGTTCGGCAGCGCCCTGCGCGATGTCCGCGAAGAGCGGGGCAAAACGGGCTTTGAGCCCTGCAAGCCGAGTGCCAGTTGCAAGTACAGTCATCGTTGAATCCAATCCGTTCGAAATTCTAGGTGTAGAGCGAGAGCGGCTGGGATTCTCCGCGCAGGAAGTACGCGCCGACCTCGATCTTCTTGTAGTCCACCGGGTCATGCAGCGAGTGGGTACGCACGTTGCGCCAATACAAATCCAGGCCCACCGAGCTCGCGGTCGAGGATGATCCGGTCACTTCGAAGATCCGGTTCGCCACCTCGACGCCCACCTCGGTGGAGACCACCTTGGCTTCGGCGATTTCCACTGCCAGCGCGGCCCGCTCGGGCTGGGTGACGTCCCCGGCCTTGGACAGCAGCGCATCGAATTTCCGGCCGAGTTTCTCGGTCAGTGCAGCCACTGCGGCGGTGCGGGCCTTGAGCTCCCCGACGGTGCGCTGGAAAATCGGGTCTTGGGCGTAGGTGTCGGCCTGCGAGAACAGCCAGGCATTCTTGCGGCCCAGCAGGATCTGCTTGCCGCGCTGCAGCGCTCCTTCGGCGATGCCCAGGTAGAAGTTGGCGAATGCCAGCTGGATCCCCGGGGTGAGCAAGGTGGACACTGGTTCGTCGGTGACGAAACCGAGCAAGTCCTCGGCTTCAAGCCTGACGTTGTGGTACTTCAGCGAGTTCGAGGCGCTGAGCCGCTGGCCCAGGTAGTCCCAGTCGTCAACGATTTCCAGTCCTTCGATGTCGCGCGGCAGCACGAAGGCGAGAATCTGCCCGTCGTATTCCCCGCCCTGGACCAGTGCGTTGATGACGATGACCTCGCCAACACCGGAACCGGTGGAGAACCGCTTGGCCCCGTTCAGCCGGTACCCATCCCCTTCGACGCTCAGCGTCAGATCCGGGTCAACCGGATTAACCGAATCGCCCCAGAGCCAGCCGCCTTCCACGGTGCGTAGCCACCACTTGCCTTGCGCCTCCGCCGGAGCATAGAAGGCAATGCTGGACTGATTGATGTAGTGGTAGGCCAGTAGTTGCGCGATGGAGCCATCGGCCGCGGCCAGGATGCGGACCACCTCGAAGGCGGTTTCCCAGTGGGCTCCTGCTCCGCCGTATTCCGCAGGCACCAGGAGGTTCAGCAAGCCGGCCTCGCGCAGCAGCTGCACTTCGGCGAATGGCTGCTGGTTCTTGCGGTCGCGTTCCAGGGCGTCCTTGGCGAGCGTGCCTCCCACCTGTTGGGCAACTGCGCGCCACTGTTCCAGCTCGGTTTCGCTGGCGTTCCCGTAGTAGGGAACTCGGCGTAGTCCAGTGCTTTGTACGGTCATCTTCTTCTCCCTTGCGTTGCAGGTTCCGAAGGACGCAGGATCCCTGCGATTCCATCGATCCTGGCGTTAGCACTACCTGCCGGATGCAGGCTTACTGCGGCGTCGCGGAGCCAGGTCTCTCAGCCGCTCTGGATGGGTTGTGCTCCGAGTCAACCACTGCCGGCAGCAGTCTTGGAAGGGCACTGTCATACGAGGGAACGGCAGGACAAAATACGTCATCTTCGAGCCTCCTGCCTGCCTGATCGATGGCAGCGCGGCCTTCGTATGACACTTGCATGACGAAATCTGAACTCGGGAACTGCTCTGCCTCCGAATAGGATGGCTGTTCACGGCGAATAGTCAGAACAGGTGGAACGTGGATCCAGCAGGCGTCATCCCCTTCATGCTCGGGTTGATGGGCATCACTGTGGTGCCAGCGTTCCTCGCACCCATGGCCCGGGATGGAAAGCTCGCGCGCAATGCGTCCATCGGCATCAAGACGCGCCATACCTTGGCCAGCGACGAGGCCTGGCTGGCAGGGCATCGGCGGGCTGCGCCGCTGATGGCCGCGGCTACCTGGGCCGGCTGGGCCATGCTGGCCGGTGCAACGATTCTCTGCGTGCTGGGCCAGTTCGGTTTCGCCTTCGCCACAACCGGGGCCGGCTATCTCGCCGTCATCACGTTGCTGATGATCTCGGCCGCAAAAGCGAACAGGGCCGCGCGAGGCGTCTAGCCGGCATAGCCCGGCCAGTCTGCGGCCGCATAAAGAAACGGATCGCACCATCGGCAGATGGTGCGATCCGTTGTTTACTTGGCCAGCATCCTGCTACAGCAGTACGGCTCCCAGGAGCAGTACCGTCAGGAAGGCGGCGGTACCCTGGATGGCGGTCGCCACGCTCAAGGTCTTGTATGCGGTAATTACCGGAATGCGGCTGAGCTGCGAAACGACCCAGAAGTACGAGTCGTTGGCGTGCGAGACAACCATCGCACCGGCACCGACGGCCAGTACCGTGAGCACCATGCCCAGTTCCGAGCCCAGGCCCAAGGAGCCGAGCATCGGCGCGACCAGCGCGGAGGTGGTCACCATGGACACGGTGGAGGAACCCTGCGCGGACTTCAGCGCAGCGGCGATCAGGAACGGCACCGCCAGGCCCAAGCCCAGGCCGCTGAGCGAATCCGAAAGAATTGTGGTCAGATCCGAGGCCGCCAGCACCGCGCCGAAACCGGCACCGGCGCCGGTGATCAGCAAGATCGGGGCAGCGGTGCGCACGGCTTCATGCATCTGCTCGTTGAAGACCGACAGCTTGCTGTCGCCGCTGAGCAGGAAGGTTGAGGAGATCAAGCCGAAAATCAGCGCGATCACCGGAGTACCGATGAAGGAAAGGATTTCCAGGGCGATGCCCTCGCCGAACGGGAGCGAAGGCAGCTTCGCAATGGAGGCGGCGCAGATCAGCACGAGCGGAACCAGGATCGGCATGAAGGCCAACGCCGGGTGGGGCAATTTGCCGAAGCTTGCGCGCAGCTGCTCGTAGTCGAGTTCGGAGAGGTCGTCTTCGCCTTCACTGGGCAGCGGAGTCCACTTGGACTTGTTGAAACGGCTGGCGTAGGCCAAGCCGGCCAGCGCCGAGATGGCGGCAACTGGCAAGCCGACTGCGATGATCAGGCCCAGGTTGTCGGCAACGCCGATGCTCTCGGCTGCGGCCAGCGGTCCCGGAGTCGGAGGCACCATGGTGTGGGTTGCGTACAGGCCGGTCATCAATGCGATGGATGTCGCCAGCGCGGAAACTCCGGTGCGCAGGGTGATGGCTTTGCGCAGCGAGTTGAGCACCACGTACCCGGAGTCGCAGAAGACGGGAATGGAAACGATGTAGCCGATGATTGAGAGCGTCAGGTTGGGGAACCGCGTGCCCAGCACCTTGATCAGCGCATCTGCCATGGAGATCGCGGCGCCGGATTTCTCCAGGATGACGCCAATCATTGTTCCGAACAGGATCACCAGACCGATGTTGCCCATGGTGCTGCCGAAGGCCGTGGTGACCGTCGAGGCCACATCGGCCAACGGAATCCGGTAGGCGAAAGCGGCCAAGATGGCGGCGCCAATGAGGGCGAGGAATGGGCTGATCTTCAAGCGTGCCGTGACCATCACGATGGCCACGACAAGGATCAGCAGAACAAGCAGTTCATACACGGCGGGTTGGCTCCTTTGCCAATAACGGTAGTGCTCTGCGCCTGGCCCACGGCGGCAGAATCGGCGGACCAGCTCTGTCGGCAAAGCTGCTCAAGGCTTTGCCCGTTGGGCTAGATGCCTCCGTGCCGCCACGGAATTCGGGCGCAAAGATCGATCATCCTGCCAATATTAGGAAAAGCTGCCCCGGATGCCTATGGGCACACGACCATATTTGCCTGATTCTGGTCGGGGTAAATGTGTGCAAATATCCCGCTACTGCCACAACTGTCACCCGCACCCCCGTTCCCGGGTCCTAGAAAATATGCAGCTGCCCCAAGGCCACTCGCGCGTAAATCGCATGCTGGAGTTTCAGGGACTCGCTGGACTGCCGAATGTCCACACCACTGATCTGGCTGATCCGCTCAAGCCGTTGCACCAAGGTGTTGCGGTGAATATGCAGATCCGTGGCAGCCTGGCTCATCGATGCAGCCGTCGACACCACCAAGAGGGTTTTGGCCTGTTCCTCATTGAGCTGTTGCGCCGGGGCAGCCGCATGTTCCAGGCTGCGCGCTGGGGTGCGGGCGATAGCCACGGCAATTTCCCGGCTCCACATTCGGCGTTGGGCGTAGCGCGGCACGAGTGGCGGATAGCCCAGCAGCGCCCGCAGCGCCTCGGTTTCAGCCATGAGGTCCGCTGCCGTTTCCACCGGCATGGAGACGAGGAAACGCTCCTCATCCATGCGCTCTTCAGCGAAAGCGGGCTCGTGGGTGGCGCGTAGCCTCCAGTACGCACCGGAAAGGCTGATCCAAGACGTGCGATGGTGTTCCTTGGCCGGTTCTTCGAGCAAAGGATCCTCGACGCTTCGCGGGAGCCATGCTTCGATGCACTTGGGCCCGCGCAAGCCGTGGGCCGCCAGCGAGCGGTCGATGACTTCGGGGGCAACGCGGCCTGCGATCAGCGCAGAAATGATGTCTCGGGCCTCGGTCTCGCGGCGCGCACTGCGCGAGTGCTCGTAGTCCTGGGCGAAGAGCAATTGCACCGTCAAGGCAATCAGGCCGGCCAGCGGCTCCACCTCATGCGGAGCACCGGTCACGCCAACAACTCCGCACAGCTGGCCGTTCAGCGTCAGAGGGACATTGACCCCTGGCAGGGTTCCCGCGGAACCGTCAGCCTGGCTGACCCGGATGATGGCGTTGCGACTGATTGCCTCGGCGCTGCCGTCGTGGTGGGTGCCGATTCGCGCGGCATCGGTCGAAGCGATGATGACCCCGTGAGCATTCATGATGTTCACGTTGCGGTTGATGGTCGGAGCAATCGTGTCGACAACTTTCTGCGCCAATGCGCTGGCCAGCCGCGGTTGCTCCTTTTCGCTCATGAGCTCATCCTATCGGCTAGGGAGTGCACAAACATGAAACATAAGCGCACACAAGCAATCAAGGTTCCGGGCTGACAGCAACAGTTACTCGAAGCATCATCAATAAACCACCCGCAGTCACAGCCATGTGATCGCCATCACCAGCCAAGGGAACTGATGCGCCGCGGTAAAGCTAAAAAATTTTCCAAGTCAGAAAATACATTTATTGCTTGACAGTGCATTAGATCACACGCAATATGTTTATAAGCTTTCGGCCAAACAGCATCTCGGATATTTGTTGCGCTTGCCCGGATAGAAGACATGGGGAGTAGAAGTTGTGAGAAAAATCAGGTCGTCCGGGGCATTGCTAGCCCTCTTTCTCTTGTTTATCTGCGCTTTCTTCGGTTATCCGCTGGCAATGCTCATTTACGGCACTTTCCGCAGCGGACAACCGGGCACCGAAGGCTCGTTCGGCCTCGCCGGCATCGTCGATGCCTACGGTGATCCCGCGACATGGGAGACCCTGTGGGCCTCGGTCATCTATGCCGTTGCGGTGCAGTCCATTGGCATCATTGGCGGATTCATCTTTGCTTGGATTTCCATGCGGACCAAGACTCCTGCCGGCAAGGCCATCACCCCCGTCATGGTCACCATTTTTGCCATACCGACGCTTTTCTTCGCGATCAGCTGGGGCATGATGACCTCGCCTACCGGTTTGCTGACCCAATTCTTCGGTGTCTCCGCAGACGGCTCGCCACGCCTGGATGCGTATTCCTGGGCCGGTTTGATCATCGTCAGCGGGCTGAAGGCAATTTCGGTGATGTACCTATTGCTGCTCGGTCCGGTTCGTGCGCTGAACCGTTCGCTCGAAGAAGCCGCACTGCTCTCTGGTGCCAACCGTGTCCGGCTCTTCCTGGATGTAAACATCCCGATTCTGCTGCCGACCCTGTCCGGTCTGGCCATCCTCGGATTCGTTAACTCCCTAGGCCAGCTGGATGTCGCCCTGATCCTCGGCGTTCCAGCGGCAATCTATGTCTTCCCTACTCAGATTTATGATTTCCTGGCGACGACGCCCATCCGCTACGACTCGGCCAGCGCGTTGGCACTGTTGCTGATCGCCGTCATCTACATTCTGGTGGCCATCCGCTCCAAGGCCATCGGCAACCGCAACTTCATCACTGTGACCGGCAAAGCCTTCCGCATTGAGAAGGAAGAGATCGGCCGTTGGAAATGGGTCGGCTTCAGCCTGTTCATCGGATACGTCGGTGTCGCACTGGTGCTTCCGCTGCTCCAGCTGATCATCGGCTCCTTCCAACCGGTGCTGGGAGTTGCCGGCTTCACTTTCAAGCACTACATCGGACTGTTCGAGTCCTCGAAAGTCGTCCGGGCACTGGAAAATACCTTGATCATGGGTGTTGTCGGCGGGCTCCTCGCAACAATCCTGGCCGTGTTGATTACCTATGTCGCCCTGCGTAGCAAGAGCCGCTGGGCACAGGTGCCAGAACTCATCGTCTGGGCCGTGGTCGCGGTGCCGGGCATCGTCCTCGCCTTGGCCATCACGTGGGCATACCTCAGCATCCCGGGCCTGAAAAGCCTCTATGGCTCGATCTGGATCGTGCTGATTGCGCTGGTCATCGTGGTCACCCCCATCGCGCAGCGCGCCACTTCAGGCCCGGTGGGCCAGTTGGGCGTCGAGCTGGAGGAATCAGCCCGCATCTGCGGCGCTTCCGCGCCGAGGATGCTGCTGACCATCGTGGTGCCGCTGATCGGCCCGACCTTCCTGGCTTCCTGGTTCATCACCGGCGTGATGGCGGCGGGCAGCCTGGATATTCCGATCCTGCTTTCCAGCGCCAAGACAGAAACTGTATCGCTGCTGGTCTACAACTACTACACGCAACTAGGCAACGGCTCCACTGCCGCAGCGTTGCTGCTGTTGCTGCTGGCCCTGCTCGCGGTCGGTGGCGGTCTCCTCATGGCCATCGGCGCACTGTTCAAGAAGGCCAACGAGAGCAGGACCACCCGCCGCGGACGCCTTGTCGATACCGCAACACCCACCGATACCTTCGATCCAGCACTTTCCAAGGCCCTCGAAGCAGACAACGATCCAACCACCTTGCGTCGAGTCCCGACCTCCGTTTCCAAGTGATAGGAAATTCCATGGCACACGTCAGTATTGAGTCGCTAGAAAAAAAGTACTCGCCCAAAGCGCCAGCTGCAGTGGAATCACTGGACTTGGAAATCAAGGAAGGCGAATTCCTGACCCTGCTCGGCCCCTCCGGCTGCGGCAAAACCACCACCCTGCGCTGCGTCGCTGGCCTGGAACGCCCCACCGGCGGCCGCGTCTCCATCGGAGGCAAGGTCGTGGACGACCCGGCGCACCGCACCCACATCGCGCCGGACAAGCGTGACATCGGCATGGTTTTCCAGAGCTACGCCCTCTGGCCGCACATGTCGGTGGCCTCCAATGTCGCCTACCCGCTGAAGATGCGCAAAATCGGCATCGACGAACGCGCACGCCGCGTCCGCGAAGCACTGGACATGGTGGGCCTGTCAGAATATTCCAGCCGCATGGCCACCGATCTTTCCGGCGGCCAGCAGCAGCGCGTTGCCTTGGCCCGGGCCCTCGTGGCGACCCCTCAGCTGCTGCTCTTCGATGAGCCGCTGTCCAATCTGGATGCCCGATTGCGCCAAGACATGCGTTCGGAATTGCGTGAAATGCACAAGCGCGTCGGCACCACTTCCATCTACGTCACACACGATCAGGAAGAGGCGGTCTCGCTGTCCACCCGAATCGTGCTGCTCAACAAGGGCGCGATTGAGCAGGTCGGCAGCCCGCGCGAAATCTATTGGCACCCGGTCTCCCACTTTGTGGCCGATTTCGTTGGATACGACAACTTCATCGAAGGCACCGTTGTCGGCGCCGACCAATATGGAGTCAAGGTTTTGCTGGAAGGCACCGAAATGCGCCTGGTCTGCCCACCGCGCAATGATGTGCATGAGGGCCAGCGTGTCGATGTCGCTGTCCGTTCCTCCTCGGTCATTCTCGGCCCACCCGCGGCCGACAAGCCGAATGCCTTCGAGGGGCTGATTACCGACGTGATGTACCTAGGCGATGACTTCATCTACGAGCTGCAGCTCGGCCCGCATAAGGTCACCGTTTCCATTCGCACCGCCGAGGTCGCCAACATTTGGCTAACCGGCGCACCGAAAGTCGGCGATATCATCTCCGGTGCCATTTCGCCCGACTCCCTGGCTTGCCTGCCTGCTCTGCATGCCAACGTCCCGGCCATGGCCTGAGACACGACGCAGCCGGGCACCACACCAGCCAAGACGCTATTTTCGACCATCACAATGAAAGGCACCACCATGGGGATCAAGAAGAACAAGGCAACCATCGTTGCAGCCCTGGGACTGTCGTCCCTGCTCCTGCTCAGCGCCTGTGGCGGCAACGACGCCGCCAGCGCTGACGGCCTGGGCGAACGCGAGGGCATCGACACCGTTGAAGCCCTGGGCGGCGAAGAAGCCAAAGCCCAATTTGAAGAACAGTATGCGGCCGCCCTGGAAGCGGGTCAGGAGTCACTGAATATCTACACTCCGTTGACCGCCACCTGGCCTTCGGTCTTCGAAGCGTTCGGCGAGCGCTTCCCTGGCATCGAGGTTGCGCCGTTGCAGATCGTCGGCGCGGAACTGGATACGAAGATCTCCCAGGAGCAGTCCTCCGGGCAGCGCATTGCAGACATCGTCATCACCGGCGATGTAGGCGCCGTCTCCCTCGCGGACCGCGACTACTTCGAGGAATACCGCCCGGCAAATGCAGAGAAGGTCACCAGCGATCCGCAGTTCTCGCTGGAGAACGGCACCCTGACCGCGGTCTCGGCTTCGCCTCGCGGCCTGATCTACGACACCCGCCAGGATCTGGGCCAGACCCCGGACAGCTGGGATGACCTGCTGGATCCTGCCTACAAGGGCAAGATCACCATGACCGACCCGAGCACCGACGGCGGCGGCATGCAGTGGGCCGACCTGGTCTTGAATGCGGACAAGCTAGGCAAGCCATACCTCGAGAAGCTGGCCGCGCAGGATCCGATCTTCTCTTCCAGCACGGCCGAATGCCACAACGCAGTAGTCCAGGGCCGAGCTTATGTCTGCTTGATGGGCGCCATGGGCAACTACCTGACCCTGACCAACGACGGTGCTCCGGTGGAGATCTCCTACCCGGTCGAGGGCGGCAACTGGGCGACTTACTGGTATGCCGGCGTCATCAAGGAAGCTGAGAACAACAAGGCGGCTGAGCTGTTCGTCTCCTGGTTGAATTCCCCAGAAGCCAATGAAGTCAAGGCCAAGGCCGGCCACGGCCCGATCGTGAATGCCGAAGGCCTGGACCTGCCATTTGAAAACCCGGCAGAGGTCCCATTGTTCCCACGTCCTGACCTTGTCGACGTGACCGAGCGCCAGCGCGAAGGACAGAAGGCTGTCAGCAGCGTCTTCAACAAATAAGACCCTGCAACGATGGTGGGCATCGCCTGGCGATGCCCACCATCGTTTTTCCATATCGGATCCCTCCCATAGAAAGCGATCGCGCCGATGAAGAGCGGAATGACAATCCATGCCCTGGGTACAGCGGGCGGACCGCTGCTGCGCCGAGGCATCGCCAACGGCCACCGGCGTGGAATCGCCACTGCTGTGGAGGTCGACGGGCACACCTACCTCATCGACTGCGGCCACGGGGTCGGGCTGGGCCTTGCTGAAGCCGGGCTGGCACCCACCAGCCTGCGCGCCGTATTCATTACCCACCAGCACTCCGACCACGTCATCGATTTGAACTCCCTGATGGTGCTCGGCGGCTTGGCGTTTCGGGGCAAGCCCGATCTGCGGGTGCGCGTGTTCGGTCCCGCAGACCGCGGCGTCTTGCCCGAAGTGCAGCACGCCGACAAGGACGTCGAGGTGATCTTCCCGCAGTCGCCAACCCCTGGGACAGCAGAAATGGTCCAGCGGCTGCTACAGGCACACGCCACCGACCTCAATGACCGCCGCAGGGACTCCGGCGCACCGGATATCTCCAAGATCTTCACTGGGGAGGACATCGAAATTCCTGCCGAGGCCGGCTATCACCCCAACGATGCCAATCACCCGCAGATGCAGCCATTCGAGGTGTATGCCGACGAGCTCGTGAAGGTCTCTGCGATTCTGGTACAGCACCGTCCGGTGGCTCCGGCTTTCGCGTTCCGTATCGACAGCGCCTACGGTTCCGTGGTGGTTTCGGGCGACACCGCACCGAGCCAGAACTTGGTACGGCTGGCCGAGCACTGTGACTTGCTATTCCATGAAGCCATCGATCTCGAAGCTGTGGCGCGCAGCTACCCGAACGCCACCCCGGCAGAGCTCGAGGCCAGCATGGGACATCATCGGCGGGCGCACACGACACCGCAGGATGCAGGCGCCATCGCACAGCAGGCAAACGCCGCAAACCTTGCGCTGCACCATTTGGTCCCTGCTGGTTCGCCTGCCGAAACATGGCAAGGCGCCAAGGAGCAATTTGGTGGAAACCTGTTCGTTCCGTGCGATGGCGACAGCTTCGAGATCAATGCAGGGGTGGTGTCCCATCACGAGAACGGATAGCACGATGCGAACCTCGAAGCAGCCTCCGAGTCGGAAGAACATGCCGGCAAATCCTTGGTGCAGGCCGCAGGTGATGCTAGGCTCGCAGGAACAAGTTTCACCCGTGGAAGGTTCATAATGAGTTCAGCTATCAGTTATCTGACCGGCGGATTCCTGGTAGCACTGCTAGTCTCCCTGAACATGACTTGGACCCAGTACCTTCCGGCCTTGATTGGAATTGCGGCCGTAGTCTTCAGTCTCCTCGGACTGGCCGCCTGCGTTTTCTACGCAACTCGTGTGACTCCGAAGGCTAGCCAATAACCGGATTGCGCGGCTCGCGCTAGCCGTTCGGCTTCGCCTGTTCCTTTTCTATAGCGTGGACGTTGGAGACCGTGTCCGGCGCAAAGGCATAGAGCGCGCCGTCTGCCTGATGCACCCAGAAACGTCCGCACAGGTCAGTTGTCTTGTCCTGGCCATCGGCCGGCCACCAGTCGGCATCCAAGGTGCGGGTTTCTGAGATCTCATCAGGCTCGAAATTCTTGGTGCGCGGATCTGAAGCATAGGCCTTGGCCAGTTCCGCAGCGGTTGGATCTCCTGCTGTTTTCAGCGCCGTGCATTGCCCGCTATCCAGCTTGCCGTCGTATTTCATCGTGAAGATACGTTCGGCACCGGTGTTGCGCTGGACCAGTTGCACGTCGGTGCCGCCGGGGGGGGGGAACCCAATCGGGCAGCAGGCCATCGGCAACGGCCTGCGCCGACGTTACGGCAGTTCGCGTGGTGGATTCATCGTACTTGTCGGCAAAGAGGTCAGAAGCGCTGCATCCAGTGAGCAGCAGGGCAAAGGGAAAGGCGAGCGAGCCGGCAGAGAGATACTTTTTCTTGAGCATGATTACAGCGTAGAAAGATCAGCAGCCCTGGACATCAGCGATGCGAGGTAACTGTCCTGCGCCCTGCTCATCCCCTCGTCTGAGGGATTCACCCCATGGCCTCAACCCGAAACCACGATTCGCTGCCTGCACGTGGCGAATCACCTGCAATTTGAAACCTACTAAGGAGCTGACACCAATGAGCACTTTCGATCCGGTGAAACTGGAAGCGCAGCTGCGCGAAGCCGAAGCCCAACGGCTCTCGGCCATGCTGGCAGGCGACCTCGAAACCTTGGAGACCCTGCTGGATCCTGAACTGCAGTACACCCATTCCACCGGTCGGGTCGATAACCGCGACTCGTTGCTGGAACTGCTGGGTTCCGGGGCCGTCGAATATTTGGCGCTCAACCACGACTTCGATTCGATCACCCAGGAAGGCGAGGTGGCGGTGGTCGAAGGCACCATGACGATGCGTCTGGTTTCGGGCGGCGTTGAGAAGCAGCTGGAAACTGCCAATCGCACGGTGTGGGCCTGCACCGATGGACAGTGGAAACTGCGGCTCTTTGTTGGGTCCAAAACCGCATATGGCGCCTGCGCAAGGAATTAAACGTCAGCGGCGGCAAGCTGGATGATTCCAGCTTGCCGCCGCTGACGTGAGTACTTACCGGATCCTAGACCTGGCCGCCATGGCGTGCCACTACTTCACGCGCCAGGGTCTTGCCGAACTCGGTGTGGGCCGCCAGTGCCGCCTGGGCAGCTGGGGCATCGCCGGCGGCCAGCGCTTCGGTCAGCTCTGCGACGTGGCGGTGATCCAGCTGCCGCGACCACTGTTCAGGGGTCAGGGCCTGGCGCCACACGGTGCCAATTCCCAGACGACGGAAGGAATCCACCAGCTGGCTGGAACCTGCAACGCCAACCAGTGCATCATGGTAGGCCACATTCAAAGCCAAGAACTCTTCCAGATCGGATTCCGAGGTCTCGCGCAGGTCCGCCAGCTTCGCGGTAATCTCGCGCAGTGTGGAGATAGTCTCCTCGGAGATCTTGCCCAGCTGCGAGGCGATCACACCGGATTCGATGGTGGCACGCGAGTCATAGGCAGAGTCGGTCAGCTCTGCGGTAATCGGCTTCGGCTGGTACTTTCCGGTTTCGGTGCGGAAGACCAGGTGCTCGCTTTCCAGCTTCACCAGGGCGTTGGCCACATGATCTGCTTCGGCGCGGGAAGCCGCGGCGATGGCGTCGATGTCGAGGTCCTCGCCCAGCGGGCTGGTGCGCAGCAGCACCCAGTTGCGGGTGGCCTGGTAGGCGGCCAGTTCCTTGGTTGGCTCCAGGCGCCCCATGGTTCCGCGGTAGTAGGCCAGCGGTTCGCGGTCATGCGCTTCAGCGTGGCTGACCAAGCCGAGGAACACCGTGTGGGTACCCCCGGTCGGGGTTTCTGCCACATGGCACACGATCGTGGCCAAGGCGCCGTCGATCAGCGGGATGCCTTCCTCGGAGAGGGTATGCGGCACGGTGGCGAACTTGTCCTCGCCCTTGCGGCCGAAGTGGAAGGCCAGCGCCCCCTGGTCCTCGGCCAGGATGTTGATGCCGAAGACGCCGGCTTCCACCACCCGGTCGTGGGTTGAGCTGGAGCGGTTCAGGCAGGCGAGCATCATGGGCGGTTCCATCGACAGCGAGGACACGGCCGAAGCGGTGGTGCCGTAAAGCTGGCCGTCCACAGCGGTGGTGATCACCGTGACGCCGGAGGCGAAGTGCCCCACGACATTGCGGAAGACATTCATGTCTACCGGGGTGACCGATTCAAGGTTGGTGATGCTCATGAGAGTTGCTCCTGGTAATTCGGGGTGAAGTTTTTAGAAGGATCCAGCGTTGCGATCAGTTCACTGACATCGCGGGCGCTGGAGAGGTGTTCGAGCTGGTGCAGCAACGCGTCTTTGCGTGCTGCCAGCTCAGGATGCGAGAACTCGAGATTCTTCGAGAACTTCTCAACGACCTGGTCATGCTCCAGGGGCGTGCGCAGGATGTTTCCGTCCGGATGTTCCACGCGCACGTGGCGTATTTCGCCGTTGCGCAGCCGTGCGGTGATTTCAGCGGTCAGGCGCTGGCTGTTGGGCAGCGAGGCCACCAGCTCGATCCGTCCGAGCATCTGCGCCAGTTCCGGATCGGCCAGCGCGCTGGCGGTCAGGTGCTCCGGGCGGACGGTTCCGTGGATCAGGGCGATCGCCGCTGTGGCATGCACCGAGAACAGCGCGGCCACGGTGCGGGTGTCCCCCGCCGCGAAGCGCGCCCCCACGAATCCGTTCAGGGTCCGCTCGCTCAGGTGGACGGTGAGGCATTCGATGTCCTTGTAGTCCACCGTGCCTTCGGCCACCAGTTCTGCGCAGGCCTGCAGCGATGGCTGCGCTGCCCGGCAGCTGGCGTACGGCTTGATGGTGCAGTCGCCGTGGAAGCTTTCGCCCAGACCTTGAACTGCCAGTTCCGGCTGCGCGTCGATGCCGAACAGCTGGAAGTAGCCGTGCTTGCCGGTCAGCGGGTCAGCGGCTGATTCCAGGCCGGCCTTGGCCAGCTGCGCGGCAGCGATTCCGGATCGCGCGGCGAAGGCCATGGGCAGCTTGAAGCTGTTGGCGCCATCGAAGATGGCGGCCACGTTGCCCGCGGCCTGGTTCACCGCGATGCCTGTTGCATGCCGCGCCTGGGCCTTGGTCAGCCCGAGCATTCGGCTGGCGATGAACGCGGCGGCCAGGGTATTGAGCGTACCGGTATTGTCCTGCCCCGAGTACACATCGAAGCCGCCGGCGATGGCCAAGCGGGCTGCCAGGTCATCACCCAGCGCCAGCGCGGCCAAGGTTTCTTCGCCGCTCGCCCCGGTCGTTTCGGCCAGGGCCAGCACGACGGCCACGGTGGTGCCGGAAATATGGGCTGCCACCTGCTTGCCGGCTGGGCCTTCGGCTTCCACCGGCTCGAAGTCGAAGGACCGGATCAAGGCAGCATTCACGAAGGCCGCCGAGGTGGCCGGAAGCTTGATTCCGGTCCCCAGCACGGTGGCTTCTTCACCGCTGCCCCAGGCTTTGGCTACCTCGATGAGGCCCGCCGCATCATCGGCACGGTGGCCTGCTACTCCGACTCCCACGGAGTCGAGCAGGCGCTGGTTCACACGCTGGATCGTTTCCTCCGGCAGCTGGGCGTACTGGGTTTCCAGCAGGTGCTCCAGCAGCGCATCGAGCACATCGGGCGTCGGGTTAGCCATGATTTCCTCAGGCGCGCGTTGCCGCGGCGTCGAGGTCCAGTCCGGACTGCTCTGCCAGAACCGGGTCGATGCCCAACTCCGCGAACATCGCCTCGAAGGCACCGGTTTCGCCCTTCATCTGGGCCTTGCGGTGGTCCAGGCCGCGGGCACGGCCCACCGAGCCCAGGTAGAAGCGCTCGTAGAGCTCGATGCGGCTGCCCAGCGCGGATCCGGCGAAGTCCCACGCGGTGCGGAAGATCTTGGCGCGTTCCTCCGGCGCAATGCCGTTGGCCCCTGGCAGGTACTTCTTCAGCAGTGGGCCCAGGCGAGGATCCTCGAAGGCGGACGCGGTCGGGGTGGCCAGCAGGTTGTGCGAGCCCATCGACTTGATGATGTCGTTCACGCGTGCCATCCAGATTGGCATCATGGTGCGCAGCGCGGAGATGTCATCGTGGCAGAAGAACGCTCCGCCGCCCCATTCCGAGGCGTTGACCTCGGCCGAGTGGATCACGGCGCGGGCGATGCGCAGGTAGGAGTAGATTTCTCCGAGCATCGCAGCGGTGTCCGGCTTGGTATCGGTGGCGGTGACCTTGGCCATCTGCACGCACAGGTCATAAGCGAATTCGAGCTTCACCGATGCGCGGATGGCGGTCTGCTGCTGGGTGTTTCCGGTGGCGGTGCCGGCATTCAGGGAGTTGTAGACATCCAGCTGGCCGTCGATGAAGACGCGGTCCCACGGAACCAGCACGTCGTCGAAGATGATGACCGCATCCTGCTCGTCGAAGCGCGAGGAGAATGGCTTGTCCACCACTGGCTGGTCCACGCCGTAGTGGTCGCGGCATACCGAAACCACGCCCTTGGTGGCGACCGGGATGGCGAAGGACAGCGCGTATTCCTCGAAGCCCTTCTGGATCGGCACGGCCGGGTAGACGTAGAGCTCGTCGGCGATGGGGCCCAGGGTGGCGAGCATCTTCGCGCCGCGCACGATCAGGCCTTCTTCGGTGCGGTCCACCACGCGCAGGGTCAGTTCTTCATTGATGCCCTGCAGCTCGCCGACCGACTTGTCGATGGCCGCATGCACGATGGTGTGGGTCAGGGCCAGGTCCTTCTCCTGGACCAGGCGCCAGTAGTTCTGCAGGCGCTCGAAGTAGACCGGGTTCCCGGACTTGGCGAAGATGTCCGGACGCGAAGCATGGCCGGCCAGCACGACGTTGACGTAGTCGGGAGTGCGGCCAAGCATGCCGTTGGAGTAGCGGGCCAGGCGGTCGAAGGCGCGGTGGCGGCGTGCGATGTCTTCCGCGTTCTTCGGGCGAAGCAGCGAGACGTTATGCTGCTCGCCGGTCTCTTCATCGACCATCAGGCAGTCATCTGCATACTTGTGCTGGTAGTCGAAGTACGCTGCCATGCCGTTGATCGAGCCGGCAAATGCCGGGTGCTCGGTGACGTCAATGCGCTGATCTCCCAGCCAGACCTCGCGGGAATCCTTGAGCCCTGCCAGGTACTGCTCTCCAGTGCGTGCACTCATCTTTGCTGCTCCTTTATCGGGCGTCCCGCCACGCGGGTTCAAAAATATATTCTGTGCATCAGTTTATATAACTTCTGTGACCCAGATCAAGTCACTCGCTGAAGAAATTTTTCAAAACCGCGGAATTCCGCGGTTTTTACCTCTTCAAGAAAATATTATTAGTCTTAAAATGCGTAAAAATTGGACAGCGCGAGTGAAATAAGCCACTATGGCTTAAGTCACATCAGCGAAAAGGAAGGGTTCTCAGGTGTCCTCATCACAGCAGAACCGCCCAGCACAGGCAATGGAGCCCAGCGACTCCCTCAATACCAAGGATTTGCGCCGCATTCTCGGTTCCAGCTTCTTGGGCAGTGTCATCGAGTATTACGACTTCATCTTGTACGCCACCGCGGCGTCGCTGATTTTCGACAAGGTTTTCTTCAGCAACCTGACCCCTGGCTTGGCTCTCTTCGCCTCCTTCGGCACCCTGGCTGTCGGATACATCGCCCGCCCGCTGGGCGGCATTGTCTTCGGCCACTTCGGCGACCGCTTGGGACGCAAGAAGATGCTGGTGCTGTCCATGATGATGATGGGCGTGGCCACCGTTGCCATTGGCCTGCTGCCTACGACGGCAACCATTGGCGCGGCCGCTCCGGTCATCCTGGTCCTGCTCCGCGTGATCCAGGGTGTAGCAGTCGGCGGCGAATGGGGCGGCGCCACCTTGATGGCCTTGGAACACGCCCCGGCTTCCAAGCGCGGCTTCGCAGCTTCCTTCGCCAATGCCGGAGCTCCGGCCGGCGGCCTGCTGGCGACCTTCCTGGTTTCCTTCGTCTCCTTCTCCACCGGTGATGCGTTCCTTGAATGGGGCTGGCGCATTCCGTTCATCTTCTCGGCAGTCCTGATCATCATCGGCATGGTCATCCGCCTGAAGGTGGCAGAAACCCCAATTTTCCAGGAAATGGATGCGAAAGCCGCCGAACGCCAGCAGGAACGCAAGACCCCGATCTCGCTGGTACTGAAGAACCACTCCCGCACCGTCATCATTACCCTGATCGCTTCGCTCGGCTTCTACACCTGCCAGGGCGTCCTGACCTCATGGGGCGTTTCCGAAGCCGCGGCCCAAGGCGTGGACCGCTCCTTCGTGCTGAACACCAAGGGCTACGCGGCCATGGTCACCATCGTGGTCTGCTTCTTGGCCGCCAAGCTCTCGGACAAGTACGGACGCAAGACCATCCTGACCATCGGCGGCACAGCCGGTATCCTGTGGGCTTTCCCCGCGGTCTTCCTGATGAGCAATGGCACCGGCTGGGGCTTCGCAGTAGCAGTGATCGTCGGCAATGGCGTCATCCAGGGCATTCTCGCCGGACCGATTGGCGCTTACATCTCCGAGCTGTTCCCGGCCGATGTCCGCTATACCGGCGCGTCGCTGGCCTACCAGGGATCCTCAACCCTCGGTGCCGGCTTCACCCCGATGATCTGCACCGCGCTGGCCGTCAGCTTCGGCATCACCGCGGTTGGCATCTTCTGGGTGGCGATCCTGGTGATCGGACTGATCGCAATCCGCATCAGCCCGGAAGGCGCCGCATTGTCTCCGAAGACCGCTGGCTCAGCATCGGCCGACGCAAAGCTGAACGCCTAACCCCACCGCCGGTCCGCGTACCTGTGGGTACGCGGACCAGTTTTTGACTTCTAACATCAATTTTTCTGAATGCCATGGCACAAAAGTTCTCTATTTACTACTTTGTGGACTCTTGTAAACATGGATTCAGTGCTTCCCGTCGCATTCGCAGGAAAGGATGAGTTTCAATGACTCCCAAGAACCCCCAGCACATGGTGCTCACCACCTTCATGCTGCCAGCTGGCTACCACAAGGACTCGTGGCGCATGGACGGCTCGCGCTCCGATGAGCTGGCCAACCTGGAATTCGTCTACGACCTGACCAAGATGGCTGAAGACGCCAAGCTTGATGCCATCTTCTTTGGCGACATCGTCCATGCCAACACCGTGATGCGCGGCGACATCAAGATGAACGGCTTCTACGAGCCCATCTCGGTACTGTCCGCACTGGCAGCACGCACCAAGAACATTGGCCTGATCGGCACCGTCTCCACCTCCTTCTCGGAGCCATACAACCTGGCCCGGCAGATGGCCGGCCTGGACCACATGTCAGGTGGACGCGCAGGCTGGAACATCGTGACCAGCTCCGATGGCTTCCAGAACTTCGGCATGGACAGCGCCCCGGATCCAGCTACCCGCTACCGCCGCGCCACCGAGTTCGTCGAGGTAGCCAACAAGCTTTGGGATTCATGGGAAGACGACGCCGTCACGAACGACAAGGAATCGGCCTGGTACGTCGATACCGACAAGATCCACCCGATCAATCACGAAGGCGAATTCTTCAAGGTCCAGGGCCCGATCAACATGCCACGCAGCCCGCAGGGCCGTCCGGTGCTGGTCCAGGCAGGATCCTCGGGACCGGGCATGGAGCTGGGTTCCTCGGTGGCCGACGGCATCTACACCGCGCAGCCGCTGAAGGAGCCTTCGGTCGAGTTCTACGCGAAGTTCAAGGCCATGGCCGCGGCCAAGGGCCGCAACCCCAACGATGTGAAGATCATCCCGGGCATCCTGCCGATCCTCGGCGATACCCAGGCTGAAGCAGATGAGCTGGCCGAAGAGCTGGCCAACCACATCCACTTGGAGAACGGCCGCGTGCAGGTTGGCGCCGATCTGAAGATGGACCTGTCGTCGCTGGACTTCAACGAGAAGATTCCTGCCGAATGGTTCTCCGATGACCCGGCGCTGGGTTCGCGCTACCAGATCTACCGCCGCAAGTCGGTGGACCAGGGCATGACCCTGCGCGAACTGATCGTCGATCTGGCCCGCTCCACCGGCCACCAGTGGATGGCCGGTACCGCCTCGGCAGTGGCCGACCGCATGATCGACTGGTTCGATTCCAAGGCCTGCGACGGCTTCAACCTGAACGCCCCGTTCAACCCGGGTGGCTTCAAGCTGATCTGCGACAAGCTGGTCCCGGAACTGCAGAACCGCGGCTACTTCCGCACCGAGTACGAGGGCACCACCCTGCGGGATAACTTCGGTTTGTCCTACCCGTCCTCGATCCGCTCGCGCGTCTAGCCGCTAGGCGCGCCGGCCTGCAGTCTCGAAGAGCTCAGCTGCCACTTCCACCCAGGCTTGGGCACGGGAGTTCAGCCGCGAAGTGCGGGGCCAAGCCACCGAAACCGGAACGACTGCAATATTTCCGTCATCCAGTTTCAGCGGCTTGAGCACCACATTCAGCTCTTCATAGGGCGCCTCCAGGGCCGGCTGCTGGAACAGCACCGCCACACCACGGCCGGTGCTGACCAGCGAGCGGACGGTTGCATAGGAACGCGAACGGTGCCGGATCATCGGCTCCAGCCCGCTGCCCTGATAAAGGCCGAGGATGCGCTGGGTGATCGGCTCGGATTCGAAGAGGACCAGCGGCTCCTCGGAGATTTCACGAAGCGACACCGATCGGCGACCCGCCAGCGGATGCCCCGACGGCAGCAGGATCTGCGCTTCGGCCATCGCCACGGTGGCCGAACGCAGAGCCGGTGAGATCTCCGATCCGTAGAGGAAGGCGACGTCGATGGAACCATCGAGCAGCGCGTCCTGCATTTCCTGGTGGAAGCCCTCTAGGAAATCGACCTCCACCTTGGGGCACTGCTCTGCGAAGGCGCTGAGCATCGAAGGAATGATGACCGGGCCCAACGGCATGAAGCAGCCAACGGTCAGCGGACCGGCCAGCTCTTCGCGGGTCCCCTGGCCCATGGTTTCCAGATCATGGGCGCGGTCCAGCAGTTCTCGGGCCTGGAGCAGCACCATCTTGCCGCTCGCGGTCAGTGTCAGGCCCTTGGCCCGGCGCTTGACCGCCAGTTCGGCGCCGACGATGCGTTCGAGTTCGGCGATGGACATGGAGATGGCCGAGGGTGCCAGGTGCAGCCGCCGGGCGGCTTCTGCCATGGTTCCGGCCTCGGCGGCGACAACGAAATGCCAGAGCTGGCGCAAGGTCAGCTGCGGGTGGGACACAAGACTCATGGCATCAAGCTTATTGATGATGGCCATGTGCAATGCAAGATTTTTAGATTAAGACAGTGAGGCCGCGGCACCTGCCAGCGGCCAGTGGAAGGGTGAATCATGGATCGTCGTGAAGAGTTTCTTCGGGCAGCCAAGGAAATCGTGGGTGCGGAGAACGTTGTTTCCCTAGGTGATTCCGAGGGGTATCTCGATCCCTACCCGCTGAACCCGGGACGCACCCCCTGGCCCGGCGTCCGTCCGGCCAACACCGAAGAAGTACAGGCCATCGTCAGACTGGCCACCGAGCATGAGGTTCCGCTGTGGACCTTCTCCTGTGGAAAGAACCTCGGCTACGGCGGCCCTGAACCCCGCGATACCGGCATGGTGGCGCTGGATCTGAGCCGCATGAAGCGCATCATCACCGTCGATGACCGCCTGTGCTACGCCGTGGTGGAGCCCGGCGTCACCTTCTTCGAGCTCTTCGAATACATCAAGGAACGCGGCCTGAAGGTGTGGATGTCGGTGCCGGCCCTGGGCTGGGGTTCGGTGATGGGCAACATGCTCGACCGCGGCTACGGCATGACCCCGCTGGGCGACCACGTGAAGTCCCTGTGCGGCATGGAGGTCGTCATGCCCGACGGCGACCTGGTCCGCACCGGCATGGGCGCGATGGACGGCACCGAGCTGGGCCCGATCTTCCAGGGCGGCTTCGGTCCGACGCTGGACGGGCTGTTCACCCAGTCCAACTACGGCGTGGTCACCCAGGTCGGCCTGTGGCTGATGCCCGCGCCGAACACCTACGTCAACGGCGACATCTTCGTCGACGATGAAGCGCACCTGCCGCAGCTGATCGATATCCTCACCACCCTGCGCCGCGAGGAAATCATCCAGAACAATGCGCTGTGCGGCAACGTTGTCCGCGCGGCGACCATGCGCGGATCCCGTGCCGATTTCTGGGATGGCGAAGGCTCCATTCCCGACTGGCGGCTGGAAGAAATGCGCCAGGAATTCGGCATTGGCCAGTGGAACTGCAAATTCGCCTTCTACGGCGACCGTGAGCTGTGCGAACGCCGGCTGCAAATCGTCAAGGACCGGATCAGCGCCATCCCCGGTGCCCGCGTCGATGCCCGTTTCTACTCGGGCGAAGAGGGCCTGGCCTTGCAGCATGATGACATCGCCGCCCAGGACCGCACCCAGATGGCTGGCGTTCCGACCCTGAAGCCGCTATCCACCGTAGGCTGGGCTGCCGAAAATGGCGGGCACATCGATGCCGCTCCGATCATCCCCGCCCGCGGCGAACTGGTGGCCGAGTTCTACCAGGAAGCCAAGAAGCTCTATGAGAAGCACGGATTCGACCTGTACATCGGGTACCACCTGTACCCGCGCCACATGGTCCACGTGACGATGATCTTCTTCGAGCGCGGCAACGAGGAAATGCTCCAGCGCGCCCGCGCCCTGTACTCCGAGCTGCTCGATGCCGCCCGGGCCCGCGGCTACGCACCGTACCGCAGCCATGTGGACTACATGGACCGGATTGCCGACGGCTTCGACTTCAACGGCAATGCGGCCCGCCGCTTGCAGGAGAAGATCAAGGACGCGCTGGATCCTGCGGGCATCCTGGCCCCGGGCAAGCAGGGCGTCTGGCCTGCACGCTTCCGCGAAGAGCGTTCAAGCGTCCAGAACTAGCACCTGGCGCACTAGCCACAGCAATTCCCCTTGCCGCAAAAGCGGCAAGGGGATTTGTTGTACCCGGACACGGACCGATTATCCGTTGCCTGGCATGGATTCTGGCCGAAACGGCTTAGATCGAACGGGCAACTCCACCGTCAACACGAATGTTCTGTCCGGTCATGTAGCTGGATTCGTCACTGGCCAGGAAGCGCACGGCCTTGGCAATCTCGGTGCTGCTAGCGGCACGGCGCAAGGGAATCTTCTGGACCCATGCTTCAGGCACCGTGCTCGGGTCCTCTTTAGTGAAACCCGGAAGCACATTATTCATGCGTATGCCTTTGGGACCGTATTCATCGGTGTACAACTTGGTGAAAGAGGCTAGGGCAGCACGGAAAGTTGCGGAGACGGGGTATTTGGGATTCGGCTCGAAAGGCGAGCTGGTGGAAATGTTCACGATGGTTCCTCCCCCATTGTTCTCTAAGTGAGGTGTGACGATGCGGCACATCCGGACCACGTTCATCAGATACATTTGCATGCCGGCTTCCCAGTCCTCATCGGTGATATCCAGGACGGGACCGGAGGCCGCGTGGCCCGAGCCGTTGACAACGACATCAATCCGCCCGTAGGTCTCCAGAGCAAGGTCAACCACAGCCTGCAGGTCTGCGGTCAAGCAGTTCGAGCCGGCTAAGCCGACACCGCCCAGTTCTTCGGCAAGTGCCTTGGCTTGGCCTGACGGCGAGAGGGCAACAATTCTATGCCCATCGCCCAAGGCCAATTCACGGGCTACCGCAGCGCCTATCCCGGAGCCTGCTCCGATAACAACAGCTACTTTCCGTGTTTCAGTCATTCAATCCCCTCATCGGATACCCGCTGAACTTCACGTGCAATCAACGCATTGACCGCGGCCGAAGAAAGCTCGGCGAATTCCATAAAATCAATCTCGTCGCCAGCAGAAGCGGCAACGTAAAATCCATCAGTGAGTGCCCGGCCGAGCACCACCATTTTTCGTGCGAAGGCCGGGTCGGCCTCCAGCACTTCATCTGGGATTTCCGGTTCAACCCGGGAAACCATCAGCTCAAACATTTCTTTTCTGACTTCCAGGTAGCGCTCACGCGCGGCATTGCCTTCCAACCGCTTTTCGAGCGCAAAGAGCAGTGCCAAGACCCAGAATGCTTCTGTCTCATTTTCGGGGTTGGTGGAACCACCGGCAGAACCTGCGATGCTGCGGCGCAGCAGGTCGCGGTTCGTTGGCCCGGTATGGTCGAGCTTCCACTGCTCAAAGCAGTAATCGATCAGGTTGGAAAATAGCTGCTCTTTATTGTTGAAGTGCCAATAGACTGAACCGACAGGCAATCCGGATAGTTCGGCGACCTTGGACATCGTGGTGCCTTCGTATCCGGCGTTAACTGCCAAAGTAAGCGCTGCATTAAGAATTGCCTTCTCGTTTTCGGGGGTTCCCTGGTGCGATCCATTGCGTCGGGCCACGAACTGCTCCTTCTCCTGTACTGCTTCAGTCAATACTGCAGAGACTACCGCACGCGGAAGCGCCCAACCCTCTTCCGCGTGCACCAAGTCATCACCGGCTCTTTTCAGCGCAGAAATTCATGCTCATCTGGACGAACGGATTCCGTTGCTTCCCAATATTCAATGTTGGTGAATGGCCAGACTTGGGAAACCCTGCCCTTGCTGTTCTGATACCACGTTCTGACATAGGGCTGACCCCACGCCATTTGGCGGTTCTCCGCATCCACCCATGCCGTGAACCGATCCAGTGCTTCCTGGGTGACCGACAGTGCTTTTGCGTCGCGCTTGAGCACTTCGTGAATGGCCTTGAGTGCGTACTCACTGGCTCGTTCCAGCATGAAGTGCAGACTACCGGCAACCACACCGCCAACGTTCGGTCCGTACACCATGAAGAAATTCGGGAATCCCGGAACCGTGACGCCGTTATGTGCCCGTGCATCTGCTTGCCAGTAGTCGTGGATGCGCAAGCCTTCACGCCCAACTATTTCAATACCGTCCAGGTAATCCGACGGCTTGAACCCGGTGGCATAAATGACGATGTCCACCTCGTGATGGACTCCATCCGCAGTCATAATGCCGGTTTCGGTGAATTCGGCGATTGGTGAGACTTCCAGTGTGGAGTGCTCAGCCTTGAGCGCTTGTGCCCAAACGCCGTTGTCGCGCAGCATCCGCTTGGCACCGGGCGGGTAGCTAGGGATCGCGTGCTTCAACAGCTCGGGATGGCCTTCGAACTGCTCGCGGAGCAAGTCGATGAGCTCTTCACGCACCTGGTGGTTTTTGCGCGAAACACTCAGCGGCGCCTGTGGCCAATTCTCTTCAGCACGCACGGTATGGAAGCGCCCCGGTATTCCCAAGACCGTCGTCCACAGGCGGAACCACTGGGCGTAATGCGGAACTTTGCGCACCAGCCACGAGAAGGTTTCACTGACTTCCTGGTGGTATGCCGGTGCTGGCAGCATCCATGGTGCGTTGCGTTGGAAGACCACGAGTTCTTCAATGTCCTGGTAGATCGCCGGAACAATCTGGTAGGCACTTGCCCCGGTGCCAATGACCGCGACCTTCTTGCCCCGCCAGTCGACGCTCGAGTCCCATTCCTGCGAATGCATCTGGATTCCAGCGAACTTGTCCCGATTCGGGAATTCTGGAATGTTCGGGATATCAAGCTGCCCCGAGGCACTGATCAGGGCGTTGAAGCGACGGGTCTCGGCCCCATTGCCATCTTGGGAAATCACGGCCTCCCATTGCCCCGCAGCTTCATCCCATGTGGCGCTGATCAGCCTAGCGCCATACTGGATTTTGCCGGACAAGCCGGCTTTGGCTGCCACCGTCTCCAGGTATTCCCGTACTTCTTCACCCTGTGCGAACTGGTGCGGCCAGTCGGCTTTCTGCGCGAAGGAATACGAGTAGCCGAAGGTCGGGGTGTCCAGCCGTACCCCTGGATATTTGTTCTTCTGCCAGGTCCCGCCCAAACGGGCGCTGGCTTCAATGATCTCAAAAGGCACCCCGGCCTGCGCGAAACGGTGAGCTGCCGCAATCCCTGCCACCCCCGATCCGACGATCAGCGCGGTGAACTCCTTGCCTGCGGCAGCGAAATCCTCATACTGCCACGTCGGTGCGCCGCTATTTTCAGGCAGTATCGACAGCTCGTGCTTGAGCATGTCGTCCCATTCGGAGTGGCCATTGCTCAGATAAGCCAGGATCTCTTCAGCGGCCTGCGGCTGCAGAGCTGGCGTTGCCGTGATCTGCTGATCGCGCAGCTGTATCAGTCCGGACAAGGCCACGGCCTTCCCCTTCAATACTGCTTCTTCACCCATGCCGCCATGCGGGTGGTTCTTGGTATCCACCGGGGTCAATGGGGGACGCAGCTCTTCGGCAAGGATCGCGGTATTCGACGTCGCGGCAGCGATGGCGGCCAGAAGCGCGGGCAGGTCCGCCTGATCCACGATTCGGGCCAGCTGCTCATCGCTTTCGGTGATCAGTTCGCTGTTCGCCTGCCAGAACAAGTCATCGGCTGCCGGTGCCAGGGTGTTCACGCTGTTCTCGCTCATGCCGCTGGTTCCTTGACTCGCAGGACGTCGGACTGCCCGTCGGTATTCGTCTTGGCCCGCTGGACTTGTTCGTAGACCTCCGAGCGCAGCTCGCCAAAACGGGCTTCGCTGCGGGTCGTCAGCTGGTTGCGGTCGACAGGCAAGTCGATCTTGATGTCGTTCTGGATGACGGTCGGTGAGCTGGAGAGCACCAGCACGCGTTCTGCCAAGTAGACGGATTCGTCGATATCGTGGGTGACGAACAGGATCGTCATGTTGTGTTGCTTCCAAATGCGGCGCACCAGATCTTCCAGCTCTGCGCGGGTTTGCGCATCCACCGCGGCAAATGGCTCATCCATCAGCAAAACGCTGGGCTGTGCGGCCACGGCGCGAGCAATCGCTACGCGCTGCTGCATGCCGCCAGACAGCTGCCATGGGTACTTCTTGCCAGCCTTCTCCAAGCCCACGGATTCCAAGGCATCCTTGACCCGGCGGGCCCGCTCGCCCTTGGCTACGCCGCTGGTTTTCAGCGGCAGGTCGACGTTGGCTTCCACCGTCATCCAAGGGAAGAGGCTACGCCCGTACTCCTGGAAGACCACGGCCATGCCCTTGGCCGGGCCATTGACCGGTTTGCCGTCCAGCACCACAGTGCCGGAGGTGGCGTTCATCAGGCCGGCGATACACTTGAGCAAGGTGGTTTTGCCACTGCCTGAAGGGCCTACAAGGCAAACGAATTCACCTTCATGCAGATCGAAGGTCAACGACCTCACGGCTTCGAATTCATTGCCCGAGGACAGCTTGTAGATCTTTTGGACCTGATTGACCTCAAGCCGGACGTTGCTTTGCTGATTAGTCATTTTCGTTTTCCTTTAATCCTTCGTACCAAGCTAGGGTGCGCCGATGAACCCACCCGAAGATGATGGAGAGCACGACGCCGATCAGGCCAAGCAGGAATACTCCGCTCCACATTTCAGGGATGGCAATTCGGTTCTGGAAGTTGATGGTCCAATGGCCGATGCCGTCTGTGGAAGCGAACATTTCCGAGACCACCATCAGGATCAGCGCCACTGCCAAGGACTGGCGGATGCCGGCCATGATCTGCGGCGAGGCGCCGGGCAAAACCAGATAGCGCAGGCGATCGACTTTGTTCATCTGCATCATCTGTGCGGAGTTCTTCAAAACCTCGTCCAGCGAGGTGACGCCTGCTACCGTATTCAGCAGGATCGGCCACATGCAGCTGAGCACAATCAGGGTGATCTTCATAGTGTCGTTGATGCCAATCAGCAGCAACAGCACCGGGATCAGGATGGTGGAGGGAACGGCTCGGATAAATTCGAACAACGGTTCCAGCAACCAGCGAAGCCACCGTACCGACCCCACGAGGACACCGAGCAGCACGCCAATGACGATTGAAATCCCCAGTCCGGCCAGCAGGCGGTAAAGGCTCGGGATGACATCCGATAAGAAGCGCTCGGCGAACCAGATGTCCACGAAGCGGTCAAAGAGCTCCAGCGGCTTCGGGATGAAGAAATTCGCGTAGAGATCCGTGTAGATGAACCACGTCGCAAGCAGAATGATCGGCAGGCCCAGCAGGTAGGCGGCCTTCTTGAGCAACGTCATAGCGAAGTGCCTCCTCGTACGCTTTGATGCCAGAACAGGGTCTTGCGCTCAACGAAGCGCATAATCATGTTGATAGCAATGCCCAGCAGTCCGCTGGTGATGATCAACGCATAGATTGCTGGTGCTGATCCATTGATCTGGGCGAAGGCCACTTCCTGACCCAAGCCCGGGGTGCCCACGATCAGCTCCACGCTGATAGCCAGGATCAGCGCAATCGTTGCCGACAAGCGCAGCCCGGTCATCAAGAACGGCAGCAGTGTGGGGAAGAGCAGGTAGCGCACACGCTGCGCGAAATTCATGCGCAGCGTCCGGGCTGTATCCACAGCAACCTTGTCCACGTCTGAGATCCCGTAGAACACCTGGATCAGCACCACCCAGAAGCAGGCGTAAATGATGATCATCAGCTCTGTGCCGATCCGTGGGCCGAAGAGCAGGGCTGCAATGGGAATCAGCGCCACGGCCGGGATCGGGCGGAAGAATTCCACTGTCGAATGGGTGGCCTTTGTCAGGATTCGACTCGAACCGATAATGATGCCCGCAATGATTCCCAAAACGGTGGAAATCGATACGCCCAGCAGCCAGGCCTTCATCGTGTTGCCCACGGCGGCCCAGAATTCCGCATAGGCGAAATTCATCACGAAGCGTTCGAGAACTACGGTTGGCGGCGGCATGTGGGTTGCGTTCACCATCCCGGACACCGAGACCACCTGCCAGATGGCAAGGAACAGCAGGATCCCCAAGGTGCCCAGGGCAACCGGTCCCACCGAGGTCCACGAGACCCGCTTGCGCCTCGACGTGATATTTACCCTGCGAACCGATGCCGCAGGAAGCGCTGGATTACTCATGAGTTCCAGCCCCCTTTCAATTGTCGCTGGCTCAATCGCCAGGCGCTGAAGCTACTTGCTCCATACCGTCTGGTCGATGTCCGGACGTTCTTCCACGAGTCCGTATTCCTTCATCAGATCGGCGAACTGGTTCAATACGTCTTTGTCCAGATCCGCGTTCCATTCGATGAAGTCGGTCTTCTCAGCAGCAGCCTCCGAGGTGCCCAGGACTTCCGGCAGCAGCGCCCGGACTTCGTCCTGATGCGCTTCGGCGTAGGTCAACGTCTTATCCAGTGCAGCAGTGAAGCCGTCAACCAGCTCCGGGTCCTCCTCGGTCAGAGCGCCACTGGAGACGATCACCAATTCCGCTCCGCCAAGCTTCGATTCCTTGATGAAGTCGCTGATGACGACGCCTCCGTCTGCAACAATCTGCTGCAGGAACGGAGGTCCCGCCATACCGGCGTCAATCTCGCCGCTTTCCAGCTGCGCGGCGACTTCGTTCAAGCCCAACTGCACGAAGTTCACCTTGTTCGGATCGCCTCCGTCCAGCGAAATCGCCTCGCGAATGCCGATGTCCCCGATGCTTCCCAGCGCGTTGATGGACACGGTCTTGCCCTCGAGGTCCTTAGCGCGCTTGATGTCTGACTTCGGACCGACCAATACTGCAACGGAATCCTCGACGATGTCCGGACGGTTCTTGGCATAGCCCGAAACGATCTTCACATCAAGGCCCTTGGTGGTGGCCACCAGAGGTGTGGTGGGGCTCGCCAGCATGAATTCCAGGCTTCCAGAGGTCAGCGACGGAAGCTGAGCCGCGCTGCCCTGACCGAGCAGCATTTCAAGATCGATGCCTTCCTCTTCGAAATAGCCCTTGTTGATGCCCAGCTGGATAGCGCCAACTGCGGAGGATGGGAACAGACCGATGGTCGCCTTGGCAAGGCCGCTGCCGGCGTTTGAGTCCGATCCCGTATCAGCGCCACCGGAGATGGAGCCCTGCGCGCAACCGGTGAGGCTAAGCGCTGCGATCAACCCGAGAGCGGACAGTTTGCGAGTGGTTTTGGTGTTCATGAGAGTTCTTTCTTTCATGGATGGGGTGAGCCGTGGTTGGTCAACGAAAAGGAATACGGCGGTGTCGTGCGGTGTGTCCGCGTCCTAGCGGGCCGGTTGGATTTCTGCGGCCTGTGCTTCAGCGATGGTGTTGCTTTCGTTCCTTCCAGCTGGAGCAACGCTGGCTTTGTCGAGAACCCGATTCAGAGTCTGATCCAGGTTCTGAATCAGACATTCAGCGGCGACCACGTGATCCGGGCGGACCACCACTGCAGAGACTGGGTGCTGATGGAACCATTGCTTCAAGACACCTGCGGGGTCGCCCACGACCTGGACTCCCGGCACGGCATTCTGCTGCGCCCAAGGAAGCTGGACGCTCGGAACTACCTGCACCAGGCTCGCCCCCAAGGCCTCGAAGCGGCGACGGCTCTGTTCGCTCAGGAAGTTCGATGGATCGTTGTTCCATGCGTAGATTCGCCAACCGAGATCGGTAGCGTCATCCAGCAGGACCTCGCCGCATTCGCCGTCGATCACCTTGGGCTGCGGGAAGAGCATCCCGGTACTCGACTTCGCACCTTCTTCCACGGGGACCGCCTTGGAGTCCTGCGAGGTATCGTGCACCACTACCCCCCGCGTGTACTTGGGCATCGGCTTGAAGCCCTGACCCGATACGTAGGATTTGAGTTTTGGCAGATGGTCGATCACCGCTGCCGTGGCATCGCGCACCGCCGAGGTGATCTTGCTGCGATTGGTGACCACCTTGGACATGCCCACCGACAGGTCAACCATGGCTTTGACATGGTCACGCCGCTCATCCGCATAGGTGTCCAGCAGCTGACCGGTGGCCAAGCCGCGGGTGACAGCATGCAGCTTCCAGCCCAGGTTCATCGCATCGCGAATGCAGGAATTCCATCCCTGGCCTGCGACGACCGGCATGACATGAGCGGCGTCGCCGGCCAGCAGCACACGATCCTTGCGGAAGCTTTCGGCAACACGAGCATGGTGCGCGTAGACGCGGCGCCGGATGATGTCCAGGCTTGCTGGATCGTCCACATGGTCCTTGAGCAGCTTGTCCAAGAACTCGTCGCTGTCGACGAGTTCATCGCTCTCGTCTTCCATCAGCGAGAACTCCCAGCGGCGGATGCCATGCGGCAAGCTCAATGTTGCGTAGGCGCGAGATGGGTCGCCGCCGAACACCGCGTGCGGGGTGCCCAGCGGATCATTGGCAACGTCGATCACCACGCCGCGCTGCGCACGGGTGGTCCCGGGGAAGCCAATGCCCAGCTTCTTGCGGGTGAACGATGCACCGCCCTCGCAACCGACTACGTAGTCTGCGCGGATGGTGCGTTCGTGCCCGGCATCCCCGATGGTGACGGTGACGCCCTGGGCATCTTGGACCAAGTCGGTGGCTTCCGCTCCAAAGCGGACGTCGACGCACTGGTAGCGGCTGATGCCTTCGAGCAGCACCTGGTCAACTAGCGGCTGCACGAAACCGTTTCGGCGAGGCCAGCCGAATTCCCGGGTGGTCGGATTGATGTTCGCGATGATCTTGCCCGACCCGTTGACGATGCGAACCTGCTGGTCCGGAACGGTGTGCACCAGCACTTGGTCAACTAGGCCCAATGTCTGCATGGCCCGCAGCGACTCGTCGTCGATGCCCACGGCCCGAGGGTAGTCGATCAGCTGCTCACGAGCCTCGATCAGGATGGTCTTGACCCCCAGCTTGCCCAGCAGATTCGCCAAGGTCAGGCCGGTGGGACCGGCGCCGATGATCAGGATTTCAGTTTGCTCGCTCATGCCTTTTCCTCCAATGCCGCGAGTGAAACCCGTGCTTGTTTTCCAACGTATAAAAGGTCGATGCCCAGTCCTGCGTAGGCCAGGGAATGACTGCGCATGGCAGCCGCGGCAAAGGCCGGGTCGCTGCAGTACAGTCCCAAGCCGATGCCCTGCTCTTGCGTGATCGTCGCCAATTGCTCGACAGCCTCCGCCACCGGGCCCTCTTCCCAGTCCGCCCGTCCGGGCAGTCCGTAGGTCACGGCCATATCGGAGGGTCCGATGTACAGCGAGTCGAGTCCCGGCACCGCAGCGATCTGCGCGGCCGCTTCCACGCCGGCGGCCGATTCAATCTGCACGATGGCCGATACCGCTTCGTTGCCTGCTTGGCAGTAGTCCGCTCCCTGATAAAGGTTCGGGCGCGTCGGGCCAAGGCTGCGGCCGCCCAACGGCGGGTACTTCACCGCTTGCACCAGTGCACGGGCCTGTTCCACGGTTTCCACGCTGGGTGCCACGATGCCGCGTGCTCCGCTGTCGAGCAGGCGGCCAATTACTCCGGAGTCGATGCTGGCCACACGCGCGTAGACCCACTGGTTGCCGCGAGGGATTGCACGCAGCATGCTGCACGCTTGGTCCAGCCCGATCTCTCCGTGCTGCAGATCGATCATGACGCCGTCGTAGCCGGCGTTCAGCGCGCTTTCGACTACCGCCATTGAAGGGAGCGCAATGTGCAGCAGTACCGGTGCGTTGTCTGGTTCGCTGCTCATTTTTCTGAACCTGCGGCAATCTTCGCCGCATGCTTTGCGGCGTTTTCCGCTCCGAATACCGGGACGATCTCGCGGCGCTGGATCAGCCACTTGCCATCAACGTTGGTGTACTCCTCTTGGAATTCGCCAACACTTGCCGGATGCAGTGGATCTGGCTGGCTGTCGCGGAAGGTCATGTAGTAGGTGGTGCTCTTGACGACACCGTCCTCGACGTAGACGCGGGTGCCGCCGGAGAAGTGGCGCACGATTCCAGCGTTGATCTTGCTGCGGCGTTCGCCCCATGCCTTGATCGCTTCGCGGCCTTCCATCACGCCCATGGGGCCGACCGAACGTCCGTCTTCGGCGTACAGCTCATGCAGCTTGTCGGCATGGCCGTGGTCCAGGAGCCAGTGGAATTCAGAGACCAACGCCAGGATTTCGTTGCGGATATCTGCGGTCAGTTCAGTCATTGCTGTTTTCCTTGCTGATCAGGGTCGCGGAGACTTCGCCGAAACCGTGCGAGTACTTGGCGGTGTAGGTGACGTCCTCGTCCCAGTCGACGATCATGCCGATCGATCCGGACAGCAGGATCTCGCCTGCGCGCAGCGGCTTGCCGGTGCGGATCGAGGTCTCTGCCAGCCATTGGACGGCGTTGATTGGTCCCTGCAGGACGTTGCGTCCCACGCCGCGGGTGACTTCCTCATCGCCGCGATAGAGCACCATCTCAACCTCGTCCAGATCGACTTCGTCGAGCTTCTTCCGGGCTCCTCCCACCACCAGGCCTTCGCAGGCGGCGTTGTCGGCCACGGTATCCAGGATGCTCATCTTGTAGTTGTGGTATCGGCAGTCGACTAGTTCCATCGCCGGGACCACGTAGTCGATAGCTGCCCTGATGCTGTCCATGTCCGCTTCAAGGATGTCGTGCTTGAGCACGAAGGCGAGTTCGGCTTCGATCTTCGGGCGGATGAATGCCGAGCGCGGGCGGTCCACCGGGCTTTCGAAGACCATGTCATCGAGCACGATTCCATAGTCCGGCTGGTCTACACCTGCTTTCTTCTGCACCATCGGGTTGGTCAGCCCTACTTTGCGGCCCACCCTGCGAAGGTTGAATTCTTCTTCGCGGCGCTTGGTGTTCAGCTCCGAGATCGCGTAGGCGGAATCCAGGTCGCCTTCCTCAAGCTGATGGCGGATGAAGTCGATGGAGGTGAGATTGGTGCGCGCCTCATACAGGGCATCCGCGAGCTTCTGGATAGTTGCCGACATGTTCAGCCCTTCCTTGAAAGAAAATCGATGGCTCGTTCGTTGAATTTCTTCGGGTCTTCCCACTGCGGCCAGTGCGCCGCATTTTCGATGACGAGCAGTTCGCCGTCGGGCAGGTGCGATGCGAGCTCGTGGCCCGTATCCACACCGCCAGTTGGCTCGTGGTCGGTCCAGACCAGCAATGTCGGGACCTTGGCCGCCGCATAGTCTTCTTCGGTCACCCGGTTCCGGAAGCGGATCTCAGAATTCTGCAGCACCAGAATGTGTCCGATGGACTGGCTGAATCCTTCACGGGAGTAGACAGCCTGCCGCATCCGAACCAGCTCGTCGGAGATCAGGTCTTCGTTGTGGATGACGACCTGCAAGCGAGCCTTGACGTTTTCGAATGTTGGGTTGTCGACGGCGTCGCGGGTGACCGAGCGTCCTTTGCTCATGGCTGGTTTGCCAACGATGCGGCCCCCCGGTGCGCTGAGAATCAAGGTGTGCACGCGATCTGCATGCTTCTGTGCAAACTTCAGTGCAATCCAACCTCCCAAGGATTCGCCGCACAGGTGTGCACGCTCCAGGCCGAGAGCATCGAGCAAACCGATAAGGTGCTCTTCATAGTCGCTGATTTCCAGATCGGCTGTCGCCAACGTCGAGAAGCCGTGTCCTGGGTAGTCGTAGGCTACGACGCGGTAGTTCTCGGCCAGTGCGCGGATGTTGTGGGTGAAGGCTTCGAGGTGACCACTGGTTCCGGCCAACAGCACGATGGTTTCTTCACCGGATCCGACGGTCAGGATCCGGGTGTTCCATTGGCCAATTTGCTTGTATTCCAAGGTGTGCGGGACATCGCCGATGGCCTGCCACATGGTGGTCATGCCAGTGTTCATTTGGTACCATCCGCGATTGCAGCAACGACGCCGAAACCGGCGCCCCACGTTTCCACCGGCCAGTACTTGTCTACTGCCATGGAGTAGCTGCCATGGGCGGACAGCGCAGCGAAGGCCGCGATCCAGGTACGGACTTCATGCGCGCCGCTGCCGCCTTCTGCTCCGAACCATTCGTTGGTCCACTGGTCTACCACCGATAGATCTCCGCTGCGCAGCACGTCGAGCACTTCGTTATCCCAGGCTTCGTTCAGCGGCTGGGTGCTGGCCTTGCCTTCAGCGAACTTGCGGATATTGGCAAGCATCGTTGATTCCTTGATCTCGCGCTGCTCTGGGGTCATGGTGGCCTCGATCAAGCGCTGGCGCACTTCGTCAGGAGCGTCGTCCCATACGGGGATCGGCGGATTGTGGGACAGGCCGCCGGACGCGAAGACCAGCACCTTCTTGTCCAGCTTCTGCGCCGCGCGCCCCAGTGCTTCGCCGAGCAATCGAACCCGGCTCATCGGGGTGAGCGGGAGGCCTACGGAATTCACGAAGATCGGGACAAATGGGTTGGTGAACCCGTGGCCGAAGACAAACTCGAGTGGCTGGAGCACACCGTGATCCACCTGGAGATTCTCGGAACGGGCAATGTCGATTCCATCTTCAAGGATCAATTTATGCAATTCACGGGCGGTGTCTCCATCCACCGGCAGTGGACCGGCCGCAGTTCCCCAGTCGCCAACGCCGCTAGCCTGCGCGCCAACGCAGAACGGCGGCATCATTTCGTACATCACGCCATTGAAATGGTCCGGACCCAAGGCGATGGTGATGTCTGGAGCGAAATCTTCGACGAATTTGCGAACGTCTTCGATGGCTTCATTGATCTCGGCAAAGGTCGTCCCGCCTGGATCGACATTTCCAAACGATGGCGCGTGGGACATGGCAGCAACTGCAAGTGTCATTTTCAGATTCCCTCGGATACTTCGGAGCGCCCTAGCTCCGCGAATTCAACAAAACGTGATCTAGATCATTACTTCTAGAACCACGATTCTAGAGTCTTGCGTCACATAAGGCTAGCCCTCGGAATGATTTTGTCTCGCAAGAAAGGGTCCAAGTCAACGGGAAAGGCCCCTTTGAGCAAGGCTGTTATTCAGGGAAATAGCCATGGGAAAATCGTCTATTTATTTGTCGAACAATGCATAACTTGAGATCAAGTAGAGTTTCCCTAGAAGGTTTCAATGGCGCTCTCACGCCATGAAGACGATGCCAGGCGCGCATCGGCGTCTGATCGAAAATTGAAGAAAATTCTTCAAAAATAGTTCGCCCCTCTATCGCAGATGCGGCAATTAGGCTGCAGAGCCGCGCAGGAGGGCACTTGGAGTCGTTGAGGACAACAAGTTGGCAGCTCGTCAAGCCTGAGCGCCAGCAATGCTCGAAATCCACTGCGTGCCGCTATTAAACGGAACCGAAGTACACTGAAAACCGGCGGGGCAAGCAAGCGCCTGCAGCGTGGGACAACTGGAGCGACGCCACGCACCAGAGGCTCATCGGCAACGGTCGAGCCGTCCACGTCAGCCCTCGGCACGAATCAAGGTGAGATGAAAGAACCAGCCGTACAGAGCGAACCGTATATCCTGGTCCCGCACACGGTGACGGACCTCGACGATTTCGTCGCGCATCCCGAAAACTACCTGGTCAGCATGTTCCAGGAGCCTGGCCGTGCCGCCAGCATTTGGCGGGATCGGCTGAACAGAAACCCCTACGGTAGTGAAGGTTTTCTTTCGCTGTCGTACCACGGGATCGAATTGATTCCAGGCGAGCTGTGGGATGAAGTGAGCGGGATCTGGTTCGAGCTGATTGAACTGGTCGAGGAGTATCTGCACAAGGGATCGGCTCAACGGCTGTTCCCAGGCCAACCCGTGCCGCTTCGCCTGGAGATGAAGGAACGGTCGACTCTCTTCACCGTGAACCAGCACAAGCACCGTGTTGATCCCAGCGATTTCATTCCGGGAATCCTGGCAGAAGCCCAGCGCTACTTCACCTGGGTCGAAGAAAACATCGGCACCGGCGAAGGCCAGGTGCTCCAAACCATTGATTCCTTGCGCACCCGCTTCTTGTAACGGGCGCATTCCCCCGCGGCACTCTCGATCCTGAGCCCTGGAGCCGAGTTCCGCGCATGGCGGCGGGCCACATCTTGCCTTGGCTGCGCCGCGAAACAGCTTCCGGCTACTTCAGCAGCTTCACATGCGGCAGGCAGGCCAAGCCCACCTCGCCGCCATTCTTGACGGCGCTGAGTGTGGTTTCGTAGTGCGCACGCAATAACTGCCCTGCCAATTCGGCATCACGGTCCAAAGCCGCGTTCAAGATGTCGCGGTGCTCCTTGTCCAGATCGCGTTTGGCATCGCGCGTTGCCGGCCCGGCCCAGCGCCCGTAGAGCTGGATGAGATCCGACAGCGTTCGGGTCATCTCGGTCAGCAGTGGAACTCCGCAGGCTTCGACGAGCTTGTCGTGGAAGGTTTGGTGCGCGTGATTCCATTCCGGGGTGTGGTTATCCGGGTCTTCGTCCGAACGGCGCGGGGTGCGCTCCAGGGTATGGTGTGCGGCCATGAGCTCGCTCTCCCACTCCAATGGCGCGCGCTCGAAGCCCAGCGAGATGGCCAGCTGCTCATTGACGCAACGCATCTCCACGATGTCCGTCAGTTCGGCCAACGACAACTCGGGCACGAAGAAGCCCTTGTTGGCGCGAAGGGTCACCAGCTTGTCCCCCACCAGACGGGTCAACGCTTCGCGAATGACCGTGCTCGAGGTTTCGTAATGCTCGGACAGGTGCGTGAGCTGGAGCCGGGCACCTGGCTCCCAGCGCCCATCGAGGATATCGGTGCGCAGGGTGTCACGGATGTGCTTTGACATCGTCTCTGAATCGGTGCGTTTCGCCATGATCTAGATCATACCAAAGTCGGTAAAGAATACATTTTTAGTTGACTTATGCATAACTTGCCGGTGACACTGGTTACATAACGCGTCTGCTGGCCCTTGCCGCGCACGGCCCGAAATGACTTGCTAGGAGCAACCAATGAGCGAATCACTGATCGAGACCGCCACCACCAAACAGGTAGATGACCTGTACTGGCGTGACAACTACTCGGCGATCACCGAAAGCGACGAGCAGCTGCGCCAGATCGTCGCAAGCACCGAACTGCCGCCGCTGATGGTGGCACTGGCCGCTGCCACCGGCGATTACTCGATCCTGCGTGATGAGCTGCGCCCGCCGCAGCCGCCGGTTGACACCGTTGGCCAGCCGCACGGCGGCATGAATGCCGCAGCGCAGGAGGCAGCCCGCGAGCTGGCCTTCGAGGCGCTGCGCACGATCCGCGACGAGAAGATCACCTCGGTGGGCACCCTGGATGACGAGCAGGCCACCACGATCCTTGACTGGATCACCAATCAGGCCACCAGCGATTACCACGAGATGCTCAAGCACGACATGGCGCTGGTCCCAGAAGTCAGCGGCGCACCAGCCTTCACCAAGGAACAGGTAGCCCCGACCCGCGACTTCACCGTGGCGGTCATCGGCTCGGGCGTGGCCGGCATGGCCGCCGCCTACCGCCTGAAGCAAGCAGGACTCGACTACACCGTCTTCGAGAAGGGCCACGAAGTCGGCGGCACCTGGTGGAAGAACACCTACCCAGGCGTGCGCCTCGATACCCCCAACTACGCCTACTCCTTCTCCTTCGCGCAGCGCGATGACTGGCCGCAGCAGTTCTCCGAAGGCGCCGAAATCCACAAGTACACCCGCGACGTGGCAGAACGCGCCGGCATCACGCAGAACATCCAATTCGGCACCGAGGTCCTCTCGGCGACCTGGGATGAAGAAGACGGCCGCTGGGTGCTGGCCATGGTCGTGGACGGCGGCCAGGTGCAGGAACGCCGCTTCAACGCCGTGCTCACTGCCGTAGGCCAGCTGGACCGCCCGAAGTTCCCCGACACCCCGGGCCACGACAAGTTCGCCGGCATCCATGTGCACTCGGCCGAATGGAAGCCGGGCATCGAGCTGGCAGGCAAGAAGGTGGCAGTGATCGGCACCGGCGCCAGCGCCTACCAGATCGTTCCGGCGATCGTGGATGAGGTCGCGGAGCTCAAGGTCTTCCAGCGCTCTTCCCCATGGATGCTGCCTACCCCGTTCTACTACGAGGACATGCCCGAATCCGTGACCTGGCTGGTGGAGCACCTGCCGCAGTACGGCCAGTGGCTGCGCTTCTGGCAGCATTGGCTGGGCGTCGAGGGCCGCCAGCACACCACCGCCGCGGATCCGAACTGGACCAAGGAAGGCTCGGTTTCGGCGATCAACGAGCGCGTGCGCCAGCAGCTGACCGAAATGCTCAAGGAACAGTACGCAGACCGCCCGGATCTGCTGGCGAAGGTCACCCCCGACTACATCGTGGGCGGCAAGCGCATGCTGCGCGACAACGGAGTATGGGCCAAGAGCCTGAAGAAGCCGCAGACCACCCTGGTCACCTCGGGCATGAGCGAAATGACCGAAGCCGGGATCATCGATGGCGAGGGCACCCTGCACGAGCTGGATGTCATCATCTACGCCACCGGCTTCCAGGCCTCCGAGTTCCTCGAGCCGCTGCGCATCACCGGCCGGGATGGCCAGGACCTGCACGAATACTGGGGCGGCAACGCCACCGCCTATGCCGGCGCCACCGTGCCGGGCTTCCCGAACCTGTTCATCGTTTCCGGCCCGAATACCGGCCACGTGGTCAACGGCTCGCTGTTCTCGATGATCGAGTACGGCCTGACCTACATCCTGGACGCGCTGAACATCGTGCTGGAAAAGGACCTGAAGGCCCTGGATCTGAAGCAGGACGTGCTGGATGAGTTCGTGGCGGACCTCGATGCCGCAAACGCCCAGAAGGCCTGGGGCCACCCGGACGTACACACTTGGTACAAGAACAAGTTCGGCCGCGTCTCGCAGATCTGGCCTTACCCCATCGTCGAGTACTGGAACATCACCCGCGCAGTGGACCAGTCGCAGTACACGGAAATCCGCTAGGCATGGGGGTATACCGCTACGCACAGCGCAGCGCAGGCCGCTTCGGCAAGCTCAGTGAAATCACCGGGCTTGCCGAGGCGCAGCCGGCCATCTTCCCGCAGACCCCCGGTTCGCTGGATTGGCTGCTGGGTCCGGCCCTGCACGAACTGCCGCAGAGCGAAGATGCTTTCCAGCTCGCGGTGTTCGCACCCGAGCAGGCCAGCGGTCTTCCGGTGATGGTCTTCCTTCCCGGCGGCGGATTCGTTTCCGGCGCCGGCACGGTGCGCTGGTATGACGCGCAGAATTTCGCGGAACAGCAGAACTGCGTGGTCGTCGTGGTCAACTACCGCATCGGCCTGCTGGCGCATCGCCAGTCGGTGGGCGGAGGCAACCTGCCGGTCGAAGAGCTGCTGCTGGCTTTGCAGTGGGTGCAGCGCCACATCGCCCAGTTCGGCGGCAATCCGCAGGAAATCACGCTGGCTGGCCAGTCCGCCGGGGCTTTCTGGGCCTTTGTGCTGGCTCAGCTCGATGAGGCCCGCGGCCTGTTCAAGCGCCTCTACCTCGGCTCGCTGTCCTACCAACCGCCAATGAACCAGGCTATGGCCGATGAGCGCAATGGAGTCATCGGCCAAGCCCTGGACGGGACCGCTCTGGAGCAAGCCAGCACCGAACAGCTGCTGGCCGCCGGTGGCGCGCTGGCCAAGGCGTGGGCAGGCCGCGGGCTCGGCCTCTACCCGAGCGCCGACGGCGCGGTTCCGGCAGACCTGTTCGACGTCAACCAGGCAGCTTCCCGGCTGCACGTGCCCGAAGTGCTGATGACCTACACCGCCGATGAAGCCAATGCGTTTATCGGCATGGCTCCGGAGCAGGCGTTCAGCATCGAAGCGGTGCGCGGCTTCATTGCGGGCAACTTCGCGCAGCCACAGGGCGTTTTCGAAGCACTGGCCGCCGAGGCGCCCGAGGCCACGGCCAAGCAGCTGATGGCCAGGGCCATGACCCTGCACCAGATCCAGCTCTACGCTGTGGAATTCGCTGATCAGGCCGTTGCGCAGGGTGCCAGCGTCCAGCTGTTCGGCTTCGAGCTCAGCTCCCCGCTGCCCAACGCCGGGTCGGCGCACTGCTTCGAGTTGCCATTCCTCTTCGGCAACCGCCAGGCATGGCATGATGCGCCGATGCTCGATGGCATCACCGAGGAAACGTTCAGCGCCGCGGCCGCCCAGCTTGGCGGTGCGCTCGGAGCGTTCATCCGCACCGGACGCGCCGCCAGCGACTCCGGAGAGAGCCTGCCGCTGCATGCGCCAGGCGTCCAGTCGCTGACCGCGCTCACCGAATCCGGTTTGGTCCAACGCGAGATCGACCGGCGTTTCGCGGCCAAGCGCCAGGTGCTGGCCTAAATATTTGCGCGCCCGTCTGCGCGGACCCCCGGTTCGCGCGGACGGGCGCGCAAATTTCTTTCGCAGTAACACTAGACAATCTAACTTAAAGTAAATAATCTAATTATCTAGATCACAATATTTTTATTGCCAGCAGAAGGGATCCACCATGGCTTGGGGATTAATCAGGGAAATGGGCCACGTGTCCATCCAGACCAATGACATCGAAGGATCCATTTTCGACGCCACGCAGCTGCTCGGCCTGCGCGTCACCGAACGTACCGGCAACGAGGTCTACCTCGCCGCCAACTCGGTGCACCACGAGCTGACCTACGTCGAGTCCGAGGTCAACGGCATCCACTCGCTGGGCCTGATCGCCCAGAACGGCGACGCGCTACGCGAGATCCGCAAGCGCGTGGCCGACGAGAACTTCAAAATCGTCTCCGAAACCCCGGTATCCCTGGGCGTCCAGGACGGCTTCTCGTTCGTCGGCCCCGAAGGCTGGATCTTCGAGGTGTACACCGGCATGCAGCACAACGACCGCGGCCTGCTCTCCTTCGGTCCGGATCGCTACGGCCACATCAACTTCCACCCGCGCGACGTGAAGGGAATGATGGAATTCCTGCGCCGCATCTTCGACTTCCGCCTCTCGGATGTCATCGGCGACGACTTCGCCTACTTCATGCGCTGCAACCCGGATCACCACGGCATCGCGCTGATCAAGGGCCAGGGCACCTTCCACCACCACGCCTGGCAGGTCCAGTCCATCGGCGACCTGGCCAAGCTCGGCGACCGCCTGGGCGCAGCCGGCCGCGAACTGATCTGGGGCCCGGTCCGCCACGGCGCCGGGCACAACATCGCCGCCTACTACGTGGAGACCTCCGGCGCCGTAGTGGAGCTCTACACCGACCTGGAACAGATCTACGACGACGAGCGCGACCCGGTGATCTGGGGCGAAGACGAGAACTGGTGGAACATGTGGTCCAACCGCCGCACCGAGGACTTCCGCACCTTCGGCATCCCGACCGTCACCGAACTGAAGACCTTCATCTAAACCGCAACGCATCGCGAACACTTTCGAAAGGCAACACCACCATGCAGTACGTATCCTTCAAGGCAGCTGACGGCACCGAGACCTGGGGCGTGTCCATCGACGGCACCGTCCACGACCTGGGCCCCTCGGGCAAGAACCTCGCGGCCAGCACCCGCGACGCCATCGAAAAGGGCATCTTCGGCACGCAGCTGGATCTTTCCGGCGCACCGACGATCGCCGAGTCCGACATCGAATTCCTGCCCTCGGTCACCAACCCGGGCAAGATCATCTGCATCGGCGTGAACTACCTGGCCCACCAGGAAGAATCGGGCAAGACCGGGCAGACCGCGCCGACCGTGTTCACCCGCTTCGCCGATTCGCAGATGGGCCACCTGGCCCCAGCCGTGAAGCCGACCACCACCACCAAGTTCGACTACGAGGGCGAAATGGCGCTGGTGATCTCCAAGGAAGCCTTCCACGTCGAGAAGGAAGACGCCTGGGACCACATCGCCGGCTACGCCTGCTACAACGATTTCTCCGTCCGTGACTGGCAGAAAGCCGCCAGCCAGTGGATCCCGGGCAAGAACTTCCCGGGCACCGGCGGTTTCGGACCCTACCTGGTGCCGGCAGCCGACCTGGGCGACATCACCACCGCGGTGCTCGAAACCCGCGTCAACGGCGAAGTGCGCCAGCAGGCGCCAGTCGCCAACCTGGTCTTCGACATCCCGACCCTGATCAACTACGTCACCGGCTTCACCAAGCTGAACCCGGGCGATGTGATCGTCACCGGCACCCCGGGCGGCGTGGGCCTGTTCTACGGCCCGGACGGCCTGATCAACCACGGCGACGTGGTCGAGGTCGAGATCACCGGCTTGGGCATCCTGCGCAACACCGTGGCCGACGAAGCCTCGCTGCTTGCCGGCGCGCAGGCGACCGCTGGCGCCAGCGCCTAGCCTCGCACCAACCGACAGAAGCACGACAGCAACCAAGGAAGTAGCGGGCAGTGGCACAATCCCATGAAATCGACGTCCTGGTCATCGGTTCGGGCCCCACGGGCCTGACCGCCGCCAACCTGCTGGCCGATTCCGGCCTGCAGGTGGCATTGATCGAGAAGAATCCGGGCAGCGGCGACGAACCGCGCGCCATCAGCGCCACCGATGAGACCCTGCGCATCATGTCGCACCTGGGGATCATGGATGAGCTGGGCCCGCAGATGCTCATGGACACCGGTGCCCGCTACTTCGGCTTGGGCGGCAAGGTCATTGCCGACGTGCGCCCGGGCAACCCGCGCCTGGGCCAGCCCGGCAAGAGCCAGTTCGACCAGCCGATCCTGGAAGGCCTGCTCTACGAGGCGGCCGCCCTGCGGCAGAACCTGGCCCTGCACTACGCCACCGCGGCCACCTCGATCCAGCAGCACGAGGACCACGTCATCGTGCATGCCACCCGTACCGGAGAGGCCACCACCGGCTTCAACGGCGCGAAAATCGGCGACGCCGGCCACGATCCCTACGCGGGCGCCGAAGGCACTGAAACCGCACTGGAATTCAAGGCGAAGTGGGTGCTGGCCTGCGATGGCGGCAAGTCCTTCACCCGCCGCGAGCTGGGCATCGGCCTGCAGGGCTCCACCCAGACCGAACGCTGGATCGTGGTGGACCTGCTGGATGTGCCCGGCAACCCGGAGCCCTTCGCCTCTTTCCACTGCAACGGGCAGCGCCCGGCCGTGGTGGTCCCCGGGGTGAACGGCCGCCGCCGCTACGAATTCATGCTCTTCGACCACGAGGACGGGGAGCAGATGACCTCGCCAGCCTCCATCACCAAGCTGATCTCCCCGTTCCAGGACACCGAGACGGTGACCATCCGCCGCGCCGCCGTTTACACCGCGCACCAGCGCATCGCCGAACGCTACCGCGAGCGCCGGGTGCTGCTCGCCGGCGACGCCGCGCACCTGATGCCGCCCTTCGCCGGGCAGGGCCTGAACGCCGGCATCCGCGATGCCGCCGCCATTTCCTGGCGCTTGGCAGCCGTCATCGCCGGCGAGGCCGAGGAATCGATCATCGACGACTACGAAATCGAGCGCCGCCCGCACGCCGCCGAGATGGTCAAGCTCTCCAAGCGCATCGGCTGGGTGGTCATGAACACCAACCCGGTGATCACCCGGATCCGCGACGCGGTGGTCGTCGGCACCCGGATCATTCCGCCGTTGAACCGCTGGCTGACCGGCATGCGCTTCCTCAAGCAGCCGAACTACACCACCGGCACGGTCCTTCCCCCGCTGCCCGGGGTCCCGCACCTGGCCCAGGACTTCGTCGGGCGCATGCTCCCGCAGCCCGAGGTGGATGCCAACGGCGCGGCCACCACGCTCGATGACCTGCTGGCCCCAGGCTGGAACACCATCGAGGTGGCCGCCGGCCACCAGCTGGTCTTCACCAGCCAGGACGGCAGCACCGTCACCGCCACCGACACCTCCCGCGTCTTCGATGCCGCCACCGGCACTGTCCTGCTGATCCGCCCGGACTACTATGTCGCAGGCATTGCTCCATCCAACGACCGCGCCCTGCTGCTCAAGGAAATGAGCTCCAAGGCCACCGTGCTGGCTTCCTTCGGGACGGCAAAGCAGCCAAGCCATGGCTAAGCCGGCCGAAGCCGCACTATCGGGCATCCGCGAGGCCATCCTCGATGGCGCCTGGATGCCCGGCGAGCGCCTTGCTCCTCCGCACCTGGCGCAGCGCTTTTCCACGAGCACCACCGTCATCCGCGAGTCGCTGACCCGGCTGTCCGGCGAGGGCCTGGTGGCGGCAATCCCCAATCGCGGCTTCTTTGTCCCGGAGCTGAACCTGCGCCAGCTGCGCGACCAGACCGAACTGCGCTGCGTCACCGAAGAGCTGGCCGCCAGGCTTGCACTCGAGCGCGGGGATCTGGAATGGGAGTCCGCCCTGATCGCCGCGCACTACCGGCTGGCCAAGGCTCCGCGCCGCCGCGCAGATCATCCCGAGCAGTTCACCCCCGCATGGGGCAAGGCGCACCGCGAGTTCCATCAGCTGCTGCTCGCCCCCTGCGCTTGCCCGCCGATCCTGGACCTGTCGGCCAACCTGGCCAATTCGACGCTGCTCTACCGCCGCTGGGCCGCGGCCACCGAAGCCGCCACGCATCGGAATGTCGAAGCCGAGCACGAAGGACTGCTCCAGGCTGCGCTGGATCGCAATGCGGAGCAGCTCGGCGAGCGCCTGCGCGCCCACTATGAGGCAACGGCCCAGGTGATCCTTGAAGCCGGCCTGCTCAAGCTGGAGAATTTCTAGCGCTGCCCTACCGTTTCGATCGCCGTGTCACCTAGGCTGGCACTGGGCATTGCACCAGAGGGGAAGCGAGCAGCCATGGGATCCACGCCAAGCATTGCAGTCACCGGCTCCACCGGAGCGCTCGGATCCCTGGTGGCCCATCGGCTCGCCCACCGCGGGATCGCCCAGCGACTGCTGGCGCGCACGCCGTCAAAAGCCCCGGAACTGCCCGAGGCCGAGGTGCGGCAGTTCGACTATGCCGACCAGTCCGCCAGCGCCGAGGCTCTTGACGGCATCGAGGTACTCTTCATGGTCTCCGCTCCGGAAGGACCGCAGCGGATGGATCTGCACCGTGCCTTCATCGACGCGGCCAGTAAGGCCGGGGTAAAGCAGGTCATCTATACATCCTTTTCCGCCGCGGCACCCGATGCGCTGTTCACCCTTGCCCGCGAGCACCACGCCACCGAGCAATACCTGAAGGAGTCCGGGATGCGCTGGACTTTCCTGCGCGACAGCTTCTACCAGGACCTCATGCCGCACCTTGCCGGGCAGGACGGGGTCATCCGCGGACCTGCAGGCGAGGGCCGCTTCGTTCCGGTCGCCCGGGCCGACGTGGCGCGGTCCGTGGCCGCCGTGCTCGCAGATCCGGCAGAGCATGCCGGCGCCACCTACGAGCTGACCGGCCCGCAGTCCCTGGACATGGCCGATGTGGCACGCATCCTCAGCGAGGCCGGCGGCAAGCAGATCGTGTTCCACAACGAAACCATCGAGGAGGCGTACGCCTCGCGTGCGGTCTTCGGTGCCCCGGACTGGCAGCTGGATGCCTGGGTCAGCACCTATACGGCCATCGCCAGCGATGCGATGTCACAGGTGAGCAACCACGTCGAAATCATCACCGGCACCCCGCCGATCTCTCTCGAGGAATACCTGCGCACGGCCGGCTGACCCCGAACGCGCAGGCTAGCGCAGGTAGGTGCGCGCCACGCTGAACGCGGTGCGCTCCACCAGGGACAGGGTCTGCGCGGAGAGTTCTGCCAGCGTTGCCGGCCCCGGGGCAATGGAATAAGCGGCCAGGATTCCGGAGTCCTCCAGCTGTTCATCGGTCAGGTCCACCGACCCGGCAACCACGATCACCTCGGCGTTCTCGCCGGCTGCCTGCAGCACCCCGGAGACCACCTTCCCGTCCAGCGACTGCGAATCCAGGCGCCCTTCCCCGGTCAGTACCAGATCCGCGCCCTCGAGGATGCCGTGGGCGCCAAGCACTTGCGCCACCAAATCCCAGCCGGGGACCAGATCCACCTGGAAGTAGGATCCGAGGCTGATGGCCAAGCCGCCGGCCGCGCCCATGCCCGGCTGCTCGCGCAGCTTGCGCCCGGTATCGGCTTCCAGCACATCGGCCAGCCGGGCCAGGCCTGCATCCAGGAGCTGCACCTGCTCCTGGCTGGCGCCCTTCTGCGGACCGAACACCGCGGCCGCGCCCTTGGCGCCGAGCAGCGGGTTGGTGACATCGCAGGCGATCTGCCATTGGACGTTCGCCGCCCGCGGGTCAAGCTCCGAAACGTCGATGGAGTCCAGATTCTGCAGCGCTCCGCCCCCAGCGGGCAGCTTCGCGCCGTCGGCATCCAGGAAGCTGGCGCCGAGGGCAGCAAGCAGCCCGGTGCCGCCGTCGGTGGTGGCCGAGCCGCCCAAGCACAAGATGATTTGCGAGACGCCCAGCTCCAGGGCCCGGGAGACCAGCGCGCCCAGGCCGTAGGTCGTTGCCTCCAACGGCTGGCGCTCGACGTCGCTGACCTGAGGCAGGCCGGCAGCTTCGGCCGCTTCAACCACGGCGATCTTCCCGTCGGCCGACAGTCCCAGCCGGGACGCGACAGGGCGGCCCAGGGCGTCGGTGGTCTGCACGCTGATCGCTTCGGTGCCCCAGGCATCGATCAATGCTTCGAGGGTTCCTTCGCCGCCATCGGCGAAGGGCACCGCGGTAATCTCAACCTCGCGTTTGCGGCTGGTCGCTCCCTTGGCAAAGCCGTCAGCCAGGGCCGATGCCACTTCGCTGGCCCGCGCACTGCCTTTGAAGGAATCAGGCACGATGGCCACGTTCAACGGACGGGTCGCTGCGGGTGCTGGCTTCTGCGTTGGAGTCATGCTTCCCAGCATAGGGAGAAGCGGCTCGCGGGCCTATGGAGATTTGACCAAGTTTCACTCCGGTCGGCCCGTGGATCTATGTGCATTTCGCCCAACGGCCTTCTGTGTACCCTGCCTGTGCGGAAGCATCGAATATGCGTAGCTGAGCCAAAGGGACGGCACAGAAACCGCCAGTAGTGTTGTAAACACCTCTTGAAGGTGCGAGTGATGATCGTAGAAGTTCCCGTTGGATATTGCCCAACGGGAACTTCTCTTTAAGCCCTTTTGGCTTCGCTGTACTCTTCGATCGAGCTGTTGAAGCGATTCAGGTACTTGGCGAATTGCTCGATATCCGCAGAGCTCCAATCGCCCAGGATCTGCTCCAGCGAAGCGATGGACAGCGCGCGGGAATCCGACAGCCGTTCGGCGCCCATCGAGGTCAGGCAGATCTTGCGGGCGACATTTCCCTGGGGATCGGCAATGCGTTCCAAGTATCCTTCCCTGATGGCCGCAGTCGCTTGGCGCTGCAGGGTTGAATGATCCGGGCGCAGGGCATTGCTCAGTTCACCAACCGGAGTTGCTGGCTAACAACAAGCATCTTGCCCGATGCATGGCCTACGCGCAGTGCATGCTTATAGCATCCACAGACTGCCGCTCTAGAGTTATAAGTACCTCATGAAGGTGCGAGTGATGACGCGGAAACTGGCACTGTCGGTCTTGCGACAGTGCCAGTTCCTGTATCCAAAACCATTTGCCTGCTTCCGGCAATTCTCGAAACCGCGAACTGCACGAGGGCCGTTGAAATTATTTCCGGCACCCTGCGACCTGCGACTCACGACAAGGAACTCTTCCTGGAGGCAACCGGCGGCACGATCCTCCCCTAATCTGCAGTCGGCGCTCAGCACCGGCATAGCTTTGCCTCCTATATTTGTAAGTACCTCATGAAGGTGCGAGTGATGATCGAGAAATCCCGGCGAAGCAATTCGCCGGGATTTCTAATTTAAAATGGCGCGACTTACTATGCTGGTGCGTATGTTCCTGTACAGAATGGGGGATCCATGCCGCCTCTGAGCAGCATCCTGTCAAGCATCAAGAATCGCCTTAGCCCGAAATATGCAGAGCAACTGTCGGTCTACGTTGTCTATGGCAAACAACCCAGCCCATTTCCAGATCTGGAACATATAGAGCCAATAATTGCGGTCGTGGCCAATGAGCCTGAATGCTTTGAGATCCAGGAAAAGTGCCCGGAAACTGAAGTCAGCTGGGAAGCCCGAACGGTGAAGAACGCTGAAGGCATGGACGTGGCAACAGGCAGCATTCTGTATCTCACGCATACTGCTTTGTTACCGTACGACGAGGATGGCGACGGGAATCCAGTCTTCGGGATCATGGAGTCTCCGCAGCCTACGGCCCTGTATTGCAGTCGGGACAGTGCTGAACAAGAAGCACCAGATCAATATCTGCACAGAGTCACCGTCGGTGAAATCAACCTTCGCGGCGTCGGAGAGCTTCTGGACACTGGCCACTGACCAATCTGATCTTCTCCCAACCGGCGAGCGCGTACCTCCCGAATGACGGTCAGCGCCTGCGTCCGATCTGCAGCCCTGAGCCCGATTGGGCGTAGGTGCGATAACGTAGACGGGATCCCACTTCCCTTCCCTGGGACACCTGACGAAACGGAGCCCCGGTGAGTACCGCGACCGCTGAATTGACGCCCCTGCAACGGCAGTCGGTGCTGCGCACCCTCAAGTCCCCGCGGCTGCTGAAAACCGAACTGCTCGCTGGCCTGGTCGTTTCCCTGGCACTGATCCCCGAGGTCATCGCGTTCACCGTGATCGCCGGGGTGGACCCGCGCGTAGGCATCTTCGCCTCCTTCACCATGTCGGTGGTCATCGCGATCACCGGCGGGCGCCCGGCGATGATTTCCGCGGCCGCCGGCGCGGTGGCACTGGTGGTCGCCCCGCTGGTGCGCACCCACGGAGTGGAATACCTCTTCGCGGCGGTGGTGCTGGCCGGCATCATCCAGGTCACGCTGGCTGTGCTGGGCGTGGCCAAGCTGCTGCGCTTCATTCCGCGCCAGGTGATGATCGGTTTCGTCAATGGCCTGGCCATCTCGATTTTCTGGGCGCAGATGCCCGAGCTGCGCAATGTCCCGTGGATGGTCTACCCGCTGGTGATCCTCGGCGTCGCCATCGTCTGCTTCTTCCCGAAGATCACCAAAGCGGTCCCGGCGCCGCTGATCGCGATCGTGGTGCTCACCGCGATCACCATCTTCGCGAAGGTCTCCGTGCCCACCGTGGGCGACAAGGGCGAGCTGCCCGACTCGCTGCCGATCTTCCACCTGCCCGGCGTGCCGCTGAACCTGGAGACGCTGCAGATCATCGCGCCCTATGCGATCGCGGTGGCCTTCGTCGGCCTGCTCGAATCCCTGCTGACCGCCAAGCTGGTCGATGACATCACCGACACCCCGTCGAGCAAGACCCGCGAGTCCTGGGCGCAGGGCACCGCGAATATCGTCACCGGCTTCTTCGGCGGCATCTGCGGTTGCGCGATGATCGGCCAGACCATGGTGGGAGTGAAGGTCTCCGGCGGACGCACCCGCATCTCCACCGCCTTCGCCGGCATCTTCATGCTGCTGCTGGCGGTGCTGCTCGGCGACATCGTCGCACGGATTCCGATGGCAGCGCTGGTCGCGGTGATGATCGTGGTTTCGGCGACCACCTTCGACTGGCATTCAATCCGCCCGAGCACGCTGAAGATGATGCCCAAGAGCGAAACCTTCGTCATGGCCATCACCGTGGCGCTCACGGTGATCACCAGCAACCTCGCCATCGGCGTGGGCGCGGGCATCCTTGCGGCAATGGTGCTCTTCGCAAATCGCGTGGCGCATATGGTCACCGTGGACCGCAGCGCTACCGAAGATTCGGCCGTGTACAAGGTCAACGGCGAGCTGTTCTTCGCTTCCTCCAACGACCTGTACATGCAGTTCGACTACGCGCAGGACCCCGAGAAGGTCATCATCGACATGTCCGACTCGCACCTCTGGGATGCCTCGACCGTCGCCGCCCTGGACTCGATCCGCACCAAATACGCGCACTACGGGAAGAGTGTGGAAATCCAGGGCCTGAACGAGGCCAGCCAGAAGATGCAGGACCGGATGGGCGGCAAGCTCGGATAGGGGCGGAACTCAGAATTCCCCGGCGGGCTTGCCGCGTTCGGCAGCACGCTGGCGCTTGGAGGCGTACATGTCCCGGTCGGCGCGCAGGATCATGGTGCTCAAGTTGTCGTCGGCTCGGGCCTGCGCAGTTCCGAAGCTCCAGGCCAGCTTGGATGAGCCCGCAATGCGCTCCATCAATAGCTGCGCCTGGCCCTGGGTCGTATTGGGGAACACCAGCACGAATTCGTCTCCGCCCAATCGGCAGACCAGGTCTCCGGCACGGATCGAGCTGCGCAGATGCCGCACCAGCTCCTTCAGCGCACGGTCCCCCGCGTCATGGCCGTCCTGGTCGTTGATCTCCTTGAATCCGTCCATGTCCAGCAGCGCCACAGCCAGCGGCCTGCGGTGCTTCCGCGACGCGAGCAAGGCGGCCTCGCCACGCGCTGACAGCCCGACGCGGTTCAAGGCGCCGGTCAGCGCATCAACCTGGGTTTGCTGGCGGAACCGGCGCTTGACGTAGTGGCCGACGAACAAGCCAACTACGGTGAAGAAGACCAGGCTCAGCACGTTCAGCGGCCCGCTTTGGTGCTCGGTGCCTACTGCAGGGCCGAAGAACACCGAGTAGGGAATCGTGAAAGCCATGATCGGATAGATGGTCCACCGGGTGACCGCCGGCGGAAAGAGCCAGGACATATAGAGCGCGATAAGCGGAAATTCCTGGAGCCTGAAGACGATCTGCTCATGGTTGACCGAGAATCCCACGAAGGCGACAAAAGCCGACAACTCGGCCAGGGCCCCGAGATAGGCAATCCACAGTGGAAAACGGTCAAGCAGCATCCACACGGTGATCACCATGGCCAAGGTCCCTGCAACCCTTGCCACCGCCAGCTTCTGGATGAGCGGAGAACTGAAATCATTGCCCAGGTTGACCAGATAGAACGCCAGCAGGAAGGCCGCCACCATCCCGGTGACAGCAACTTCCAGTCGCTTGATCCTGCGGAGCCTGGCTGGCAGCAGCCGGCTCCACCAGATTCCGTCATCGTTGGCCCGCCGGTTCCTTGTCCTGGGCATGCTGCTCCCGCTTCCTTGTGAATTCATCAGTACCGCGTATCCCTGGCCAGCTTCAGGGTAATATCACCTTCGTACACAACAGCCTAACCAGCATGATGTTGCCAATCCGCATCGCCAGCCTAGGTGGACCATGAAGTTTGCATTCCAGCCCCTGATCAACCTGCGCGCCGACGCGCTGCTGGGCTTCGAGGCGCTGGCACGATTCAGCGACGGACGCCGGCCGGACGAGCATTTCGCCCAGGCCCGGGCCGAAGGCAATCTGCTGGCGCTGGAGCTGCGTGCCCTGGAGGGCATCGTCCACGCCGCCGAAGGGCTGCCCGACGGGCTGCTGCTCACCATGAATGCCTCGGGCCCTGCAATCAAGGCCTTCGCGCGCACTGCCCCGGAACTTGATCGCCGGCTGGACTGGGGGCTGGAACTGAACGAGCTGTCCGCACCGGAAGTTTGCGATGCGGCCCGGATCAATGCCGATGAGCTCGGCTGCCTGCTGCTCGTTGACGATGCAGGCATCGGCTACGCGACCAGGGAGCGCATCCTGCGCCTGTTGCCGCACATCGTGAAGCTGGACCGTTCGCTGTTCGTCCACTACCTGGCATCGGCCGAGGCCCGCGAGCATGTGGACATCCTGCTGGCGGCCGCCCGCGAGATCAATGCCAAGACGCTGGTCGAGGGGGTCGAAACCGCCGAGCACTTGGAGCTGGCCCGCAGGCTGGACTTCGACTATGCGCAAGGCTTCTATTTCAGCCCCGGCATCGAGCTGGCGGACCTGCCCGCGGCGATGCATGAGCTACACGGACGCCTCGGGATCGATATTCCTGGTTTCTGAGCGGCGTTCGCGTCCCCGTGCGCTGCGGATCCGGAACACCGGCAGCAGCTTGGCCAAGCCCAGGACCAGATAGAGCACGGTGTTGATCGCGACGAACGAGGCTAGCACGGCGAACCAATCGCTGAGTAGCACGCTTTCGGGGAGAATGATTCCCCGCGGGATCTGGACGATGAGATTCATCATGAGATGTTTTCCTTCCGTGCGGCACCTGCGTGGTCGACATGCTTCCAATCCGCGCTGCGGGCAAAGGCGATATCCCCGACGCCCTTGAGGAATGCGAGATCGAGGAAGGCGTCGTAGACCAGCTCGGGAATCACCAGTGCGGCGACGATCCTGGCTTTCCAGCCGCCGCGCCAGACTGTGACCACGCGCTCGAGCGCGAACAGCGCGCCCAGCAGCATCCAGAACGGGAACCACACCCAGGTGTCCATGGAGATCAGCATGATGATCATCAGCACAAAATAGCTGAACAGCGCGATCACTCCATAGCCGATGCCTACCTGCTGCGCCCAGTACCGGGAGGTCTGCGCGGTGACTCCGTACGCGCCCAGATTCTCCAACGCCCCGCGCTGCCAGCGCAGACGCTGCGCCCACAGCATCTTCCAGTTGGGCATCAGTTCGGTGACCACCGTGCAGTCCTGCGGCGACGTGGTCAGCGCGCCGAGGGTTTTCAGCGCAATGGTCAGCTCATTGTCTTCGGTCAGGGCAGCTGTGTCGTAGACCTCGCCGGGAGTGCCCGGAAGCAAGCTGCCGCGCGCAGCCGCCACCTCGCGCAGGGCCGAGGCGCGGAAGACCGAGGCGGTACCGGTCAGCACGAAGACCCGGCCGTCGCGCCGCGAGATTTCGCGCTGATAGCGGGTGTATTCGTTGCGCTGGAATTGGCCGATCAGCCCGTGGCCTTCTTCGCCGTGGAACAGCCCGCCCACCGCCATCAGCGCGCGGTCCCAGGTGAAGCGGTCCCGGGCGGTTGCCAGGAAGTCCGCGCCGATCTGGCTGTCGGCGTCCATCACCATGACGCAGTCGTTATCGCCCATCCCGGGCAGGATGGAGTGCAGCGCCTGGTTCAGCGCCCCGCCCTTCTTGTGCTTGTTGTCCACCGATTCGAACACCTCTACCCCGTGCTCGCCGGCGACCTGCACGGTCCGGTCGGTGCAGTTGTCAGCCACCACGATGATGCGCGATGGAGCAAAGCTCTGCTCCTCCAGGGCCTTCAGGGTGTACGGCAGGGAAGCTTCTTCATTGTGTGCCGGAATCAGCACGGTCACGGTGACCGGTCCTGCGTAGACGCCTCGGGTGCGGCCCATCACCGCCTTGGGCGCCAGCGGCCGGCTCGATTTCTCGATTGGTGTGCGGCGATAGCGCCAGGTGACCAGACGCTCGCCCAGGACCACCAGGAGCACCAGGATCACCGCGGCGGCAACGGAGAAAACCAGGATCGACAAATCCGGCAGCTCGGAGCTGTAGAAGGTTGTCCAGAGCCTTCCGATGTGGACCTCGATCGGGTTCCACATTCCCACCGGCCGATCAGCGATGCTCAGCGCCCACACCAGCAGCGAGGCCGCGAGAACCACGATCATGATCACCGCGATGCCCACTAGTCGGCTGAAATGCTTCTGCACGTACGCACCCCATTCACGTAAGGATTTTCCTTGTCGCCCCCGAGGTTAACCCACGGAAGCCACTTGGAAAACTAGCATGCAGGAAATTCCCGGGCGCAGTATTCATGCTGAAGCTCACCTCCACCCAAAGCATCGCTGTGGCTTGATGCCCCGGCTGGCGGCAAGCGGCTACAGTTCGAGCAGTTTCGCCGCATCCTCGCGCAGCTGGTTCTTGCGGATCTTGCCGGTGACAGTAGTCGGGAAATCCTGCAGCACCTGCACATACGCGGGGATCTTGTAATGCGCCAGATGCCCGGCGCAATACTCGCGGATCGCGGCTGCATCCAGCGGCTCGCGGCCTGCCTTCATGCGGATGCAGGCGCAGACCGTCTCGCCGTACTTCTGATCGGGCACCCCGATCACCTGCACGTCCTCGATGTCCGGATGCTTGTAGAGGAATTCCTCGATTTCCGCCGGGTAGATGTTCTCCCCGCCACGGATCACCATGTCCTTGATGCGCCCGACGATCGTGCAGTAGCCGTCCTCGCGCATCACCGCCAGATCCCCGGTGTGCATCCAGCCTTCGTCGTCGATGGCCGCCCGGGTCTTCTCCTCATCGTTCCAGTAGCCGAGCATCACCGAGTAGCCGCGGGTGCAGTATTCGCCGGTTTCCCCGCGTTCCAGGGTTTCGCCGCTGACCGGATCCACCACCTTGATTTCCACATGCGGGTGCACCCGGCCGATGGTGGAGGTGCGACGCTCGAGATCGTCGTCGCCGCGGGTCTGGCAGGACACCGGAGAAGTCTCGGTCATGCCGTAGGCGATGGAGACCGCGCTCATCCCCATGTCATCGACGCAGCGGCGCATCACCTCGATGGGGCAGATGGAACCGGCCATGATGCCGGTGCGCAGCGAGGAGAGGTCGTGGTCCTTGAAGCTGGGATGGTTCTGCATCGCGATGAACATCGTCGGCACCCCGTACAACCCGGTGCACTTTTCCTCGGCCACCACCCGCAGCGTGGTTTCGGCGTCGAAGCCCGGGGCCGGGATGACGATCGTGGTGCCCCGGCTGGTGCAGCCCAGGTTGCCCATGACCATGCCGAAGCAGTGGTAGAACGGGACCGGGATGCACAGCCGGTCATGCTCGTCCAGGTCGATCATGCCGGTGACCTGGTAGCCATTGTTCAGGATGTTGCGGTGGCTGAGCACCGCGCCCTTCGGGTAGCCGGTGGTGCCCGAGGTGTACTGGATGTTAATCGGGTCCTCCGGCTTGGTGGCAGCCAAGCGCCGGGCCAGCGCCTTATCGCTGATGTGCTCGCCTTCGGCCAGCAGTTGCTCGAAGTCCGCGGTGTCCACGTAGATAACGCGCTCGAGCTGCGGGGTATCGGCACGGGTCGCATCCACCATCGCACGGTAGTTGCTGGTCTTGAATTCGGAGACCGCCAGCAGTAGGCGCACCCCCGAATGGTTGACCGCGTAGGCGTACTCATGGGTGCGGTAGGCAGGATTGACATTGACCAGGATGACGCCGATTTTCGCGGTGGCGTACTGCGCGAAAACCCATTCGGCGCAGTTCGGCGCCCAGATGCCCACCCGGTCCCCCGCCTGCAGGCCGGCGGCCAGCAGGCCCTTGGCCAGGCGGTTAATCTGCGCGTCCAGCTCGCTCCAGCTCCAGCGCCGTCCGGTGGAAGCTTCGACCAGTGCTTCTGCCGGGCCGAAGCGGGCCGCCGTGCGTTCGAAGTTGGCTCCGATCGTCTCTTCGATCAGCTGCGGCTCGCTCTCGCCCTGGGCATAAGCCTTCATCTGCGTACCCCTTCATGGATCGCCTCGTCGGAATTTGCGCGGACACCGAACATGTGCCCAGCGTCACATTCACACCCTATCCGCGACCCTTGCCGCTGCCAAGCGCCGGTGCGACCTGCGATTTCAAGATTGAAGCTGCGCCCTGAGATCGGAGGACAGCTCGGTGAAGCATGGCAAGCTCTTCAACTCCTCGGCGATTGCCTTGATGCCTTGCTCCGCCAGCAGGAGCGCTCCATCGAGATGCTCCAGCAGCTCTTGCTCGCCGAGCTGTCCGGATCCGTTGAGGCTGATGGCGCATCCCCGGTCCCAGTGGATCGAGACCCGGGTGCCATCGTCGAACTCGGCGAACTCGTCGACTTCAACGCCAACCTAGTCCCGGCTACCGGTCGACGAACAAGCGCCCCTGGGCGTGCACCTGGCGCCGACCGCGACAAGAACACCGGTGCTCCCGTTCCGCTTTACCCATGTTGCTGTCCGCGGCGCGACGCCGGCAGGACCATAAGCCATCTCTTCCACATCCCTCCCTGCCAGTACGGCAAGTCCATTCATACTTGATCAACACGATGCAGCCGGCTCCGTACCAGATTCCGACCGACGGCGCCTGCGGCCAGCTGATCGCCGCCGCCGGTTGGCACGCTTGGCGCCCAGCCCACCTGCACCTGAAGGTTTCGGCACCGGGCCACGAGCTGTTCACCGCCCAGCTGTACTTCCCGCGCGACGCGCACAACGACGATGACATCGCCACCGCGGTGAAGCCGGAACTGATGCTCGACGTGGAGCCAGCCGAATCCGGCAACGGCAAGCAGGTCACCTACGACTTCGTGCTCGACCCAGTCAAGTAAGCCCCAGCGCGGCCAGGCAAGCGGAAGGCCTCGGCAGGAATGTTCCTGCCGAGGCCTTCCGTGCATTTGAACGGCTCCGGGCGTTGCCGCTGCCTTGGATCAGCCAGCCGCCTTTTTCACCAGCTCGCGGATCCTGTCTTCCGTTGCAGCATCCAGCGAGGTGATGGTCCACGCGACTGGATGCATGTGCGCGCCGTCCTCGTAGGCGGGATTCACCACCTCGCCAAAACCGAAGGCAACGAAGTCCTTGTCAGGCTTGATGTAGCAGACATCCTTGCCGTCCCGGACATAAAAGGGAAGTCCCCAGCGGACGATCGGCTCCAGCGACGGTGCGCTTTCCACGATGATGGCATGCAGCCGCTCGGCAATCTCGCGATAAGGTGCTGGAGCCGCACTGAGCTTGGCCAGGACAGCGGCGTCGCCCTTCTTGGTGAAGATCATTTCTAGTCCCCTTATAGACAATTGGCGCTGCATGGCAGCGTTTGGTGATGTCGCTTGCGCGATCGCCGCGCTTTCCCGATCGGCACATAATGCACTTTACCGATTCGGGGCCTCTGCTTCACGGACTTCTGCAATGCAATACCGGCACCCGGCGCACGAGCTGCTAGTAATGCCAAGTATTTCGCTTGCACGCTGTAGGCTACCGGCATGCGCAAGCTTCTAGCCACCACCGGTGCCGCCATCATCGTGGCCTACGCGGTTTACGGCGCACTGCTCATGAACAATTGGGCAGTGGTCGCAGCCAGTGGAATCCCCCTGGATGAGACCATCGCGCAGATGGCCGCCATGGACCAGGATTACGACTCGCTCGGAGGTTGGGTCTTCGCAGCAATCGGAATTGCCCTCGCCATTTCCTGGCTTGTTTCCGTCATCAGGTCCGGCCGCAAGCTGCCCGCTTGGGCCGCTATTGGGACATGGAGCCTGATCGTTGCTCTCGGCGCACCGGCCTATTTCTTCGCCTCCTTCGCCAACATGAACTCCGTGGGCGATACCTTTGCCGATTGGAACGCCGGCGCTGCTGCTGATCTGGAAGAGCCCCTGCACATCGCCAGCATCCTCGCCTTGGCCTTGCTGGCAGCCATGGGAATCCTTGGCCTCCGCGCGGCCTTGACGCGCCCGCCACGCCCTCTGGCTCAAGCAAGCAGATAAAACCACAGCCACTGCTCCATTCCCGGTACTGGGGATTTTTCACCAGAATCCACATGGATGGCTTTTCGCAGAAACTTTCGAGATGTTATCCACAATTCGAAAATAACCAGAACACATAGTCGATGTATCGCGGGAAAGTAAATCATGACTACTCCCGCATATTTAGAAGATAACGACGGTGAACACCGCCTGCCACTGCGACCACCGGGCACCCGCACAGAGTCGCACAAGACCTCCCCGTTCGATGCTCAGCGCGAGCACCAGATGTTCTTCGGTCCCCTCAAGAAAATTGCCAATGAGCTCTATGATGCCGGCCCGGTCAACGGCCCCGGGGACGCATTGGAACGCTTGCAGAAGATCCAGCGCCTCCTGAGCAGCGTCGAAGCTGTCATCTGCGTCTTGCTGGCGGATTCGGTCGAACAGGTCAGCGAATCATTCAGCGATTTCATAGCCACGGAAAATACCCACACGGCAGAGGAAGAAGCTGAAGCCCGAAAGAGCGCCGCATACTACGGCGTGGACCGTGGAAGCGAGCAGACCATCAACTCCAACCTCATCGCCGAGGCGGCTGTCGCGTTGAGGGAAAGCCCGCGCAAAGTCAGCAAGCGGATGTTCCACGCCAAAGGATTGCGCCATGTCTGCAAAGCCACGCTCCTCGCGCTGGCCGCCGGCGAGATCACTGCCAAGGCCGCCCACGACATCGTCAAGTACTCCCAAGACCTCGGCCCTGGGCAAGTCTCGCTCATGGAACAGACCCTTCTGCCTCTGGCAAGGACCGCCAGCGACGAGACCGTCTACCAGCGCGCCCGCCGCCTTCATGACCGGCTGAACCCCGACTCTGCCGAGAACCGGCAGAAGGACGCCATGGCCGCCCGCAACGTCAAGGTCTGGAATGACGAGGATGGCATGGCCACCTTGCAGTTGCATCACCGCGCTGATGTCATCCACTCAATCCGCAATTCGATCAAGCAGGTGGCCGCCCAGAGCACTGATCCCAAAGATCCGCGCACCCAAACCCAGCTTGAGGCCGATGCCCTTGCAGACGTATATCTGAATGGATGGCCCGGAATGGAGGGCATGCCGCTGAAGCCACGGGTATCCATCACGATACCGGCCGTGGAAATGCTCGCGAATCCCACTCGCGCCCTTGCCGATCTGGAAGGCTACGGACCCATCCCAATCGGGGTAGCGTTGGAACTCGCGGCAGACGCTCCATCATTCCAGCGCGTGCTGACCGACCCATGGACGGGCGCCGCAATTGACGTGGAACCCAAGAAATACCGGCCTTCGCAGGGGTTGCGCGATTTCCTGCGTCACCGCGACCGGCATTGCGGTTTCCCGGGTTGCCGTCGCCCAGCCGACCGATCAGAAATAGACCACATTGAAGCGTTTGGGCAAGGCGGCCACACGACCCGGCGAAACACCCATCTCTTGTGCAAGCAGCATCAGATGTTCAAGCACGCCCTAGGGTGGAAGGTCTTCGCCTGCCCTGATGGCTCCAAGACGTGGGTGTCTCCGCACGGGCTGCGGTCAATCACGATCCCTGAGAGCGTAGCCAACGTGGCGAACTTTGATCATGTCAACGATCATTGCCCGCAGCGAACATCGGACGACGCAGCTCACAAGGTGCATTTGACCCCCGAAGTGCGGCGCGTGCTGGGCCTTGGCCAAGATGAAGACCTGCCCGACACTGGGACCAGCTAGCACCGGTCGCCCGCTGTGAATTTTGAGTGACAAATTTTTTCAGTCACTAGAACCGCCACACCACCCATAACCCCACAGGAGCAACCGCGATGATTCGCGTTGCTCAGCTGGCTGCCGCCTGCATCAAGTCCTGTCTTCCTCCCATTCAAGCGATACGACTTGAATGAAAAAAATTTTCAGTCACTGCACGCAGGACGAGCCACACTGCGGATGGCTCGGCTGTCGTTCGTGAGTGAAAATTTTTATCAGTCAAGAAGCACTATTCTTCTTGGCCAAAGCGTGCCAAAGCAGCAAGCTCTGTACGGTTGGAGACCGACAGCTTCGTGTAGATCTTGGTCAGGTGGTACTGCACTGTTTTGGTACCGATATACAGTTCTTCAGCTACACGTCGGTTGCTTGCCCCTTCGCACACCAGCTTGGCCACAGTGGTTGGGTCCCTTTAAGGAGTCCAGCAACTATGCGATAGCTAACTGATTCTCTCTAACCCATTCATCCCAAAACCGGGAAGGCGTCAACCCATCCAAGGAGCCATGGGGACGTTCCTGATTGTAAATGTCCTTCCATTCATCAGCCAAATACCTCGCTTCCACCATAGTGTCCATGATCTCTCCGGAAAGCTGTTCACGTCGGAACTGCGCATTGAACGACTCAATAAAACCGTTCTGCCAAGGTGAGCCCGGATCAATGAACGCAGTAGACACCCCCACAGTGTTGCACCAGTTCACCAACGCACCGGCAGTGAATTCAGGCCCGTTATCGCACCGCACGAATGTTGGTTGGGTCCCTGTCTCGGCAATGATCCCTTCCAAAACTGCCACCACGTCCTCAGCCTTGAAAGGCCGCCGCGGAATAATCGCCAATGCCGTTCTCCTGTACTCATCAATGACATTGAAAAAGCGGACGTGACGTCCGCAGGAGGTGACATCCGACTGGAAATCAAAGCTCAGTACATGCATCGGGTACTCGGCGGTCAACCGCTTCTGCTCCCCAGCGTCTGGACCGGTGCGCCGCTTCTTTCGACGCTTGGGCTTACAGACCAAGCCTTCCTCGCGCCACAACCGTCGGACACGCTTGCTGTTCAAGACAGTGCCTGCCCATCGTTCAGTGCTCAATAGGTGCCAGCGGGCCTTGCGCCAGCCCCAGACCGGATACTCGGACGCGACGGCGCGCAAGTCGGCTCTCAGCTGCGCTTCGTCAAAGCTCATCGGTGATTTCTTCTTACGCAGCGCAGAACGGTTCTGGCCCAGAACTTGGCATGCGAAACGTTCGGACGCCCCAAATTTTTCCATCGCCATCCGTACGGCACGACGGCGTGGTTCGGGGCTTAGAATTTTCCCTTGGCAACCTCGGTAAGGATGTCGTTGGCGAGCATCCGATCAGCGAGCAGCTTCTTCAGGCGGGTGTTTTCCTTTGCCAGCTCCTTGGTACGTTTGCTGGCTTCAGCGTTCTTCTCGGACCCGTACTGGTTGAGCCAGCGGTACCAAGTAGCTTCAGTGATCTGCAGTTCTTTGATGACCTCGATCATCGGGTGGCCTTCATTGAGCATCTTCTGTCCTTGGCGGACTTTAGCGATGACCTGGTCTGGTGTGTGTCTGCGTGCCATTGTTTCTGTGATTCCTCCTGTGTCCATGTGTCGGACACGAGTACTCACATAGTCACTGGACTACTTTCCGGGGACCCAACCAACAGCTTGTTCCTGAGCGGTCAGCGTCGACCAGTCGGCGCTTTCCTTGCGCAGCATCCCGGTACCGCTTGCCTGAAGCTCACGCGTGCAACGGTCAATGTACACGGTTGCATCGAAGTGCGTGAAAAGCGCCAGCGCGCGGGTCAACGGAGCAACGCATTCAGCCCGCTTGCCGGCCCGGCGCAAGCACTGGCCGTAGTAGAAATCGATGATCGCACGATGGTAGACCGATCCGACGCCCTCCAAACGGCGGATGGCATCTTCAAAGACAAGGCGGGCGGCGTCGATATCACCCCGAGCTGCCAGCAAGGTGCCCTGCACACTCAGGAAGCGGACGGCTCCGCTTTGGTGGCCTGAAGCGACGGCGCTCTCCAGTAGTGGCTGGATGAAATTGTCGGCCTCATCAAGGCGTTCACAACGTATGAGCGCCAAGGCATATGTATCCTGCCAGGTCCAGAAGCCTGTCTGGTCAATACCCTGGGTGCGGTCCAGCCGTAGCAGCGGCTCCAGCGCACGCACGGCCTCTTCATGGTTGGCCTGCGCCCCGGCGATCTCGGCCCGCGGATCTCGGCCCGCGCCATCCGGTAGGGCATCTCCATGATGGCATAGCTACCGGTACGGGCCCACGACTTGTGCAAATGCAGATCCGCCTGTTCCCAATTGCCGCGCAACGCGTGGATTTGCGCCGCGGTCATCTGGATCAGCGGACGCAGGATTTGGATTTCAGAACGTTCCTGCAGGGCTTGTGCGGATCGGACTGTTTCCAGCGCTTGGTCCCAATCGCCCATGAGGAATTCTGCCCGGGCCGACCACGCTCTGGCCCACAGCGAGATGCGCAGCGATCCATCACTGAAGTCCGTGGAGCTTGCCGAGGAAAGCTCATGCCTGGCCAGCTCGACGCGATCGGTCGCGAGGTAGACCCAGCCCAGCGACATTTCCGCACGCTGGCGCTGCGCTCCCGACGGAAGGGTGGCCAGCAGGTCCATCAAGAGCTGCTCTCCTTCTTCGGCCCGGCCCATCATTGCCAGGCCAAGCCCCTGGATGGCCGCATTCTCAATGGCTAACGGGCTGCCCACCTGGGCAAGGCTCAGCGATTGCTCGGCCCAGTCAATGATCTTCTGCCCCTTTAATCGGCACAGCGAATCGAGGACTTGGCGTTGCGCGATCACGGCCATCACGTCGTTGTCCTGCTCCTGCAGCGCGTTCTGCCAGGCACTGGAGAGCCAGCGCTGCGCGGTATTGGCCCGGCCTTGCAGGATGGAGATGTATCCGGAGAGCACGTCCCGCTCCGGGCTGCTGTCCAGGCTCGACAGCTGGTGCGCAAAGGTTTGCGCGCGTGGCAGCTCGCCGGCGGCAACGATGGCATCCACGGCGTTGAGCAGCAAGGAGTCGCGACGCATCGGTTCCGGGGACAAAGGCATGGCACGGAAGTAGGCGGTGGCTGCCGAAGACCACTCGCCCCGCTTGCCCTGGGCGCGCGCGTAGTCCTGCAGTTCCAGCGACAGGCCACCATCGGGCAGGATGCTCGCATCGGCCCGATGGCCCAGGCGCTCGCCAGGGTCCTCGACAATGTCTGCGGCGCTAGCATGCAACTTGATGCGGGCGCTCAGCGGGATCTGGTGGTAGACAGCCATTTGCGCCAGCGCGTTCTCGAACCCGAGCCGAACCTTCCCGCTGTGGCCGTGGGCCTGCGCCAGCGAAGAGTCGAGGATCTGCTGGATCGGCTCCAGCGGATCATCCTCCCCGACCAGCTTGGCGATCATGTCGATCCGGGCCTGCACCCCGAGCACCGCGGCGGCTTCCACCAGCGCCCGGGCGCGCGGCTCCAGCCCATCCAGCAGCTCGATGATGTGCAAGGACAGGGCCCGCAGGGCAGGCGGCCAGCGATCGAACTGCTCCCAGCTCTGCTCCGGATTTTCCTGGGCCAGCTCGATGACCGCTTGCAGGTTGCCCTGCGTGTAGTGCACCAGCTGCTCGGCGGCAGTGGGAGGCAGGTCGATCCCCGTTGCGGCGCAGACGATCTCGCGGGCCTGCGCGGGACCGGCAACTTCCAGCTGGAGGACCTTCAGTTGGCTGTCAGCCAGGAATTCGCGGGTTTCCGGTGAAAGCCTTGCAAGGTTCTGCTCGCGCATCACCAGCACGATGAGCACCGGTTCATTGCGCAATCGGCGCCAGGCATAGTGCAGCGCTTGGAAGCTGAGGTCATCGAGCCACTGCGCATTCTCCAGCACCAGCACCCTCGGGTGCGGCGCATCCCTGCGCAGGTGGTGAACCCTCGGCCAGGTGCTGCGGCTCGAAGTGGTTCGTGACGTAGCCCTTCTTCTCCGAAGCGCTTTCCGGGTCGCCCACCACGGTGTCGAAGCTGAAGCCCTCGATGCGCTGGGTGTAGTCCTGCAGCACATCCAGCTCCACCAGGTCGATGTCGGTGTTCACGCCGTAGATCAGGTGCACCGGGTGCGGGGTGTCCATGCCGGAGAGCTTCTCCAGGATGGCCAGCAGCGGGGCCAGGCCGGTGCCGCCGGCCAGCAGCAGCGACTGGCGCTTGGGTTCGCGCAGGAAGAAGCTGCCCATCGGGCCGGTGAAGGTGATGCGGATCAGGAAGGAGACGATCTCGACGTCAGGGCCGGAGCTGAAGGAATAGGAGCGGGTCTGCCCGCCGGAGCCGGGCACCTCGATGTTCACGTACTGGCCCGGCAGGAAAGACAGCTCTTCGCGGTTGTCCACCTTCAGGCTGAAGGCGTAGGTGGTCTCGGAGATGCGGCGGATCTCGGTCAGCGTGGACTCGAAGGAGGAGGCCGAGGTCTTGGCGACATCCGAGGTAGTCGGGATCTGCAGCACGAGGTCGGATTCGGGGACCATCTGGCAAGGCAGGCAGTAGCCTGCATCTGCTTCGTCGTCGGTCAAGGCTTCTTCGATGTAGTCGCCGCCGTCGTACTTGCCCGACTCGCAGAAGGCCTTGCAGGTGCCGCAGGCACCGTCGCGGCAGTCCAGCGGGATATTGATACGGGCTTTGTAGGAGGCGTCGGCGACGGTTTCGTTCGCGCCGACCTTGATGAAGCGGGTGATTCCGTCTTCGAAAGCGAGTGCTACCTGATGGGACGTGGCATGCTCATTTCACAAAATTCGGGGATGGGTGAGCTGGCGGGGCCTGCACTGGCCCCGCCGCCCACGAGTGGTGTTGCCTAGATGTGGTAGATGTCCACCACGTGGTGGATGTAGTCGTTCTTCAGGACGACCTTCTTCGCGGTGATCACCGGCGCGGTGCCGGAGTAGTCGATGGTGTAGAACGAGGTGCCGAAGTAGGTGTCAACGTTCTGGTAGCGGTAGTACAGGGTGAACCAGTTGAAGCGGATGTCCACCTTGTCGCCGTCCACCGACAGGATCTCCACATTGGTGATGTTGTGCCCGGTGCGCGGCTCGGGCAGCGAGGTGGCCGAGGAGCGGTCGGTCTCGATGCGGAAGACGCGGTCTTCCAGGCCGCCGCGGTTCACGTAGTAGATCAGCGAGATCTCGCGCTGCGGATCCTCGGTCAGCTGCTCGTCGTCGGCCCACGCAGGCATCCAGAAGGTGGCTTCCGGGTGGTAGCAGTCCAGCCAGCGGTCGAAGTCGCGGTCGTCGAGGAAGCGGGCTTCCTGGTAGAGGAACTGCGCGATGTCCGCGGTGGTGATTGCGCCGTTGGACGTCGGCGCCTCGGTCAGTGCAATGGTGCTCATCTGTATGCCCCTTCGGCCTTAGTTCTGTGCTGCGCGTTCGTTGTCCACGGCCTGGCGCATGGTCTGCAGCCAGTAGCCGTGCTGGATCGGGTACAGGCCCTCGTCTTCGGTGCGGGCGCCGGAGGAGATGGGCTTCAGGCCCACCCTGTCGGCGTTCTCATCCGGACCGGTGATCTGGTGGGCCTGGCCGCGCGAGAGGTCGTTCCACTTGGCCGCGGTGGCCAGGTAGGTCTTCTGGCAGGAGCGGAATTCTTCCAGGTCATCCGGGGTGGCCATGCCCGAGGCGTTGAAGAAGTCCTCGTACTGGCGGATGCGGGCGGCGCGCGCGGCGTCCGATTCGCCCACCGGGGCGAAGCAGTAGATGGTCACCTCGGTCTTGTCCACGGAGATCGGACGGAAGACGCGGATCTGCGAGCCGAACTGGTCCATCAGGTACACGTTCGGGTAGAGGCACAGGTTGCGCGAGATGCCGATCATCCAGTCGGCCTTGGCTTCGCCCAACTTGGCGACCAGCTCATCGCGCTTCTCAGCCAGCGGGCGGTTGGCAGGGTCCAGCCATTCGGTCCACAGCAGCAGGTGGCCGTGCTCGAAGGAGTAGTAGCCGCCCTTCTGCTTGTCCCAGCCGCCGGCATCCATGCTCTTGGTGTCATTCGAGGATTCGCCGTTGGCGCGGCGGGCCTGGGTGGCGGCGTAGTTCCAGTGGGTGGCCGAGACGTGGTAGCCGTCGGCGCCGTTCTCGGCCTGCAGCTTCCAGTTGCCGTCATAGGTGTAGGTGGAGGCGTCGCGCAGCACTTCCAGGCCTTCCTCGGACTGGTCGACCATCATGTCGATGATCTTGGTGGCCTCGCCCAGGTGCTCTTGAAGCGGCTTGACATCGGCGTTGAGCGAGCCGAAGAGGAAGCCGCGGTAGTTCTCGAAGCGGGCGACCTTGGTCAGGTCGTGGGAGCCGTCCTTGTTGAACTGCTCCGGGTAGCCGGCGCCGCGCGAGTCCTTGACCTTGAGCAGCTTCCCGGAGTTGTTGAAGGTCCAGCCGTGGAAGGGGCAGGTGAAGGTGGTGCGGTTATCGGTCTTGCGGCGGCAGAGCATGGCTCCGCGGTGGCTGCAGGCGTTGATCAGGGCGTTGAGTTCGCCCTGCTTGTTGCGCGAGATGATGATGGGTTGGCGGCCGATGTTGGTGGTGTAGTAGTCGCCGATGTTCGGGATCTGGGATTCGTGGGCCAGGTACACCCAGTTGCCTTTCCAGATGTGCTTCATTTCCATCTCGAAGATCTCTTCGTCGGTGAAGATATTTCGATTGGCGCGGAACTCTCCGGTTTCCGGGCTGTCAACCAGGGCGTTATCCAGCAGGCTGGATACCTCGTTCAGGGTCTCTGTCATGGCGTGGTGTGCTCCGTCCATTCAATGCTCGTCAGAAGGGGAAAACCGTTGCAGCCGGTTTGCATGGATTCAACCTTGGCAGAAAGTGCGCGGGGTCACACTAGGGTTATGCCTAGGCATGGGCTAGGCATCTGACTACTATGTTTTCGATCGTCTGAATCAACACCTGTTGCCTATCAATGCATCGGCGTATTCTTTGATACGAGCACCAGCCCACTTTTTCGAAGCAGGCTTCCCCATGCGCGATGAAGGACCCACGGATCATCCGCTGGCCGGCAGCGGCAACCCCGAGGTTCCGCCGCAGGGCCAGCGCTCATTCATGCACATCCTGGTGAATACCGCCGTTGCGAACCTCACCACCAGCTACCTGTGGTTCGCGTTGACCTTCTGGGTGTACCTGGAAACCGAGAACGTCATGGCCACCGGCATCATCGGCGGCGCGTTCATGCTGCTGATCTCCCTGTTCTCCATGGTTTTCGGGACCATCGTGGACAACCACCGCAAGAAATCGGTCTTCGTCTTCTCCGCGCTCATCACCGCGGTGGCCTTCAGCCTGGCCGGGCTGATCTACCTCGTGCTGCCCACCGAAGACATCCTTGACATCGGCGGGTGGCAGTTCTGGATCTTCTGCCTGGTCATCCTGTTCGGGGCGATCGTCGAGCAGATGCGCGGCATCGCCCTGTCCACGACCGTCACCCTGCTGATCCCGGTCGAGCGCCACGCGAATGCCAACGGGCTGGTGGGCACGGTGCAGGGCATCGCCTTCATCGTCACCAGCGTGTTCTCAGGGCTGTCCATCGGGCTGCTGGGGATGGGGTGGACGCTGGCCATCGCCATCATGCTGGTGGTGATCACGATGCTGCACCTGCTGGGCATCTCCATCCCGGAGGAGGAGCCGGAAAAGGAGGAGGGGCGCACCAAGACCAGCGACCTGCGCCTGGGCTTCACCACGGTAATGGCCATTCCGGGACTGTTCGCCCTGATCATCTTCTCGATGTTCAACAACTTCATCGGCGGCACCTATATGGCGCTGATGGACCCCTACGGGCTGACCATCATGCCGGTCGAGGCCTGGGGCATCGCCTTCGGACTGGCGTCCACCGGCTTCATCGTCGGAGGCCTGGCCATCGCCAAGTTCGGCTTGGGGGCCAACCCGATCCGCACCATGCTCCTGCTGGTGGCCGTCATGGGATTCCTCGGCGCGATCTTCACCATCCGCGAGTGGACCTGGCTGTATGTGCTGGGAATCTGGTTCTACATGATGCTGATTCCCGCTGTGGAAGCCTCGGAGCAAACGGTGATCCAGAAGGTGGTCGCCTTCCGCCGCCAGGGCCGGGTATTCGGCTTCGCACAGATGCTCGAAGCTGCGGCGGCCCCGATTACCGCCTTCCTGATCGCGCCCATAGCCCAGTACCTGGTCATCCCGTTCATGCGTTCGCCCGAGGGCGATGCCCAGTTCGGCTGGCTGGTGGGGCAAGGCGAGGCGCGTGGCATCGCCTTGATCTTCCTGGCCGGCGGGCTGATCATGATTGTGGTGGCGCTGCTGGCCATGGGCACCAGCCAGTATCGCAAGCTGTCGGCAATTTTCCAGGCAGAATCGCCTGCTGCACCCGAGGAGGCATCACTTGCCAACAAGTCAGAAGACACTTCCAACTGACGCCAGCGTTGAGGAGTTCATCGCGGCGGCAACCCCGGACAAGCGCCGGATTGACGGCCATGAGCTGGACCGCATCTTCCGCGAAGCCACCGGCGAGCAGCCTGTGATGTGGGGCCCGAGCATGATCGGCTACGGAAGTTATACCTATATCTCCCCTGCCAATGCGCGCACCACCGGCATCTGGCCCAAGACTGGCTTCTCGCCGCGCAAGGCCCAGCTGTCGCTCTATGGCCTGAAGGATCTGCCCGAAGGGGCCGAGCTGCTGCCGCAGCTGGGCAAGTACACCGAAGGAGCCGGCTGCGTGTACGTGAAGAAGCTGGAGGATATCAACCTGGACGTGCTGCGGAAGCTAATCAGCATCGCGGCCTCGCGAAAGGACGATGAGGCGCGATAGCGGGCCGGGCCACCCGGTGCAACACTGAGGCACCCGCAGGCCGTAGCGCTGCGGGTGCCTTCACTGCTTTGCCGTGTTGCCTTATTCAGCTTCTTCGAAGAAGACCTCGACCTCGGTGATGCCGGCGGAAATGACCGGAACCAGGCGCTCGTCGATGCTGTAGTGCTCGCCATCCTTGGAAATCAGGCCGTAGTCGGCCAAGGAATCCATGGCCGTCCGAGCTTCTGGCAGCACCTCATCGTAAATCTTCGGGCCGCAGTTGCGGCGCAGGCCTTCCAGGTCCCCTTCGCGTCCGGTGGATGCGGTGACCAGCAGGTTGCGCAGCACCAGGTAATGGGCTTCATCGCGCAGGGTGACATCGAAGGTCGGGTTCAGGTGCGCCTGGACACAGCCGACAGCCATCTCGAAGAGCAGCTGTGCGCTGCCCGCTTCCTCGCCGGCCACCAGCAGGTCGTAGGCGTCCGGGTCGGTGCGCAGGACCGAGCCTTCGGACTCCACGACCGACATGCGCCCGGCACTCCAGATGTAATTGAAAGCCAGTGGCGCCGGACCGCTGAGGTCGAAGGTTTCAGCATCCAGGCCAACGGCGTTCAGCACCTTGGCGCGCGCAGCTTGCGCCTCTGCGGAGAAGTCTTCCATGTCCACCCCCTCGGCCAGCGCCTCGGCATAGGCCTTGACCTGGGTGAACAGCTTGGTTCCGCGCAGCAATTCGCACAGTTCCGCATCGCCTTCGGCGAAGCCGTTGAGGGTGTCCTCCAGCATCTCGCGCAGTGCTTCGAGGTTTTCCGCGGGACCCTGCCAGAGATTGCGGTCATCGACGAAGTTGAAGTACTCCAGCCAGGTGGTGAAGATCGGTTCTGGCGCGACTGATTCCGGCAGGTTGCCAAGGTGCATGGCCAGGGTCTCGCCGAAGACATCGACGTCCATGTCGAACAGGTTGGAGCTGCGGGCGTTGTCGGCGTACTCGCCTGCGATCTGCCCGATGAGGTCCCACTGCATGCCCGCTGCCTGTGACGCCTGTTCGGCAGTGAAAACAGGGACCTGCTCCGCGACCCAAGCCGTGTAGTCGCCGCGAAGCGCGTCGACCTGCGCTTCAGCCTGGATCTTGAACACGCTGCGGCCGCGAGCTGCCGCCTTGGCAGGATTTCCTGCGCCCGAATTCTTCTTGCCTTGACGCTTCTTGCTGGCCATGAGCCGTCCTTTAATTCCGAAATGGTCTCTGGTTAAAGCCTACGGTGCCCACCCGGAACCGGGCGAAAAGCGCGATGCGGCTCACCTGCTCAGAAACGCGTTCGGATACCCCGCCGATCTGTAGACCATTTGTCCTTCAACGTGCTCACTTGCTGTTTTCTTGTCCACTTTCATTGACCATTGGCGCTTGATCCGACAAGATAAACAGCAGAGACGAATGTAGCCTACGACACAGTACTTCGAGTTCTGCAGGGTATCTGCGACGGGGTCCATTAATGAACTTGGATTTCCTAGTAGTTTCGGCGGCGAGCATGGCCTAGGTCCGTGGAACTCGGAATCATGGATGGCTTCCGGCACTCGGAGGTTCTGGCGGAAACTGCTGCGATAAGAGGGAGAAAATGATGAAGATCGCGGTTCTGATCAAAGAAGTCCCGGATACCGGAGAAGACCGCCTGCTGGATCTGGAGACCGGCCTGGCTGATCGCGCCGCTTCAGAAGTGGTGCTCGATGAAATCGGCGAACGGACCTTGGAAGTCGCGTTGAAGCACGCTGACGCGAATCCTGGAACCGATATCACCGTGCTAACCATGGGGCCGGAATCGGTCCAGGCCACCTTGCGCAAGGCCTTGGCCATGGGCGCCGCCGACGCCGTGCACATCAACGATGAAGAGCTGCTCGGAGCCGATCTGGTGCTCACCGCGCAGGTGCTTGCGGCGGCTTTGCGCCGGGGCAATTACGACCTGATCCTCACCGGCAACATGTCCACCGACGGTTCGGCCGGCATGCTCCCGGTGATGCTGGCCGAGCTGCTTGATCTTCCAGCGGCGACGTCCCTGTCCTCGGTGGACATTGCCGACGGCGCGATCAGCGGCTTGCGCGAGCTCGATGGAGCCGCGGCCAAAGTCAGCGCTCCGCTGCCGGCGGTCGCTTCGATCACCGAAGCATTGCCCGATGCCCGCTTCCCGAACTTCAAGGGCATCATGGCAGCCAAGAAGAAGCCGATCGAATCCTTGTCCCTGGCGGACTTGGGCATCGAGGCGCTGCCTGCGGATACCGCGCGTTCCATCATGGTTTCGGTGGCCCAGCGCCCGCCGCGCACCGCTGGAACCATCGTGACCGATGACGGCGAAGCCGGCAACGCCTTGGCCGAATTCCTCGTCAAGAACAACCTGGTGTGAGCGGAAAGAGAACCATGACTGATTTTGCTGCTGATTCAATTCTCGTTTTCCTCGAGACCACCACTGCCGGAACGCTGGCCAAGAACCACGCGGAGCTGCTCGGTGCAGCCTCCACCGTGGGCACCCCGGTCGCCTTGGTGACCGCCCCGGCAGGATCCGTTGAAACCCTGGCGGAACTAGCCAGCCAGGCTGGTGCCGTGCAGGTGCTCACCGCAGTTGTCGAGTCGCCGGTGCTGACCGCGCCGATGGCTGACGCGCTGCAGCAGGCCTTCGCCGTAGTCCAGCCGCAAGCGGTGATCCTGGGGCATACCCTGACCTCGCGCGAAGTGGCAGCACGCTTCGCGGTGCGCAACCGCTTGGCGCTCAGCGTGGATGCCCTCGGCGTTTCGCGCGATGACCAGGGAATCATCGCAGCCCACTCGATCTACGGCGGCGCGTACTCGACCCACAGTGCCCCGACCTTCGGCGCTCCGGTGATTACCGTGCGCGTGGGCAGCATCGAAGAGCGCGCCCAAGCCCAGCCGGCGAGCGCCACCGCACTGGAGGTCGCCGCAAGCGGCAAGCCGGAGATCGAGGTCAAGGAACTGGAAACTGCCGAAACGGCATCGACCCGTCCCGAGCTGCGTTCCGCGGCTCGCGTGGTTTCCGGCGGTCGCGGCCTGGGCAGTGCGGAGCAGTTCGATCTGGTGCACCAGCTGGCCGATGCCCTGGGGGCAGCCGTGGGCGCTTCGCGCGCCGCGGTGGATGCCGGCTACGTCGAGCATGCCGCGCAGGTAGGCCAGACCGGTGTTGCGGTCTCGCCCCAGCTGTATGTCGCGCTGGGCATCTCAGGAGCCATCCAGCATAAGGCAGGCATGCAGACTGCCAAAACCATCGTTGCCATCAACAAGGACGCCGATGCGCCGATCTTCGAGATCGCCGACTTCGGTGTGGTCGGCGATGTCTTCAAGGTCGTTCCGCAGTTGATTTCCGCGCTTGAAGCACGCAAGGCGTAATTGCCATGAATGCACCTGAGCAATCCATCCGGCAAGGCCTGCCCCGCGTGGCTGGAGGCGAGCCCTGGCCCCCGGCCGAGCTGTTCGCTTCCGTGGCAGCCACCGCTGACGCAACCGTTGCGGAGCCCACGAAGGCTGAGCCAGTTGCCGAGCCCATTCTCGAACAGCCCGTCAGCTCACCTGCTCCCGCCGAACCAACGCCTGCCGAAACACCTGCTGTTGCCGCGGCCAGCGCTGCGTCCGCGCAGACTGTTGCCGGCCAAGTACCGGTAGCTGGATCGCTGCGCCGGGGCCTGCCACGAGTTGCCGGCGGCGAGCCATGGCCTCCTGCAGGAAATCCTGTTGTCGCGAGCGCTCCGGCTGCCGCAACGCAGCAGGTGTCGGCGGCTGTACCAGCTTCCGAGCCGGCAACCACGCCGGTCACTGAACCGGCGAATGCGGCACCGGTTGAAGCGGCGCCGGCAGCCAGCGAACCAGTTCCCCCGGCGAATGCGGCACCGGCCGCGGCGAATTCCAGTGCAGATGCACCGGCAGTTCGCCGTGGACTTCCGCGGACCGCCGGCGCAGAAGCCTGGCCGCCAAGTTCATTCGTGGCTGCACCCGCAGCCGCAGCGGTCCCGGCAGCATCTGCGGAACCTGCGGAACCTGCAGCCAGCGTCCCAGAAAACGTTGCTGTTGCCGCTCCGGTTGCGCCAGCTCCCGTTGCTGAAGACGCCCAGGCCGCACCGGCGAAGGCCGAACCAGCACCGGCAGAACCGGTTGCCCAAGCATCCAGTGCGAAGGCCGCTCCCTCGGCCACGGCAGATGAAACGCCAGCAGCCCCTGCGCGTACCCGCATGGGCATGCAGCAGTCTGCGGCTCCGGCGGCGCCAGCAGTGGCGGCAGAAAAGGCATCTTCCGCAAAACCTGCAATCACCCCGAAGCCCCAGGCCTCGGCAAAGAGCAAGAAGGAAGCGGTCAAGCATGGCCCGCTGACCACCAAGCAGTGGGTGCTCGCTGGAATCGTCGGCGCGTTCGCCGCATTGGGCCTGGCCACTGCCGCGGTGCTCATTGCCCGCGGCATTGCCGGAATCGATGGGGTCGAGTCCTTCATGGAACGCTACCCGGGCGAATACCATCTGCCGGAATCAGCACCCATCGGCTTCCCCGGCTGGCTGGCATGGAACCACTTCTTCAACTTCTTCCTCATGGTCCTGATCATCCGCTCGGGCATGCTGGTCAGGCATCAAAAGAAGCCGCCTGCCTATTGGTCGTCGAAGCGCAGCCCGAAGGTGAGCATCAACCTCTGGCTGCACCAGGGCCTTGACCTGCTGTGGCTGGTCAATGGCTTGGTGTTCCTCGTGCTGCTGTTCGCCACAGGCCACTGGATGCGCATTGTCCCGACATCGTGGGAGGTCTTCCCGAATGCGATCTCGGCGGCCTTGCAATACCTGACGCTGGATTGGCCTACCGAAAATGGCTGGGTGAACTACAACTCGCTGCAGCAGCTGGCCTACTTCACCACCGTGTTCATTGCCGCTCCGGTAGCGGCGATCACCGGTTACCGGATGAGCGCATTCTGGCCCAAGAACATGCCAGCACTGACCAAGAAGTACCCGATTGAGGTGGCCCGAGCCCTGCACTTCCCCACCATGCTGTACTTCGTGCTGTTCATCCTGGTGCACGTGATCCTGGTGTTCTCCACCGGGGCGCTGCGCAACCTGAACCACATGTATGCGGCCCAGGGGTCCACCGATCCCGCCGCGTACGCGGATAACTGGGCCGGGCTGCTCTACTTCGCGCTCTCGCTGCTGGTGATCGCCGGTGCGTGGCTGGCCTGCAGGCCAATGATCCTAGCCTCCATTGCCCGCCTCTTCGGCAAGGTCAGTGCAAGGTAGATACAATAGTTCTTGCCTCTGGCGCAAAACTGATCGCGTACGGGGCCCATCGTCAGTAAGGTCTTCAATAACGGCCTTACTGACGAATGGGGAACACCAAGGATGAGCCACCACCACGAACACCACACCACGCAACTCGACGGCGTCGACTTCTGGGAGAACCACTACGGCCAGTCCGAGCGGATCTGGTCAGGCAAGGTCAACCAGGTCATCGAGGAATTGGTTGCCCCGCTGGACGCCGGCACATCGTTGGACATCGGCTGCGGCGAGGGCGGCGACGTGCTGTGGCTGGCAGCCAATGGCTGGAGGGCTACCGGTGTGGATATCTCGCCCACCGCCGTGAAACGCGCCGCGGAAGAAGCCGCCAAGCTTGGTCTGGATGCGGGACAGGCCCGCTTCATTGCCTCGGATCTGGGCGCGTGGAATACCGGGGAGACCTTTGATCTGGTGACCTTGAGCTTCTTCCAGGCACCCTTCGAATTCCCGCGCGCCGATTTCCTGCGCAAGGCGGCAACGCTGGTCGCACCGGGCGGCCACCTGCTGGCCCTGTCCCACGCCTCCATGCCCTCCTTCCCCGGCAAGCCCGATCACCCGATGCCCGCGTTCCCCAGCCCGGAAGAGGAACTGGCGGCCCTGGAGCTGGACCCTGAGCAGTGGGAGGTGCTGTGCGCAGAGATCCGCGAACGCAGCATCATGGCACCGGACGGCAATCCTGCAACCTTGGAAGACTCCGTCGTATTCGTGCAGCGCAAGCCGTAGTCAATATGACCAAAGATCCCCTTGACTCTGGGTTGCACCAGGGACAAGGGGATCTTTGTTGGCTGGGATCCCAGCCATGACCTAGATGCCCACACGGATCTAGGCCAGACTTTCGGCCTTCTCAGGCTCATAAATTTCAAGTTCCACCGACGCACGGACCAGTTCGCGCAAGTTCATCTGGCTTCCGGACAGCGAGCGCAGTTGCACCAACACGTTGCCCAATGCGGTGCACTCCACAGGCCCGGCAACTACCGGAACCCTCGCAAGATCCGCGGTACGCTGGCACAGCAAATTGCCCTGCGAACCGCCCCCGACAATATGGATGCTCTCCGGTTCGAAACCGCCGAACGCCGCAGCCGCCATTGCTTGGGTGGCAAAACTGGACGCCAAGGACTCTATGATGACGCGGATCAGCTCCGCGCGGGTAGACGGTGCCACCCCGCCTGCCGCAACAACGGCTTCGCTCACGCGCTGCGGCATCCGTCCCGGCGCCAAAAATCGCTCGTCCTGAGGGTTTATGAGCACCTCAGGGACCGGTAGGGCCTGGGCTTGGACCAGCAGTTCTTCAAGGCTGGTTTCCGGCTCGCCGGACTGGGCGGACTGTTCGTTCCAGTGACGGATGGACTCGCTGAGCAGGAATGTCCCAGTCACGTTCTTGAGGAATCGAACACTCTGCTCCAGCCCCAGCTCATTGGTAAAACCAGCCTGTTGCGCTTCTCGGCTGAGTACCGGAGCATTGAGTTCTACACCTACCAGCCCCCAGGTTCCACAGGATACGTACGCCGAGCGCGGGCCTGCCAGAGGAGTCGCGGCCACGGCACTGGCAGTGTCGTGCGAGGCCACCGCCACCACTTTCACCTCCAACTCGGCACCTAGCTCGGCAGCCAGATGCGGGAGCAGCGTCCCCACCACTTGGCCCGGACGAATCAGTTCGGGCAGCTTACCGTCTACACCCAGATGGGAGGCAAGCTGCTCATCCCAACCACCGGTGCGCTGGTTAAGCAGCCCGGTGGTGGACGCGTTTGTCCACTCGCAGCGCGCGACTCCGGTCAGCAGCCAGTTAATGTAGTCGGGTACGAGAAGCAGTGCATCCGCGTCCCGCAACCGCGACTGCGCGCGCTCCGCCTCCAACTGGTACACGGTATTGAAGGGCAGGAACTGCAGACCGTTGCGATCGAAGAGCTCAGCCCGGTCGAAGTGCTTCTCCAGCTCCGGCACTGCGCGCTCATTACGCGGGTCCCGGTAGTGGCGCACCTGCCCCAGCCGCTGGCCGTCGGCCAGCAGCGCATAGTCCACAGCCCACGAGTCCACCCCGATAGCGGCGATGTCCGGACGCTGCGCAAAGGCCAACGACAAACCGTGGCGAATCTGCACCCACAGATCGTCGATGTCCCAGGACAGGGCCTCGGCTGGTGCGCTGTCCTCCAGCGAGGACAAGGGCACCGGACCGTTGGCAAAGCGGTGCATCAGCTGCAGCTTGAGTTTGCCGTCCGCCAACTCGCCGATCATGACGCGGCCGCTGGTGGCGCCCAGGTCAATCGCAGCGACGGGTGATTGAAACTCGCGGCTCATCGCAGGAACGCCGCCGCCACTCCGGAGTCCACCGGGATGTGCAAGCCGGTAGTGCGGGTCAGTTCCGGCCCGGTGAGCACATACACCGCATCTGCGATGTTTTCAGGTACGACTTCGCGCTTGAGGATAGTGCGGTTGGCGTAGAACTGACCGAGGTCTTCTTCGGCTACTCCGTAGGTGGCGGCACGCTGTGCACCCCAGCCTCCAGAGAAGATGCCCGAACCGCGCACCACGCCATCAGGGTTGATGCCGTTGACACGGACTCCGTGCTCGCCCAGCTCGACGGCCAGCAAACGCACCTGATGCGCCTGATCGGCTTTGGTCGCCGAGTAGGCAATGTTGTTCGGGCCGGCAAAGACCGAGTTCTTGGAGGAGATGTAAATGATATCTCCGCCCAATTTCTGGTCTATCAGCACCTTGGCTGCCGCCTTCGAGATCAGGAAAGAGCCCTTGGCCATGACATCGTGCTGCAGATCCCAGTCGGCTTCAGTGGTTTCCAGCAGCGACTTGGACAGCGAAAGCCCGGCGTTGTTGACCACCAAGTCCAACCCACCGAAGGCCAGTACCGCTTGGTCAATGGCGGCCTGTACGGCAGCAGCGTCCGCCACGTTCGCGGCCACGCCGATGGCGACATCCGCATCGCCGAGTTCAACGGCCGCTGCTTGGGCCTTGGCCAGATCCAGGTCGGCAATGACGACACAGGCGCCCTCAGCGGCCAGGCGCTTGGCGATCGCCTTGCCGATACCTGAAGCTGCACCGGTGACCAGCGCAATTCGCCCCTGATGCGACTTCGGCTTGGGCATTCTCTGCAGCTTGGCTTCTTCCAAGGCCCAGTACTCGATGCGGAACTTCTCTGCGTCGGAGATCGGGGTGTAGGTATCCAGCGCCTCGGCACCGCGCATCACGTTGATGGCATTGAGGTAGAATTCGCCGGCTACGCGTGCGGTTTGCTTGTTCGCTCCGAAGGAGAACATGCCGACACCGGGAACCAGGACAATCAACGGGTCCGCGCCGCGCATGGCCGGTGAGTTCTCGTCCTTATGCGCGTCGTAGTAGGCCTGGTAGTCCGCACGGTATTGGACGTGGAGTTCTTTCAGGCGATCCAGCTGTTCTTCCACGCTGGCAGTTGCCGGCAGATCCAGAACCATCGGCTTGACCTTGGTGCGCAGGAAGTGGTCCGGGCAGCTAGTGCCCAACGCTGCTAGCTGCGAAAGCTTCTCACGTGACAGGAAGTCCACCACGCGCTCGTCATCGGTGAAATGGCCGACCATCGGCTTGTCGGTACTGGCAAGCCCGCGAATGGTCGGGGCCAGCGCGGCGGCGCGAGCAGTGCGCTGCTCAGCGGGGAGAGCTTCAAAACCCGCTACGACCGGACCGAATGGTTCGGCGGCTCCGTGCTCTTCGATGTACGCCGCGGCGGTGTCGATGATCCACAGCGAATTCGCTTCGGATTCCTCGGAGGTCTCACCCCAGGCGGTGATGCCGTGTCCACCCAGGATGCAGCCAACGGCCTGCGGATTGCTTTCCTTGATGGCGGCGATGTCCAAGCCCAACTGGAAGCCCGGACGGCGCCAGTCCACCCAGGCAACCTTGTCGCCGAAGATTTTTGCGGTCAGTTCGCGGCCATTGGCGGCGGTGGCGATCGCGATGCCCGAGTCCGGGTGCAGATGGTCCACATGGTTAGCGTCGACTAGCCCATGCATGGCGGTGTCGATGGACGGCGCGGCGCCGCCCTTTCCATGCAGGCAGTAGTCGAACGCCGCGACCATGTCGTCCTCGCGTTCCACGCCAGGATAGACGTTGGCCAAGGCACGCATTCGGTCCAAGCGAAGGGTGGACAGACCCTTTTCGGTCAAGGTGCCGAGGTCCCCACCCGATCCCTTGACCCAGAGCAGCTCAATGCCCTCACCGGTGACAGGGTCGGTGACTGTGCCCTTTGCCGAGGTGTTGCCTCCGGCGTAATTGGTGTTTTTCTTATTCGCACCCAACCGGTTGGATCGTTGAATCAGTTCCTGTGCGGTGGTGCGTGTCGCGATGGTGTTGCTCATGGTGTTCTTGTCTTCCGACTCGTTAATTTGCATTGGGAGCAGACGTTCTCAGGCCTCGATTTTGGAAGCCCTGGTTTCATATCCGTAACGGTCCAGCTCGATCTCCTCCAGCGACCTGCCGCGAGTTTCCGGCGCCCAGATGGTGCCGATCAGCAAGGCGACTACCAGCAGGCCGATGATCAGCAGGCCCAGCTTTTCCAAGCCCCAGCTGGTGAGCAACACTGGGAACACGAGTGAGAGCAGGCCTACCAACACACGGGCAAGCATGAACAGCACCCCCTGTGCGCTGGCGCGATAGCGCGTGGCAAAGAGCTCCGCGGTCCACAGCCCGTAGAATGCCTGTGCGCCGATACCGGCAGAGATGCCCCAAGCCACCGCGTAGAACAGCAGCGAGAAGGTGCCGGGAGGGGCAAAGATCAGCACGACCCAAGCTACGACACCCAGCAAGGCGCCGGCGAAGTACAGCCAACGGCGGGAGACCTTGTCCCCATACTTCATGAACCCGAAATAGGTGGCTGCCGCGGTCAGCACCCAGACAAGGACCTGAAGCAGGTTCTGCTGGGTCGCCGATTCGACACCAGCGGCCTCGTAGACCCGCGGCTGGAAGATGCCAGCCTGGCCTGCCACGGTGTTCCACAGCCCATAGACTCCGAGCAGGAAGAAGAGCGCGCTCCAGTTGCGTCGATCAGCCAGCAGCCCGCGCATGCCGGACAAGAAGGATACTTTCACGCCGCTAGCCAGCTCTGCCTCGCGCTGTTCCTTCCAGCGGGTCGATTCAGGCAGCCCACGGCGCACCCACCAGGTCACTGCCGCGATGACGAACAGGTGGAAGAAGATCACGCGGGATCCGTTGACGCCCCATGGCTCCACCAAAATAGCCAGGGCGAAACCGATAGCGGGGCCAATCGACCACGCCAGCTGGGCGGTGCCCACGTGCGCCGCACGCGATTCCTGAGGGGCTTCCTCAGCGATGTAGGTCCACGAGGCCGGCACACCAGCGCCGACGGCGATACCCATGAGAACCACGCCAATGATCAGCAGGCTAGTACCCGAGGAGAAGGTGATCATCAGGGCACCGATCATGAACAAGATCAGATCGTATGTGTAGATGAACTTGCGTCCCAGTCGGTCGCACAGCGGACCACCGATCAATGCGCCTAGAGCAGCGCCGAAGGCATTGGCCGAGACGGCAGCGATCACACCGACCAGCGAATCATCGAATCCGAAGGCACCCTGCCAAAGACTGAGGCTGGTGGCCAGCGCAATGATGGCTCCGGCTTCGATGTAATTGCTCATTGCCACGGCAATGGTGGCTTTCCATCCGGAGATGCCGCGCTTCTTTGCAACGGTAGTCATCGTTATGCTCCCCAGCTTGCCTGTACGCCGCCAGTGCGTTCGTTTTCAATAGTTGATTGGTAGTCCGAGGCGCGGAAGGCTTCCATCGGGTCTGCAGGCAACCCGCACGAGGCGCGCCACTGCGCCAGTTCTTCTCGCACGTCGGTGTAGAAGGCATCCATGAAGATCTCGTTGGCCTTCAGCACGTCGCCGGAAAGCTGGGCCTCGGTCAGCGCGACCCTGTCGATCAGCAATGCCCGCGCGGTCATTTCCTGCACATTTAGTACACTGCGAATCTGGCCCAGGATCTTGTCCTCGACGTTGTGGCACTGGTCGAGCATGAAGGTGATCGGGGTATTCTCTTCGAGCCCACCCCCGCGATATACCTCGGCCATGATGCGGAAAAGCTGATACGGATCAGCTGCACCAACAATGAGGTCGTCGTCCGCGTAGAATCGCGAGTTGAAGTCGAACGATCCCAGCTTGCCCAGACGCAGCAGCTGCATCACGATAAATTCGATATTCGTGCCCGGCGCATGGTGGCCGGTGTCCAGGCAGACCATGGCCTTCTCCCCCAGTGCCACGACCTGGGCGTAGGACGTGCCCCAATCCGGAACATCGGTGTGGTAGAAAGACGGCTCGAAGAACTTGTATTCGAGAACCAAGCGCTGGTTGTCTCCCAGGCCTGCGTAGATCTCTGCCAGCGAGTCCGCAAGACGGTCCTGACGGCCACGCATGTCTGCCTGGCCCGGGTAGTTGGAGCCTTCGGCCAACCAGATCTTCAGGTCCTGCGAACCCGTGGCGTTCATGACGTCGATGCATTCGAGGTGGTGGTCGATGGCCTTGCGGCGGATCGCAGGATCCTCGTGGGTCAGCGCACCGAATTTGTAGTCGTCATCTTGGAAGGTATTGGAATTGACGGTGCCCAGCTGGACACCCAGATCCTCGGCATGCCGACGCAGAACGGCGTAGTCCTCGACCTTGTCCCAAGGAATGTGCAGGGCAACGGCGGGGGCCAGTCCTGTCAGGCGGTTCACCTGGGCCGCATCGGCAATCTTTTCAAACGGATCACGCGGGGTGCCCGGCGTGCCGTAAACCTTGAAACGGGTGCCGGAGTTGCCATAGGCCCATGAAGGTACCTCGATGGCCAGACGTTCTAGTGTGGTCAGGATCTCGGGGCTCAGCTTTGCGCCCATGGATCTCTCCGTTCTGTCGTGAGTGTGTACGTGTGTTGAAAGCTGGCGGCGCAGCTAGTGCGTTGCCGCGGCCAACTGGTCCTCGAGATTGAAGACTTCACTCAGGCGCGGCGCTCCCTGGTCGGGCCTGCCGGCAAGAGAGACAAAGAAGTCCGCCATCTCGGCTTCCCAAGCTGCTGTGCGTGGATCCGAGTCCAGGGCGGCTTGCGAAGCAGCATCGTCGTCGGTCTCGTAATAGCCGATCAGCAATCCATCTTCCCGAAGGAACAGGGAGTAGTTCCGGCGTCCTGATTGTTCAATGGCCTGAAGCATCTGTGGCCACACTTCCTTGTGCTTCGACACGTACTCGTCAATCAGATCGTGCTTGACCTGCAGTTGGAAGCAGATTCGCATCGTACTACTCTTTCTGGCCGCTGGAATCGGTGGGTAAAACTGTGCGATTTGATTCCCTTCACATCAAAATGAATCGTTTCAATCGCTTCGAGATTCGAGTGTAGAGCAGCTCACACTTGAATTGCAAGCGATCACAAACAGGTTTGAACGATAGTCTTGAATCATTTCAAAAAGACTTCGAAGTTCCCGTTCTTACCCGCGCTCCAGTTATACTCACAGAAGAACATCTCACCGAAGAACAGGAAAGATCCGTGTCCGTCAGCGTCAAGGAAGTTGCCGCCGAAGCGGGCGTTTCAGTGGGCACTGTCTCCAACGTGCTCAACCGGCCGCAGGTAGTTTCCGAACGCACCATTTCCAAGGTCACCGCAGCTATCGAGAAACTTGGCTTTGTCCGCAACGATGCAGCCAGGCAACTGCGCGCCGGACACAGCCGGAGCTTCGGGCTGGTCGTCCTCGATGCACGCAACCCATTCTTCATGGATGTCACCCAAGGCGCCCAGCATCGCGCATTGGACAACGGCTACACCGTGCTGATGGGCGCCAGCGATAACTCGCTGAGCACCGAACAGCAGCTGCTGGACCTCTTTGAAGAACAACGTGTAGCAGGAGTACTCATCTCTCCCCTGCACAGTGACCTGAGCCGGCTCTGGCGGATCCGGGAATCGGGCACGCCAGTGGTTCTGGTGGACCGCGGAAGCGGTGACCGCAGCTTTTCCTCAGTCTCCGTTGACGACGTGGAAGGTGGGAGAATCGCTGCACGGCACTTGCTGGATATCGGGAGAAGGCGGATTGCATTCGTCGGCGGGCCACAGACCATCGAACAGGTCCAACACCGTTTATCGGGGGCCCAGTCCGTATTGGCCCAGGTCCCGGATGCCATGCTGGAGCATCTGCCCACCAAAAACCTTACGGTGCTGGAAGGCCGCTCGGCCGGAGAGCGCATTCTTGCCATGGACCCCGCGCAACGCCCCGACGGCATCTTTGCGGCCAATGACTTGCTTGCCCTGGGTATATTGCAGGCCTTGATTATGTCCGACGAGGTGCGCGTGCCCGATGATATTGCTCTGGTGGGATACGACAATATTGACTTCGCCGAGTCTGCCATCATTCCGATTACAACCGTGCGACAGCCTGCCGAAGAAATCGGACGGACCGCTGTTGACGTGTTGCTCCGCGAAGCTGAAGCGGGAGATAAAGCGGTCCGCGAGCAGTTCGTTTTCACGCCCAAGCTCGTAGTCCGCGCTTCGACTGTGCCACCAACCCAAGCGCGCTGAATGATTGCTCAAGGCTTGCTGAAAATGGCGCCATTCAGGTTTTGAAGTCCGCTGATCCTTGCTAGGTTGGCAATCCAACCAACGAAAGGGATGGATTCATGACCGAGAACAACCCTGAAGCACTGCTGAACAAGGCAGAAGCCGAAGAGCCCGATACCATTTCCGACCCTGCATTGAATGACGAAGTTGGCCAGGACTGGACCGATGAAGGCGGTGCGACTCCGCATGGGGCCGCGCTGGACGGCCGCCCGGAAATCTAGGACCGGCTGCGCAAGCAGCTAGTTCGACAAGCGCCCCTGCTTATTGACACCACGGAGGCCGGACTGCAACTTTGCAGCCCGGCCTCCGTGGCGTTTTCATGACTAGCCCGGCAGGCACGGCAGCGATCATTCGGCTGAGTTGCCACGAGTACCGCAACACACAAATCTCGACAATGAACTACACCCGGATGCCTCGTTCACCCATGCCATCTAGAACGCAACGCCAGCGCGTGGGCGAATTGCCGAGCCGGACTGCCACGGACATCTCGTCCGACGGATATTCCGTTGCGGGCGGGTTGGCTTCTTATCGTTTCTGGCTTGGATCAAGGCCTGCCCCACGTTCAAATGACGCGCACAGGCATGACCGCTAGACTCGGATGGGTTCTGAATTGAGAACCGGTTAATTCGCAATTCCGAGGGACAGAAATCGAGCAATGTCACCACGCACCCTATTCCGCATCGTTGCCAGGGCCGAAGCAGTCACCTGGACGCTGCTGATCATCGCCATGATCCTGAAGTATGTCGTGAAGGTGGGCGACTGGCCGGTTTCCATCGCCGGATTCGTGCACGGTTTCGTCTTCCTCTCCTATGTCGCCACCGGCGTGCTGGTCGGCATCAACCAGCGCTGGAGCAAGCGATCCATCGTACTGGCCGCGGCTACCTCGGTGGTCCCCTACCTGACCATTCCTTATGAACGCCGCTTGGAAAAACAGGGACGGCTGGAAGGCGAATGGCGCACAACCAAGAGCGACCACCCCGACGATGACAAATGGATCGACACGCTGTTCCGCTGGATGGTTGGCCGCCCAATTCTGACTGCGGTGACCGCGGTCGTGATCGTCGCACTGATCTTCACCGTCATGCTGATCCTGGGCCCTCCAGGCGGCCGCGCCTAGCACAGGCTCCTCAGGCAACGACGCTCCAGCGACAATGAAATTGATGGTGGAGGTCGAGGTCCTGGACACCGTGTGCCGGCACATCAACGACCACATGGTGACCTTCTACGCCCGCGCACCGGGCGGCTGGGACATCGAGTACGGCACCGACGGCATGCTCGTGGACGAAAACTACTACACGTTTGAGGAGATCACCGAGGAAAGCTCTTGGGGCCACTCGCATGAGGGCGCCGAGCCGCTGGCCGCCTTCGAAGTGCCGTCCGAGTCCGGCGCCGTCAGCTAGATCCCGGAAGAGTCACTCACTCGCACCAAGCAAACCGCCCTGCCCGATTCATGCAATTGAATCGAGCAGGGCAGTTTGACGTGCCGCGGCATTTCCTAGAACTCGAGCTCCAGGTGGGCGTTGATGTCTTCCTTGCTGAAATACGCCGGATCAACTTCGTCTTCCTCGTCGCCGCCGAAGCCGGAGAGCCACTCTTTGACTTCCTCGTATTCCGGGTCCGTCGGGTCTTCGAGAATTTCCAGCTTGGCTTCCCAGCCGCCGACCCCGCCGCTGTCCTCCAACGGGGCCATGCGCCGGCCTCCGGTGCAACGTGGCAGCTGGCCATCATCAGCATCCAGGACCTTCTCGACGTCAATGCGGATTTCCCAGCCGTCACCGAAGTCGTATATGTAATCCAGGCGGTCTTTTTCCTTCTTCAGCAGCGAAGAAACCAGGGTTTCCGCTTCATTCTTCTCGTAATCCATGTCGTCAATCTCTGGACCATATGAGGTTCCGCCGAAACCGCCCTCGTAGAAGATGTGCAGGTGCCCGTCGTACCAGTCAAAGCTCGCCTGGATGATGTCGTGCAGGTCGCCGAGGTTCAGGTCCATCGGCACGAGCACACGTCGCCAGATCGGCGGTTTGGCCTCCTTGAGGGTCAGCTTCAGCTGCAGCACCTTGCCGGTGTAGGGCTCCTCGCGCTTCAGGCGTTTCGGCTCGTCGCCCTCCGGTCCGAACAACGCGTCGAGCTCCGCATCGTCGAATTCATCTCCGTCATCGAGCAGGTCATTCTCAACGTCGGTAATCGCAAGCCGGACAATCGCGGGCACAGAGTAGGTTTCGCCCTCTTCGAGAAGGCCGAGCGAGCTCAGCTCACGCAGGTGCACGTGCGCGGTTTCCCAAACCTCTGGAGACCACTGGTCATCTCGCGGGGCATCCACGCGATGCGGGTTGCCGTCGATTCCCTCGACGATCCACAAGGCGGCTAGTCCCCAGGCTTGGAGGCTGGCTTCCTCCATGCCCTCAGGCTTTTCCATGAACAAGTCCAGGCAGGCTTGGATGAAGTAGAAATTCGCCTCGAAGGCGTCGGCATCCTCATGCTTCATGATGTCTTCGTACATCAAGCCGCGTTCAGGCTTGCCCTTGTCGGGCAGCTTGATGGCATTGACCGATTCCAGCGCCATGAGCACTACGCCCAACACCACGGGATGACGGGATTCGTGGACACCCGCAGGCATGTAATCGGCGAGCGCCGCTGCGGCAGTTTCCATGAATTCGTCGACCGGCATGCTGCCCCACAGCTTATTGCCTTCGCCCAGGAGCCACGGCAAAACAGCGCGGCCCAGCTTGCTGATGGGCATGGCAGCAATCTCTGCCAGTGCGGCTGCCGACGCTTCGTCGGATGCCATGATCTCGTCAATTTCGTCATTGCCGGCGGCATCGGCATCCTCGCCGAACGGATCGTGGGCTTCCAGTGCCTCCAGGAACCACTCCAGGCTTTCGGGTTCGCGCTTCCACAGGCCTGAATCGCGCAGGAACTCCGCGTAGTCCGACCAAGCCATGAAAATCATGGTTCCCAGTCCGCTGGAAGCGGCCCCGGGATCTTCGGCTTCCTCAAATTCAATCATCGAGCTGAGCACTGATAGCAGTTTTGGCGGGTCGAAATCGGTCACCTTGTCCAAGCCGACGACTTCGGCGTAGATGCCCAGGGTTTCGCGCACAGTGGCAAGGAGCATCATCGACATTTCGGGGTCATCCCGGTATTTAGCGGACCACTGCACGAACTGCGGAGTGAGCGCGTCCAGGCCTCGCCCGACCTTCACGCGGTCCATGGAGACGACGCCCGCTTGCAGGCGTGCCGGATGCCCCTGCTTGGGCTTCTGCTTCTTCTTTTTCTTCGCCATCAGACTGCTTTCCTGGTCGTTTGCCTTTATTCCCAAGGCTACGTGGCTGCCGGTTGCTGAAGAAGCATGCCGGACGCGTGTTTTTCCAAATCAGAATTGCCCGAGCAGATGGAGCCCAAACCGTGCGCATATGAATCGAGTCGCATTCACTATCTATGTCGTAACCAGTGCTGCTTCGGAGCCCGCATTGGTAGGGTGACTTCATGATCAACACTGCCCGTCTGCACTCGGACCTGTCACGACTCAGCCGCGAAACCGCGATGATGTCGGCCACGATCGAGACCCTGTCCACCGAAGAAATGGCTGCCGCCTCGCTGTGCGAAGGCTGGAGCCGTGCGCATGTCATCGCGCACCTGGCCTCCAACGGCCGGAGCCTGGTCAAGCTCATCGACTGGGCCACCAGCGGAGAACCGCAGGAACTCTACGCCTCGCGCGCGGCCCGCGATGCGGAGATCAACGAGCTGGCAGCCCTGCCGCGCGAGGAACTGGTCAAGAAGTTCCAGGACGCGGCCGCCTACTTCGCCGAGCAGTGCGAACGGCTCAGCGGCGATTTAGCCGTCGAAGAGGTGGACCTTCACGGAAAGATCATTCCGGCGACCTCCATCGTGGCGCTGCGCATCGCCGAGGTGGTCATCCACCACCACGATCTCGATACCGCCTGGACCATCGAGGAAGCCGATCCGGATTCCCAGGAGAACGCCGTCGAAGCCGCCGTGCGGACCATGCGCGTGAAGAACGCCCCGGGCATGACGCTGGTGACTGAAGAGGGCGATGAATGGGTCATCGGCGATGGCGCGTTGAAGGTGCGCTCGGACCGCGAAGGCCTGATTGAATGGCTGGCCCGCGGCCAGGCCCGGCACATCGAGGCCGACGGACCGATTCCTGAATTGCCTGCCTGGTAACCACTGCCTGGCAGGCGTGTCAGCACGCGGCAACGGTTTGCCGAGCGAGGAGAATGGAATCGGCCTGCTTGTCGATCTGAAAAGGAGCCGGCATTGATCCCTGTCATCGTGCTGACCGGATATCTGGGTGCAGGCAAGACCAGCCTGCTCAACCGCTTGCTGACCCGCCCGGGCACCCGGGTAGGGGTCATCATCAATGACATCGGCAAGGTCAACGTGGATACCGGGCTGATCACCGGCCAGATCGATGCGGCCGAATCCATTGCCGGCGGCTGCGTCTGCTGCCTGTCCGACAGCAGCGGCCTGGATGAGTTGCTGGAAAAGCTGGGCCAGCCGCGGCTGCGCCTGGATGCCATCATCGTGGAGGCCAGCGGCGCCGCGGATCCGATCAACGTGGACCGGCTGCTGCGCTTTGGCAAGGCCCACGGGGTGCGCTTCGGCGGCATTATCGACGTGATCGACGCGGTGGAGCATGAGCACACCGTGGATACCGCTGCGATGGCCCCGGCACGTTTCAGCGCCACCAGCATGGTGGTGGTCAACAAGCTGGATCGCATTGCCCCGGAGCACCGCGACGCGGTGTTGGAGCGGATCAACGGACGGATCCGGGACGTCAACCCGCACGTGGCCATCATCCCGGCCTCGCACGCCGCCATAGACCCCGAGTTGGTGTTCGACATCGCCTTGGACGAAGACCCGATCGACGAGCTGCCGTTGGCAGCCGCCTCCCGCCCGCACCACGACCACGAACATGCTCCGCATGCCAACGCGGTGACGGTGCGCTGCCCCGAAGCGGCAGACCCGGGTGCCTTACTGGATCTGCTCGAGCAACCGCCGGCCGCGGCCTACCGGCTCAAGGGGCACGTGAAGCTGCGCACCGCTCAAGGCACGCAACGCTTCCTAGTCAATATGGTGGGCCGGCAGATCCATTTCGCGCAAGCCACTCCCCACAGCGACCCGGCCGATGACGCGCTGGTCGCAGTAGGCATGGGTCTGGTTGAGACGGTGGTCGGCGAAGCGTTGGCGGCGGCCTTGGAACCAGCCCGCGAAGATCCTTCGCCGAGGAATCTCACCCGGTTGGAACGGCGGCTGATCTTGAGCAGCGATGCAGCAGATGCCGCGGACGAGCCTGCTGCTGAAGGGTTCTAGCTGGTGCGGGGCTGACGTTAGCAGGTTGGCATCGAGGGCATCTACGGCCCTCGGTCTCACTCGACTTGAAAATTTCCACGTCTGCCTGAGCCATCTAAGAGTCCGCCGGCAAATGTCAATGTGAATCATGCTGCAAAACTGGCGACGACCTCAATCGCCAAGGAACATGCCTGACTTGGCCGTTAATTACGCTGGACTTACTGGAGATGTTACACGCCTATTGGCGCGTTCCCTTAGCGGCGCCGCCCCTCGCGGCGCAGTTGCACGGGGCTTTCCAGTCGGACGGGCACTTCCCCACACCGCAGTTAAGTCGCACCATTAAGTGGTACGGCAAGTAGTGGAAGGAGTCCGAGATGTCCATCAGTGCAAGCGAAGCCCGCAAGACGCTATTTCCATTGATTGAACAAGTCAACTATGATCGCCAAGCTGTCGAAATCGTGTCACGCAAGGGAAATGCTGTTCTCATGGCAGCAGATGAATACGTAGCATGGCAAGAGACCGCGTACCTCTTCCGCTCGCCAGCCAATGCCCGGCGGCTCTTGGATGCCTACGAACGTGCACGGTCGGGAATAACAGAGACCCACGAGCTCGACTGGGACGAATAAGTGCGGCTCGTCTGGGATCGGGCAGGATGGGACGACTACGTCCACTGGCAAACGGCCGACCGGCGCGTTCTCAAGAGAGTCAACACCTTGATCGAAGCATGCCTTCCGGATCCCTTCCAAGGGATTGGAAAGCCCGAACAGCTGAAATACGGGGCCTCCGGCTCATGGTCCCGTCGGATTACCGACGAACACCGACTGGTCTACATCGTGATCGAAGAAGACTTGATCATCCTTCAAGCCCGATACCACTATTGAATGGCGTCCGGCCGTACTAATCGTAGAGAACCTGCAGACGCTGCTGTCCCTGCCCGAACTGCCCGGGGTCATCGCTCTGCACGGCGGCGGTTATGACGTACGCTATGTGCTCCGATTCCTTGGGTGGTGCGTATCGAGGTGCTGTACTGGGGCGATGTTGATCTGGATGGACTGGCAATCCTGGCGTCATTGCGCAGCGTGCGGCTCGATGCCCGATCAGTGATGATGGACCCCGGAAAACTCCAGCGCTTCGCGCAGCTGGCGACACCCCATGCCAAGGGCTGACCCGGGCGGCGTCTGCAGAATTGCTGCCCAACGAGGTCGAGGCCTAAGAATTGTTGCGCATCCAAGGCGGACTGCGCCTTGAGCAGGAACGCATTCCCTGGGACCAATCATTGGCCACGTTGGGCATCGAACTAGGGGGTTGCGACACCCCTCGGGTCTTCTGCCCCGGCGGCACAGAAGCGCGAGGTTGAAACCATAAATTTTCACTCACCACACCGCACGCACATGTGGCGGCTGATCTTCAGCGGATAGCCGGAAAACGGCTTGCTTTGGAGCGGCGAACCGACGTGCCTGACCGCTCTGGACTGGTCGGGGAAGGTCACCACGACGGTGCGCACCACAACTGGAGACCTGGTCGTAGCGGAGCAACATTTAGTTACCAACAATTACCTGGCCCGTTTCAACAATTACAAACGACGGCCTTCGATCCCTTGAATCACTCGGATTTTCTGATCTTCGGAGAGCACAACAATTACAGATAGCGGATGTTTTCACCGATTACGGGCACGCAAATGATTCATCCTGCTGCCCCTGTCCACTGGCGAACGCTCGGGTCAGGTCATCGATCCTGTGGAGCATCAACACATGATCTCAGCAGAAGCGTAGCGCCAGTCCGAATTTGCCGGCAGAAAGGCGAACCCGTATCCATGTCTTTCCTGCGGACACAACTAAAGTGCTGCCCACGCCTGTCGTGCATGACCTCCACTTTGGAATCGTCCAACGTTGGACGATTTCATGCTCCTCACGGGTGCAGAGATAAGCCCCCACTCCCAAGACAGCCAACGTTGGCTGATTTCGCGCTTCCCTCGCCTGCCCGGATGCCAACCGATATTGCCGATATTTGTGGTGCATGGGTCCTGATAATCGTTTGGTCCTCAGGCAACAGCCGGGAACCCAAAACCGGAGGCCGCATCCCGCGCGACCCGGCCGTCAGCCCACCATGTCCGAGCAAAGGAAACATCACTGGAACATGAAATGGACACGGTGCGCCGATAGTCGGCGGGTCAGCGCGGGGTGCGGCCCCGGCAGTCTCTGGAAATGAACGCTTACAACGCGATCTGGCGGTTCTGGTCCTTGTAGAGCAGGTAGCGGAAGTTCTCCGGCCCACCGGCGTAGCAAGCCTGCGGGCAGAAGGCGCGCAGGGACATGTAGTCCCCGGCCTCGACCTCGACCCAGTCGCCATTCATCCGGTACACACCCTTGCCTGCCAGCACGTACAGGCCGTGCTCCATGACATGGGTTTCAGCGAACGGGATGGATGCACCTGGTTCAAAGGTCACGATGTTCACGCCGAAGTCGAAGGCCACATCCTCGGGATCGAGCATGCGGGTGGTGCGCCACTTGCCATCGGTACCCGGCATCGGGCCAGGCTCGATATCGCGTTCGTTGCCGACGACCGGACCCGGAGCGGCGACGCCGGCCAGGACTTCGTAGCGCTTGCGCAGCCAGTGGAAGCTGGCGGTCTCGGTGCCGTCGTTGCGGGCCGACCAGGTGGCGCCGGCTGGCAGGTAGGCGAAGCCGCCGTCCACCAGCACATGCTCGGTGCCCTCGATGACCAAGGTCAGCTGGCCGGTGAGCACGAAGATGAATCCCTGCACCTCGGCCTGCGGTTCCGGCTTGTCGGCACCGCCGCCGGGGGCGACTTCCACGATGGACTGGGCGAAGGTGGTGGCCCCGCCGGCTACCGGGCGGTTCAGCACCCAGGCACGGGTGTTGGTCCACTCGGGGAAGACGCTGGTGACGATGTCGCGCAGCACGCCCTTGGGGATGACCGTGTAGGCCTCGGTGACGATGGCGCGGTCGGTGAGCAGGTCGCTCTGCGGCGGGTGGCCGCCGAAGTTCGAGTAGTAGGACGAGGAATTCTGGATGGCAGGAACAGTCATGGTGTAGTCCTTAGGCGTGGGAGCGGTTCAAGGCGATCGCCTCGAGTTCGGGCAGGGTGATCTGGGCCAGTTCGGTGACCTCGTCGGCGGTGACCGCACCGCAGGCGACCCCGCGGTGGATGTAGCGGGCCAGGGCGCGTGCGGTGGCCGGCTCGTCCATGATGGCCGAGTTGATCCGGTGGACGTAGTTGCGCAACCGGGTGCCGGCGGCCTGCAGGCCTTCGCGGAAGAACGCGAAGGTGGCCAGGTAGCGGGTGGCCAGCTGGTTCTCGTGCATGTCCCAGCCCTGGTAGATGCCGCGGGCCAGGTGGCGGGAGACCAGCTGGGCGTGCAGTTCCCAGGCGGCCGCGATGTTCTCCGGGTCGCCTGCCGGGATGATGTTGGTGGAACCGTCGGACAGTTCCACGCCGGTGCCGGCCACGGCCACCTGCATGACGTCCTTGGCGAAGTCGGCGACCGGATGCTCCATTGACTGGTAGCCGGCGGCCACGCCCAGCGAGGCGGAGTAGTCGTAGGTGCCGTAGTGCAGCGAGGAAACCCGGCCCCTGCCGGCATGGATCAAGGTGGCGACCGGGTGGCTGCCATCCGCGGCGATGATCACCTGCGGGGTTTCCACCTGGACCTCGAAGCGGATGCGCCCAGCTTCCAGGCCGTGGGCTTCTTCCAGCTTCTCGGCCAGCAGGACCATGGCTTCGACCTGGTCAACGGTCGTGACCTTCGGCAGGGTCAGGCGCAGGCCCTCGGGCAGCGGGCCGTTGGCGACCAGGCGCGAGATGAACAGGTCAAGTGTGCGGATGCCGCGGGTCCGGGTGGGGGCCTCGAAGCACTTGAAGCGGATGCCGATGCAGGCCGGGGCCTTGCCGGCGGCTACCGCCGCGGACACCGAGTCGGCCGCGGCAAGCACTGCTGCGTCCTCCTCGGCATCCGTGCGGTTGCCGTAGCCGTCCTCGAAATCGAGGCGCAGATCTTCGATGGGTTCGCTTGCCAGCTTCGCTGCCACCAGTTCGCCCAGGCGTTCGGGCTCGGCCAGGTCCAGCGTGGCTGCCAGCTGGGCCAGTCCGGCGGCATTGCCGGCAGCGGCCAGGGCGTTGGCGCCCCAGGTTGCCGGCAGATCCGCGCTGTACTTGTCCCCCGGGACATATACGGTGTGCACCGGCTGGCGGGCCCCGGTTTCTCCCGGGTAGGAGGTTTCCAGCAACCGGTCGGTGGCTGCCAGCTTGGCTTCTACGCTTGCAAGCGTGGACTCATCGAAGGTGTTGCTCATGGCTTGGTCACGTATTCCTTTTCCAAGAGTTCGTAGGCAGGGGTGGTGAGGAAGTCTGCGAAGTCCTCATCCTTGCCGCTGGTCAGTTTCGCGATCAATTCTGCGGCCGGCTGGTAGTAGGCGTTGAAGTGCTCTTCATTGTCGACCTCCGAGCGCAGGCGTTCAACCTCTTCGGCCAGAATGCCTGCCACCAGTTCCGCGGTGATGGTGTTGCCGGTGTCGGCGGCGACCACCTGGTTGCGGATCTGCTGCCAGATCTGCGAGCGCGAGATCTCTGCGGTGGCGGCGTCTTCCATCAGGTTGTGGATGGCGACCGCGCCGTTGCCCGAGAGCCAGACGGCGGTGTAGGCCACGGCCACGTAGAGGTTGGCGCGCACGCCGGCCTCGGTGACATCGCCGGGGGCGCTGGCCACGTCGAGCAGCTGGGCTGCGCTGACCTCGACCTCCGGGCGCTGGCGGTCCAGCTGGTTCGGCTTCTCGCCGAGCTTCGCGTCGAAGATCTCCTTGCACAGCTCGACCAGGTCCGGGTGGGCCACCCAGGAGCCGTCGAATCCGTCGTTGGCCTCGCGGGTCTTGTCTGCGCGGACCTTCTCGAAGGCGGCGGCGGTGACTTCCGGTTCGCGGCGGTTCGGGATGAACGCGGCCATGCCGCCCATGGCGAAGGCCCCGCGCTTGTGGCAGGTCTTGACCAGCAGCTCGGTGTAGGCGCGCATCATCGGCGCGGTCATCGACACCGCCGAGCGGTCGGGCATGATGAACGCTTCGCCGGCTTCGCGGAAGGTCTTGATGATGGAGAACAGGTAGTCCCAGCGGCCTGCGTTCAAGCCCGAGGCGTGCTCGCGCAGCTCGTAGAGGAACTCTTCCATCTGGAAGGCGGCCGGAATGGTCTCGATGAGCATGGTGGCGCGCACGGTGCCGTGGGCGATGCCCAGCTCGGCCTGGGCGAAGGTGAAGACCTCGTTCCACAGGCGCGATTCCAGGTAGTGCTCCATCTTCGGCAGGTAGTAGAACGGTCCCTGGCCGGATTCTGCGAGCACCTTCGCGTTGTGGAAGAAGTGCAGGCCGAAATCCACCAGCGCGCCCACGGCCGGCTTGCCGTCGATGAGCACGTTGTTCTCCGGCAGGTGCCAGCCGCGGGGGCGGACCACCACGACGGCGCGCGGTGCGTCGGTGTGCAGGGCGTAGGACTTGCCGGTCTTCGCATCGGTGAAGGCCAGGGTGCCGCGGGCGGCGGCCGAGAGGTTGGAAATCGCGTCGATGACGTTGAACCAGCTCGGGGTCGAGGCATCTTCCAGGTCTGCCAGCCAGACCTTGGCGCCGGAGTTCAGCGCGTTGATCGCCATCTTGGCCGGGGAGGCCGGGCCGGTGATCTCCACGCGGCGGTCCTTGAGCGCCTCGGGCGCTTCGGCGACCTTCCAGTCGCCGGTGCGCACGGATTCGGTCTGCGGGTCGAAGTCGATGGACTTGGCGGCGGAGAACTCCTCGCGGCGCACGCCGCGGGCGGCGAGCAGCTCGTCGCGGGTGCCGGCGAACTTCTGGTGCAGCTTCTCGATGAAGGCCAGCGCCTCGTCGGAGAGGATCTGCTGGGCATCGGCGACATCGGGGATGCTGGTGATTTCAATACTCATGGGTTGTTCCTTAACCTCTTGTGCTCTGTTCCATTGAAAGGGTGCGTTGACATGCACCCTTGGGTCTTGCTGCGCGGCGCCTACTTGGCGGCGGCTGCGTCCTGCACCGCCAGTGCGACATCGGAGGCGACCTGTGGGTCGAATACCGACGGGATGATGAATCCTGGGTTCAGCTCTGATTCGCTGACTCGGGCGGCAATGGCATCCGCGGCGGCCAGGAGCATGGCGTCGGTGATCTCGGTGACGCCTGCATCCAGCAGCCCGCGGAAGAAACCTGGGAATGCCAGGACGTTGTTGATCTGGTTCGGGAAGTCGCTGCGCCCGGTGGCGACCACTGCGGCGTGGCGGCCTGCAATCTCCGGGTCCACCTCGGGATCCGGGTTGGCCATGGCGAAGACGACGGCGCGCTCGTTCATGGCGGCGATATCCGCTTCGTCCAGCACGTTCGGGGCCGAGACGCCGATGAAGACATCTGCGCCAACGACGGCTTCCTTCAGGGTGCCGGTGAAGTTCTCCGGGTTGGTGTTCTGAGAGAGCCAGATGCGGTGCGCATCGGTGTAGCTCTCATTGCGGCTGATCGCGCCGTTGCGTCCGCAGGCGATGATGTTCTTTGCGCCGCGGGCCATGAGCAGCTGGATGATCGCGTTGCCGGCCGCGCCGACACCGGAAACCACGATGCGCAGGTCCTCGATCTTCTTGTCCACGACTTTCACCGCGTTCAGCAATGCGGCCAGCGTGACAATTGCGGTGCCGTGCTGGTCGTCGTGGAAGACCGGGATGTCCAGCTCCTCGCGCAGCCGCGCTTCGATCTCGAAGCAGCGCGGGGCGGCGATGTCCTCGAGGTTCACCCCGCCGTAGACCGGGGCCAGCGCCTTGACGATCTTGATGATCTCCTCGGTGTCCTGGGTGTCCAGGCAGACCGGCCAGGCATCGACATCGGCGAACTGCTTGAACAGCGCGGCCTTGCCTTCCATCACCGGCAGGGCCGCGGCGGGGCCGATATTGCCCAGGCCCAGCACTGCCGATCCGTCGGTGACCACGGCAATGGTGTTGCGCTTGACCGTCAGGTTGCGCGCGTCGGCCGGGTTTTCGGCGATGGCCATGCAGACCCGGGCAACACCGGGGGTGTAGGCGCGGGAGAGGTCATCGCGGTTGCGCAGGGCCACCTTGGGGGTGACCGAGAGCTTGCCGCCCAGGTGCATCAGGAAGGTGCGGTCCGAGACGTTGCGCACGCTCACGCCGTCGAGGTTGTCCAGCGCCGCGCGCACGGTCTCGCCGTGGGCTACATCGGTGGTGTTGCAGGAAACGTCCACCACCATGTGGGTGTGGTTGGACTCGGTGACGTCCAAGGCCGTGATGTGCGCGCCGGCCGAGCCGACCGCGCCGGCCAGCTCGCTGGTTGCGGTAATCGACGCAGGCGTCTGGACGCGAAGCGTGAGTGAATATCCCGGGCTTGGTGCCGCCATCTGATCCTCCTGTAAAAGTTTTCCGTATAGTGGATACTATTATCCTCAAAATGAAAATGCAAGAGTGTTTTGTGGCGCGGGGCACGATTTTTTGACGGCTTAATATCGGATCGTGGAAGAAATGGCCGATTCTGCGCTATTCTTGGGACAAGGATTTCGCATCGTAGAAGTAATGCGCAGTCCGTTTCCGAAAACCACTGCCTGCACAAGGAGCAAAGATGACGCAGACTGCCAGCAAGTCCACCACCGGCGGCGTCCAGTCCGTCGAACGCGCTTTTGAGCTCCTGGAAGTCATCGCGCGGGCCGGCGGCGAAGCAGCGCTCAGCGAGCTCGCCGCCGATACTCCCCTGCCATTGCCGACCATCCACCGGCTGCTGCGCACCCTGGTGGGCGTGGGCTACGTGCGCCAGCTGCCCAATCGCCGCTACTCGCTGGGCCCGCGGCTGATCCGCCTCGGCGAGGTCGCCAACCGCCAGCTGGGCGCTCTGGCTTCCCCTGCACTGAAGGAACTGGTCGCGAAGCTGGGCGAATCGGCGAATATCGCCGTGCTCGATGGCGATATGGTCACCTACATCGCCCAGGTCCAGTCAGCCCACTCGATGCGCATGATCACCGAAGTAGGCCGCCGCGCCATGCTGCACAACTCCGGGGTCGGCAAGGCCGTGCTCTCGGTGCTCGATGACGAGCGCGTGCAGCGCCTGGTCTCGCAGGCGGGCATGCCGCCGAAGACCGCCAACACCATCACCACCCTGGGCAAGCTGTTCACCGATGTCGAGGCGACCCGCGAGCGCGGCTACGCCGTCGACGAGGAAGAGCAGGAATTGGGCGTCCGCTGCATCGCCGTGCCGGTTCCGGGCGCACCCACGCCGATGGCAATTTCGGTCTCCGGCCCGGTGACCAGAGTCGACGAGGCCTTCACGAAGAAGGCCGTGCCGGTACTGCAGGACGCTGCCCGCGAACTGGGCCGCCAGCTGGTGGCAGCCGCCGACTAGGCAGGCGGCAATTCCAGCTGGTACCTGATCACCTCCGGAACCGCCGAACCGGCGCGCTACTGCGCGAACTGGGTTTCATGCAGCTCGCTGTAGCGACCGCCCAGTGCCAGCAGCTCGCTGTGCGTGCCGCGCTCGAGAATGCGTCCGCCCTCCACGACCAGGATCTGGTCTGCCGAGCGGATGGTCGACAGGCGGTGGGCGATGATCAGCGCGGTGCGGTTTTCCAGCGCTTCGCCCAGCGCCGCCTGCACCGCGGCCTCGTTCGACGAGTCAAGCGCGGCGGTGGCCTCGTCCAAGATGACCACCTGGGGAGCTGCCAGCAGCAGGCGGGCAATGGTCATGCGCTGGCGTTCGCCGCCGGAAAGCCGGTAGCCGCGCTCCCCCACCACGGTGTCCAGTCCATCGGGCAGGGCGGCAATCACCGGCTTGAGCCGGGCGCGCTCCAGCGCCTCCCAGATCTGCTCGTCGGTCGCTTCCGGACGGGCCAAGGCCAGGTTGGAGCGGATGGACTCGTGGAACAAGTGCCCGTCCTGCGTGACCATGGAAACCGACCCGCGCAGCGAGTCCAGCTTGAGCTGGCGGATGTCCTGGCCGGCCAGTTCGATGCTGCCCGAGTCCACGTCGTAGAGACGGGCCAGCAGCGAGGCGATGGTGGATTTGCCGGCACCGGAAGAACCGACCAGCGCAAAGGTCTGTCCCGCGGGGATCTCGAAATCGATATCATGCAGGACTTCCTCGCCGCCACGGGTGTCAAGCACTGCCACTTCCTCCAGCGAGGCCAGCGAAACCTTGTCCGCGCTCGGGTAGGAGAAGTTCACGTGGTTGAACTTCACCGGCACCGACCCGGCCTCAAGCCGGCGGGCGTTCGGCGCATCGGCAATCAGCGGTTCCAAATCCAGCACCTCGAAGACACGGTCGAAGCTGACCAGCGCGCTGGTGATTTCCACACGGGCATTGGCCAGTGCGGTCAGCGGCGTGTAGAGGCGGGTGAGCAGCATGCCCAAAACCACCACGTCGCCGGCGGCCAGATCGCCGCGCACCGCATACATGCCGCCCAGTCCGTAGACCAGTGCGAGGGCCAGGGCGGCCACCAGGGTCAGCGCGGCGACGAAGTAGAACTGGCGCATGGCCATCTTCACGCCGATATCGCGCACCTTGCCGGCGCGCAGCGCGAACTGCTCGGACTCGTCCTTGGGGCGGCCGAACAGCTTGATCAAGGTGGCGCCGGGCGCGGAGAAGCGCTCGGTCATCTGGTTGCCCATGGTTGCATTCAGTTCCGCGGATTCGCGGCGCAGCAGGGCCACGGACTTGCCGAAATGGCGGGCGGGCAGCAGGAAGATCGGAAGCAGAACCAGCGCGATCAGCGTGACCTGCCACGAGGTGGTGAACATGACGCCCGCGGTGAGCACCAGCGCCACAGTGTTGGAGACCAGGCCGGACAGCGTTCCGGCGAAGGCTGACTGCGCGCCGATGACGTCGTTGTTCAAGCGGCTGACCAGCGCACCGGTCCGGGTGCGGGAGAAGAACGCCACCGGCATTTTCTGCACATGGTCGAAGACCGCGGTGCGCAGGTCATAGATGATTCCCTCGCCCAGGCGCGAGGAGAACCAGCGGACGACTACTGAAACCACGGCGTCCAGGATCGCGATCACCGCCATGAGCAGCGCCAGGTTGACGATCGTGCGGATGCCGGATTGCGCGACGATCTCGTCGACTACCCGTCCGGCGAGCACCGGGGTGATCACGGCCAGCACGGCGGCCAGGATGGAGAAGATGACGAAGACCAGCAGGCGGGACTTGTAGCTGGAGGCGAACTTCAGCACCCGCTTGGGAGTGGTGGGAGCATAGGCCTTGCCTTTGTCCCCCGACAGCTTCCACAGCGAATGCCAGGCGGCGCTTTCCATGCTCATTTGCGAGTGCTCTCAATTCTGCCGGAGTTAAATCGGTGGGACGCTTGAACCCAATGATCTCAGTAAGCGGACCCCGCCTCTACGTAGGCAAAGCTTACGTCCCGGTCTGATTGCATGAAAGAACTTCCTTGCCGGCGGCAGCAAGATCACGCATGGAGCCCCTGGCAATTCCAAGCCCGCCCTCAGTGCATGAGCTGGCGTGCTCAGTGTAGAAAGTGAGGAACTCAGTGTGAGGCCGGCAGCCTATTGACCATGAACGACAAGCTTTAAACGAACAACTGTAATCGCCGTTAGCCAACATGAAATGAATTACCGGCCTGCGCTCATCGTGCTGATAAATGCTAAGGCTCCCAAGCCGCCGAACGGGAACTAAGCAGACATTGAAAATCTAGGTAGAAATCTATATAGTTTTTGCATGACTACCATGAGCATCACCGAAGCTTCCCGTTCCGGCCTTTCAGCGTTGGTGGCGGCCGCTGAAGAAGGCCACGATACAGTCTTGTCGCGTCACGGCAAGGTTGTGGCCGAAGTGGTGTCAGCCAAGGAAATCGCTCAACTACGACAGGACCGGGAGACACTTCGCGACGCCGCATTGGTTATGGCACGCTTTGCCACCGATAGCGGTGCACGCACGACCCTCGATCAAGCCTTGGAATTCTTCAACTTGGACCGCGCAGAGTTGGAGGCAGAAAATGCCAAAGAAGCTAAGTCAGGGGATTCGTGAGTCAGCCTCGAGACCGGCTGTGTATTGTTCGGCTAACTGAAGACGCAGTGTCCGACCTACATCGCCTTCACAAAAAAGACCCCCGGATCGTCCGTGCCGTGTTCAAGAGAATGCTGTTTCTGGAACAGTCGCCTGAAGCCGGTGAACCACTGCTTGGAGCCCTGGTTGGTTTTCGCAAGCTAGTTGTCGGTGACCGGGATTGGCGCATCGTTTGGCGCATCACCGAGGATGCCTCCGGTATACCCGTTCTTGATATCTCGGAAATCTGGGCTGTGGGCGCCCGTTCAGATGGCGAAGTCTACGAGGAGCTCACCTCACGGGTTGCACGCATGGGCAACAGCCCGAAAATTCGACCTTTGAAGGACGTCATCATCCAAATGGGTCGGCTCTACGAATCAGTTGAGGCAATGGCCGAGCCAGCCCTCGCATCGCCCCTTCCCGAATGGATGATCAGTGCATTGAAAGATCAGCTGCACTTGTCTGATCCGGAAATCTCAGAGCTCAGCGAACAACAAGGCCAGCAAAGACTAATTGAGCACTGGTCCGGACATAACGGTAGCTGAATCCCCGTCTGGCACGCTTCGAGCAACTTCAATGGGATATGCAGAAGCTAGGTGGAGCACTCTGATACCCAGCTCTGCCGACAGATCACAAGTGATAGTGGCATTAGCGACGACCCATCGTCAGCGTCGAATCATGTTCACGACTTGTATCTTTTACTGAATCAAATTGGATCACGACTGTTTTCGAAGCAAGCAACAATTCCTCTGCAATCAGAGGTCTCCAATACCGCAACCGTGTCTGCGGCATTAGCAATTTTTGGCATGCCTCCTCCTACAAATGTCCGTTCCGGACACAGGGAATCGAACGATCGCAGAACACCGGAGGACGGCTCATCTGAATTTCGCGAGTACAGGCAAGCCGTGCACCTGCCGTAAGTTCAATACGCCAATGCAGGCTCGCTAGACGCGCGTAAGTAAGGTGGCCCGCACTTGCAGCAGCCCGTCATAGCGGCTTATCGGTGCATTCGGATCATACAGGTTGAAGCGCTCCACGTCCGCTTGCGCGCCTTCGGGGCGCACATAGCGCACATCGACAACGCCCAGGGTCGCGGCGTACTCGAAGAGCAGGGCCATCAGGTAACGGCGGTCCACCACGCCAGGGAAGTCGGAGTCGGCGTAGCCCAGCGATCCATACTGGGGGTGCTCAATGTAGAACTTCCAGGTAGCCCGTTCCGTGCGCGCACTGGTGAACGGCGCCACCGCGGTCACCTGATCGAAAAGTCTATCGATCTCCACGAACTCGTCGACCGCCAGCAACTCGATAGCCGTGGACGCAGCCCGGCGGCGCGTACCCAGCGCGGATAGCACATGGGCGCTGCGTTGACCCTTGATTTGTTCCAGTCGCGCGAGCTCGTCGATGATGCCCTTGGCCACCCAAGGCTCCCACAGCGCGCGCAGGACCTCGTCTGGATCTTTCGTTCTGGCGGCACGTCCGCGAGCGGTCAATGCGAGCTTCGGCCCGTTGGCGAGCCCGCCGGCTTGCAGCAGCAGCGGCCACGCGAAGGCCTGTATTTCATGGTCCGGATAGAAATCCCCGCCCTCAAGCACCTGGGCGATAGCGCGCTGGGAGGCCGCCGACGGGCGGCTCGTCGACTCACTGCAACGGATCTTGCCTTTCTCGACCAGGGCGAGCACTGCGGCGAGGTTGGCTCGGGCGGCGGGGAGCATCTCACGGGTGTAGGCCACCATGCTTTTAGCTTAGGCCCAGTTCGGTCGCCACCTAAAAACTGTCAGCCGTTCGTTTCAGTTTTCGTCACTGGTGCACGGCTTTTCGCGAAGCGGACGGGCGCAGCCCGGGTCCAGCGCTCTGCTACCAATCAGCAGTACGGCTACGGTATCGGACATGACTGCCTTCGAAGCTCTATCTAACAAGGGCTCCCGAGCGCTGCCGGAACGCTGGGAACACAAACGTCTGGGGTGCAATCCACGTGGACTGCACCCCAGACGATCTACCTCCAAGCAGTGAGGCTCGCCTGAAGGCGGGCTTCGCTAGATGGCGCTCCAGCCGGTATCCGAAGCCAGGACCACGCCGTTGATGTTGGTGCTGTCATCGCTGAGCAGGAAGGTGATCGAAGCGGCGAGCTGGCTTGCCGTGGCCATGCCCGGGACGATGCCCATCAGCTGAGGGATCACCTGCTGGGCGAATTCCGAATTCATCGGAGCCTCGATGTTGGTCTGCACCGCGCCCGGTGCCACCGCGTTGAAGCGCAGGCCCTTCTTCCCGTACATGACCGCCGAGTTCTTGGTCATGCCGATGACCGCATGCTTCGAGGCGGTGTAGGCGACGCCGGCGGCCGAGCCGCGCAGGCCAGCTTCCGAAGCCACATTGACCACGGTGCCCTGCCCGGCGTCGAGCATCAGCGGGACCACCGCACGGCTGAGCTTCAGCACGGAATTGACGTTCACGTTCATCACGCGTTCCCAGGTCGCGTCCTCGATCTCGTGGATCGGCTCGAACTTGTCCATGATGCCCGCGACATTGGCCAGGGCATCGATGCGTCCTTCAGCGGTTGCCACGACCTGGTCCACTACTGCCTGGTCGGTGATGTCGCCGGCCACGACGGCAAAGCCCAGGCCAGGGTTCTCGGCAACGAGCTCATCGAGCCGCTCGCGGCTGATGTCCGCGGCAATCACCTTGCCGCCTTCCTTGGCCACGCGCAGCGCGGTGGCCTTGCCGATGCCCGAACCGGCACCGGTAACCACAACCGTCTTGCCAGCAAAACGTTCGACGGTGATCTTTTCCTGCCATGCGCTGTCCATGCCCATAACCGTTCCTCCTGGTTGCCGATGCATTGGTCATTTCATGTTATGACACAGAGTGTCATAAGTCAATGGGCCATAATTGGAATATGCCAGGCACCCAAGATTCCGCCACGTCCCACCTCGCTGGGCGCCCGCAGTCCATTGATCCTGAATCCGTGGCGCGCACCGCGCTGGAGCTGTTCGCTAAACACGGATACGGCGATGTCTCGATGGCGCAAATTGCCGAGGAAGCGGGAATTGGGCGCAAGAGCCTCTACCGCTATTTCGCATCCAAGGCGGATTTGGTGTGGGGCGGCCTGCTGGAAGCTTCGGCCATTTCAGATGAGGTATTCGCCTCGGCGAAACAGGAGGGCCTCGACCTGCTGGAAGCCATGCACGCCGCGACGGTGGCGGCCTTCGATTCGCTGCCGGATCCCGAAGTCACCCGCGGGCGCTTGCGGCTCATCGCGGACCAGCCTGAGCTCCTGGCCCAAGCTTCGATGCGGATGGGCAAGGACAGCGACCGGGTGCTGCGGCATTTCTCGGATGGCGGGGTCGACGAGCAAACTGCGCCCTATTTGGCGCTGGCGTTCGGCACGGTGACCTTTGCGGCGTGGATCCGCTGGGCGCAATCCGCTGACCCGTCCCCGAAGCCGTATCTGGACAACGCCATCAAGGTGCTTCGCTTGCCGTAGCCTGCGGCGGCTCCTAGCGCTTGACCGCCCAGTTGTCATCGATCATCGCGGCGAAGTCGAAAGCCTCATCAAGGATCTCGCGCAGCGTGCTGCCGGTGGCGCCAACCCAGCGGTCCAGCGCATGGTCATACAGGGACAGGCCCAGCAATGCCGCGGTTTCGGCCAGCCGCTGGTTCGCGCAGAACGGCGAGAGCGCCTGGGCCAGCGCCGCCTGCTGCTCACGCAGGGATTCCTGCCAGCTGGCCCGCAGCGCAGAGGTGCTCCGGCTCAATTCAATGCGGCTGATCATTGTCGCCGGGTCCTGTTCAGCGAACGCCACGGCCGGTTCGAAGCTACGGCGCAAGAGCTCCAGCAAGCTCTCCCCCGGCTGCGACGACATGGAGCTGGCTACATCGGAGAAGTGCCCGGTCATGGAACGCAGCGCGGTAACCACTGCATCCTCTTTCGAGGAGAAGTACCGGAAGAACGTTGCGCGGGAAATTCCGGCGGCTTGGGCTGCCTGCTGGACGGTGACGTTCTCTACACCGCGTTCGGCGAACACGGCATAGGCCTGTTCCGCCAACTCGACTTTCATCTTTTCGCGAACCCGATCGCGAACCACGCTGCCCATGGCAAGAATTTTACTCTGAGATCAATTCGCGAAAGTGAGACGCAGTCTCTTTATCCAAGTCATCTCATATTCAGCTGGGGTGTGTCGCGGTGGTTGCGGTTCGCGGGGCTCAATATTTCCACGAACTTGAGGCCATGCCGTTTCCGCTTCGCTAGGCTCAGGTACAGAAAAACCGACTATTGATGAGGACAAGCATGGCACAGCAGATCGCACACCGCATCGACCTCGGACAAGGACTGGAAACCACTGCGCAGGGTTTTGGCTGCATGTCGCTGAGCGGACCCTACGGCGCGGCCGACGATGCCGAATCCTTGCGCACCTTGAACCACGTCATTGACCGAGGTGTCACGTTCCTGGATACCGCCAACATCTACGGCGAAGGGCACAACGAAACCCTGCTGTCGCAGGTGCTGAAAACCCGGCGGGACGAGGTCACGCTGGCGACCAAGGCGGGTATCGTCCGCCCGAAGAACCCCGGAGATCCACGCGCCAACGGCGACCCCGCCTTCATCAAGAAATGCATGGACGAGAGCCTGCAGCGGCTGGGCGTCGACCACGTGGACCTGTACTACTACCATCGCGTGGATTCCCGGGTCCCGATTGAGGAGACGGTCGGGGCCTACAAGGAACTGGTCGAAGCCGGCAAAACCCTGCACATCGGATTATCCGAGGTAACCTCCCAGGAGCTGCGCCGAGCCCACGCGGTGCATCCGATTTCCGCGATCCAGATGGAGTATTCGATTTTCAGCCGCGACATCGAGCGCTGGCTGCTGCCCACCGCCAGCGAACTGGGCGTGGGCCTGGTGACCTACGCGTCGCTGGGCCGCGGCTACTTCACCGGAGAAGTGGATTCACTGGAACAGTTGGAATCCGGGGACATCCGCCGCAACTTCCCGCGCTTCGAAGCGGCCCGCATGGAGCATAACCAGCCGCTGCGCCAAGTCATCATTGACGTGGCCGAACGCGAGAACATCTCCACCGCGCAAGCATCGCTGGCCTGGGTCTACGAAAAGGCGCGTGCATTCGAAGTGGCCGTCTCCCCGATCCCGGGGACCCGCTTCAGCGCGCACTTCGATGACAACCTGCAGGCACTGGATGTCCGCTTGTCCGCGGAATCCATGTCAGCACTGGATGCCTTGGCCGCCAAGGTGGACGGCGAGCGCCAGAAGGACTTGATGTCGGTGTCCAAGGGCCGCGAAGAGGTGCAAATTGCCCGGTTGTAGCTTCGCCGATCTCTACTGCGTAGAGTCGAGAGCGTAGCGCATCGCCACCCGTTGGCCGCAGGAAAGGACTATCCCATGAGAATCGCATTGGCGCAGGTGCTGAGCACCGCTGATCCCCAGCGCAATCTGGTGACGGTGCGAGATCATGCACGCCAGGCGAAGGAGGCAGGCGCCACGCTGGTGGTCTTTCCCGAGGCGATGCAGGTGTCTTTCGGACATGATCTCGCCAAGTACGCGCAAGCGCTGGATGGCCCGTGGGCTACGCTGATTCGCCAGCAGGCGCGGGACATCGGCATCACCATTGCCGTGGGCATGTTCACCCCCGGCGAGGGCGGCCGGGTACGCAACACCTTGCTGGTCGCCGGCGATGGGGTTGACACCCATTACGACAAGATCCATCTCTACGATGCCTTCGGCTATGCGGAGTCGGATTCGGTGACGCCCGGGCGGTCCCCGGTGCAGTTCGAGCACGAGGGCACGATCATCGGCCTGGCCACCTGCTACGACCTGCGGTTCCCGCGCTTGTTCACCCGCCATGCGCAGGCTGGCGCGGCGATCTGCATTGTCAGCGCATCGTGGGGCCAGGGCGAAGGCAAGGCCGAGCAGTGGACCACCCTGGCACAGGCCCGGGCACTGGATTCGACGACGTTCGTGGTGGCAGTGGACCAGGCAGACCCGGAAAGCATTGGCCGCACGGTGACCGGCACGGCTCCCCTGGGCGTCGGGCATTCGCTTGCGGTGGATCCGCTGGGCCGTGTTATCGCCCAGGCCGGTGCGGAGCCCGAGCTGCTGGTCGTGGACCTGGATCTCGATCAAGTCGAGGTCGCGCGCAAGCAGCTGCCAGTGCTGGCCAACGCGGTCGACCTGTAGCCAGTCGGCTCGCTCAGCGTTTCCGGCTCTCCAGCCAGTCCAGCAACTCTGGCCAGGCGGCTTCCCCGACGCCCCGGCGCATCAGCCCGTGATGCCCGATCGCTGGTACTCCGAGCTCATCAGGTGTGCAGGTCCGGCGCTGGACCGTGGCCGAGACCAGGTGCCCGGTCAGCTGGTCCATCTGCCGCGGCGAGGCCCACAGGTCATCGCTGGCACCGACGGCCAGGATGGGAATCCGGGTTCGGGCTGCACGTTCCCGGGCCTGCATGCTCGGGTCATCGAAGAAGTAGTTCGGCTTTTTGATCCAGCGGCTCCACTCCAGCAGGGCAGCTGTCGGGATGTCCTCGCCCAACCCGAGTTTCTGCCCGGGCATGTAGCCCATGGTCCGGCTGAGCACTGGGCCCAGGACGTTCAGTATGGCGGTGACGCGAGCGCGTTCCTGCCACGGGGTGATGGTCCGTGAAGCTGCCACATGGCTGGAGACGATGACCGCTGCTGACAGCGCTTCGGTGCCGTAGTCCAGGATCAGCCCATGCCCTCCGATGCTGTGGCCCACTGCGTAGTGCGGGAGGTCGGGGTAGCTCTCGGCCGCCCACCGCGCGACGGCTGGGATATCCTGCTGGATCCAGTCGCGCATCCGCAGGCTGCTGTGTTCCTTGGGCGAGCCGGACAGCCCGGTCCCCCGGTAGTCGTAGGTCACGGCAATCATTGAGGAACGCGTCGCCGCTTCAGCAAAGGCGCGATAGAAACGCTGCGGGGTGGCGGTCGCCGGATGAATCACCAGCACGCCACGCGGGTCTTCTGCCGGTTTGTACACCGTGGCCTGGGCACTGTCCTTGGCGGTGACGAGAATGCGCACTGATTCGCTGATGATGCTCTGGGGCTGCATACCGCCATCCTAGCCATATGTTACTCACCAGTAAATGGATTCCTCCGGTCCGGAAATCGCACGGCCAAGCCCAGCCCGTTCCCCGCCGATCGGTTGCAGCCCAAAACCTCTTCCGCCATGGCCGTCCTCCGCTTAGGGTGGAAACAGCCATCTGACCTTGCCTGCCCATCGGAGCCTGACGTGCCACTAGCCTTGCCCGAATCCTCGCTGCCCCATCCGTCCTCGGCTCCCGCGCTGAATTGGGGCATTCTCGGGCCGGGGTGGATCGCCTCGCAGTTCGCCCAGTCGCTGAACAGCTTGACCGCCAGCCGGATCGGGGCCGTCGGCTCGCGCACCGTAGCCCGCTCCGAGCAGTTCGCGCGCAGCTACGGAGATGGGCGAACCCGGGCCTTCGGATCCTACGATGCGGTGCTCAGCGACCCTGCGGTGGATGCCATCTATATCGCTGTCCCGCACAGCGGGCACGCAGAACTCGCCCTGAAAGCCATCGCCGCGGGCAAGCACGTCCTGGTGGAGAAGCCGATGAGCCTGGATGCCCGGCAAACCGCCCGGGTCATCGAGGCGGCCAGGGCTGCCGGGGTGTTCGCCATGGAAGCCATGTGGTCGCGGTTCCTGCCGATCGGGAATGTGCTGTCGCAGGTCATCGAGTCCGGAATGCTCGGGCAAGTGATCGCCATCCAGGCTGATTTCGGCGCCAAGTTCGAGGTCGACTACAGCTCGCGCATCTACGACCCGGCGCTGGGCGGCGGGGCCCTGCTGGATGTCGGCATCTATCCCGTCGCCTTCAGCGCCATGGTCTCCCCCGCCAAGCAGCTGCTGCACGCTTCGGGGCGGATGGTCCCCACCGGTGTCGACGCATCGTTTACCGCGGTGCTGGCCAATGAGGACGGCTCCACGGCAACGGTGTTCAGCAGCATCGAGACCGATTCGCCGCAAGGCGCATGGATCGCCGGCACCGAGGGAACGCTGGAGCTGCAGCGCCCGATCTGCTGCGGTTCCGGGCTGGTGCTGCGCAGTGCCGACGGAAAGCTCGCCGGCAGCCGCGAGTTCGCCGAAACCTCGCCGGCTGCCGGCTTGGGCTTCGAAGCGGCCCACGTAGCCCGGTGCATCGCCGATGGATTGACCGAGTCGCCGGTCATGCCGCTGGACGAGTCGCTGGCGATTGCCCAGACCATGGATGCGATCGCCGCAAAACTGCGCACCGGCTAGTCAGCGGCGCTGCGCCGAGGCCTCCCAGGCGCTGTGCACCATCTGCGCCAGGCTGTGGCGCATCCTCCAGTCCAGGTCGCGGGCGGCCAGCTTGCCGTCGGCAACGATGCGCGCCGGATCGCCCGGACGGCGGGCTTCCTCAATAGCGGTGAAGCCGATGCCGGTCACCTCGGCGACCGCGTCCATGATCTGCCGCACCGAGACGCCATCACCTGAACCCAGGTTGTAGACCGGCTCCAACGCCTCGCCCGCCTCCAGCTTCCTGGCCGCCTCCACGTGCGCCAGCGCGAGGTCGGCGACATGCACGTAGTCGCGCACGCAGGTGCCATCGGGGGTGCCGTAGTCGGTGCCGAAGATCTTCGGGGACTTGCCGGAGTTCAACGCCTGGAACACCAGCGGGAACAGGTTGTGCGGGCTCGCATCGTAGAGTTCAGCGCTGCCCGATCCAACCACGTTGAAGTAGCGCAGCGAGGTGTGCTTCAGCCCGGTGGCCACCGCCTGGTCGCGGATCATCCACTCCCCCACCAGCTTGCTCTGGCCATACGGGGATTCGGGGAAGGTGCCGGTGGCTTCGGTGACCACATCCTCGGCCGGGGTGCCGTAGACGGCGGCCGATGAGGAGAAGACCATATTGTGCACGCGGGCGGTGGCCATCGCTTCAAGCAGGTGCGCGGTGCCGGTGGCATTCTGCTCGAAGGCCAGCAGCGGGTGCTTCACCGATTCTCCGGCGTACTTGTAGCCGGCTAGGTGGATGACCCCGGTAACCTCGTGGCGCTTCATGATTTCCACGAGCTTTTCGGTCTGCAGGATGCTCAACTGGTAGAACGGCACTTCTTCGGGAACGAAGGAGCGCACCCCGCTGGACATCGAGTCCACGACGACCGGTTCGAACCCCGCCTCCTGCAGCGAACGCACCACGTGGGATCCGATATACCCGGCTCCGCCGGTCACTAGCCAACTCATGCCCTGCCTGCTCCTTCATCTGCAACGACGGTGAAAATGGCCGGCTCGACATAGCCGGCGTGGTCAAAGGCCTCGCGGACAGCCTGGCTGACCGGCTCGATCCGCTCGCGCTTGACCAGGGCAATGGCGCTGCCGCCAAAACCGCCACCGGTCATGCGGGCACCGATCGCCCCGGCCGCCATGGCGGCCTCCACCGCGGCGTCCAGTTCCTCGCTGGAAATCTCGTAGTCGTCGCGCATGGATTCGTGGGACTGGCACAGCAGCTTGCCTACCGCATCCAGGTCCGAGGCGCGCAACGCGGCAACGGCATCGAGCACCCGCCGGTTCTCGGTCACGATGTGCTTGGCGCGGCGCCGGGCCACCGGGTCGGCGATGGCCTCCAATTCCGCGACGCTGTGCACTTCCCGCAAGGATTCCACCCCCAGTGCCGCGGCGGCCTGCTCGCAGCTGGCACGGCGGGCGGCATAGCCGCCATCCACATGCGAATGCTCGACGCGGGTATCGACGACCAGCACCACCGCGTCGTGCTGCGCCAACGGCAGCGGCACTGCCTGGGTTTCCATGGAACGGCAATCCAGGAAGAGCGCGTGCTGCGCATGGGACATCAGCGAGGCGCTCTGATCCATGATTCCGGTCGGGGCGCCCACGAATTCGTTCTCGGCCCGCTGGGTCAGCTGGGCCATCTGCACCTTGGCCAGCCCCAGGCCGTAGAGGTCATCCAGCGCCACGATGGTCGCCACTTCCAGGGCGTGCGAGGAGGACAGCCCGGAGCCCACCGGGACATCGGAGTCGACCATCAATTCCAGCCCGCCAATTTGCACGCCATCGAGCTGGTTCAATGCCCACAGCACGGCGGCCGGGTAGGCGGCCCAGCCGGGCACCGCCCGGGGCACCAGCTCATCGACCGTGACCGAGGTGATCGGCAGCTCGTCGACTGCCCCGTAGGTGGAGGCGAAATCCAGCACCTGGCTTCCCGGCTCCAGCTGCGACTTGCGGCGCACTGCCACCAGCGCGTTCTTATCGATGGCGAAGGGCAGCACATAGCCCAGATTGTAGTCGGTATGCTCGCCAATCAGGTTCACCCGTCCCGGGGCGCGCCAGATGCCTTCGGGCCGGTGGCCGTAGGCCTTGGTGAACTTTTCGCGCAGGGCGTTGACCCGCGCCGCGGTTTCCCCGCTTCCGCTGCGGCTCATGGCATGACCTCGCGCAGCCGGGCGGCGGCCTGCTCGGCCGGAACGTCGTTGATGAAGGCGCCCATGGCGGCTTCCGAGCCGGCCAGGTACTTCAATTTGCCAGCTGCCCGGCGCGGGCTGGTCAGCTGCAGGTGCAGCCGAGATGCCGCACGGGCTTCCGGTTCCAACGGAGCCTGGTGCCAGGCAGCGATATAGGGGGTGGGGGTGTCGTACAGCGCGTCGAATCCGCGCAGCAGATCCCGGTACATCACTGCCAGTTCAGCTTTCTCGCCGTCGTTGAGCGCCGCGAGATCCGGCACGTGGCGGTGCGGCACCAGATGGGCTTCCAGCGGCCATCGGGCAGCGTAGGGCACGAACACGGAGAAGTGCTCGCCCTGGCGCACCATGCGCGTGCCTTCATTGCGCTCGAAGTCCAGGATGTCTTGCATCAGGGGGCGTCCGGTCTTCGCCAGGTGCGCCACCGCCTGGCCTGCCATCTTGGCGGCGGTCGGAGCCAGGTACGGGTAGGCGTAGATCTGCCCGTGCGGGTGGTGCAGGGTCACGCCAATGTCCTGGCCGCGGTTCTCGAAGACGAAGACCTGCTCGATGCCTTCCATCGCGGATAATGCGGCGGTGCGCTGCGCCCAGGCCTCGATGACGGTGCGTGCCCGGGCGTCATCCAGCGAGGCGAAGGAGCCGGTGTGCTCGGGGGTGAACACCACGACTTCGCAGCGGCCGTAGGCCGGGGCGGGAACCTGCACCGGTGCGGCGGCTGGAATCGAACCCAGTACCGGGCCGAGCGACGGGAAGCGGTTCTCGAAGACCACCACGTTGAAGTCCTCGGCGGGGATTTCGCTCATGCGCCCGTGCGCGCTGGGGCATAGCGGGCATTCTTCCTTGGGCGGCAGGTAGGTGCGCGACTGGCGGTGGGCGGCGACCGCCACCCAGTCTCCGGTCAGCCGGTCATAGCGCAGCTCGCCGGGTTCCCCGCGCGGATCCAGCGGCCGGGTATCGGCCACCGGTTCCGGCAGTGCGGTGTTGGCATCGGCGAAGAAGATCGCTTCGCGGCCATCGGCCAGGTGGTGCACCCGGTGGGCTGCTTCATATGCTGCGGAGCCTTGCGGCATGGCCATCTCTCCAATGGGCTAGTGGTGGTGCAAATAGGTAGGCGGCGCGGCGGGCGCGCCTGCGGGTTAGCTCGGCTGGACCGGGCCGATCAGCCAACTGGCCTCGCAGCTGGCGCCCGGGGCAAGCGCGATGACGTCCTGGCCTGAGTTGAACCCGCCGGGCGGGCAGGTCATCGGCTCGATGGCCAGGCCGGTGCGGTCAAGCGCCGGGTCATCGCGGTCAGCGGTGTGGATCTGGACCCACGGGCAGGCCGCATCCCAGCTGATCTGCGCACCGACGCCCGCAGCGTCGGTGATCGATGCACTGAACAAGCCGTCGGCGCCGGCGGCCAACCCGGTGTACGCATGATCGATGAACAGTTCCCCGATCGGCTTCGGGGTGCGGAAATCCAGCTCGGTGCCAGCCACCTGAACCACCTCCTGCGGCAGCAGGCGCGCGCCGTCGGTGAGCTGCACCTTGCCGGCTGGCAGGGTGAAAGTCCATTCATCCGCCTTCTTGCCCGGTGCGACCAGGTAGGCGTGCGAACCCCAGGCGAAGGGCGCGGTGCCCTGCCCGAGGTTGGTGGCGGTGGCGATGGTGCGCAGCCCGCCGGCTTCCAGCCGGTAGTCGATCACCAGCTGCACCTCATAGGGGTAGCCGGGGTTCGGGGCGATCACTGTGCGCAGCTGGGCGAAGTCCGGGCCGCGTCCGGTGATCTCGAAGTTCTCGTCCAGCACCAAGCCGTGCAGCGCGTGGCCGCGCTCCGGCTCGCTGATTCCCAGTTGCAGCTCCCGGCCTTCCCAGTGGTAGGCCCCGTCGATCACCCGGTTGGGCCAGGGAGCCAGGATCGCTCCGGAGAACACCGGGCGCTCACCGCGCGGATCGAAGGCGCGCACCAGCGGGCGACCACCGTAGTCCAGGGACACCAGTGTGGCGCCCACCGTGGCCAGCTGCGCGGTGAAGCCGTGGGCTTGCAGCGTGAGCACCGTTCCGTTGGCGGTGTCCTGCTGCGGCATTGATTGGCGATCCATTTCGTCATCCTTCGTGCTGTGCAGGGAAACTGTCGGGCATGGGCAGGCCCTCCCGCCACCTCATGCGGGAGGGCCCGTGGCAGCAAGCCGCAGGCTAGTTGCCGGCGCCTGCGCGGCGCTTGTTGTAGATGTCGAAGGCCACTGCCAGCAACAGCACCACGCCCTTGACGATCTGCTGGGTGGACGCGCCGACGCCCATCAGCTGCATGCCGTTGGACAGCACCGCCATCACCAGGCCGCCGACGATCGCTCCGGTCACCCGGCCCACGCCGCCGGTGGTCGAGGCGCCGCCGATGAAGCAGGCGGCGATCGCATCCAGCTCGAACATGTTCCCGGCACCCGGCTGGGCACCGTTGGAGCGCGAGGAGAAGACCACGCCGGCCACACCGGAAAGCAGGCCCATGTTGATGAAGATCCACATGTTGATCTTCTTCACGTTCACGCCCGAGAGCTTCGCGGCGGAGAGGTTGCCGCCGATGGCGTAGACGTGGCGGCCGAAGACGGTCTTGGTGGTCAGCACGTGGTAGCCCAGGATCAGGGCGGCCAGGATGATCAGCACGATCGGCATGCCGCGGCTGGTGGCGATCTGCCAGAAGAACCAGAGGATGATGGCGCCGGAAATGATGTTCTTGGCCAGGAACATGGCCATCGACTCGACACTCTGGCCGTACTTTGCCCGGCCTGCGCGATTGCGCCACTGCGAGTAGAACAGGCCCACGACGGCGATCACGCCGATGATCACGGTGAACAGGTCGAAGCCGTTGCCGCCGAGCAGGCCGTTGAGGAAGCCGCCGGCGATCTGGCCGTATTCGCCGGGGAACGGCGAGAGCGAAACGTTGTTGAGCACTTCGTAGGTCAGGCCGCGGAAGAGCAGCATGCCGGCCAGCGTCACGATGAACGCGGGAATGCCCACGTACGCAACCCAGAAACCCTGCCACACACCGCACAACCCGCCGACCGCGATGCCGGCGAGCATGCCTGCCCACCATGGCATGTCGTTCTTGATCACCAGCACCGCGGAGACCGCGCCGGTCAGGGCGACCAGTGAACCGACGGAAAGGTCGATATGCCCGGCCACGATCACGATGATCATTCCCAGTGCGAGGATCAGCACGTAGGAGTACTGCAGGATGATGTTGGTGATGTTGATCGGGCTGAGCAGCAGGCCGTTGGTCAGGATGGTGAACAGCACCACGATGAGCACGAAGGCAATGTAGATGCCCGAGGTGCGCAAGTTCTTGGTGAAGATATCCTTCAGCTCGTTTGTGATGGTCATCGGGTGCTTTCCTTCTCGATGGTCATGAGTTCCATGAGGCGTTCCTGGGTGGCTTCGCTGCGCGGCAGCTGGCCGGTCATCCGGCCGTAGGCCAGGGTGTAGATGCGGTCGCAGATGCCCAGCAGCTCGGGCAGTTCGGAGGAGATCACCAGCACTGCCTTGCCGGCCGCGGCCAGCTCGTTGATGATCGTGTAGATCTCGTATTTGGCGCCGACGTCGATGCCGCGGGTGGGCTCGTCGAGGATCAGCAGCTCAGGGGCGGTGTGCAGCCACTTGCCCAGCACGACCTTCTGCTGGTTGCCGCCCGAGAGGTTGCCGACCTTCGCCATGACGTTGGGGGTCTTGATGCGCATGGACTTGCGGTAGTGCTCAGCGATCTGGATTTCCCTGTTGCCGTCCACGAAGCCCTTCGAGGAGATCTTGCCCAGTCCGGCCGCGGTGGTGTTCACGCGGATGTCCTCGATGAGGTTCAGCCCGAACTTCTTGCGGTCCTCCGAGACGTAGGCGATGCCGGCGCCAATGGCCTTGCCCACCGTGGAGGTGTCCACCGGCTTGCCGCCCATCAGCACGGTGCCGGTGATGTTCCGGCCGTAGCTGTGGCCGAAGATGCTCATCGCCAGTTCGGTGCGCCCGGCGCCCATGAGCCCGGCAATGCCGACGATTTCGCCGGCGCGCACGTCGAGGCTTGCGTGCTCCACCACGGTGCGGTCCTGCTGGACCGGATGCTGGACCGACCAGTCGCGCACCTCGAAGACCACGTCGCCGATCTGCGGCTCGCGCTGCGGGTAGCGGGCGGAGAGCTCGCGGCCGACCATGCCGCGGATGATGCGGTTCTGGTTGGAGGCGGGGTCGGCCATGTCAAGGGCCTCGATGGACTGGCCGTCGCGGATGATGGTGGTGGTGTTGGCGATGTCCTCGATCTCGCCGAGCTTGTGCGAGATGATGATCGAGGTGATGCCCTGCTCGCGCAGTTCGCGCAGCAGGTTCAGCAGGTGCTCGGAGTCGTCGTCGTTCAGCGCGGCGGTCGGTTCGTCCAGGATCAGCAGCTTCACGTTCTTGCTCAGCGCCTTGGCGATTTCCACCAGCTGCTGCTTGCCGACACCGAGCTGGCCGACCGGGGTGACCGGCTGCTCGTGCAGGCCCACGCGGGCCAGCAGGTCGGCGGCGCGATGGTTGGTTTCGTTCCAGTCGATGAAGCCGCCGCGGGAGGTCTCGTTGCCGAGGAAGATGTTCTCCGCCACCGAGAGGTAGGGCACCAGGGCCAGCTCCTGGTGGATGATCACGATGCCCTGGGCCTCGGAATCCTTGATGTTCGAGGCCTTGAGCTCCTCGCCCTCGAAAATGATCTTGCCCTCGTAGCTGCCGTGCGGGTAGACCCCGGAGAGCACCTTCATGAGGGTGGATTTTCCGGCGCCGTTCTCTCCGCAGATGGCGTGGATTTCGCCCTTGCGAACCGATAGGTTGACGCCGTCCAGCGCCTTGACTCCGGGAAAAGTCTTGGTGATGTCCTGCATGTGCAGGATCGTGGTGTCCATAGTGCAGACGTCCTTGGTGTGTGCTGTGAGCGGTGAACCGCGGCGGCGGGAGCGCAGGTTGCCCTCCCGCCACCGCGGTTGCTGCCTGCGCGGCTACTTGGCCTGTCCGGCCTTGACTTCCTCGGCGGTGTAGTACCCGGAGTCGACCAGCAGCGAGGTGATGTTGTCCTTGACCACGATGTCCGAATTCAGCAGGTACGAGGGAACGACCTTCTTGCCGTTGTCGTAGCTTTCGGTGTCGTTGGCTTCCGGCTCGCCGCCGCCAGCGTAGGCTTTCACTGCCTCGACAGCCTGGGTGGCCAGCTTGCGGGTGTCCTTGAAGATGGTTGCGTACTGCACGCCGTCGTCGATCAGCTTCACCGAGGCGATTTCGGCGTCCTGGCCGGAGATGATCGGCAGGCCGTCCTTGATGGACTTGCCGTAGCCGGCGTTGGACAGCGCGGTGATGATGCCGCGGGAAATGCCATCGAATGGCGAGAGGATGCCGTCGATCTTGGTCTTGCCGCCCTGGTAGTGGGCGGTGATCAGGTCTTCCATGCGCGATTGGGCTTCTTCCTGGCTCCAGCGCAGGGTGGCTGCCTGCTCGATCTTGGTCTGGCCGGACTTGACCGTCAGCGTGCCGTCGTCGAGGTATGGCTTGAGGGTGTCCATGGCGCCCTTCCAGAAGAAGTGCGCGTTGTTGTCGTCGATCGAACCGGCGAAGAGCTCGATGTTGAACTTGCCCTTCTTGTCGGTGCGCTTGCCTTGATCATCGGCCAGGCCCATGCCGGCCAGCAGCGAGGTGGCCTGCTGGACGCCGACGTTGTAGTTGTCGAAGGTGACGTAGAAGTCGACGTTCTCGGTGCCGTTGATCAGGCGGTCGTAGGAGATGATCGGGATGTTCTGGTCCGCGGCGGCCTGCAGCTGGGTGGACAGCGCGGTACCGTCGATGGAGGCGACCACCAGGATGTCGCTGCCCTTGGTGATCATCTGGTCGATCTGCTGCTGCTGGGTGGGGATGTCGTCATTCGCGAACTGCAGGTCGACTTCGAAGCCGGCTTCTTCCAGCTGGGACTTGACCGCTTCACCGTCGGCAATCCAGCGTTCGGACGTCTCGGTTGGCATTGCGACGCCCACCTGGATGTCCTCGGGGGCGGTCGATTCCCCGCCGCCAGCCCCGGCTCCGCCTCCGGCGCCGCTGCCGCTGCAGGCTGCCAATGCGCCGACCAGTGCGAGCGATCCCATGGTCGCCACGGCTTTGCGGGTCCAATTATTCCATGCCATCTTTTCCTCCTTGAAAGGTTGCCATATCTGCGAATGAGACTGGACTCACACTATGTTAGCGCTAACACAGTGACTTCGACCACCCTCTGATGAAAATAAATTAAGATTCCTTACCCAGTGGCCTTGCGCGCCCAGCACAGGGCGCGCAGGGCCCATTAAAGGGGCTTGTCTGGCTGCTAGAAGCCTTGCGCCAAGCGGTAGTAGCTCTGGTTGACGCGGATCTGCTGCGCGAAGTTCCGGCGTGTGGTCTCCTCGTCGATGACCAGCAGTTCGGCACCGGCGATCTCCGCGAAGATCTCGAAAGCCTCGATGCCTGCGGCGGTGGACATCACCGTGTGGTGCGCCCCGCCGGCAGCAAGCCAGGACTCGGCAGAGATATTGAAATCAGGCCGCGGACTCCACACCGCGCGGGCTACCGGCAGGTTCGGCAGGTCAGCTGGCGGGGTCACCACGTCCACCACATTGGCGGTCAGCCGGAAGCGCTCGCGCATATCGGCCATGGACACGACCACCGCGCCCTCGGCGGCGTCCGCGCTGAAGACCATGCGCACCGGATCCTCGCGGCCGCCGATGCCCAGCGGGTGGATTTCCACCCTTGGCTTGGAGGTGGTCAGCGACGGGCAGACCTCGAGCATGTGGGCACCGAGGATCAGCTCCTTGCCGGGGGTCAGGTCGTAGGTGTAGTCCTCCATCAGCGAGGCTCCGCCCGGCAGGCCCTCGCCCATCACCTTGGCGGCGCGCACCAGCACCGCGGTCTTCCAGTCGCCTTCGGCGCCGAAGCCGTAGCCCTTGCCCATCAGGCGCTGCACGGCCAGGCCAGGCAACTGCTTGAGCCCGCCGAGATCCTCGAAGTTGGTGGTGAAGGCCATGGCGCCGGCTCTGGACAGGAACGCTTCCAGCGCGATTTCCTGGGCAGCGGCATAGCGCAGCGAACCGTGGCGGGCACCGCCGGCACGCAGTTCGGGAACCACGTCGTACTCGCGCTCGTACTCGCCGACCAGCGCATCGATGTCGGCTTCGGCCACGGCCTTCACGGCCTCGACCAGGTCATTGACGGCCCAGGTGTTCACCGAGACCCCGAAGCGGATCTCGGCTTCGGTCTTGTCGCCCTCGGTCACCGCGACATTGCGCATGTTGTCGCCAAAGCGGACCAGCTTCAGGTTCTGCACGGCGTTGAAACCGGCAGCGCCGCGGATCCAGGTGCCCACGCGGCGGGTGACCGCGGGATTGGAGACGTGGCCGACCACCGTGGTGCGCGCGGCGCCCAGGCGGGTGGCCAGGTAGGCGTATTCGCGGTCGCCGTGCGCAGCCTGGTTCAGGTTCATGAAGTCGAAGTCGATCGAATCCCAGGGCAGTTCGACATTTGCTTGGGTGTGCAGGTGCAGCAGCGGCTTCTGGAGGGCCTTCAGGCCATTGATCCACATCTTCGCCGGGCTGAAGGTGTGCATCCAGGTGATCACGCCCAGCACGTTCTCATCCGAGTTGGCCTCCAGCATCGCGCGGCGGATCGACTCGGAGTCCTTCAGCACCGGCTTCCAGATGATCTTCGCCGGGACATCGGCGGACGCATCCAGCGCCTGCGCCACCTCGGTGGACTGCTGCGCCACCTGGCGCAGGGTGTCCTCGCCGTACAGGTCCTGGCTGCCGGTGAAGAACCAGATTTCCTTGTCGTTATATGCCTTGGCCATGATGTCCTTACTGTCCGTAGACGTTCTGGTAGCGCTCGTAGAGCGAGTCGATCTTCGCGGGGTCGATGGGCTGCGGGTCCCCGAGCTGCTGGGCGATATGCACAGTGCGGGCCACTTCCTCGCACATCACCGCAGCCTTGACTGCAGCCCGGGCATCCTTGCCGATGGTGAATGGCCCGTGGTTGGCCATGAGCACCGCGGGGCTGCGGGATTCGCGCAGCGTGGAGACAATGCCGCGACCGATGGAGTCATCGCCGATGATCGCAAAGGGGCCCACGGGGATGGGGCCGCCAAACTCATCGGCCATCATGGTCAGCACGCAGGGGATTTCCTCGCCGCGCGCTGCCCACGCGGTGGCGTAGGTGGAGTGGGTGTGCACCACGCCGCCGACTTCCGGCATGTGCTCATACGTGTAGGCATGGGCGGCGGTATCCGAGGATGGCGCATGCTCGCCCTCGAGCAGCAGGCCATCGATGGTGCACACCACCATCGATTCAGGGGTCAAGTCGTCGTAGGAGACCCCCGACGGCTTGATCACGAAGAGGTCTGAGCTGCCATCGGTGATCTGCGGATGGCGCACGCGCTGGGAGACGTTGCCTGCGGTCCAGACCACCAGCTCGTAGCGCGGCAATTCGGCGTGCAGGCTGGCAACGAGCTGCCGGACCGCAGCCACCTCATCTTGCATCGATTGCGGGTAATCCGCCAGTGACTTGAACTTACTCATTTTTTCTTGGCTTTCTGCTGGAAACTTACAGGGCGGTGATGGCCGCACGCTGAATGGCCAAACCGGATTCATAGTTCTGCAGCCAGGCCTTGTAGCCGGCCACATCTTCAGGCAACGGGGCTGCGTCCTTGGTGTTGGCCTCGGCGAAGACCAGCTCGTCCAGGTAGGAATCCAAGCTGGCCTGCGGGTTGGCTTCGATGAACTGTCGGAAGCTTGCCAGCACCGCGATACCCCAGGGCCCGCCGTGGCCGGCAGTTTCCGAAACGCTCACTTCGGTGTCCAGCGCGGCCGCCAGGAAGCGCTGGGCCACCCCGGCGGTGCGGAAGATGCCGCCATGGGCATAGAGCTTTTCCACCTGCACGCCCTGCGCGGCCAGCACCTTCATGCCCAGGCTCAGGGTGGCGAACATACCGTAGACCTGGGCGCGCATCAGGTTGGCCAGGGTCAATGAGGAGTCCGGGGTGCGGATGACCAGCGGCCGGCCTTGTTCCAGGCCGGTGACCGGCTCGCCCGACAGGTTGTTGTAGGCCAGCAGGCCTGCCCCGTCGGCCTGGCCGTCCAGTGCCGAGCCGAGCAGCGCCTCGAAGATGCGGTCGCTGGAGGCATCCACGCCCAGCGCCTTGGCGAACTCGCCGAATACGCCGGCCCAGACGCCGATCTCGCTTGCGCCGTTATTGCAGTGGACCATCGCGACGCTGTCGCCGGCCGGGGTGGTGACCACATCGATTTCGTGGTGCACTCCGGCCAGTGGCTTCTCCAGCACGAGCATCGCGAAGATCGAGGTGCCGGCCGAGACGTTGCCGGTGCGTACGGCCACCGAGTTGGTGGCCACCATTCCGGTTCCGGCATCGCCTTCGGGCGGGCAGAACGGGGTGCCGGGCTGCAGCTGGCCGGTGGGATCGAGCAGGCGGGCGCCGGTTTCGCTCAGGGTTCCTGCCGTCGCGCCGGCAGGCAGGACTGCCGGGAGCAATTCGGCAAGAGAGCGCGGGGACTGGTAAGGGGCTGAGATCTCGTCGAAGGTCTCGAGCAGCGCGGCGTCGTAGCTGCCGGTGGCGGTGTCGATGGGGAACATACCCGAGGCATCACCGACGCCCAGCACCTTCTCGCCGGTGAGCAGCGTGTGGACATAGCCAGCCAAGGTGGTCAGGTGCTGGACCTGCGGCACATGCTCCTCGCCATCGATCATGGCCTGGAAGTAGTGGGCCACCGACCAGCGCAGCGGGATATTGACGCCGAGGGCGGTGGTGAGCTGCTCGGCGGCCACCTGGGTGTTGGTGTTGCGCCAGGTGCGGAAGGGAACCAGCAGATCACCATCCTCGCCAAAGGCCATGTAGCCATGCATCATGGCCGAGACGCCCATGGAGGCGAAGCCGCTTGGGGCAATACCGTAGCGCTGGCGGCAATCGGCGAGCACGGCAGCGAAGCACTGCTGCAGGCCGGTGTGGATAGCGTCCAGCGAGTAGGTCCACAGCTGGTTCTCGAATTGGTTCTCCCACTGGTGGCTGCCGCTGGCCAGCTGCTGGAAATCCGGGCCAATCAGGCTGGCCTTGATGTTGGTGGAGCCCAGTTCGATGCCGAGCACGGCTTGGCCGCTGATGATGAGCTGGGCTGCAGTTGCATCCTGGGGCGCGGTGGCCATGAACTCTCCGTCCTGAGGCCCAGCTTGGTGGGCAGCGTCTTTGCATCGACGGCAGCTTCCGAGGGGTTTCGGAGAAGCGCCGGCGGGAACTTCGAGATAATGTTAGCGCTAACATTTCGTGATGCGCAACACCCGATTTCGAGATACTGCCAACTAGAACAGAATTACTGGGACTTCGGCGGGGCCGTGCTCGCCCGCATGACCAGCGTTGGAGCGATCACCTTTGGAGATTTATCGGCGGTGTCGCCTTCGAGCAATTTCGTGAGTGCCGCATGCCCGACGTCCCTGAATGGCTGCCGAACGGTGGTCAGCGATGGAATGAGGAAATTCGAAATCTGCAGATCGTCGAAACCGATCACCGAGACATCGGTTGGCACATCCAGCCCGGCTTCCCAGAAGGCGCGCAGGATGCCAGTGGCGAGATAGTCGTTCGCGGCGAAGACTGCCGTCACTTCCCCGACGCGCACCGAGTCAACCAGTCTCTTGCCCGCCTCGTACCCGCTGGGCGCCAGCCATGATTCGGCGGGCACTTCAATAATCGGCGCCTTGGCTTCGAGCATTTTTTCCTGCCAGCCGATTTGGCGCTCGGTGGCGTCGAACCAGCCGGTTGGCCCGGAGACATGGGCAATTTTGCGATGACCTAAAGCCAGGAGGTGTCCGGTAGCCAGGCGTGCGCCTTCGCGCTGGTCAACATAGACGTAGCGAGCCGGATCCGAGACGGGAACGCTGGTGCGGGCGGCGACAACTACCACTGGGATCTTGAGCGCCGCATCATCCAGGGCGTCAATGACCTTTTCGAACGGCGCGACCATCACCACGCCGTCAACTCCTTGGTCAACCAGGTGGTTCAAGGCTTCGGTTGCACTGTGAGCGTCGTAGCGATCCAATGCGGTCACGCTGACGAAATAGCCTTGCGCGCGGGCTGCTGCTTCGATGGCCAGCACAGTTGACTGCGGTCCAAAGAACTCGCTGCCGATGGTCAGAATCCCAATGGTGCTGGAGTGCGATGTCGCCAAAGCACGGGCAGCTCGATTGCGGCGATACCCGAGTTTGCGGATTGCTTCCATGACCTGGTCACGCGTTCCGGACCGGACATTGGGGTGGTTGTTGAGCACTCGCGACACAGTCTGGTGCGACACCCCTGCCATGGCCGCTACATCCGCCATTGACGGAGGCCTTTTATTCGGGTGCCCTTCACCGGGCTGAGCAATGTTCACATCGGTCATTATTGCAAAAACCGGCGGTTTGGCTACTGCCACGCCGGGTAATCCGGGGCCTTATGAACCCATCGAGGTGGTATATGACGTGGTGGACATATATCTTTGCCCGGGAACTTATCCGCTAGATTGCGGGGGTTCTCCCCCAGCTTTTCCGGAGGGGGAAGGTTTACTTGCTATGAATCAGTGGCCTCACTTCAGCCTGACAGACAGAGTGATCCGGTCTGATCTGTTACCGATGTCCTGAGACAGAAGTGTCACCGGTGTCTTGAGACATCACACATTTAAAAAGTAAGTATGTGGGACATGATTCGAAAGTGCCGTCATTCGATTGTGCTCGGAGGTAGCCAATAGTTCATCGAAGGACGGGCAACTTCATCCCCGTATTGGTCATGAGGTTACATCGTCCGTCTTGAGTCGGGCAGGGCGTAAAAGCCGACAACCACGTGAACACGTAGTTGTCGGCCAGTCGCTGACGATGCTACTTAACCGAAGAAGTTGAGGTCTTCGAGGCGTAGCCCTTCTTACTTCCAGTGACCTTCACGTAGACAACCTTGCCCAGGTCCCGCGAGGTCACCTTGTAGGTCGACTTGGTGGCTTTGCTGATCGGGGCGCCAGAACGGTACCACTGGTATTTGTATTTCTCGGGTTTCGGACTCCACGAACCGGGTTTGGCTGTCAGTTTCGAGCCAACCTTCATCTTGCCCGATACGGATGCTCCCTTCTTTACCGTGAACTTCGCCTTGGCTACCTTCTTGGTCTTAGCAGTGGTGCTTGTCTGGGTTGCAAATCCGGGACCGCTGGCGGTGACTCGGACGCTGATATTCCTGCCTGTATCGGACAGACCCAGTTTGTAGGTGGTCTTCGTAGCGTTCTTGATGGTCTTGCCATCACGCAGCCACTGGTACCTAAACTTTCCCGGCTTAGTGGAACGGGTGCCAGGATTGACCTTCAGTGTTTGTCCATAGACTGTCTTGCCACTGATACGCGGCGCTTTAGTGACAGTGTATTTTCCCTTTGTGACCCGGGAGGTGTCATACGAGGTATGGACAACCGGGTACATTCCAGATTTTGAACCCGTTACCGAATAAGCAAGGCGTTTGCCCAAATCCGCAGTGGTTGGCGTGTAAGTGGACTTGGTGGCGCCATTGATTCTCTCCCCTGCGCGAAGCCACTGGTATTTGAGCTTTACACCTGACGGCGCATTGGAGAACTTCGCAGTGAGCTTCTTCCCTACCTGCGCCGAGTCAATCCGCCCCAGTTTTAACAGGATTGGATCCTGGACAGTGAAAATTCTGGAGAAGGTTTCCGTTGTGCTTTGCCAGTATTCTGTTTCGCCCCAGTACTCATGGTGCGTTGCTTTGACGGTGAGCTTTTTGCCGGAGTCTGCCTTGCTCAGCTTGTAAGCGCAGCCGCCTGAATCTCCACTTTTTGATTTTTGGAATACTGTGCTGCCGCGGCTCCAAGTGCAATTGGTTTTCATGGCGAAGCCGGTGGAGGTTTTGCTGCCTGCAGCAGTCACCCAAGTACCGACGGGAACCGTAGTTGCCGATGGATTCAAGATTGAAGCTTCGCCGAAGGGGGTATAGCTAGCCTGTAGCTTTCCCGTACCCAGCCATGACAATTCTTCATATGCAGAGACAACATATTGTTCACCGACATGGATGTTGTACTGCAGGCTGCGCCCGTCTGCCTTGTGCTGGCCCTCGTAGTATCCATCCAAGAAGCGAATATGCGTTGCCCTGGGGGCAACGAAAGTATTAAACCCCACCTGCTTGACTGGCGGATCTGTCCATCCGTCGTTCGTAAGGTAGTCTCCGATTTCCAAGCTGAAAGGTTCGCCGTCGAAACCTCTGAAGGTTTGAAGCTTGAATTCAGTACCTGCCAGCACACGGACTGGCTTCGTGTCGAACGTGATTTCCAGTTGTGCTAAAGCTGGTGCGTTCAAGAATTCTCGTAAGTCCACGTCAATCGGACCGTTGTACGCCAGACGGTTTAGCGCGGTCATGCTTTTCAGAACATCACCCTTAATTGGCGCGTTCTCCAAGCTCAAGTCAGTGATGGAAGTATTGCCATGCACTGCTTGCTGGTCGTCTCCGGTGCAAACCGCGCTGCTGCCTTCAACGGTGCAGTCCCCCATGCTGGCTTGCGCCGGCACTGCCATAAGTGGACTGATTCCCAGAGCAATGCTGAGGATCAGAGCAGATAATTTAGTTTTCAATTTTCCCCAAATGCTACGACGCGAGTATCGAGACGAATTTTATCCTGCACTTAGAAAATTGGGTATTACTGTTTGTTAGTAGCCTGGTCTTTCAGGATAGTCATATCGTGTTTTTCCTAGTCTCTTTCTTTCAATTAAGTGGGGACTTACATCATCCACCTGACAGGCTCCATGATTCATCCGGTGGACTTTGAACCGCAGCCACGCGGCCAGCATGTGCCGGTTGGGGAACAGGAAACTGTATTCACACTAGCCGCGTGGCGCAGGTCATGTGTCATCTAAATGGAGGTGGTCCCATCCCAACACAGGCTGGCGATGCAGGTGAGCCTGCAGAGCAATATTGATTCTGCAATCGTGCCATTAAAGATAGGCCCGCCATTGTCCGAAGATGGCAGGACCTGGTCGGCGAATGCAGATCAACGCCATGCGATGGCCTAATCTGGGCCTATGAACCGCCTTCAACTGACGCATCCCTCGGAACTCCTGTTTCCACTCTTGGTGCGCGGAACAGCAGCCGGCATCCTGGTGGCCGCCATATGCGTCACCGCTCTCGAACTCCCTGGGCCTGCAGGCTATGCGACCATCGCATTCATGTACGGCCTGCCCTTCGGGGCGCTGCACGGGCTGCTGGTTGCTGGCGGGGTCTATGCAGTGCTCGCCTTCCGTCATCATCGAAGCTCCGCAGGCGTCATGCAGCGGCTGGTTCCAACAGCCACCGCAACGGCGGCGCTCCTCTGCATTCCTGCAGGCATCCTGGTGGCCCTGCTCATCGGCGCGGAAAACGCAGCCTACCTGCTGCCAGCCGCTGCACTAGACGCCTCGGCTGCGGCGGTCACCGCCTCGTGCACGCAGTCGGCGATACGCGCCGTTGAGAAGAAACTCAATGCAGGACGCCCGGAACCGAGTCCTGGTCGCCTGGCTCGGGCGTAGGAGGTTCCCAGCGCTAGGCGCACTGCTGTGGACCAATCCAACGAGGTCTTGAGCCCACCACGGGCGAACGCCCGCAGGCTCTCGGGCCTGCGGGCGTTCGCCTCGCTCAGGATGGATCCTTGTCCATCTCGTCGCGGTCGTTCTTGTCCTGTTCGGGCTCTGCCTGCTCCGGCTTAGCGTTCCGGGCTCCCGGCAAGCCTGGGTACAGGCATCTCGATGGCCCCTGTCTGGATCTGCTCGAATTCATCGGGCGTGACTACAGGAATCTCGTAGCCTTCCTTGTCGATGAGCTTGCCGCCCACGTAGTGGTCGCCCTCGAGCAGTCCGCAGATCTCCTCGGTCTTGACCATCCGCGGCGGAGCTGCCGAGAAGACTGATGCATTCTTCGTGTTTCCGAACTTGAGCTCGTTGAACAGCAGGTTCAGCAGTACGGCCATCACGGCTGCCGAGGAAATTCCGGAGTGGAAGATCGTCTCGAACCAGCTGGGGAATCCTGCATAGAAGTCGGGCTTCACGATCGGGATGCAGCCGAAGGCAATCGAGGCGGCGACAATCACCAGGTTCATGCCGTCGTACTTCACCTTGGACAGGGTCCGGATTCCGGAGGCGGCAACGGTGCCGAAGAGCACGATGCCCGCACCGCCGAGCACCGGGGTGGGGATGGCCGCGACCACGCGGCCGAGGATCGGCAGCAAGCCGAGCACCACGAGGATGCCGCCGCCGGCAGCGACCACGAAGCGGCTGGTGATTCCGGTGATGGCCACCAAACCGACGTTCTGCGCGAAGGCCGACTGGGTGAAGGTGTTGAAGATCGGGGCCACCGCGGAGGAAGCCATGTCGGCGCGCAGGCCGTCGGCGATGCGCTTGGAATCCACCTTCGAGCCGGCAATCTCGCCCACTGCGAGGATGTCGGCGGTGGTTTCGGTGAGGATCACCAGCACCACGATGGTCATCGAGATGATGCCGCCGATTTCGAAGACCGGCATGCCGAAGGCCAGCGGCTGCGGGAAGGCGAAGATGGCGCCGTGGCCGACCTGCGAGAAATCTGCCATGCCCAGCAGTGCCGCGGCGACCGTGCCCAGCACGATTGCCAGCAGGATCGACATGCGGGAGATCGCGGCATTGCCGACCTTGGAGAGCAGGAGGACCACCAGCAGCGTTCCGGCGGCCAGGCCGATGTTGGCCAGCGACCCGTAGCCCTCGGCCTTGGCGTCCCCGCCCATGGCCCAGTTGGCCGCGACCGGGGTCAGCGAGATGCCGATCATCGTGATGACTACGCCGGTCACTACCGGCGGGAAGAATCTGATGATGCGGGCGAAGAACGGTGCGATGAGGAAGCCGATCAGCGCAGCGACGAGCACGGCGCCGAAGACAGCCTGGATGCCGCCGCCGCCATTGACGATGGCCACCATGGTGGCCACGGAGGCGAAGGAGGTGCCCTGGACCAGCGGCAGCTGCGCACCGAAGAACGGGATGCCCACGGTTTGCAGGATGGTGGCCAGCCCGCCGACAAACAGGCAGCAGGCGACCAGCAGGCCGATCTCGTCCGGAGCCAGCCCTGCGGCGTTGCCGATGATCAGCGGCGGGGCGATGATTCCCCCGTACATCGTCAGGACATGCTGCAAGCCATAGGCAAAGGACTTCCCCAGCGGAAGCTTGATGTCCTCGGGACGATTGCCTTTGATAGATTCATCTTGTGTAGCGCTCAAGGCTGACCTCCTACGTCAGTCGCTGCCAAAGGTGTGCCGGTGTGCCAGCACCGGCACACCTTCAACGCTGTTCGTTTAGATAAATGCCGGAATATTTGCCCAGATCGGGTGATTCGCCTCGGTGCCTTCTCGGGTGATCGTCGCTTCGATCAGTCCGTACGGGCGGTCAGCCGCGAAGAAGACCTCATTCGGGTTGTCCTGGCCGAAGACCTCGAGGTCCACCAGGAAGTGGTGCTTGTTCGGCAGCGACATCTTGATCTCGGCAATTTCCGGATGCGCTTCGAGCACGGCCTGCCCCATCTGGAACATGGTCTGCTGCAGCGCGTACGAGTGGGTGTCGGCGAAGCGGGTCAGCAGCAGCTGGCGCACCGAGGTGTAGACCGCGTCGAAGTCGATGCCCTCGGCGATGGCCTGCTCGGTGTAGCGCCAGCGCGCGGTCACGTCGGTGGCCAGGATGCGGTCGGTGGTTTCCTTCAGGGTCGTGTACTTGTCCCGCGGGAAGCCGTGGAATTCGCTGCCCGTGGACTTCAGCACGGTGAGGTCTTCCAGGCCTGCAACGATCGATTTCTTGCCGTCGGCGCCGATTTCCAGCACGGCGGTGCGGACCTCGGACTTGTTCTGCGAGAAGGCGTGGTCGTGGTCGTTGATGCGGTCCCAGAAGAACTGCTGGGCTGCCCAGCGGCCACCGGTGATCCAATCGAATTCCCCGGTGAAGTGCTTGCCAAGCTGCACCAGGAACTCCTCGATGGCACCCACGCCGTTGCGGGCCAAGCCATAGACGGTGTTCTTCTGGGTGTCGGTGGCGACAACGCGGCCATTGTCGCCATCCTGGTGCGCGGCGGTGAAGTCGCCGTGCAGCTGGCTGGTGACGTTCAGATCCTGGATCTGGTGGCGAACCGTGTCGCGGGTGATCTTGACCAGGCGGACTTCGGCCTTGCCGTACTGGTTGGAGCCCAGCACGATCTTGGTGTCTGCCGGGGCGGTGATTTCGGTAGTCATGGTTCTAACTCCCTCGGTACGTGGAATATGCAAACGGGCTGATAAGAAGAGGTACGTGGTAGTGCTCGTCGACGTCATTAACGAAGAAATCGATGCTTACCGCGGGGAAGAAGCTTTCCGTTCCCTGCTTCCCGAAGTAGCCGCCGGTTTCAAAGGAAATCCGGTAGCGGCCGGCTTCAACCTGTACCGGTCCGAGGTTCTTGATGCGGCCATCGGCATCCGTGGAACCTGAACCGATTTCTTGCCAGCCGGATGCCGCCTTGGCTTCCAGCGTGGCCTTGACACCGGAGGCAGGCCTCCCGGTCCCGGTGTCGAGTATGTGGGTGGTGATGTGGCTGCGTTCGCCGTTGCCATCTGCCATGTTCATCTCCTGGCTGTCGGAGGGATAAGGGGTCGGTAAATGCGCGGGGTGTGCACCCCGGGCATTGGCTTAGTTGTCCACCGCGTTCTGCAGCCGCAGCAGCGCGATCTGGCGCAGCTGCTCGGCAACCTCAAGAAATTCTTCCTGCTCGCCATTGGCCAGCCGGCGTTCGCATTCGGCGAGGATTTCTTCGGAGCTGCGGCCAGCGGCGCGGATGAGGAAGACCCGGTTGAAGCGCTGCTCGTAGGCCTTGTTGGCCTCGGCCAGGCGTGAGGTGACATCGCCATCAAAGTCCAGGCCTGCCTGTTCGCCACGCGAGAGCTCGGCTTCCTTGCTGCTGCCCTGCCCTTGTTCGCCGATGCGCGGGTGGTGCGCCAAGGCGGCGGCGATTTCCTCGCGGTTGAAGGGGGCGACGTCCTGCAGCGCATAGCTGGAAAGCTCATCGAAGCTGTTGAAAGGACGGGCGGAAACAAGTGCATCGATCCAGCGGTCGACATCCACGCAGGGGCGCAGGACATCTGCCGCCTCGGCTGCGGGCAATTGATTGAATACGTCTAGTCGCATCGGGTGATCAGCTCTTTTCAAACGGTCGTTCTTTCCACGGACCTTGGCTGAACACCCTTACCACCGAAGGAGACTTCGGCTTCGACTCGATGCTGGTTTCGTGGAACCTTGTGCCACCACTGTAATCCACCTCACAGCGTCGCCGTCAAGTCAAAGCCGGAAAATCTTTAACAAGTGTGACTTATGAAAGTTTTCCGCATTGCGGATAGAAAATTTTGCGCCCAGCTATTGCCAACAATCCACCATGGTGCACATAATGGTTTCGTAAGACAAAACATAATTTCCATATTATGGAAATAGAGAATCGCGAAGGAGGGTCGCAATGACCGCTATCAACACTGGCAAGATCAACTGCTCACCGGAGGGCCAGCGCCTCGTTGCCACCACCGACGCGTTGCGCACCGGGCTGTTCCAGCCTATCGAAGGCCTGGATCCCGATATCGCCCGCCAGCCGCGGATCACCCGCGAGGTCCCCTCGCTGTTCAGCCGCCTGTTCGGCCAGCACCAAGGGCGCTAGGCGCTCCTCAAGACCACGCAGAGGCCAACCCCTGAGGCGTCGGGACCTGGCCTCTGCGTTTTTTTAATCCGGTTCGCGGTCGCGCGTCCTTGTCCTCTGGGACGCCGCAAACGCGAATGCAGCGGCATGAGCCGTTACCGAAACCGGCCCCGCCCATTGACGTGGGCTGGCCCGCAGTTCGCTTCCGCCTAGCGATCGATCTTGGCCACCGTGAGCAGCACGCTGGAATCCTCGGTAGCGCTGATTTTCAGCCGCCCTTCGGGCAGCACGATCAGATCCTGGCTGCGCCCCTCCCACTGGTTGCCCATCGATGAGACGGTGACCCTTCCGTCGAGGACCAGCAGTGTCGCTTCGCCGGGATTCGCATGCTCCTGCAGCTCGGTGCCGGCCTTGATCCCGATGACAGTTTGGCGCAGCGTGTGCTCATGGCCTCCGAACACCGTGCTGGCGGCGCGGCCATTGCCGGCGTTCTCGGCATCGCGCAGCTGGGCCCGGGCGATGGCGGTCAGCGAAAACTTCTTCATTTAATCCCTGCATCTCATCTCTGCGGCTGGAAGCTCCTCGCCGGTTGGCATGTGGTGCTACCAGCCTGTCCCCGGTCGGGGCAAAGGTCAAGGAGTGCGCGGAAGGCTACTTCAGCGCCAACTGCGCCAGCACCGGCAATGCTATGACCGACAGGACGCAGGTGATGACGATGGCTACCGCAGTCGGTTCGCCATCCCCGGTGTCGTTTTGCGCCATGATGTAGGCGGTCGCGCTCACCGGCATGGCCGCCATGAGCACCGCCGAATTGAACCAGATGCGGTCCAGCTCAGGGGCGAAGGCAAGCAGCATGGCCACCACCAGCACGGGGAATGCCACGAGCTTGCCCACGACCATGGTGGCGATGGAAATTTTCGCCCAACGGGCTGCTGGCGCGGTACCGTCCGCGGCCGCCGGCGCCCGGCGCCTGGAACGTGCTCGGTCAATGGTCCGCTTCAGCGACATGCCGATGACGAAGAGCGCGCCCGGAGCAGCCGCGGCGGCCACCAGGTCGATGGTGTCGTCCACCGGCTGCGGCACCGGCACTGCGAAGATTGCTACCGCCCCGCCGACGAGCATCGCCCAGGTGACCGGGCTGCAGACCAGGGCGTTGCGCACGGTTCGGGCAATGCGCGCAGCACTGGCCTTGTGCTCTCCTCCGCCTGCGTGGGGCAGGACGATTTGGGCGAGGATGGGGAACCCGACCATGAAGATGATGTTGTGGACCAGTTGCCCCATGCCCGCCGCGAAACCGGCTTCGGTTCCCATCACGCCCAGGACGATCGGGATGCCCAGATACGAGACGTTGCCAAAGCTGGTGGCCAGCATGCCGGCGAGCGCCCGCGCCCGGTCTGCGCGCAGCAGATAGCGGAAAGCCAGCCAGCTGATCAGCGCGAACACGAGTGCCGAGACGATGCTGATCCACAGGAATGCGAATGGCACGCCGTCGCTGATGTCCGCCCGGGCCACCACCTTGTAGAGCAGGGCCGGCAGGGCGACATAGAAGACGAATACGTTCAGTGCTGGTTCCACGCTGGCCGGGAACTTGGGAGCATGGCTGGCGGCGTAGCCGATGAGCATGACGAAGAACAGCGGCAGCACGCCATAAAGCACGTCGAGGAACACAAGACTCCTTCGGGGATATTCGGCCCGGATTGCGCGAACCGGCCACTTCAAGGTTAGTAGCCGGCCAGGCTGATCCGGGAAACGCGGCCGGGGATGCGACGCAACATGCAGAAGAAAACTGGGGTTTCGCGGCCCGAATTCCTAGGATGGGACCACGCGCCTCACCCTAATGCCGTTGAGATTTCCGCAAGGAGAATTGATGTCCCAAGCATCTAACGCCCCGCACGCCCCGCGCACCATCGTCATCACCGGTGCAGGATCAGGCATCGGCCGCACCACCGCCCGCCTGCTGCTGGAGCAGGGATGGAATGTGGTGCTCGCCGGGCGCACCGCGCAGAAGCTGCACGAGACGGCGCAAGGACATGGCTCCGCCCTGGTGGTCCCCACCGATGTCAGTGATCCGCAGGCCGTGGATCAACTGTTTGCCGCAGCCGCCGAGCGTTTCGGATCGGTCGACGTGCTGTTCAATAATGCAGGGATCTTCGGTCCCCCGGCAGCCATCGACGAGCTGGACCCTGCCCAGTGGGATGAGGTGTGCCGGATCAACCTCACCGGAGCCATCAACGCCGCCCGGGCGGCGTTCACCCACTTCAGGGCGCACGGCGGGGGACGCATCATCAACAACGGGTCGATTTCGGCGCAGGTGCCGCGCGTGAACTCCGTTGCCTATACCGTCACCAAGCACGGAATCGCCGGCCTGACCAAATGCCTTGAACTCGATGGGCGCGAGCACCGGATCAGGGCCACCCAGATCGATATCGGCAACACCGCCAGCGACCTGCTCGATGATTTCGGCGCCACCGAGGGAGCCTTGCAGCCCAGCGGACATCGGCTCGTCGAGCCGACCTTCCCGCTGGCCGAAGCCGCTGAAGCCGTTGCGTACATCGCCGGGGTTCCATTGGGCACGTCCATCAACCAATTCACCATCACCGCTGGCGGCATGCCCTACATCGGGCGAGGCTAGGCCGCGGGCATCATCGAGGAGGAACTGGCATGCAAGTTGAGACCCCGGCGACCTGCGGCAACGCCCCGCGCCATCAGATCATCATGGGGCTGCTGGCTGCGCTGCACGGCAAGGACCTGGCAGAACTGCGCCAGTGGCTTGCCGAAGATGTGGTGTGGGAGTTCCCGGGCGAGCAGGCCCTGCATGGACGCGACGCGGTGGAACAGTGGGTCCAAGCTCGCCCCGAGACCAGCAAGGTGCACTTTTTGAGCATCCTCACCCACGGCAACGAAGGCAGCGCGGACGGGATCTTCACCAGTGGCGGCAGGGAAACTCCCTTCAGCCACGTGCTGCGGTTCGCCTCGGCCGGCAAGGCAGCGAAGCTGGTCGGCGTGCGCAGCTATTTCGCCGCTTCTTCCGCTGCTGCGCAGTAGGGCCTAGAAGTATTCTGCCAGCAGCGCTTCGAGCTTCGCGAAAGCCGAGTGCCATGCCTGGGTGCTGGACTCGATCACCTCATGCGGCAAGGGGGTTTGGGTCAGCGTGAGCATAGTCTGGCCGGCGAATTCCTTGAATTCGATGCGGGTCTCGATTACCAGGTCCAAGGTCATTTCGTGCGGGCCGTCGGCGCTGGCCAGGCACTCGTACTCGTCGAAGGCGGTCAGCACCGCCTTGAGCGGCACCCTGGCTTCCGGGTTCCCTGCCTGCACCATGTTCAGCTCATGCCGGCCGCCGACCTTGGCTTCGAAGACGACAGAATCTTCCTCGACCAGCCAGCCCTCCGGCCCCCACCATTGGGCGATGATTTCCGGTTCGACAAAGGCAGCCCAGACGGCGTTCTTCGGTGCGGAAAACTGCCGGGCGACTACAAGCTCAGTCATCGATTCCATGGGTTCAATTCTATCGCGGCCCGCTTTCGGGCTCAGCTGCGCGGGCTAGCCTTGCGGGCGGCGGGGCTCCATGCGGCTCACGGTGTACAGCGTTTGCTCATCCGGCAGGGTTCCGGCGGCTTCATGGGCGCGCATGACCTTCATGGCGCGATCCCATTTGATGCGTTCGCGCGGGCTGGCCAGGACGCGGCGCTCGGCGGGACCGAAGATCGACAATCCCAGGTACTTCAGGCGCCAGAAGATGCGGTAGCCGACGCTCAGTCCGGTGGTATCGGAAATGATCGGCAGGGGTGATTCATCCATGATCGTCGTCCTCTTCGGTCATCTGACGTGCAAGTGCTGGCGCATCAATCATACGTCATTAGTTGGTGCACCAACTAAATTGGGCCTAGCTCTTCGGAGCGTTCGCACCAGCGGCGATCATGCGGTCCAGGATGCTGCGCAGTTCCAGGACATCCTTCTCCGAGAGGGCAAGCCGGGCCATCATCTCGCGGGGCACCTTCACCGCTTCGGCACGCAGCGCTGCGCCCTTCTCGGTGGGCTGGATAACCACTGCCCGCTCATCGTCCGGGTTTTTCGTCTTGGCTACCAGCCCGGCAGCCTCCAGCCGCTTGACCAGCGGCGAGAGTGTTCCCGGGTCCAGATGCAGGTGCCCGCTGAGGGCACTGGCACTCGTCGGTCCCAGCTCCCAGAGGGCCAGCATCACCAGGTACTGCGGATGAGTCAGCCCCAGCGGATCCAGCACGGGCTTGTACGCCGAGATCACCGAGCGCGAGGCTACGGCCAGGCCGAAGCAGACCTGCTTTTCCAGCTTGAGAAGATCTTCGTCGCGAAGAATTGCACTGTCCACGTTGCTGCAAGCTCCTTGAAAGACGCCTAATACCACTGCATCGATCGTACCCCGGCCGAAAACTGCGCTGCCGGGCCCAAGCCCGCGCACCGGAAAGGCATGGCTTCCGGCGACATGGAAAATAGCGGAGCGAGTAGTCAAAACGGGCCGCAGTGAATAGCCTTGGCCTATGAGCAATCTCGAGCAGAGTCCGCAGGAGATCGACTGCCATGCACTGCGTTCCGGGGCAGAGGTTGAAATCCTCGAGCCACGCGAAGTGCCGCTGGGCGGCCCGCGGGCCATGACTGTCTTCCGCACGCTGCCGCAAAAGCAGCGCAGCCTGATTGGCGCCTGGTGCTTCCTTGACCATTACGGTCCGGACGACGTCAAGGTCACCGGCGGGATGAACGTGCCCCGGCACCCGCATACCGGATTACAGACCGTCTCCTGGCTCTTCACCGGCGAGATCAACCACATGGATTCTGCCGGCTTCAAGGCAACCGTGCGCCCGGGCGAGGTCAACCTGATGACCGCCGGCCACGGAATCAGCCATTCGGAGATCCTCACCGAGGACACCACCATCCTCCACGGCGCCCAGCTATGGACCGCGCTGCCCGATCATGCGCGGGACATGGAGCATACCTTCGAGAACTACCGCCCGGAACCGCTGGCTGCCGAGGGCTGGTCGCTATCGGTATTCCTGGGAACCTACGCGGTAGCTGGGCAATCTTCCGCCTCCCCGGTGAAGACCCACACCGAGCTCGGCGGCGCGGAATTGCGCCTCGAGCCGAATACCGAAATCCACGTCGTGGTTCCCGAGCACCATGAGCACGGGATCCTTTTGGACTCCGGCAGCCTCGAAGTCAACGGCCATGAGCTCGCCCCGCGCGATCTGGGATTCGTGCAGGCTGGGTGCAAGACCCTGCACCTGAGGTCCGGCGACCAGCCGGTGCTGGCGCTGCTCATCGGCGGTGAACCGCTGAAGGAAGACATCCTGATGTGGTGGAACTTCGTGGGCCGCACCCATGAGGAAGTCCTCGCCTTCCGCGCGCAGTGGCAAGCCGAAATCGGGGCGGAGCCCGGGGACGCCTCCGAGGACCGCTTCGGGCCATTCCCGCCTGATACCCCGGCAGCCCTGCCGGCCCCGGCGCTTCCTACCGTTCGCCTTCGCCCGCGGGTGAACCCAGCCTAGCCACCAAGGAGCTTTCCATGAGCGATATCAAGCCAGTTTTCCTGCCCGAGCGCCAGCGTTTCGCCCTCGATGATGACGGGAAGATGATCGGCGCGGCGCACTACCGCGATTTCGACGGTTCAGAAGGAGTCGAGCGGATTTTCTTCCACACCACCGTGGATGAGGAATATGGCGGGCAAGGGCTGGCCGGCATCATGGTGAAATTCGCGCTGGAGAACACCATCGCCAGCGGCGCCAGGATTGTTCCGGTCTGCCCGTACGTGAAGGCCTACGTTGCCAAGCACACCGAGTACGCGAAGCATCTGGTGGAACCGGAAAAGCACCATCTGGAGATCCTGCCGCGCGGCTGAGCCGGGCAGTTCAAGGATTCATCTCCAGGCCTCGCGCGGCCAGCTCTTCGCTCAGGAGGCGGATGGCTTTCGGACCCACGCCGTGCAGTGCGAGCAGCGCCGCGGCGCCGGCCTGCCCCGCCTGCTCGAGGCTGGTGATGCCGGCGTGCTCGAAGGCCCTGGCCGCGGGGTTGCTGGTTTTCGGAAGCTCGGTGCCCATGACCCCAGCGTAGTCAGGCTGCCGGCCGCGCAACAGCTTTGGTGCGCGGCGAGATCGCGATCAGGACGAGCACCAGCAAGAGGCTGAAGCTGAATACCGAGATGAACCCCATGCCGGTGGCGGCCATTGCGAAGATGACCCCACCGATGGCAGTGACCCCGGCATTGCCCAGGGAGTCGGCCACGGTCATTGCCGATGAGTTGAATCCCTGCTCGTCCTTGGCGGACAGGGCCAGCATGTTCACGTTTTGCCTCGGGAAGATCATGCCCATGCCGAAGCCGCCCACAGCCCATCCGCAGACCAGCACGAGCACCGGCGGATGGAAGACCGCTGTAGCCAATGCGGTTGAAATCGCCACGCAGCCGGCAATCGCCCCCACGGTGATGCAGGTGGAGGATTCCACCTTCTCCCCCAGCTTTCCCTGCAGCCATGAGCCCACCGACCAGCACAGTGCCGACGCCGTCAGGATCAGGCCGGCCCGGTCGGGGCCCAAGTGGTAATCCTCGCGCAGCAGGTAGGGCAGGTAGACTTCCACGCCGAAGAAGGCACCGGCCACGAAGATGCGGGTCATGATGGTGGACGGCAGTCCCCTGGCCAAGCTGAATGTGCCCTTGGGCAGCAGCGGGCGAACCGCGGCCAGGGCCACCGCCAGCGCCAGGATCAACCCGAGCAGGGACCAGCGGCCCTGCGTATTTCCGAGCAGGTTCATGCAGATGACAGCCACCCCGGTCAGGCCAGCCAGCACCAGCCGCTTGGCGGAAATCGGCCCCAGGTCAGGATTGCGCGTCGAGCTCAGAGACTTCAATGCCGGCACGACCCCGCAAAACGCGAGAACCACCAGCACCGCCACGCCGGAGAACACCCAGCGCCAACCGAGGTGCACCGCAATCAGGCCCGCCATCCAGGGGCCGATCATCGCCGGAATCACCCAAGCGGTAGCGAACAGGGCGAAGATCTTCGAGTGCAGGTGCCCGGGGTACACCCGGGCAATGAGCACATAGATGGCGACGGTGATCGCGCCGCCGCCGACTCCCTGCAGGATGCGCCCGGCAATCAGGGCCTGCATGTTCTCGGCCGAACCGCAGATCAGCAGGCCAACGCAGAATACGGCAACGGCGATGAACAGCGGGTGCTTCGGCCCCCAACGGTCGGTGACTTCTCCGGCGGCCACCATCCCCAGCATGCCGCTGGCGATCGGCGCGGCAAAGGCCAACGCAAAGTAGCGTTCACCGTCCAACAGCTCGCTGACCAGAGGCATCACCGTCGTCACGGCCATGGATTCGAAGGCGACCAGGAAGACGAGCACGAACATGCCAAGGGTGGTGGCAAGATACTGCGGAGCATAGATGGTGGACTCGGCGCGCTCGGTTGATTGGCTGCTGCGGTTCAGGGGCATGCATCCATGATCTCAGGTTTCGACTAGCCGCCGATCACGTGCAGGCTGAACGCCGCGAGGAAGCCAGAGGTCACCAGCAATCCGGTGTAGTCGTGCTCCACCTTGTAGGCTTCGGGAACCATGGTGTCAGCGATCATCGTCAAGATGCCTCCGGCAGCGACGGCGGTGGCGAAGGCCAGCACCTCGCCGGGCATGGATTCCAGCAGCAGCGCCCCGAGGAAGGCCGCGATCCCGCAGGAGATGGCGATGGCGCCCCAGAGCAACGCGATCGAGGATCCCTTCTTCCCGGACGCTTTCATCTGGGCGGTGCTCGCCAGCCCCTCGGGGACATTGGAAATGAAAATGGCGATCAGCATTGCCGGATTAATGCTTGCGCTGGCGACGACGGTCAGTCCCAGGGCCACGGATTCGGGAATGCCGTCGATGAGCGCACCGACAGCGAGCGCTGATCCTGATGATTCCTGCTCGCCTGCGCGCTGCGCCTGCCGCTTTCCGGTCCGCCAGGCCAGCAGCCGGTTCGCACCGAAGTACAAGGCAGCGCCCACGATCACGCCGCCCAGTGTCGCACCAAGGCCGCCGGTGCCATAGGCTTCGAGCACCAGTTCGAAGGCCAGTGCGCTGATCAGGACCCCAGCGCCGAAAGCCATGATGGCGCTGACCCAGACCTTGGGGATCTTCAACCACCAGGCAGCACCGGAACCCAGCAGCAGGGCGGATCCGGCCACGGTGCCCCACAGCAAAGCCTGCAACGAAGCGAACATGGCGCCCACTATAGCCAGCAATGAGCTGGCTTAGTAGGTGCCATATCAGTTCTGACTGGACTAACCCTCGTTGGACATGTTGTTGAAGCGCGAGTAGTGGCCCTGGAATGCCACGGTGATGGTCTTGGTTGGACCTGCACGGTGCTTCGCGATGATCACGTCGGCCTCGCCCGGACGGTTTTCCTTGTCGTACACGTCGTCTCGGTGCAGCAGGATGACCATGTCGGCGTCCTGCTCGATCGAACCCGATTCACGCAGGTCCGAGACCATGGGCCGCTTGTCGGTGCGCTGCTCGGATCCGCGGTTCAGCTGCGACAGCGCGATCAGCGGCACGTCGAGCTCCTTGGCCAGTAGCTTGAGGTTACGCGAGAACTCCGAGACTTCCTGCTGGCGCGATTCCACGCGCTTGCCCGAGCTCATCAGCTGCAGGTAGTCGAGGATGATCATGCGCAGCTCGTTGCGCTGCTTGAGCCGGCGGCACTTGGCGCGGATTTCCATCATGGACATGTTCGGCGAATCGTCGATGAACAGCGGGGCTTCGTTGAGCCGGCCCATGGTCGTGGCGATCTTGGTCCACTGCGCATCTTCCACCGAGCCCTTGCGCAGGTCCTGCAGCTGGATAGACGCTTCGGCCGAGAGCAGGCGCATCGCAATTTCGTTGCGGCCCATTTCCAGGGAGAAGAACACGGTGGCCATGTTGTGCTTGATGGCAGCCGAACGGGCGAAGTCCAGCGCGAAGGTCGACTTGCCGACGGCGGGACGGGCAGCGATGATGATCATCTGGCCGCCCTTCAGGCCCTGGGTCAGCTCGTCGAATTCGTAGAAGCCGGTGGGCACGCCGGTGATGCCGTCGCCCGCGTTGGCCGCGTTCTCGATCTCGTCGACGGTGTCTTCGATGATGTCCGAGAGGCGCACGTAGTCCTCGCTGCTGCGGTTCTCGGCAACCTTGTACACCTCGGCCTGGGCTTCGTTGACGATTGCGTCGACCTCGCCATCCGGCGAGTAGCCCATCTGGACGATGCGCGTACCGGCGTCAACCAGCCGGCGCAGCACTGCGCGTTCGCGCACTATTTCTGCGTAGTACCCGGCATTCGCCGCAGTGGGAACCTGCTGGATGAGGTTGTGCAGGTAGGCAGCGCCACCCACGCGCGAGATTTCGCCGCGCTTGGTCAGCAAGTCGGCTACGGTGACCGCATCGGCTGGCTCGCCGCGGCCGTAGAGGTCAACGATTGCCTCGTAGATGGATTCGTGGGAGGGACGGTAGAAGTCGGTGCCGCGGATGGATTCAACGACGTCGGCAATCGCATCCTTGGAAAGCATCATGCCGCCGAGCACCGACATTTCGGCCTCGATATCCTGTGGCGGCTTGCGCCCTGCGTCGGATTCCCGTCCTTCGTAAACCGGCTCAGCACTCATTGCAGACACTTCCATCCCCTATTGACCCGCTGGGAAAATTCTCCTTGCCCTCATGGCAACGCTTCATCATGTCAGTCGATACGGACATTTAGCTGTAAAGCGCCTGTGGATATTTCTCTCCCGAAGCCAACACTAGGGCTGTTATTAACAGGCGTAAACCTCATTATCCACAGAATATGTGGATAACACACCGCTACCTGTGGACTCCCCTGTTCACAGTCTGGGGAGAACCCTGTGGATTACCCCACTCTACACACCGGTAACATCGATTGACTAGGCTGTTTGTATTTTCACACTTGTGGAAAGAAAGTTAATTCATTGAAGGTCACGTCAACCACATCGAAGTTATCAACACCCATAATCGCCCAGTTTCCGGGGTTTTCGCTCCTTTGTTCACATTTCCCCATACTTCATCCACAGTTTTGTGGATAACACTGTGGATACTGTTGATTTTGCAAAACCCTTAGTCACCACGGATTAATGTTCGCTATCAAGGCTCCGAGCCCGAAGTAGTTCACAACCGACAAGAATTTCACCGCTCAGGGCCGTGGATAACTTGATGTCGCCGAGGTGGCGTTGCGTGAATTTGAAGCCGTAACTGGGCTCTTGGCCCACTGCCACCGATTTACCTCGGCAATCAGCTGCAGTGGAAGTGCAATTACACGTCGAACTTGCCCGCAGTGCATGGGCTGCATGTAGTCCAGGGTTGCTGCCGGGGTGCCCGGAGATCAACAGGCATCGCGCCTAATTTTCCGATTGGCACAGGGATCAAGTGATTCCGCAGGCCTCGAAATCAAAAAAGCTTCGGCCAGATCGATATGTTGATCTGGCCGAAGCTTTGGAAGTTCAGAAGAGCTTAGACGAGCTCGGGAACCGGCAGTGAATGGAAGCGCGAATCGTGGAAGATCTGCGGCGAGTGCTTCGAGATGCGGTGCCCGTGGACTTCCATCAAGATCACCCAGTGATCCCCCGCTTCGACCTCGTTGTAAATCGAGGTTTCCAGCCACAGCGTGGAGTCGTTAATGAACAGTGCGCCCTGTTCCGAGGAATAGGTGTCGATCCCGCGGAATCGGTCGCCGTTCTTCGACGCGATCTGAGCGCATACTCCTTCATTGCGTTCGCTGAGCACCGAAACGCCGATGCGGCCAGCGTTGCGCAGCTTTGGCCACGTATTCGAGGATTTCTGCACGGCGAACATCACCAGTGCTGGCTCGAGGGAAACACCCACGGTAAATGACGAAGCCACAATGCCGGTTTTCTCGCCATCCAGTTCTGCACAGAGGGCGGCTACGCCTGACGGATGCTGAGCGAAAACCTTGCGCAGGGTCAACGGGTCAAGTTCAAGATTCAATGACATGGCTCGATTCCTTCGGGTCTTGCCCACCGCGCAATAATCCGCACGCCGGAGCTTCTTGATTCTCGAAGCCGCCAGCGTTGGAGTTCCGCGCCGTGTGCGGTACTTGTTCCAGCACGTTTTTGCGTGGAACCGAATCCTCACCTGGAGCACCCCACTACCGTTGAGAGGGTTGCCGATCAGCAAGCCAGGGCTTATAGCTGATGCTCTTGATTCTGTTTAAAACGATATGGCTCATGTCGAACACGCGTCAAACATTTTGCTTCGCAAATCGCAATATTCAACGAAACGTTCGATCCAATGCCTTGAAATGAACCTTTTAGCAGTCTTTTATTCGCCACATCCACCTTGCCCGAGACCTTCGACGCAACTTTCATTACGGACCTTCTCCGGTCACGTTGCAGCGGAAGACCCGGCTCTACCCGTGGAACCGGAGGCCTGTCGCGAATTCACTACCGCTCACCGAAATGAAACTTGGTTTCTCCGCATGACGCTGAGGTTCATGACACTATTGATCATGGAGTGCGTTGAGTCACACTCCTGCTTATTGTTCTCCGTAACCATCGCTGACGATTGAGGAATAGCCACACCATGGTAGAGATTCAGGCAAACCATTCAGAACTGACCCCGCTGCGTTTCCTTGAGCGCACAACCGAGGCCTATCCGAAGAAGACCGCCGTCATCCATGGAACTCGCAGCTACACCTACGCGGAACTCGAAGCACGCGTGCACCGCTTTGCCCAGGCGCTGAAGGCGCGTATTGAGCCGGGCGACCGCGTGGCCGTGCTGGCACCGAATACTCCCGAAATGCTCATGGCGCATTACGCCGTGCCGCTGGCTGGCGGCGTCCTCATTGCCCTGAATACCCGCCTTTCGGACCACGAGCTGCAGTACATCATTGATCATTCGGCTGCCAAGCTGATGCTTGCCGACACCGAGCTGCTGGAGAATACGAAGACCCTGCGCCGGGAGAACCCGACGCTGGAGGCGCTCATCGAAATCACCGATGACCAGTACTCCGGACCGCGTCCCGAAGTGCAAGTGGACGCCACCTTGGACGAGCTGCTGGCGGAAGCCTCGGATGAGAAGCTTCCCTATGCCATAGCCGACGAGCGGGCGCCGATCACCCTCAACTACACGTCGGGCACCACCGGCAAGCCGAAGGGCGTGCTCTACTCGCACCGCGGCAGCTACCTGAATTCCTTGGGCGAAGCACACCACCAGGGCTTCACCGCCAAGACCCGCTACCTGTGGACCCTGCCGATGTTCCACTGCAATGGATGGTGCACTCCCTGGGCCGTCACCGCAGCAGGAGGAACCCACCTGTGCCTGCGCGGCGTGCGCGAGGATGCCGTCTGGGACGCCATCGAGAATCTGGGGACCACGCACCTGTGCGGCGCCCCGACCGTTTGCTCCATCATCGCCGACTCCACCCGCGCCCACCAGCTTGATGCGCCATTGCGGATCACCACCGCTGGCGCTCCGCCATCCCCGGCCATCATCTCCAAGCTGCAGAATCTGGGCATCGAAGTAGTCCACGTGTACGGCCTGACCGAAGTCTATGGGCCGTACACGGTGTGCGAATACCAGGATGAGTGGGATGAGCTCGATGGGCCGGCCCGGGCAGCGAAGCTCGCCCGCCAGGGCGTTGGCATGATCACCGCCGAGTCCGCGCGCATTGTCGACGAGAACATGGACGATGTCCCGGCGGACGGGCAGACCATGGGCGAAATCGTGCTGCGCGGCAATAACGTCATGATCGGCTACTACCGCGACGAAGCCGCCACCGCCCAAGCTTTCCATGGCGGCTGGTTCCACACCGGCGACCTCGGCGTCATGCACCCGGACGGCTACATCCAGGTGCGCGACCGGGCCAAGGACATCATCATTTCCGGCGGCGAGAACATCTCCACCATCGAGGTGGAACAGGCCCTCGCATCGCACCCAGAAGTGCTGGACCTTGCAGTCATCGGCGTCGCCGACGAGAAATGGGGCGAGCGCCCGGTGGCTTATGTCATCCGCGCCAGCGGATCCACCCTGGATGCCGAAACCCTGATTGGCTTCGCCCGCGAAAAGCTCGCCGGATTCAAGGTGCCGCGCACCATCGTCTTCCCGCAGGATCTGCCGCGCACTTCCACTGGTAAGGTGCAGAAGAATGTTCTGCGCGCCCAGGCGCTCGAAGACAGCACGACGAAATAGCCCGAGGATCACTAATTGGATAAGCCAGCACCACGGATTCCCGACAAGACCAGCCGATTCAGCGCAAGCATCGGATTGGAATTCGATGAAATCACTGCCACTGAAGTACGTGCCCACGCGCAATTGGACGAGAACCACCACACTCCGTGGGGCGTGGTCCATGGCGGCGTGTACGCCTCGATGATCGAGAGCGCAGGGTCGGTCGGCGCCAGCTATGCGGTGGCAGAACGCGGGCAATTCGCCGTCGGCGTGCACAACGCGACCGACTTCCTGCGCCCATCCACCGGGGCTCGGGTCCAGGTGGTCGCCACTGCGCTGTTCCAAGGTCGCACCCAGCAGCTCTGGGAGGTCATCATCACCGATGAAGCCACCGGCAAGCAGCTCTCCCGTGGCCAACTGCGAACCCAGAATGTGGACTTGCCCAAGGAATGACGTCAAGCAGAAGATTCATAAGATGCGCATCATGGCCAGCACAGTGAGCGTGCATTTCATGTAGTGCGCCCGTAATCCACAGATGCAGTACTGTCAAAGGCGGGAAGAAGGTGCGCAATTGAAGGTCTCCGCAAATATACTCGTCGGCAAATGTCCGCTATGGACTTGGGTAATGATGGGATTGGCGCTTGCTTCTGCCCTGGCCCTCATTGACTGGGCAGACACGGGGACGGCAAAACCACTCTGGATGTTCCTCCTGCCCACTGCCTTTGGCTTATTGGGAGGCATCGTGGCTGCGTTGAAGAAGAGCTTTGGATGGGCGCTCATCTCGCTGGCTTTCGGCCTGCTGGTTGTGCAACTGCTATCCGTCGTGGTCACCGTGGTCCAGGGTCCATAACGGTTCCCTGAGAATCCCTCGTCACTGCTTTTCCCTCTGCGAGCACCTGCGTACGGTAGGTGGCATCTAACGCCCGAGCTCCAGGAGGTTCGCCATGAGCGCGACCTATACCTTCGATGTGTTCAGCAGCCTTGATGGCTTCGGCAGTGCCGGAAGCGATTGGGGCGGCTATTGGGGAAAGCAAGGGCCGGAACTGCTGGCCCATCGGCTCGAACTGTATACGCCAGCATGCCGAGTAGTCTTCGGAGCCAACACCTTCCGCCTCTTCAGCCGCTTCTGGGAAGAAATCGAAATGAATCCCGAGGTGGAAGACGCGTGGGGCGTAGCCTTGCACGACAAGCCCGCCACAGTCATCTCCACCACCTTGGAAGAGCCTCTGAACTGGCCCAACCCCACACTGGAGCGCGCTGATGCACTGGAAGTCGTCGCGCGGCTGAAGGAAACCTCGGATGTGCCGCTGCGCTCCCACGGTTCTCTCGCCATGAACCATTCCCTGCTCGCGGCAGGCCTGGTCGATTTCATCCAGGTGACCATCTTCCCCGTGCTGACCGGGCACAGCGGCTCAGCTCCTGTACTTGGCGGGGTGGACGACTATGACCTGGAACTTGTCGATTCCAAGCTGCTGGACGGCCGGATCCAGGAGTTGACCTATCGTCCGACGCGCCATCAACCAGCACACAGCTAGCAGCACCATGCCTCGCATCCTCTTTCCTTGGACGCTGGTTGGCATGCTCCTGCTCAATGGGTGCGCTGCACCGACCGCCAGCGACCAGCCTGCCAGCACGCCCGCTCCCCTGGCCACCGGTCTGGAAGCCCCCTGGTCAATGGTCTACGCCCAAGACAGCTTGCTGGTCAGCGAACGGGATTCGGGACGCATCGTGGAAATCCTGGATTCCGGGCAGCATCAGGAAGTCGCTCGGGTCGATGGCGTGGCAGCCCAGGGCGAAGGCGGGTTGCTCGGCTTGGCCTTCCTCGCCCCCGATCAGCTGTACGCCTACTCCACCACGGAATCAGGCAACCGCATCCAGCAGTTCACCGTGCAGGGCACCACGGGAAGCCTTTCGCTCTCGGCACCGCGCACGCTGCTCTCCGCCTTGCCGTCGGCGAGCATCCACAATGGCGGGCGGCTCGCAGTCGGGCCCGATGGCATGCTCTATGCCTCCGTCGGGGACGCGGCGGACCCCCAGCAGGCCCAGGACCTCCAGCAATTGGGCGGCAAGATACTGCGCATGGCACCGGATGGCAGCATCCCGGACGATAATCCATTCTCAGGAACCTATGTCTACAGCTACGGGCACCGCAATGTGCAGGGCATGGCGTGGAGCTCGGACGGGACCATGTATGCCAGCGAGTTCGGGCAGAACACCTGGGACGAGTTGAACATCATCGAGGCCGGAGGCAATTACGGCTGGCCGCTGGTCGAGGGATCCGGCGGCACAACGGATCAGTACACTGATCCGATCGCGCAGTGGGCGCCGTCCGAGGCGAGCCCTAGCGGCATCGCGATTGTCGACGATACCTTGTACCTGGCAAACCTGCGCGGAGCGCTCCTGCGCAGCGTCAGCCTGGATTCACCCGATAGCCAATCAGAATTGCTGGAGGGAGAGCATGGGAGGCTGCGCGATGCCTTGCTGTCCGAGAATGGGGACCTGCTGGTCTTGACCAGCAATACCGACGGCCGCGGCAACCCGACCCCGCAGGATGACCAGATCCTGGGCATCAAGCTCGTTCCGCAGTCACCCACTGGATAATCTCCGCCAAGGCGTCCCTGCGGCCGGATCCCATGGAAATGACGGAGGGCCGGAACCATGGTGCCGGCCCTCCGCCATCTGATCCAGTCCAGCCTAGTTGGCCGGGCGCATGTCTCCGGTCTGCCGGAAGCGCTCATGCCAGGACAGCGCCTCGCCCAGCAGGTGCGGGGTGTGCTTGCCGTAGCTCTCCTTGCAGGCGCGGTCGAAGTAGTCCTGCAGCATCGGGCGGTACTCCGGGTGGGCGCAATTGTCGATGACAGTCTGCGCACGCTGCTTGGGAGAATGCCCGCGCAGGTCGGCCAGGCCCTGCTCCGTAATCAGGATCATGGTGTCGTGCTCAGTGTGATCCACGTGGGAGGCCATCGGAACGATGCCGGAGATCTTGCCGCCCTTGGCGGTGGATGGGGACATGAACACCGACAGGTAGCCGTTGCGGGCGAAGTCGCCCGAACCGCCGATGCCGTTCATCACGTGCGAGCCGAGCACGTTGGTGGAGTTCACGTTGCCGTAGATGTCGGCTTCGATCATGCCGTTCAGCGCAATGCAGCCCAGGCGGCGGATAATCTCCGGGTGGTTGGAGATCTCCTGGGCGCGCAGCAGGATGCGCTTGCGGTAGTGGTCGACGTTGCGGTTGAATTCCTCGATGCCCTCCGAGGACAGCGAGAAGCTGGTGGCGGAGGCGAACTCGATGGTGCCGTCCTTGATCAGCTCCAGCATGCCGTCCTGGATGACCTCGGTGTAGGCGGTCAGGCCCTTGTAGCCGCCGCGGGACAGGCCGGCCAGCACGGCGTTGGCGATATTGCCCACGCCCGACTGCAGAGGCAGCAGCTTCTCGGACAGGCGTCCGGCGCGGATCTCGGAATCAAGGAAGGTCAGCAGGTGATCCGCGATCTTCTCGCTGGTCTCGTCCACTGGCGCGAAGGGGCTCAGGCGGTCAGGTGCGTCGGTTTCCACGACGGCGACGATCTTGTTCACGTCGACGTCCATGTACTGCTGTCCGATGCGGTCGCGCACGGTTCTCAGGTCGATCGGCTTGCGGTGCGGTGGGAGCGCGGTGCCGTAGTAGACGTCGTGCATGCCTTCCATGGCCGCTGACTGCTGGCTGTTGACCTCGATAATGACCTTGTCGGCCATTTCCAGCCAGGTCTTGTTGTTGCCTACCGAGCTGGAAGGGATCAACGCTCCCTCGGCAGTGACGCCGACAACCTCGACGATGGCCAGATCGATCTTGCCGTAGAAGCCGAACCAGGCGTGCTGTGCCACATGGGACAGGTGGATGTCCATGTATTCCATGTTGCCGTCGTTGATCCGGCGGCGCAGCTCGGGGTCGGACATGTACGGCAGGCGCAGGTTCATGCCCTCGGCCTTGGCCAGCACGCCATCCAGTTCAGGGGCGGTGGAAGCGCCGGTCAGCACGTTGATCTTGAAGTCCTTGCCGGCAGCGTGCTGGCGCTCCATCTGCGCGGCCAATGCCCCGGGCACTGCCTTCGGGTATCCAGCACCGGTAAAGCCGCTCATGGCTACGGTCATGCCCGGCTTGATGAACTCGGCAGCCTGCTCGGCGCTCATCAAGCGATCAGCAAATGCCCGGTGGTGAATACGTTCGTGCAAAATAACCCCTTTAGAACTTCCTTGTGATGCAGGTCTATAACCTGCATCTCACCGGAATACTTTAGCGGGTTCGGCGCAGTGACTCAGACCTCACCGGGCGCTTCTGCGCGACGGGTGGCATATTTATCGACGAGCAGGGCTCAATTTGCGCTGACCGGTCTGCCGGGAAAAGCCGCGCGGCAATTGTTGCGGGCTGCTGGGATCGCTAGCCGATTTCGGCGTGCATGTCCTTGAGGATCGCCCGCACTTGCAGGCGGGCGCCCATGGCCTCTGCGTAGCGGCGCAGGGTCGCCAACTGGACCCGATCCAGGTCGCCGGTCTCCATGCGGGCAATGCGATCGACACTCAGCTTCAGCGCGCCGGCCAACTCAACCTGGCTCAGCTCTGCTTCTTCGCGCAGTGCACGCAACGACAGGCGCCGGGACTCGACCTGGACACGGCGCTGATGCTCAGCCACAGCTTCGCGTTGGGCCTCGGTCAAGACTTCAGGATCGGCATACGCAAAACCCATTTGTTCCACCGTTTCTCTCGATCATGCTGGCTTAGAACGCATTCATCTTCGAGGCTACGAGCCCGGAGATTCAATGCCAACGTTTAAGACGCGCCTTTCACAAGGCGATCTGGTGAATTATGTGCCAACCCGCGGTGGACCGGATACAGGCTGGCATTGCCCAGTGGCCAGAGGGAAATGCGGCGATGATGGCCAAGCCTTTACCAAAATGCTCCCGAAATCGGATTGTGCGTCGGCAACCTCGAACCTACATTTAAATCGACTCCCGCCAAGGAGCCCTCTGCAATGGATGTTGGAGGTATTAGCAATGAAGAAATGGACTCGGTGGCAAGACTGGGTCGGCGTCGCGGCAGGTATTGTTGCCGCAGTTTCAACCACCTGGCTAGACGGAACCAGCACCTCGATGAAGCTGATGCTGGTCTTCGGCTTGCTCATGGTGGTCACCGGTGTTTGGAGCGTCATGATGCCGCGCCTGGTTTCCATGGAATGGGCACTGGCCATCGCCAGCGCACTGCTGTTCGCCTCGCCGTGGATGGGATCGTTCACCGATTTCGCCGGCGCCGCATGGATGTCGTGGATCTGCGGTGGTGTCGGCATCGTCTCCGGCCTGCTCGCGATTTCCCCTGCCATTGATATGCACCATGCAGCTGGCGGATCCCGGATGGCGCACTGAGAAACTGGAATCCCGATCGATGGCCGCGATGCCGAAGCATCGCGGCCATCTGGCGTTAATCCCGGCACTCGGCGGATGCGACTCGACCTTGGCTGGACCCGGAGGGTTAACGCCAAGAGGTGGCGTGCACTCCTTGCGGAGCGCACGCCACCTCTTGATCAGAAGCGGAGTCTGGAAGACTTACTTCTTGGCAGCAGCTACAACCTGCAGGCGCAGGTTTGCAACAACGTCCTCGTGTACGCGAACGGTTGCGGTGTAGTTGCCAGTCGACTTGATGTGGTCGTTGACCTCGATGTTGCGCTTGTCGATCTTGCCCAGACCGGCAGCCTCGACGGCAGCAGCAATGTCGGTGGTCTTGACGGTGCCGAACAGGCGACCGTTCGAGCCAGCCTTGATGGTGATCTTCACCGGCTGGGACTTCAGCTTGGCTGCAAGTTCCTGAGCTTCCTCAAGGTTTGCAACAGCGCGAGCAGCACGTGCAGCCTTGATCGACTCCACCTGCTTCTCACCGCCCTGGGTCCAGACGATTGCGAAGCCGCGTGGCAGCAGGTAGTTACGGGCGTAGCCGTTCTTTACCTCGACAATATCGCCAGCAGCACCGAGACCGGATACTTCGTGAGTCAGAATGATCTTTGCCATTTTGCTATCCCTCTTCCTTAGCCGCGGCCAGCGCCGGAGTAAGGCAACAGGGCAACTTCACGTGCGTTCTTGATTGCCTGTGCGATCTTGCGCTGTTCCTGGACGGAAACGCCAGTTACACGACGAGCGCGGATCTTACCGCGGTCGGAGATGAACTTGCGCAGCAGTGCGGTGTCCTTGTAGTCGATGACGGTGATGTCAGCGGCCTTCAATGGGTTGGACTTTGGTTTGGGCTTACGGATTTCAGCCTTAGCCATCGTGGAGCTCCTTTAGCTTTGGAGCCCGCAGAGTGATCTGCGGGATGGTGAATAAATATTGTTTAGAAAGGTGGTTCGTCTGCGCCCGGGTTGCCCCAGCCGCCACCGTTGTTTCCGCCGGTGCTCCATGGGTCAGCGGCTGGAGCATTCCATCCGCCACCCTGCTGCGGCTGCTGCTGACGCGGAGCCTGCGCTGGTGCACTTTGCTGCGGTGCGTTGGAGAAGCCTCCACCACCGTTGCCGAAGCCGCCGTTGCCACCGCCGGAGCGCTGGGTACGGGTGACCTTGGCCGACGCGAAACGGAGCGATGGGCCGATTTCATCGACTTCAAGCTCCATGACGGTGCGACGTTCGCCTTCCTTGGTGTCGTAAGAACGTGAACGCAGGCGACCCTGGGCGATGACGCGCATGCCCTTGGTCAGCGTCTCGGCAACGTTCTCTGCAGCTTCGCGCCACACCGATGCGCGCAAGAACAGGGCTTCCCCGTCCTTCCACTCATTGGACTGGCGGTCAAACGTGCGAGGAGTCGAAGCGATCGTGAAGTTCGCTACGGCTGAACCGGACGGCGTGAAACGCAGCTCCGGATCGGCAGTCAGGTTTCCGATAACGGTAATAACAGTCTCGCCTGCCATTGACTCTCCTTAGAAAGATTGAACGTTAATTCCTACGACGGAAGGTTGCGCGTAATTAAACGCGTGCCTCTTCCGGACGGGTGACCTTGTGGCGCAGGATCAGCTCGTTGATCTTCAGCTGGCGCTCAAGCTCAGCGGAAGCGGCTGGTTCTGCGGTGTAGTTCACCACTACGTAAGTGGCTTCTGCCTTCTTCTTGATCTCGTAAGCCATCTTGCGACGACCCCAGACATCAACCTTTTCGATGGTGCCACCGTTGGAGCGAACAACCTCGAGGTACTTCTCGATGGTTGGCTCTACGGTGCGGTCATCGACCTCTGGATCAATGAGGACCATAAGTTCATAAGCACGCATGTGAACCCACCTCCTTTGGGCTAAACGGTCGCGGTATTTCCGCAACAGGAGGTTCTTGCGTTATCTGCGCACCAGACACCCAACTTTCGGGCATGCAGTGGCACAGACCTTCCAATCCTACCCGAGAGACCCGAACTTGCATAAGGCTTGGTGTCCTAGATCATGCCCGGCTACTTGGAATCCAGGGCAGCCTCGATCCTTTCACCGAAGATCGGGGCCAAGGTGCGCATGTAGGTATCGCTGATGTGGTGCTTGTCCCGGTAGACCAAGACATTCCCCACCACTGCCGGGCACGTTCCGTCCACACAGAAGTAGTCGCTGAAGTCGAGCACCTCGACACGCGGTTCCAGTTCGGCGGCCTGCTTGGTGGCATCGCCCTTTTCGTAGGCTCCCGCTTCAGGGAAGGAGCACTTGCCTGGATCCTGCACGTTTTCCTCTACGCAGTCCCGCGCATAGGAATCCTGCGGTGGACGCGGGGTATCGACAAGGGCATAGACCGGCAGGCCCGCATCTTCCAACGCGGACCACGTCGAGGCCAAGCCCTGTGCCGCGTCGGTAGTAAATGTGGCACCTCCCCAGTTCGCGGTGATCACCGCGTTGATGTCATCGCGCGAGGTCAACGCATCCATGGTCTGGTCGATGGCTTCTTCGCAGTTGATGCTGCCATCCCGGTCCGCCTTGCGCTGGGCGTCGGAGAACGGGCAGGAATTCTTCAGGTAGGTCACGACCTTCCAGCCCTTGCTCTGGGCGTAGCCACTGACTGCCTCGAACCAGTGGGCGGCGTGGGAATCCCCGACCAGCGCCACGGTGTAGCTGGCATCCTCGCTGCCGAATTCGCACTCCTTGATTTGCGTGGACTTCGGCTCCTGGACGCAATCCCCCAGCTCGGGCTGGTCTTCGGCGGCCGTCGCGGGCAGCGGGACTACCTGCCGGTGGCCGGCAAGGAACGCCGGTGCCCCCTGGTCGACGGAGGCCGCGCCGAAACCGGTTGGCGGGTCTTGCATCATCGATCCCAGCTCGCGCTGCTCCTTTGCCACAAGTTGCTGCTGCATGGCACCTGGCAAGAGCGCGATGGACGCCGCCAACCCGACCATCACAGCCCCGGCAAGCAGGGAGCGGGCCGGCGAACTTGCAATCGGGCGGAAGTGGCGCGCAGGCGTCTCGACCCACTTCAAGCTGGCCCAGGCCAGCAGCAGGGAACCTGCCAGCAACGCCAGCGACTGCACCGGACCGGGCTCGCTGCCCGCCAGTTCGATGTAGAACACGATTAGCGGCCAGTGCCACAGGTACAGCGAATACGAAGCGAGGCCTACCCACTGGACGGGAGCCCAGTTCACCAAGGGATGCAAGGATCCAGGGCCTCGCGTGCTGCCCGCGGCGATCACCACGGCGCAGCCAAGAACCGGGATGGAGGCCGCGATGCCCGGGAAGACCGTCAGTGCGTCGTAGCTGAAAGCAGCGAAGCAGATCGCTGCCAAGGCCGCGAGCACGGCAAGGTTCCTGGCCTGCCAGCTGGTGACCCAGGCTGGGAGCTTCAAGGCGCCGTTGGCGTGCGCCTGCACTGCCAAGGCCAGCAGTCCACCGACGGCAAGTTCCCAAATGCGCGTGGTGGTGATGAAGTATCCGGCGCTATTGCCTGAGTAGCCGGCAAAGGCCGAGTACCCCAAAGACAAAAGTGTGGCGGCCCCGAACAAGATCCAGAGCATGCGGCGCCGCGGAGCGAAAGCATCCGCGCCGCTAGCGTCCGGCCCCGGCTTGGCCATCAGGCAGGCGGACAAAACCAGCAGCGGCCAGAATAGGTAGAACTGCTCCTCGACACCCAAGGACCAGAAATGCTGCAACGGCCCGGGAGCCTGGTCCGCGGCCAGGTAATCAACGGAGTCGGCGGCGAGCACCCAGTTCTGCACCGAGAAGGCTGAGGCGATGGCTTGGGTGCCCAACTCGCCCCACAGGGTCTTGGGCAGGATCAGGAAACTTGCCGCGACCACTGCCAGGATCACCAGCATGGCCGCCGGGAGGATTCTCCGCGCTCGACCGGCAAAGAAGTTCGGGAGGCTGACCCGGCCGGTGCGTTCGGCCTCGCGCAGCAGGTGCGAGGTAATCAAGAAGCCCGAGATGACGAAGAAAATGTCGACGCCGATATAGCCGCCCGGAACCACGGATGGCTCAAGGTGATAGGCCACGACCAGCAGAACTGCCAAGGCGCGTAGCGCTTGGATCTCCGGACGGAAATTCTTGACCTGCGGGGAAATCGAACTCATAGTCATTGATCAGACCAGCAGGGGGTAAACGGCAGGTTATCAACGGGCAACAGGCACTCTAACGACCCGTGGGAACCTCATGAGCGGCCCGAGGTTCCCGCTTCAGAGCCCGCCCCTAGCTCAGTAGTTTCCGATTCGCCCTGGATAGCGGGTACTTGGCATCAAGCTTGGGATCGAGGCTCAACCGGAAGACGGCTTCAAGCAGGAGCTTCCCGACGCCCCAGTACACCGGGATCAGCAACCAGATGTACCAGCCGAAGTTGCCGGTGGTTGCCAAGATGACCGTGCCGAAAGTGACCAGGATGCCCACGCCGCGGAACACGAGCAGGATCCCCTTGGTGACCGAATCCCGGCGTTCTTGATCCGCTTGGGTTCGCGCTTCGAGCCCGTCCACGGCCTCAGAGAACTTTGGGGTTTGGACGCTCGTGAAGAGGTCTCCAACCGGCACATCCAGTGCCTTGGCAACCTGGGAGATGGTTTCCAGGCTCGCGTCGTTTCCGGCTTCGAGCCGTTGGACTGTTCTGACAGTAACGCCGCTCTCTGCGGCTAGACGTTCTTGCGTCCAGCCCTTGACCCGGCGAAGCTGTGCGATGCGTGATTCATTCATGGCACTAACGCTAGCCAATGGCTTGACGAAAGCACCACGACATCAACATGAAAGTTACCCGACTGCAACACGACAGCACCTTAAAACCAAGGTTGGCCTGATGAAAAGAAATATTCCTGGAAGCGACTATTTCGGTCCAGTCAGGAATTGCGCTGTTGCTTCTCACGGATCAAATCCAGCGCCAGGACCGAACCGATCACTGCTTGGCGTTGCTGCCTTGTGAGGTTTTCGGCCAGGCGCACGGCGTAGGTTGACTTCCCCATCAACGCGTTGCCCATTCCGGACCATTCCCTGGTCACGGTTCCCAGCACTCCCCCGGGACCGGTGATCTGGAAGTCGAAGTCCCAGATGCTGCCCAACAGCTCGAGCTCTTCTCCCAGCATCGAGATGGAAACCTTCGTCTTGAAGAAGGTAATCCTCTTGACCAAGCTGGCCAGCGGGGAACCATTGCCGTCAAGGATTTCGAACCGATCGCGGCCCATGGTCATCGTGTCCTTGACGACGATCACCGGATTATCCGGGCCATCGAAGACAGTAAGTTCGCGAGCCCCAACGAACATGCGCCCCAGCGTGCTTCCACCGGTATCCACGTGGGCAATTTGCGTCCCGGAGGAATCCAGAATCGCGAAGTCGTTCTTCGAGAAGTTCTTCGTCTGCTGGAAGATCAACGTGTTCTGGCTGAAGATCGTCATGGTGCTGATTATGCCACCGATCAGGCGCGGCGGACGAGGTTCGAGCCGGGACACGGAAAGCCGGCCCGAAGGCCGGCTTTCCGCAATGCCTTGCCCTAGGCTCCGAAGAACTCGCTAGAGACCTTGGACAGGTACCATGGGTCGTCGACGCCGCACATCTCGCGGGCCGAGTGCATGGACAGCAGCGCCACACCCACGTCAAGGGTGCGGATGCCCAGCCGGGTTGCGGTCAGCGGGCCGATGGTCGAACCGCATGGTACGCGGTTGTTGGATACGAACTCCTGGTAGGGAACTCCAGCGGCCTCGCACCAGTTGGCGAATGCGGCAGCACCCACCGCATCGGTGGCATAGCGCTGGTTGGCGTTGATCTTCAGCAGCGGACCGGCATTCAGCTGCGGGCGGTTGGCCGGATCGTGCCGCTCCGGGTAGTTCGGGTGAACCGCGTGGCCGGCATCCGCAGACAGGCATACCGAATTCGACAGCGCACGGGCGGTGTCTTCAACCCCTGCGCCCATGGATGCCTGGATGCGGTTGATCAGTTCTTCCAGGAAGGGGCCGCAGGCGCCCGAGCGCGAGGAGGAACCCAGTTCCTCGTGGTCGAAGGCGGCAAGCATGGCAATGCGGTTGCCTGCTGGTTTGCGCGAATGTCCAATCAATGCGATCAGGCCTGCATGCACCGAGGAGAGGTTATCCAGGCGGGAGCCGGCGAAGAAGTTCTTGCCTTCGCCGAAGACCTCGCCGCGCTGCGCTGGTGCGGTCAGGATGTCGTAGCCGGCGACCTGTGCCGGGTCGACACCTGCAGACTTCGCCAGGATCGCCAGGATGTCGGCATCCGCAAGGTCACCGGCGCCGAAGATCGGATTGGTGTGGGTCTGCTTGTCCAATGCCAGGCCCTCATTGACCTGGCGGTCCAGGTGGATGGCCAGCTGCGGAATGCGCAGGATCGGTTCAGTCTGGGCCAGGTACTCGGATCCATCCTTGAGCACCAGTCGGCCGGCAAGCACCAGTTCGCGGTCCAGCCAGGAGTTCAGCAGCGGTCCGCCGTAGACTTCAACTCCTGCCTGCCACCAGCCGTTGGAGCCAGTGGTCGGCTTCGGCTTGAGCTTGAAGCCCGGCGAGTCGGTGTGAGCACCGAGGATATGGAAACCGCTCGTTGCGGTGGCAGCTTCTGGCTGCACCCACGCGATGATCGCACCGTCGCGGACCACGTAGTAGGAGCCCGGGCCAAGGTTCCACGCCTGCTTCTCGTCCAGCGCCGTGAATCCAACAGCGTCCAGGCGCTTCGCTGCCGAGGCGGCGGCGTGGTAGCTCGATGGCGAGGTTGCGACGTATTCGGCCAGATCTGCAATGTGGGCCATTGCTGCGGCTTGTGCCATGGCTGGTTGCTCACTTCTTTCTGTCAAGAGATGTTTGTCAGACGGTTCTTCAGGTTTTGGTTCCCGCCTGAAAAGTCGAGTTGCCTCCCAGCTTAGTAGCCTGAACCACATTTGCTGGTGTCCGACTGTACCTCCGGCCTCGCTGGCAACCTGCCGGACACCCCGATCCAGTCCTTGACTTGGCGGCTAGCTGTCGACGAAGCTGAAAGCAGTCCCGCCAGACAAGGAAAGCGAGTTCATCATGGCTACGGCTGATCGAACACCAGAGCAGAAGAATATTCCAGCAGCAGCACGCGAGGACGACGTGGAGCCCACCGCACCGGCGACTTCCACGGTCCAGCCGGCAAAGCCTGCCGGCGCAGATAAGCTCCCGGTGACCAAGTTGGGCCGCATCTGGACCGCCACGATCTTCGGGTTGATCGTGCTGATCCTGCTGATCATCTTCATTGCCCAGAACCAGGAGCAGGTGACGCTCAGCTACTTCGCGTACCAGGGACAGGTCAACCTCGGTCTGGCATTATTCTTCGCCGCAATTGGCGGCGCCCTCGTGGTGGCAATCGCCGGCGTGGCCCGCGTGATCCAGCTGCGCGCCACCGCGAAGAAGCGGAGCAAGGACAAAAAGCGCTAGTAAACTTCACGGCCGCCGGGCGAACCCGAATGGGTTTCGCCCGGCGGCCGTTTTGCTGCCCAGACGCCGCCTAGTAATCCAGGCCCTGGGATGGAATGACCAGCCCGGTCTCATAGGCGTACACGACGGCTTGGACGCGGTCGCGAAGGTGCAATTTGGTCAGGATGCGCCGCACGTGGGTTTTCACCGTCGCTTCGGACAGGAAGAACCGGTGGGCGATCTCGGCGTTGGACAGCCCCTCGGCGAGCGCACGCAGCACTTCCTGCTCACGCGGGGTGAGGTCATCAAGCAGCGGGTCGTGCGGAGTCTCGGCCGGCCGGCTGCGGTTCCCGGCGCCACCGTTGCGCACATAGGTTTCCAGCAGGCGGGCGGTCACCCGCGGTGCCACGACTGCGTCGCCGGATGCTACCAGGCGCACCGCTTGGACCAGCTCTTCCGGGGCGACATCCTTGAGCAGGAATGCGCTGGCTCCTGCCTGCAGGCCCGAGAAGGCGTATTCGTCCAGGTCAAAGGTCGTCAGGATGATGATCTTCGTTTCCGGGTAGTCCTTGGCGATGCGTTCGGTGGCTTCCAGGCCATCCATCTTGGGCATGCGCACGTCCATAAGGACCACATCGGGTTTCAGCGCCGCAGTCTGGGCCAGGGCATCGAGACCGTCGACAGCTTCCCCGGCGATGACGATATCCTCCTCGCCTTCGAGGATGAGGCGGAATCCCATGCGCAGCAGGGGTTGGTCATCGACCAGCAGGATCTTGATTTTCTCTTCCACGCTTATTCCTTCACTGCCTTCCGGCTCTTGTTCTGCAAGCTGCATTCGGGCAGCTGCAGGACCGCTTTGACGATCCATCCGCCGCTGGCTACTGGTCCGGCATCTACCGTTCCGCCAAAGAGCGCCGCGCGTTCGCGCATGCCACGCAGACCTCGCCCGCTGCCGACGCTCGGAACTCTCGTTGCATCGCCGTTGTCCATGATTTCCATGCGCAGTTCCCCGCGGCGCTGTTCCAGGCGCACCTGAACATCACTTACGTTACGGGCATAACGCAAGGAATTGGTCAAGGACTCCTGGATGATGCGGAAGACCGTCAGCTGGAAGGTGGTGTCTTCCGGCAGCGGATCACCCGTATGCGCATAGGTGACCGGCAGGCCTGCGGTACGGAATCCTTCGAGCAATTGCTCCACGTTGCCGCCAGTAGGCTGCGGAGCGAGCTCCCCGGATTCTTCTTGGCGCAGCACGCCGAGCATGCGGCGCATATCTGCCAGGGCGGCGCGGCCGGTTCCGGAAAGCTCGTTGAGCACTTCATCGGCGCGGGCTTGATCCCGTTTGGCCACCACCCGCGCCCCCTCGGACAGGGCAATCATCACCGACAGCGAATGGGCAACCACGTCATGCATTTCGCGGGCAATGCGGTTGCGCTCTTGCACCTGGGCCAGTACGGAAACCTGCGAAGCCCAGTGATTCAGCTCAGCTTCGTGGATGCGCGCGTTGCGCACGTTCATGCCCACTGCTGCGGCGGCGATGTAGAAGCCGATGATGAAGCTGCCCGAGACCGCGATGATGACGCGGGTGAAGATCGTTTCATCGATTCCATCCTGAGGGTCGAATTCCATGCCGGTCATGTCCGGGAAGCCCATCAGCACCATCAGGACGGTTTGGAAGCTTCCGGCCAGGATGGACAGCGGGATGGTCCGCTTCGCCGAATAGCTGGTGGCGACGGTATACAGGGCGATGATCATGCCTACCCCGCCCAGACCGCCCTGCGGTCCAGCAATCACCAGGGCCAGGCACTCGAAGATGAACACCAGGATGATCACCGTCATCGGCGCCCTGCGCCGGTAGAGCAGGGCGGCGCTGACGGCGAGGGTGACGACCAACAGACCGGTCGCATTGGATTCGGGCATTGCCGCCACCACCAAAACGCCTGGCAACGTGAGCAGCAGGTAGATGACTACCGCACCGATGACCACCAAGCGCGGGTGGGTACGCAAATAGCGGCGTATCCGGCCCATCCGCTTGGCGGCCAGTTCATCGAAGGTAACCACAGTTTCCTGCAGCGTCGGTTGGCTCATGCTTCCAGTCTAGTTTTCTCGGTGACGCTCTGGACTATTTGATGTCCCGCTTGGCCAGCAGGACCGCACCCAGCGCCAGCGGAAGCACAATCCAGCCTGCGACGCCCAGCAGCTGCTGCCAGCTTTCCAAGTCGGTGACGACGCTCGAAGGCGTCGCCAACGCCATGCCCAGCTGGTCGGGGGTGAACTTCGCGATGTGCTGTGCCCAGTCGGTGATGCTGGTCAGGATGGAAAGGATGATCGGCAAGACGAAGAACAGGGCAGCGAGGCTGGTGATGCCTCCAGCCGAATTGCGCAGCATCATCCCGAGCGCCAAACCAATCAGCGCCGCCATGGCCACCGCAAGCGCCCCGTACCAGAGAACCCGCTGGAAGGCGTCGCTGCCGAAATCCAGGTCCATCTGGTAGTTGTCGGCAATCGGCTTGCTGATGGCGAAGGCCAGAAGCGAGCTGACGATCTGGACGGCAGCTGTCACGACGGTGATCAGGATGGTCTTGGCAGCCAGCACGCGCAGGCGCTGCGGGCTGGCGAGGAAGGTGCTCACCGCTGAACCGGTGGTGAATTCCCCGCTGAAAAGCAGGACACCGAGCACGCCGAGGATCAGTTGGCTGAAGACCAGGCCCGAACCGATGAGCTCGGAGGCGAATCCCGGAGCCGCTAGGTCCTCCATGCCCGGCATCTGCTCCAAGCCGCCCATGCTGGCCCGCAGCGATCCGATGCCCCAGGTGCCGATGGCCGCGATGGCCGCATAGAGCACGATGGCCAGCAGAATCAGGATGCGGGTGGAATTCAGGGAGAAGAAACGGATGGATTCGCTGCGCAGCACGCCGAAGAGGGAGACCTTGCCGCGAGGTGCGGTTGCTAATTTCTCAGACATGTCTTTACTTCCCGCCGCCAGTCTCGGCAACATTACTCGAGTGGTATTCGACGGCATCACGGGTCAATTCCATGTAGGCGTCTTCCAGCGTGCGCTGCAGCGGACGCAGTTCGCTGAGCACCACACCGTATTCCAGTGCGCGACGGCCAATGGTCTCTGAATCGGGACCGGTGACTTCCACGCCATGCTCGTCGATCCGGCGCAGCTGGACGCCGTCGCCGTTCAGCGCGTTCATCAGCACCTCAATGTCTGCTGAACGCACAATTGTCTGGTCAAGGCCGTTATCGATGAATTCACTGATCGGTGCATCGGCCATGATCCGGCCACGGCCAATCACAATCAAGTGATCCGCGGTCTGGGCCATTTCGCTCATCAGGTGGGAGGAAATGAACACGGTTTTGCCTTCGGCAGCCTGCTGGCGGGCCAGATTGCGGACCCACGCCACGCCTTCGGGATCCAGCCCGTTGACCGGCTCATCGAGGATCAGCACCTGCGGATCTCCCAGCAGGGCGGTGGCAATGCCAAGCCGCTGGCCCATGCCCAATGAGAAGCCGCCGACTTTCTTGCGCTGGACGCTGGACAAGCCGGTCAGTTCCAGCACTTGGTGCACTCGGGAAACCGGCAATCCTGCAGTAGCCGCCATGGCACGCAAATGCGCCAGCGGCGTCAGGGACTTGTGGACCGATTTGGCTTCCAGCAAGGTGCCGACTTCGGTCAGCGGATGCCTGGACTTCTTGAAATCGCGCCCGTTGACCAGCACTTCTCCGCTGGTAGGCGCTGCCAATCCCACAATCATGCGCATGGTGGTGGATTTGCCGGCGCCGTTGGGGCCGAGGAACCCGGTCACCATTCCCTGCTGCACCGTGAACGATGCATTATCGACCACGGTTTTTCCACCGTATTTCTTCGTCAACTGCTGAGCCTGGATCATGCTTCCAGCCTAGGGACTTGGCGCCCAGGTTTCACCGCCCGCAATGCTGATTTAGGGCTCACCCGAAAGGGTGAGGGCAGCTGGGCCAATCGTGGGTCCATGCACCATATGGTGCATGGGCCCACGTTTCCACGGCAGTTGGCGGACGGTCATAGGTAGCTCGTCGTGAGGACGTACATCATTCCTGCGACGGCCAACGCGAAGGGCAGGGCCAGCAAGACCATCAGCTTCTTCTGATCCCGCACGATCGCTACGCATTCCCTGAGGAAGGCGCTTGGACGGTAGTAGGCCGCCGTCTTCCCGCCGAACGCACGGGCATCCAGGCCGAGCTGGCGTGAGGCCATCGCGGCACGCAGTGCGTGATAGTCGCTGGTGACCAGCCACAGCTGACCTTCCGGACGCTGGGCGCGAACCAGGGCATCGGAATACCGCAGGTTCTCGATGGTGTCCCTGGCCCGGTCTTCCACCAGAATCTGCTCATCGGCGATGCCCTGCTCGCGCAGGTAGCGGGCCATGCTCACGCCTTCGGGCTCGACCTCATCACGGCCCTGGCCACCGGTAGGAACCATCAACGGGCGGGGATCCGCCTGCCGCTCATGCAGTTCGATGCCTTTGTCCAGGCGGCCGCGCAGCAGCGGGGTGACCTTGCCATCGATGGCGCGGGCGCCGAGCACCACCACGGCGGCGCCCTTGCCCCTGGCAGGGAATTTGGCGTGAACCCAGGCATACAGCAGCAGCATGGTGAACAGGCTCGCGGTGAAGACAGAAGCCATGAACAGGACGAAAGCGAGCGAATAGGTCCACCATGACTGGATCCGGATCAGCAGCACCGCAATGACCGGCAGGATGAAGACCGCGAGCCCGGCCGCCAAGGACAGCAGGTTCGCGGGCTTGGCACCTTCGCGCCGGCACAACAAGATCCCGTTGTAGATCAGGGCCGCGCCGAAGACCACAAGCATCAGCGGGGTCAGCACCAGGACGATGGAGAACAGAAGCCCGAATCCGGGAAGCACGCTGGAGAGCAGGCCAGCCGCCGCCGAAATGCTGAAGAGCACCAGCGGCAAGAGCAGGACGGCGAGTCCCAGGCGGCGCGGGTCCTTGCGGTATTGCCAGATGAACAGCCACCAGAGCACTGCCAGGAAAACCAATCCGGCCAGTTGCTCGAATACTGCGTCCATCATGTGTCAGTTCTCCGCTTTCCAGTTCCCGATTCCGTATTCCCGCTTGAGCATCGATTGAGCTCCGAGGAATCCGCCCATGCCGTGCACCGACGGGCCCGGGGGCGCGGCCGAGGACACCAGGTACAGGCCCTTGGATTGCAGGTACCACGGGTCCGGGGAGATCCGGGGCCGCTTGATGCTGCCCAGCAGGTCCATGGTTCCCCCGGAAAGATCGCCGCCGACCAGCGCGGAGTTCTGCGCTTCCAGGTCCTTCGCGGTCACCACATGCGATTCGATGATGGTCTCGGCAAATCCCGGGGCTGCCTGTTCGATCATGTCCTCCAGTTCACGGCTCATGTCTGCCGGGGAATCCAGCGGCACATGGCAGTACGCCCAGATCACGTGCTGGCCCTGCGGCGCCCGCGAGCCATCGAATTGCGAGGGCTGGGCCACGATCATGAACGGTTTTGCCGCTCCCCTGCGCACCGCGGTGCGCTCGGCCTTCCCTACCTGCGCGGCGGTGCCGCCCAGGTGCACGGTGCCGGCCTGGGCCAGCGTCGGATCGCGCCACGGAATCGGTTCCGAAAGCACGTAGTGCACCAGGCAGCTTCCCGGCGAGCGCCGCGTGCCGGCCAAGGCCTGCGCGAGCCGTTCGGGCAGGTGCCCGGCTGACAGCTTGGCAGCGCTTTCGGCGGAGGTATCGAACAGGACGTTGCGTGCAGAAAGCTCATCGACATGCTCGACGCGGGTTCCGGTGAGGATTTTCGCCCCGTGATCCAACGCTTCTGCGGCCAGCGCATCGCTGATGGCTTGGGAGCCGCCGCGCGGGATGGCCCAGCCCTTGGCGTGCGCCGCCGCGGCCAGGAACAGCCCGGCCCCGGCATTGGCCGGCCCGCGCGAACCGCCGGCGACGTGGGCCGCGCAGCCTGCATAGAGCGCTGCGGCTCGCTCGAATTTCCCGGAGAAGAGGTCCTTGACCGCCATGCCGGCCACCGTGCTGATGGCGAAGGTTGCCAATGCCGCCGGATTCGAGGGGACCTTGAACAGCGGGTTGAGCAGGGTGTTGCTGACTGCGTCGATCTGCTTGGCCAGCGGCCCCAGCAGCCGGGTGTACATCTGGCCATCCGCACCGCCAAGTTCCTGCCCGGTGCGTTCCAAATCCCTGTACGCGTACGCGGTCCGCCGATCCAGCACATGGGCAAAGGACAGCTCGGGGACGATGAAGTCCACCCGGTCATGGACACCGAGTTCATGCATCGCCTGGGATTGCATGGCCATCGGATGCACCGCGCTGCCCAGATCGAATTTCGCCGCCGAGCCATTAATCGGCTGCGTTCTGGCGGCCCCGCCGATGGTGCCGTTGGCTTCATAGACCGTGACGCTCAATCCGGCCCGGGCGGCAACCGCCGCGGCGGCCAGCCCGTTGGGGCCGGCGCCGACTACTGCAACATCGCTCATGGCTTCTTGCCCGCCGCTTCTTTCTCCTGCTTGGCCTGGGGCAGCAGCCCACGCAGGGTCCAGCGGTCTTCCAGCCCGGCAAACGGACCGGCCAGCGGATCATCCTGTCCCACGGCGCGCACCGGGTCGTGGCGCGGATCGAGCATCGAACGCGCCACCAGGAACATCAGGTATCCGAGCATCGCCATATGGGCCAGCACCAGTACCGCATATCCGGTCTCCGGGAAGGCCTTCTGCACTTCTTCAGCAGAGAGGGAATCGAGGTAGTACCAGACCCCGTAGAAGTGAGCGATTTCCACCAGCATCCAGATCACGAACTCGCGCCAGCGCGGCAGGGCCAGGGCGAACAGCGGAATCAGCCAGACGACGAACTGCGGCGAATACACCTTGTTGACCATGACAAAGGAGGCAATGATCAAGAAGGCCATGGAAGCCAGGCGCGGGGTGCGCTTGGCCGTCAATCCCAGCACGGCCACACCCGCGCAGCACAGGAAGAAGAGGATCAGCCCGAAGCGGGAAATCTGCTCCGCTTCGAAGAGCGGAACCCCTTCACGGTTATCGGCGATGACATTCCACGCGTGCCAGAAACTGGAGAAGCCTGCCCCGCGTTCGGAGGAGAAATTGAAGAAGTGCATGAACGAGTCGGGGAACGCCAGCGCATAGGGAAGATTCACCAGCACCCAGGTCGCCGCGGCGGTTCCGCCGGTCACCCAGAAGGTCTTGAGCTTGCCGGTGCGGATGGCCAGCACCAGCACCGCGCCGAGGACGAAGAACGGATAGATCTTCATCGCCGCACCGAGGCCGATCAGCACCCCCGCCAGCACCGTATGCTTCCGGGCGAAGGCCAGCATGCCCAGGGCCAGCAAGGCCACAGCCCACATGTCCCAGTTGATGCTGCCGGCCAGGATGATGCCCGGGGCGATTGCCACCATGGCGGCATCCCACGGACGGCGCCCGGTCATCCGCAGGGTGGCGACCACGGTTGCCATCCACAGGATCGCGACGAGCAGCAGGTTGATGTCGAAGTACAGCAGCGAACGGTTCTCGATCCCCGTGGGGATGATCGAGGCGACTGCCGAGGCCACCGAGCTCATCAGCACCGGGTACTCGAACTCGGCGGCGGCGCTGAACGGCGCCCAGGGGTTCTCGGCGAAGCCGCGGGCGGAGAACAGCGGAACCCAGTCGCTGTAGCACGCATAGACATAGGGATTGTTGCCGGTCCACCCGTTGACCCGGCACGGGTTCTTGGCAAGGAGCATCAGCAGCGCGCCCACGGTGGTCATCAGGATGATGACCCGTTCCACGCTGAAGAACCCGGGATCGACTCGGCCCGGGTCGCTGTGCCGTCCTAGCGGGCCGCCGATCATTGCGGTGAATTGCCGGAGGAACCCGTCAGCGCGTGAAGGCACGGTAATGCGCAGCGGGCCACGCGTGGGCTGTGACTGGTTAGGCTCGTGCATACCATCCAGCCTAGATGTTCTGCGCCCCAGCACCGGCGTGCACACTCGGATTTCATCAGACGCTTTGATCTTTTACCGAAGCGCAGTGCTCTTCCCGCCCCTGCCGCAACCCGCTTCCGGGAACGTAAAACGCTTGCTGACCTAGCATTCAACAAACAGACAGGTGATTACACCGGCACTTCACCGTGCGTTAACCCAGATACCCCCTCCCGGTTAACTTGTGCCCATAGCGTCTTATTCGTGAGCAAAACCAACCAGCCAAACGTCATGGCGATCATCCCCGCCCGGGGAGGATCCAAGGGCATCCGGCTTAAGAACCTGCGTGAGATCGGCGGTAAATCGCTGCTCGGCCGCGCAATCGAATCAGCCAGATCCGCGGCGGCAGTCAGCGACGTCGTGGTGAGCACCGACCATGAGCAGATCAAGGCCGAAGCGCTCCGCTACGGGGCGCGGGTCATCGATCGACCGGCAGATATCGCCGGCGACACGGCCAGCAGCGAGTCAGTTCTGCTCCACGCACTGGCGAATGCGGAATCCCAGCCAGAGATCACCGTGTTCATCCAGTGCACCAGCCCGTTCATCGACCCGGAGGACCTGGACGCGGCCATCGCGGCAGTGGCCTCGCAACGCGCCGACGTCAGCTTCGCGGCTGTTGCGGACCACGGTTTCCATTGGGGACTGGATCCGCAGGGCGAAGCGGTCGCCGTGGGGCACGACAAGCTGCACCGTCCGCGCCGCCAGGATCGCGAACCGCGCTTCCGCGAGACCGGGGCCTTCTACGTGATGGATACCCGCGGATTCCTCGAAGCCGGCCACCGCTTCTTCGGAAAGGTCCGGGTCCATGAGGTTCCAGCAGAGCACGGCCTCGACATCGATACCGAAGCAGACCTGCTGCTCGCCGGGCTGGCCGTTCCGGCCAACCGGGAACCGATCGAAGTCGATGCGGTCATCACGGATTTCGACGGGGTGCACACCCCGGACACCGCATATGTCGATGAGCACGGGACCGAAACCGTGCGCGTCTCCCGCTCCGATGGAATGGGAGTGGCCCGGCTGCGGGCCGCCGGAGTGAAGTTCCTGATTCTCTCCAAGGAAACCAACCCGGTGGTCGCCGCCCGCGCCGCCAAGCTGAAGGTCGAAGTGGCCCACGGCATCGAAAACAAGGCCGAATACGTGGCCCGCTGGCTGGCTGACGAATCCATCAACCCGGCCCGCGTCGCCTACCTCGGCAACGACATCAACGATCTGGGCGCGATGGCGCTGGTCGGCTGGCCGATCACCGTGGCCGATGCCCACCACGACGTGCACCTGGCAGCAAGGCACACGCTGACCCGCAAGGGCGGGCACGGAGCGGTACGGGAACTGGCCGAACTGGTTCTCGCCGCACGCACCGCCACCAAGAGTTCTCCAAGTTTCACCCACTGAAAGGCAATACCCATGACCTCCATGACTACCGACATCAAGCCAGTTGCCATCGGCGACGTCCAGGTTGGCGCAGGCCAGCAGGTCTACGTCATCGGCGAGATCGGCATCAACCACAACGGCGACATCGAGATCGCCAAGCAGCTGATCGACATCTCGGCCGAGGCCGGCGCCAACGCGGTGAAGTTCCAGAAGCGCACCCCGGACATCTCCACCCCGATGGACATGCGCGACAAGATCCGCTCCACCCCATGGGGCGACATGACCTACCTGGACTACCGCTACCGCGTCGAGTTCGACCAGGCCCAGTACAAGGAGCTCATCTCCTACGCCGCATCCAAGGGCCTGCACGCCTTCGCATCGCCATGGGACGTTCCTTCGGTCGAGTTCATGGAAGAGCAGGGTGCAGTCACCCACAAGGTAGCGTCCGCATCGGTCACCGACATCGAGCTGCTCAAGGCCCTGGCGGAAACCGGCAAGCCGATCATCCTGTCCACCGGCATGTCCACCATCGAGCAGATCGACAAGGCAGTGGAAACCCTGGGCACCAGCAAGCTGGTCATGATGCACGCGACCTCCACCTACCCGCTGCCTGCCGAGGAGGCCAACCTGCGCATGATCGAGACCCTGCGCGACCGCTACCAGGTCCCAGTGGGCTACTCGGGCCACGAGCGCGGCCTGCAGATCTCGCTGGCAGCTGTCGCCCTGGGCGCAGTGACCGTCGAGCGCCACATCACCCTGGACCGCACCATGTGGGGTTCGGACCAGGCTTCGTCGCTGGAGCCAAAGGGCTTCGAGTCGCTGATCCGCGACATCCGCATCCTGGAACAGGCCATGGGCGACGGCGTGAAGAAGGTCTTCCCAGGCGAACTGGCTCCGCTCTCGCGCCTGCGCCGCGTCGACGCCTAAGCACGCCAGCGTATCCGGCGGTTGGACTCACCGACGGGTCCAACCGCCGTTTATTTTTGTCTGCATGAGGAAGGCCTTGAAGCACAAATGAGTTTGATCTCCGGGCGCATTTCAGTGGTGATCCCCGCCTATAACCAAGAAGCGTACATTTGCGATGCCCTCTCATCCCTGGTCCGGCAGAAGCTGGGACGCTGGGAACTGGAAGTGCTCGTAGTTGATGACGCTTCCGATGACCAGACTGCCGATCTGGTGCGCGGCTACCAAGACCAGCTGCCTGGCCTGAAGCTGATCTCGCTGCCGGAGAATTCAGGAGTTTCCGCCGCCCGCAATGCCGGGCTGGAACAGGTCACCGGCGAATACTTCACCTTCCTCGATCCCGACGACTGGTACTCCCCCGAGCATTTGGAAGCCCTGGCGGAATCCTTGACCGAGCTGCATGTGGACTTCGTGCGCTGCGACCATGTGCGCGTCACCGGCACCAACCGGGTCATCCACCGCGCCCCGCAGGCCCTGCGCGGCATGCCGCTGAACCCGGCCGACGACATCGAGCCGATCGATTCCCCGTCCATGGTGGACTACGCCTTCGTGTGGGCAGGCATGTACCGCACCGAGCTGATGCGCACCCGCGAGCTGATGTACTTCGACGCACAGCTGCACAGCGCCGAAGACCGGCTGTGGCTGTGGAAGCTGCACCTGAATACCGAGCGCTACTCCGTCGTCTCCTCCCCCGGGGTGTTCTACCGCCGCGGCCTGCCCGGTTCGCTGACCCAGGTCTTCGACCATCGCCAGCTCGGCTTCATCCCCGCCTACTCGCAGATCCTCACCGAGGTGCGCCTGCATCCGGATGCGGATCGCCACCTGCCCAAGGCGATGCGCCAGTTCTTCGCCATCGTGTGCCATCACGAGAAGCGCGCGAAGAACTACCCGCCAGAAGTCCGCCTGGAGATGAAGCAGAAGCTGCGCCAGGTATTCACCACCGTTGACGCGCCGATGGCCCGCCAGGTCGCCCTCGAGATGGATGTTGCGCGCCGCCGCCATATCCTCTCCTTCCTCCAGCCAGGTCAGATCGGGGCCGCCAAGTGATCGCACTGATTGAAGCCAGCAGCTACTTCCAGCTTGCTTCTCTGGCCGCGATGGCCGATGCAGGGCTGCTCCCCGAAGCAGATGAACGCATTCTCGTCCTGGCCAACGGCTCGCAGGTTCCGGAACTGACCACCCCGCTGGATGAGGTTCCGGGCTTTGAGCAGCTGGCCGCCCGCTTTGACCGGGTGGTGGATTTCGCCGCGCTGACCGCCCCGCGCCGCCCGGCGCAGTTCAACCCGCGTGAGGACGAACTGCTGATTTTCGAGCGCCTGCTGCGCAGCGCCTGGGATCTGGGCCATGAACCGCTGACCCTGGTGCTGGAATCCATCCAGGTCAATCCCGCCCGCGCCCTGGCGCGCATCTTCTTCGATTCCCAGCTGTGGATCCATTCCGACGGCCTGATGTCCTATGGACCCACCCGCAACCGGTTGCCCATGCCGTTGCGCCAGCGGGTCATCGGCACTATCCACGTGGACCTGGTACCCGGACTTCAGCCGCATCTGCTCGCAGAGCTCGAGCCTCGGCGTGAAGTCCTGGAGGCTGGCGGATTGGCTGGCATCTTCGGCGAATTGGCCCAGGACGCCGAATTCGATCTGCCCTCCGGTGGCGCGCTGGTCCTCGGGCAGTACCTGGGTTCCCTGGGACTGATGGACGTCGAGGAAGAATTCGAGCTGCACCTCGAGATGCTCAACGAGGTGGCCCGCCGGGAGCTTTCCACGGTCCTGTTCAAGGCGCACCCGTCGGCCAGCGCCACCTCGGCGGCCCGCTTGGCTGCGGCAGCCAAGGACATGGGCCTGGATTTCCGGCTGGTCAACACGGATCATCTGGCGGAGACCGTAATCTCGGCGGTGAACCCAGCCGTGGTGATCTCCTGCTTCTCCACCGGCTTGGCCACCGCAAAGTACATCCTGGGCACGGAAGTCCATGCCGTGGGCACCGGCAGGATGCTGCAGGCGCTGGCTCCGTACGAGAATTCCAACCGCATCCCGCTGTCCATCATCCACGCGCTGTTCGTCCAGGACCTGCCGGTTCCGGCGCACGCTAGCGATGACGACCGGCTCACCGAACTGCTGATCGCCGTGGCCTACTGCATGCAGGCCGCCCAGCTGCCGCACCTGCGCGAGCAGGCCGAGTGCTTCCTGACCGCGCACTACCCTGAGTTCTCGGCCCATTTCAAGCGCCGCCGCATCACCAAGCTGGACCTGCCTCCGCACTGGGCGCACATCAGCTCGCGCCGCTCGCTGCCCTCGAAGGTCCGCGGGGCTTCGCGCCGAGTGCTGCGCCATGGTTCCAAGCAGTTCGAAACGCTTTCCAAGTCCCTGAGCCGACTGGCAAAATGACACTCACGATGATGAAACTGACCCAGCATGACACCCACGAGGTGCCACGCCCCCGTTTCGGCACGGCGCATGTGTGGGTCGAGTCGCCCCTGCAGCTGCTCTCCGCAGTGGAAACGCATGCCGCAGGACTGCTGGGCACCGATATCCGGATTATCCCGCGCCAGGGAATGCCACTGGAGGCCACGACCCAGGCCATGCTGGATCATGCACCTGATGGGGTTCATTTCGAACCGGCGGCGCGCAAGCCTCCGCAGCCCAGAGGCGCTGCCGACCGCTATGTCACCGGTGACGCCTATTCGGGCAAGATCCAGCGCACGCTCCTTGCCGGCGTGCGGGCCAAGGAAATCGTCATCATCGACGACGGCATGGCAACGCTGGCCCTGATCAAGCATCTGATCTCCGACGAGCCCACCCCCTTGGTGCGCGCCCGGACGAAGAATTCGGCGGCCCGTGTCGCCATGGGGCTGGCGACCTGGCATCGCTTGCGCCAGCTGGCCCGCGAGGATCGCCTGCTGATTGTCTCGGCGCTGTTTGTCGACCCGGAATCCCGCCAGAAGATGGCTGATCTGGGGATCAAGTTCGCGCAGCACAAGTTCGAGTGGCTTGCTACCCAGCCGGTGGCCGAGCGGTTCATCGAGCCTACCCTGCTGATCGGTTCGGCCATGGTCGCCGATGAGCTGATCCATGAGCAGCCGTACTTGCGCTGGATCGAAGAGATCGCCTCCGAAGGTCCGGTCGCCTACTTCCCGCATCGCCGTGAGACGCCGGAATTGCTGGCGAAGATCTCCAAGATTGACCAGGTAGTGCTCAAGGAGCACACTGTTCCCATCGAAATGCGCTTGCGCGCCCTGCGGCCGGGCCAGGAAATCCGGGCCCTGCCGTCCACGGTGATTCCATCCCTGCGCTTGCTGCTGGGTCCCGATGCCCGCTTCCTGTATCCGCAAGCCGTGCTTGACAACTGGTGGACCCCTGGTACTCCCCTCGAGTTGCGTGAGCACCTATCCAGTTCGTTGAAGGTGTGAAGCAGCTGATGAAGCCATCAATTCTTGCAATTGCAGATTCCGATTCCTACCTGAAGCTCGCGACAAGTTTCCTGACCCGCCTGGGTCCCGCATGGGATCGCAAGGTGTATTTGGCGCGGACCCCGGTGATGCCGACGGCCGAGCAGATCGCCGCCGCCTTCGAAGGCACGGATCTGGACCTCGATGCCCTGCAGGTGATTTCGGTATCCCAGCTGGAAGCCGACACCGTGGACGAGGATATTGTCTTCGCGTCGGCGACCGGTCCGGTCGTTGCCGAAACCTATTCCCGCATCCTGCGCACCGAGCCGGTTGACGGCCGCTGCACCGCACTGATTTCAGCCTTGCCCGGCGTTGCCTTCCCCGCCACGCAGAAGGGATGGAACTATCGCCGGGCCGGCGATGCGTTCATCTGCCATTCGCATGCCGAGGCGCGTGATTTCTCCTTCATGATCGAAGGACAGGAGGGGCATCACCCGACGATCATGGTCAGCAAGCTGCCTTTCTTGCGCTCGGCGGGTTTCCCGCCGGAGCAAAAGCAGGTCGTCGAACGGCTGGTGTTCGCACCTCAGGCGAAGGTTCCGGCCCAGGAGCACGAACGCGAGTCGATCCTGCTGGCGCTCGAGCAGGCCAGCAGGATGAATCCCGAACTTGAGGTGCTCATCAAGCTCCGTGCCAAGGCCGGGGAGCCGCAGACGCATCTCGAGGCGTTCCCCTATGACTCGCTGTTCGAGAAGCTGCAGGCTGAACAGCGGATCGGCGCGGATTCTCGGTTGCGCTTCGATACCGGATCGATGAGCGAGGCGTTGACCGATGGCAGCGCCCTGGTGACGGTCTCGTCGACAGCCGCCCTGGAATCCCTTGATCGCGGATTGCCCACGCTGATCCTCTCCGACTTCGGTGTCAGCGCCCAGATGATCAATACGGTCTTCGTGGCCTCTGGTGTGATTGGCACCTTGGATGATGTCATCGGCTTGAGCTTCGGGGAGCCGACCAAAGCCTGGTTGCGGGAAAACTACTTCCACCGGGTCGACCACAGCTTCGCCCAATCCCTCGAGATCCTCGCGCATCGGGCTCGAGCCGGCAAGCTGCTCACCGATCCGGAAGTACTGGCGCATATTCGACGCCAGCCTTTGCGCCATCGGCTCCGCACCACGTTGCCTGCCCCGCTGGTCCGGGTTTTGGTCAAGTTACGCCATCATTACCGGCATTCCCGCAGGAATGGGGCTAACTCTTTGTCATGAGCTAATAGCAGTTTGCTCATGAATACCATTTTATGCTTGCAAACATAGGTTACCTCAGTATCATTCTGTATTTTGCTCATGTACCGATTCTCGGCATTCCTATGCCGCGATAGCCTCGCTGGCCCTCGACGGCACTGGCCCGGGAGCGCCTGTTCAAGAGTTATTCGGTGATACGGGGCACGATTGGGAATGTTTGCGAGCCATTAAGACTTAAGATCATTATGGGCCAATTTGCGCGATGCGCTTCTGCGCGCCCAATTGCCCAAAGGTTTTATACATTTCAATAAGGAGTTCATGTGTCGGCGAACCCGATTCGCGTTGCCATCGTAGGCGTAGGCAACTGCGCCACTTCCCTTATCCAAGGTGTTGAGTACTACCGAAACTCCGATGCAGATTCCACCATTCCTGGACTCATGCACGTGCAGTTCGGCCAGTACCACGTTGGCGACGTCCAGTTCGTTGCCGCCTACGATGTCGACGCCAAGAAGGTCGGTCTCGACCTCTCGGAAGCCATCCTGGCCAGCGAGAACAACACCATCAAGATTGCCGACGTTCCAACCACCGGCGTGACCGTCCAGCGCGGCCACACCCTTGACGGCCTCGGCAAGTACTACCGCGAGACCATCGAAGAGTCCGCAGCCGAGCCAGTCGACGTGGTGCAGTCCCTGAAGGACAACAAGGTCGACGTCCTCGTTTGCTACCTGCCGGTGGGTTCCGAGCAGGCCGCCAAGTTCTACGCGCAGTGCGCCATCGATGCCGGCGTTGCCTTCGTCAACGCACTGCCAGTATTCATCGCTGGCACCCCGGAGTGGGCGCAGAAGTTCACCGACGCCGGTGTGCCAATCGTTGGCGACGACATCAAGAGCCAGATCGGCGCAACCATCACCCACCGCGTGATGGCGAAGCTGTTCGAAGACCGCGGCGTGGTCCTGGACCGCACCTACCAGCTGAATGTTGGCGGCAACATGGACTTCAAGAACATGCTCGAGCGCGATCGCCTGGAATCCAAGAAGATTTCCAAGACCCAGGCGGTCACTTCGAATACCTCCGCCGCTCTGGGCGACGACGATGTCCACATTGGCCCGAGCGACTATGTTTCATGGCTTGACGACCGCAAGTGGGCGTTCGTCCGCCTAGAGGGCCGCAACTTCGGCGACGCTCCGGTGAACCTGGAATACAAGCTGGAAGTTTGGGACTCGCCAAACTCGGCCGGCGTGATCATCGATGCCGTTCGCGCGGCGAAGATCGCCCTGGACCGCGGCATCGGCGGCCCGATTCTGTCCGCCTCGAGCTACTTCATGAAGTCGCCACCAGAGCAGTACGACGATGAGACCGCACGCAACAAGGTGGAAGCCTTCATCAGCGGCGACATCGAACGCTAATTTTCCGCTGCGGCGGAAAAGCAATGGCCAGGACTGATGTCCTGGCCATTGCTGTATTCAAAAGTTCTTTGGATGCGGAGAAGCCCGCCGGCTTGCAGGCCGGCGGGCCTCTGGGCGATGCATTGCGAGTTCATCATTGGTACCTCGGATTCTAGTTAGCTGGCAACGGTAATGGCGTTGCCAGGCCTAGCGAATTCGCAGGTACATTTCTGGTGGCACATGGTTCTTCAGCTCGCGCTGACGCATGCGGCGATTGAACTCGGTGCTGTCAAGGTTGGTGAACTTGCGCTTGTCTTGACGCTTTTTCATTTGTTGTCCCTCCCTTCGGTCAAAGTCGAAGGGGAGGGAAGATCTTGTCGCGTGGTTGAAATTGCGCGAGCTTTCAGGCTTTCTGGTCCTGCGAAGATTAATTCCGAGGTGCGAACTGCCCGTTGAGCGGATGAGGAGAACAGTGGACTGGACATGAAAAAAGTTCCTAAGGGTGAGAGTCGATTACTGACCTGCAACCTCAGGAACTTGAGCGGGATTTACCGTGAGCTAGGAATCCGCTTGTCCGGAGGTTGGGGAAATGCGCTTGCGCAGACGAGTCATTGGAGAGCCGCCATTAAATCGCGCTCCGCGATGAGTCTCTGTGTACCAAGTCGTATTAATCATTTCGCCACCTCCTAAAATCTGCTCTCGGCCGGCCATGGATGCCATGCGACCTGTCTGAAAATTTGTCTCGATCCGCAAGTCTCATTGAGACTTCCCAATCACAGTATTCAGCATACATGGATTATGCCCAATGCGCTACAAGCCAGAGCAAAAACTTTAAGCACTTTCCCGGGAATGGCGAAAGCACCTGGATCCATGCAGATTCCAGGTGCTCCTCCAACAGCAACCAGGCCAGAAGTTACCCCTCAGTAGGCGTTTCCTGGGCTTCGGGCTGCTCTTTCCACCACGCACGCAAGCGCTCCGTGGCGACCTCTTCACCCAACGGACCTTCGTCCATGCGCAGTTCCAGGAGGAACTTGTAGGCCCGGCCAACCACCTTGCCCGGCTTGATCCCCAGCAACCGCATGATCTGTTCGCCATCCAGATCAGGACGGATCGCCTGCAGCTCTTCCTGCTCGGCAATCTTCGCGATACGCGCCTCGAGGTCATCGTAGGCAAACGCCAGGCGGTCAGCCTTCTTGCGATTGCGCGTGGTGACGTCCGAACGGGTCAGGCGATGCAGATGCTCCAGCAAGTCGCCGGCATCGGTGACATAGCGGCGTACCGCCGAGTCGGTCCAGCCCGCTTCGCCGTACCCATAGAAGCGCATATGCAGCTCGACCAGGCGGGCCACGGCCTTGGTGGTGTCCTTGTCGAAACGCAAGGCGCGCATCCGCGCCTTCACGAGCTTTGAACCCACCATGTCGTGGTGGCGGAAGGAGACGGCGCCGCTGGGTTCGAACTTGCGGGTCGCAGGCTTGCCGATATCGTGCATCAGCGCCGCGAAGCGCAGCACGAAGTTCGGTCCGGGCACCGGTCCCGCTTCATCGGTTTCCAACGCCATCGCCTGCTTCAGCACGGTCAGCGAGTGCTGGTAGACGTCCTTGTGCCGGTGGTGCTCGTCGATCTCCAGACGCAGGGCCGACACTTCGGGCAGCACCTTGTCCGCCAGGCCGGTTTCCACCAGCAGGTCGATGCCCGTGCTCGGGTCGGCCCCGTTGATCAGCTTGACCAGCTCGTCGCGGATCCGTTCGGCGGAAATGATGTCGATTCGATCGGTCATTTCGCTCATGGCGCGGCGAACCTCGGGGCTGACTTCAATCTCCAGCTGCGAAGCGAATCGGGCGGCACGCATCATGCGCAGCGGATCATCGGAGAACGAGACATCAGGGGCACCGGGGGTGCGGATGGAACCGTCTTCCAGGGAACTCACGCCGTCGAAGGGATCCACCAGCTCGAGCTGGGGCAATCGCAGCGCCATCGAGTTCATGGTGAAGTCGCGGCGGAAGAGGTCATCGTGCAAGTTATCGCCAAAGGCGACGATGGGCTTGCGCGATTCCTTGTCATAGGCATCAGCGCGGTAGGTCGTGACCTCTAGCGTGTGCTCGCCCTTCTTGAAGGCAATCGTTCCGAACTCGCGCCCTACATCCCAGATGTTATCGGCCCAACCGGAAATTGCCTTGATGGTTTCTTCCGGACGTGCGCTCGTGGTGAAGTCCAGGTCCGGGGAGACGCGTCCCAGGTACAGATCGCGAACCGGCCCACCTACCAACGACAATTCATGGCCGGCCCGAACGAAACGGTCGGCCAAGTCGAAAATGACCGAGGGCAGGATCTGACGCAGCGCGTCAGGCGAGGGAAGTGCATGCATAGTTACTTAAGCGTGCCAGAAATCCGGCAAGAATGCTTGAGATTTCGGCGAATTTGCCTGCGAGATAACTTACTTGTCCACGTCGATCAGGCGGCTAGCGGCACTTTCTCGATAGAGTGGTTCTATGAACCGACCGATCCCGTCTGCCCCGAAGCGCACTCCATTGACTGCGTCAATGGCTCGCGCGCAGGCAACTGGCGGTCATACGAGCTTGCCGACAGTGGAAGAAGTCTCTTCCGGAGGCATCGTCATCGACTTCGACGACCCCAAGTTGCCAGTGGCAATTATTGCCCGCTACAACCGTGGCGGACGGCTGGAATGGTGCCTGCCCAAGGGCCACCCGGAGGGCGTGGAAACCAACGAGGAAGCGGCTATCCGCGAAATCGAGGAAGAGACCGGTATTGCCGGACGCATCCTCGCCCCGCTGGGTTCGGTCGATTACTGGTTCACCGTGACGAATTACCGTGTGCACAAGACCGTGCACCATTTTCTGCTGGAAGCTACCGGCGGGCATCTGACGATCGAGAATGATCCCGATCATGAAGCCGTCGATGTTGCCTGGGTGCCGCTGGGTTCCCTGGGCAAGCGCCTGTCCTTCCCCAATGAGCGCCGGATCGCCGATCTGGCACGCGAGGTCCTTACAAAGCATGTCCCAGGTTCCTAATCCAACTGCCGGCTTCGACCAGCCAAACACCGGAGCCACGGACATCGTCGCCGAACCTCCCCAGCAGCCTAAAGCCCAACCGGCAGGATCGCGTTCAAAGATCTATGCCCTGATGGCTTCCGGCACGATGGTTTCCCGGCTGCTGGGCTTCGTGCGCACGGCCTTGCTGGCGATGGCCATTGGTTCGGTCACCTCGGTGGCCGACATCTTTGAAAAAGCCAATGTCATCCCCACCATCATCTACATGCTCTTGGCCGGCGGCATTTTCAATGTCGTGCTCATCCCGCAGCTGATCAAGGCTTCCAAGGCGAAGGACCGCGGTGCGGCATACACGTCCAAGCTGGTCACGCTGACCGTGGTGGGCATGGGTATCCTGACCTTGATCCTCACGCTGTGCGCCAGGCCCTTGATCACGGTGCTCACCAATAACTGGACCGAGCCGATGATCGCGCTCGGAACGGCATTTGCCTACTGGTCGCTGCCGCAGATCTTCTTCTACGGGCTCTACGCGGTCCTGGGCCAGGTGCTGAACGCCAACGGCAGATTCGCCGCGTTCATGTGGGCCCCGGCGGTGAACAACGTCATCCAGCTGATCGTCATTGGCGCATTCATCCTGGCCTTCGGCGCCTACTCCTCTGGCGACCCGATGCAGGAGTGGAACGGGCTCAAGACCATGTGGTTGGCGGGCGGAGCCACCTTGGGCATCGTGCTGCAGTCGGTCGTGCTGTTCTGGCCGTTGAAGAAGACCGGGTTGAAGCTGACCCTGGACTTCCAGTGGCGCGGCATGGGCCTGCGCCATGTGGGCAAGCTGGCAATCTGGACGCTAGCGGCCATGGTGATCGGCAATCTTTCCTCGCTGGTCTACTCCAAGATCGTCTCCGGCTCTACCGCAGCTCGAGCGCAGCTGCCGCCCGAACAGGCCGCCTCGGTCGCCGGCGAGTACGCGCTGAATACCTCCCAGCTGATCACCGTGCTGCCGCATTCGCTATTCGCGCTGACTGTCGCCACCGTGCTGTTCAACGACTTCGCCCGGGCGTTCACCGAGAACCGCCGCAAGGATGTCGGCAAGCTGCTGAACCAGGGCATGCGCTCCACCGCAATTCCCATCGTGTTCTGCACGCTGGTCTTCATCGTGCTGGCCGGTCCGCTGGGCCGGCTGTTTGCCGGCAGCTCCGAGCATGCCGCGCAGGCCGCGGGCGCTTTGGGGCAGCTGCTGGTGCTCACCGCGCTTGGCCTGCCGTTCAAGTCCTTGCAGTTCTTCATGCTGCGCGTCTTCTATGCAGAGGAAGATACCCGCACCCCGATGCTGATCCAATCGGCCACCGCCGGACTCGGCTTGATCCTGGCGTTCACCGCGGCGGCCGTGGTCGACCCGCTGCATATCGCCGCCGCAATTGCCTTCATCTACGGCTTGACCAACGTGCTGACCTGCATCGGCACCCACTATCTGATCAAGCGCCGCTACGGCAGCTACGATGTTTCCTCGGTCATCGACACCTACATCCGAGTCGGGTGGATGGCTGCGCTGTCGGCCATCGTCGGCTGCATCGCGCTCTGGCTGCTGGGAGGATTCAGCTTCGGGTTCGCTTACGGTTCAGTAATCAGCGCTCTGATTTCGGTGGCTGTTGTCGCCCTGCTGATGGGCATCGTGTTCATCGGCCTGCTGCACAAGACCAAGGTTCCGGAGCTCCAGTCGTTCCTCGGTCCGATCCTGCGCAGAATCCCGGGATTGAATCGCTGAAAATCCGCTGAAACTTGCTAGTGATTCTGGGCAAATAGGCACCAAATAGCCGGAGCTGACCGGTAACATGACAGGTGGTGGTCTGCGGACCGCCACCGAACCAAATTCAACCCCTTGGAGATGCACGTGTCGCAGCCAATCGATGTCGGCTCTGTCCTCAGCGGCCGCTACCAGGTAACTGAGAGTGTCCTTTCATCATCTGAAGGAGACTTGGTACTCGGTGGCGTAGACCAGGTACTGAACCGGTCGGTCAGCATCATGGTGGCTTCCGTGGAGAATTCCTCGCAGCTGGCAACGAGCGCACGCGAGATCGCCATGGGCGAGCGCGCGTCGAACGTCCAGGTGCTGGATCTGGGCATCACCGATTCCAACCAGACCTACCTCGTGGCCAATACCGCGCGTTCCTCGGACCTGCTGGACCTGGTTCTGGAAACCGACGACGCTCCATACGTTGAGCCTTTCTTCACCGATACCCTGGGCACCGAGATCTTCGGCGAGTCCCGCCAGGCTGTCCCCGAAACCTACGAAGACGACAACGAGTACTACGAGCAGCTGCAGTACGAGGACGAACCAGAACATCAGGGCAAGATCGGTTCCGCCCTGGCTGGCGGCTTCGCGGGGCTGAAGAACCGCTTCGGCAAGAAGAACCAGGAACAGCCTGAAGAGGAGCAGTTCGACCAGACCGCTCCGAATGAACAGGTTCCCGATACCGTTGCCACCCCGGTTGCCCCTGCTGAAAAGCCAGCAGCTGAAGACAAGCCGAAGGTCACCCGACTGGACGACGACGAGCCGAACGTCACCGCAACTGCGGCGCTAGCCGCCGCGGCGCAGTCCAAGGGCAACACCCCGGCCAAGCCTGCCAAGGAAGAGCCGGCCAAGGAAGAAGAAAAGCCTGCAAAGAAGAAGGGCGCAGCGGCTGCTGCAGGTGCCGCCGCTGCCGCGCCTAAGGCCTCGACCTTCCCGGCAGCTGCCAAGAACGCTCCCGCGCAAGACCTGCAGGTCGACGAGCAGGAAGAGGAAGAAAGCGGTTCCAAGGGAACTCGCCTGCTCGTTGGCGCCGTATTGCTGATCGTGCTGGTCGTTGCCGTGGTCTTCGCCTTCAACTTCCTAGGTGGCGACAAGAACACCACCGCAGAGGGCGAGTCGCCAACTGCCGTGGAATCCTCGGAGAAGCCATCAGAGTCCGAGAAGGAAAAGGAACCAACCGAAGAGTCCTTGCCCGCCCCGAAGGTCGATGACGTGTCCCGCCTCGTTCCCGGCAACCAGCAGCTGAATTCCGAAACCGACGGCAAGCTGGGCCAGATGATCGACGGCAACGCCTCGAGCACCTACGCCACCTACTCGTACACCACAGCTGATTTTGGCGGCTTCGCTTCCAACATGGTCTTCATCCTGGAATTGGACGAGAAGTCCAAGATCTCCGAGGTCAACCTCGAGGGCCTGAACGGCACCGGCGGCAACTACGAGATCCTCGTCGGCGACTCCGACGATCTGGGCGACGCCAAGTCGGTAGCCAAGGGTTCATTCTCCGGACCTTCGGTGTCGGTAACTGTCAAGGGCGACGACAAGGACTACATGGAAGGGTCCCACGTATTCCTGGACATCACCGAGCTGCCTCGCAAGGCATCCGGTGGCAACGATTCGCGGCCATTCGGTCTGCAGATCGGTGAATTCTCCGCCAAGTAATAGAAGCGGAATTTTTTACGAAAGCAATGCGTTGAGGTGGATAGTGAGGTTAGACCTTGCTACCCACCTCGCATTATTAGAACGAAAGGGTTCTACCCCCGTGACTTCAGCACAGAACGACGAAATCCGCGACGTCATCATTGTCGGCTCCGGTCCGGCCGGTTACACCGCCGCGGTTTACACCGCCCGTGCGAATCTGAACCCACTAGTCATCGCAGGATCAGTCACCGCCGGCGGCGAACTGATGAACACCACCGACGTGGAAAACTTCCCGGGCTTCCCCGAGGGCATCATGGGCCCTGATCTGATGGACAACATGCAGAAGCAGGCCGAACGCTTCGGCGCCGAGATCCTCTTCGACGACGTCACAGAAATGAACCTCGAAGGCGAGATCAAGACGCTGTCCCTGGCCGACGGCACCGTCTACCGTGCCCGTGCTGTCATCGTCTCCACGGGCTCTGCCTACCGCGAGCTGGGTCTGGAAGATGAAAAGCGCCTCTCCGGCCATGGCGTCTCGTGGTGCGCCACCTGCGACGGGTTCTTCTTCCGCGAGCAGACCATCGCTGTGATCGGCGGTGGCGACTCGGCCATGGAAGAAGCACTGTTCCTGACAAAGTTCGCTTCCAAGGTCATCGTGGTGCACCGCCGCAACGAACTGCGCGCCTCGAAGATCATGGCCGACCGCGCCTTGGCCCACGAGAAGATCGAGTTCATCTGGGACTCGGAAGTCGTCGGCATCAACGGCGCAGAGAAGGTCGAGGGGCTGGTCGTGAAGAACCGCACCAGCGGCGAGGAAACCACCGTGGATGTCACCGGCATCTTCGTAGCCATCGGCAACGACCCTCGCGTGGATCTGGTCAAGGACCAGCTTGAGCTGACTTCCGAAGGCACCATCGCCGTTGAAGGCCGCTCTTCCAAGACCTCGCTGCCAGGTGTCTTCGCTGCCGGCGACGTGATCGACTCCACCTACCGCCAGGCCATCACCGCAGCCGGTTCGGGCTGCGCCGCGGCCCAGGACGTGGAGCACTACCTGGCCAACGTTTCCGAAACCCTCGCTACCGCCTAACAGATTTCTCAGAAAGGGGTTGTCTCTCATGAGCAACGCAAAAGCAGTAACTGAAGCAACCTTCCAGGCTGATGTCCTGGATGCCGAAAAGCCAGTCATCGTAGATTTCTGGGCTGAATGGTGCGGCCCTTGCCGCCAGCTCGGTCCGATCCTGGATCAGATCGCAGAAGAGCACGCTGCGAAGGTCGACGTCGTGAAGGTCAACGTCGATGAGAACCAGGCAATTGCCGCCAAGTACGGCATCACCAGCATCCCTGCCGTGTACGTGTTCAAGGGTGGCGAGCATGTTGCCACTTCCATCGGTGCCAAGCCAAAGGCTGTCATCGAGAAGGACTTTGCAGAATACCTGTAAGTCGATACGTCATTGGAGTGGAGACCAGCCGCAAGGTTGGTCTCCACTCCTGTTTTAACCGATGCCCTGTGAAAATCTAGCTAGTTCTCCCTTTCCGGCATTAGTTCCAGCCCTTACCCCAGCTCAGATGGGGCTGTTCTTTGATTTGAAGACGTTTTGACGACTAACGTTGAATTATCAACATGTAAAGTTTGCTTTTGGATTCTTGGTACTACTTTAGGACTTAATGCATCACTACTTGTCTTCGATGCGTCGAGGACGCACTTTCTGCTCGGATAATGGCTTGCCAAGTTCCAGGCATGCGTCGGTGATTCAGTGCTGTTCGTTCCGGTGCATTTTGCAACCAGCTCTGCGATGCAGGGACTGCCCGTCGGCAAGCTCTCGATCCCGAATGGTTCGTCTCCGACTTTCGAGCAGTGGCAGCAGAAGCACCATGCGGGTTCGGAAACGCATGCAGCATTCCTGTCTTTGAGAGAGCAGGACAGTTCCGTTCAGTGCCACCCTTGTATAGGTTCCTTCCATCATGCGACGACCTAAGCGATCGAGCCTGGCGCTCGAATGCATCGGCTGTCCCGGAGTACGACGAGCTTTCTTCCTATGTCCAGAGCAGGGGTTCCACCAGGACCGGCAGCCGAGTCTTCGCAAGGCAACTCCCGGCGCTGTGGAGCTACGCTCTTCAAAACCTGAGGCCTCATCTGTTCCGTTGGTAGGTGTTCAACGACCTGAGCCACGAGCAGATCTGCCAGCAGCTGTACCCGGTCCGCAACGGTCGCAGAATCCTGTTTGATCAACCAGACCGGGTCGTTCATGCATGAGGGACCCGGTTCGATACTCGAAGGTCCTGCCGTTCATGCACCGTGTCTCCGCCGACCACGCCAAAGACTCTGAACCGCAGAATACGGTCCACGACATGTCCCGAACGGTCTATCTGCACGACCTATTCGAATACGGGCTACCTCAACAGTCGTCCGCAGAGCCGGAGTCACTCAGGATCGGTATGAGCTGATAAGGATGTCCCATGGCCTGGCATGATCTCAGTCGCCGGCAAACAATCCAACGCGTATCTGGTCGTCGCCCGCGTGCCGTTCAATCTTGGCACCTTCAAAGAGTTCCGTCTTGATACGACCTCTCTTCTAGAATGCCGTGCCAAGCAACCTTGTTCAGCGCGTTCGAAGGCAGTCCCCCCGGGATCGTAATCGCTTACCCTAAAGCTGCCTTCCTCCAATACGATGCCAGCGGTGATATCGCCCTCAACGATGGACTACTTCCACCTGACCGAGCCCAAGAGCGCTGCAGTGTTCCGGGATCACTTATCGTCTATCGGCGTCTCGCATGCTGTGGCCTATTGTCAGATCGTTACCCATAATCGCCCACCCAAAACAGATGCGAAGTTCTTCCTCCGAGGGACCAGTCCGCGATGGACATCAACTGTTGTCGCCCGCATTGCCCACCATATTCAAAGGGACAAACGCCTGGATCCACGGACAAGTGGCATAGCTGTGTGACGGCAGAAACGGGCTTACTTGACTGGGTTCTCTCTCGATGGCGTGGGCATGCAAATTGGCCTGTGGTGCCCGTCCTCGGTCTCGGAAGTTCAGCTCAAATCAAAGCGTCTACAGCCACAGATCTAACGCTATTGTCGCTTCGTTGATCCTGTTCTGCGCCATCAGTGCGCTACTCTCCTCAGCAAAGCCTCTACGGGCCCGTGTAGCGATCCAGGAGCCTATGGAACCTCTTGGTACTCGCCTGGTAGATGGAAGGCTCTCAGTGGCGCTTCTGATGCTCGTAGCACTTATGAATGCGATTTGATCATCACACTCCATGACTGCACTTGACGCTCACCAGACGAACCCCTGTTAGAGACGAGTACATACGAATGAAGCGCGCGGCACCGCGGCAGACCGTGCGTACTGGTCGGGATTACGTTCTGGTTATACGTCCAGATTCATTGATTGCGCGCCTACACGGAATACTGTCCGTGTACGTCGAACACCGGATAGTTATTCCCGATGTCTCTTCCGATCTGCCTATGCAGTTCTAGTTATGGCAACTCGGCTATCGTCAGGACATCCACCCCTCTGATCCTTCCCCTGTGATCATTCGCCATTCCAGCTTGGATGGAACTTCCAGCGACTTGCGTGGTCATTTCATTGTGCATGGCTTTGGAAACGAGGTGTCTTTTAGGTGGTTTTCCTTGTTTCACGTGAAACACGTTTCCAGCGGTTAGTCTCGAAGGTCCTGAATGGTTCATCGATTAATGTTTCACGTGAAACGGTGCCAAAAGGCGGCTGTTTTCGGCCTGCGTCTATGTGAGTATTTAGCTATTTTGGAAGCCGCCACTCTTCCGATTCAGGGTCGCTCGCGGTGTACTCCATTATTGTCACTCGGAGCCACCAAACACGATTCGTCCAAACAACCCTGTATAAGCTCCCGGCCCGTGCAACAGACTTTCTCGTAGAACAAGCCATGTTCAATGGCACGCGTGAATGACGTTAATGCTCCAGCTTCGCGCCTAGGCTTGGTCAGGACGATTCTTCACACCCACACCCGAGGCATCTCCCCCAGCGGAGTCAGCGAAGCATGCAGCGCCTCCTCGCAAAGCTGGGAGCGCCTCCAGGACATGAGCGGCAAAAAGCGCTGCTATCTGCAATTCCTTGGCCGCAACCAGCTCTAAAGCGTGTTGTCCCATCAGTACTGGAGCATCGTCTACACGGATCTTGGTTAGGTCCGCGCCTACCTCAAGCTTTGCACGATGACTACGCACGACAGGATAGGTCCATCGAACCGCATTCAAGGGCTACAACAAGTTCTGGTCCTCCTACCATCATCTTTCACTTCTGGCCTTGGCCATCTCCAGAGTCGAGCACAAAGCAGGCAAAACCATCGAGGCTGACGGCCAGAAGCCATCATGACCCTGCACTCCCCCTTTCAATGTCCAACGGTCCAAGTATTCATCACGACTTCAAGGACACCGCACTCCCGTTAGATTGCAGGTCAGGTTCATGCCACTCCCCTACCCAGCAGAATGTATTCACCGGATTCAGTCATGTACAGTAACCCTAAAGCTCGAAGTCGATGTCCTGAAAGCTGATTCGAATGCAAATGAGTGATAGCCATCGAAACGAAACCATTCAAGGACATGGCGCGGATAGAAATCTTCGACTAATGGCGACTATGGACATGAATGGATTGCGTCCGACTCACAGCAACTCTTGAAAGTCGAGATTGTCTCCTGACCAGGTCTGCAAACCGCTCGTTGCTTGACTCTGCCAATTCCGGCTATTCCGAGGAGAACGGAGAAATCCAAGCAAGCCAGACTACGGCCACCGAATGACACTCGTCCTCGTTTCAGGCCCTGCAGATCCGTGGATGGGTGCGGCATGTTGATTGCTCGATAGGTTACTTCGGAGCACTGGCCAATAATCACAGCCGAAGGCATATCGATCGAACCGGCTGGCAGAAGGTCTATGTTTCACGTGAAACTTATTGTCATGAATCACGACGTAAGCGGACTAGCCGCGAAGATCCACAGGAGAAATTCTTTCCCTCGTTTCATACGTAGGTTCATCATCGGCTACCCAGGCATGGCTATCAGTCTGACTATTCGAGCAGCGCCTCAGGGCGGTGCAACACCGGACCGGTGTTTGTCATTAAAGAACGCAACGCACCAAGCCAAAAGTTTCGGTCTAGACAGATTCGTGATCGACGCCAACCATTTCATGACTGCATCAGAAGATCACGCCTAATCCGGGTGGAGTCATCAAGTCCTAGAGTCCGGATCGAGTACTGGAAATCAGTCTCACCGAAACTTATCATTTTTACATGATCCAGTGAACGAACGAGTAGTCTCCGTGCCGACGGAGACAGCAACTTCTCATCGGTTACATTCTGGCCGGCATTTTCAATCTCTCCCACAACACAGCTTCACTCGAATCATAGATCCGCAGGTAACTGATTATTTGCCTCTTTGTGAGCCACTGCAATTTCGATTCAGAGTCACCCGTGGGAAACGCCGTTATTGTCGCTCAGAGCCACCGAGTATTTTTCGTCAGAGCCACCTCACCCCAGTCAAGTTCGGTTTAGTACATTTCGCGAGCACTCCCCCAAGGGCTTACGACGGTTCCCTGACCCTCCCGCAACTCCTTGGAAACGCCTCAGGAGTCGGTAAGCACATCGTCAGTTGCGAAAGCTTTCTCGTTGCAACTGCGATGAAAGCCCTATGGAGAGGCAAGGACACTAACTGAGATGCTCCTAGTGCGGAGCTTGGGACATCGCGTGATACTGAGGAGTATTCGAAGGTTCTAGAGCCACCAAAATTGCGGTTCGGCGCCACCCGTTATTGCCGTTCAGAGCCACCAGTCCGACGTGGCTGTCCAGCCGGTGGCTCTGGACGAAGAATTCCATCATGAAGACAAGAGGTTCCTAGCTTCCGGTATTCGAGTACGCTTCGCGCATGTTGAACCCACCAGTCTCGACCCAGATCATGTTGTGCACGACGTGGTCCATGATCGCATCAGCCAGCGCACCGGTGCCGAGCCTGGCATGCCAGTGCGACTGCTTGTACTGCGTGCAGAATATCGCCGAGGCGCTGTCATACCGTCGCTCCATGAGCTCGAAAATGAAACGCGTGAACTCTCCGCTGGGCGGATCCAAAAGCCATTCGCCGAGGTGGCTCTGAAGCAGAGTATCTGGTCACTCTGGATGGCAATGTTGGCGGCTCCCAAGGAGCCAAATATTCAACTGATTATTCGGGCCGAAGGAAGTTCTTGCATCCAGCGTTCAGGGTTGTACGTCCCCAGAGATTCTAATCCAGTGGCAACATCTGCTGACCAACTGCTCCTTCACCACTTCCTAATTACTGGCCACGGATCCCCAACATTTGTTTCACATGAAACAGCATTTTGGTCATAGAGAAGGCGCATGTTTCACGTGAAACATGCGCCTTCTCTATGTAATTACGAGTTCATCGTTGGATCGATAACCTGCATGATGCGGTTCAGATCATCGACTGAAGCGAACTCGATACTGACCTTGCCCTTGCGGCTGCCAAGTTGAATCTTCACGTTAGTGTCCAAGCGGTCCGCAAGCGATGTGGCCAAGAAGTCCAAGCGCTCATTGCGCTGGGTCTCACGCGCCTTCTTGGCTGGCTTGCGCGGTTTATCATCGCTCAGGGCAACTGCTTCTTCAGTCGCCCGCACAGACAGACCCTCATTGATGATCCGTTGGGCCAACTGTTCAATGACTTCATTGTTGGACAGTCCAAGCAAGGCCCGTGCATGGCCAGCCGAGAGAACCCCAGCTGCAACGCGACGTTGAACGAGAGGGGGCAGCTTCATCAAACGGATCGTGTTGGAAATCTGCGAACGCGATCGACCAATTCGTTCGGAAAGCACTTCCTGCGTGCAATTGAACTCTTCTAGAAGCTGCTGGTAGGCAGCGGCCTCTTCCAGCGGATTGAGCTGCGAGCGGTGCAAGTTCTCGAGCAGCGCATCGCGCAACAAATCGGTGTCTTGCGTGTCCCGAATGATCGCCGGGATGGTCGCCAGGCCGGCGGCCTGCGTTGCACGCCAACGACGTTCACCCATGACCAGTTCGTATGGGGCGTCATCTTTCTCGCGCGAAGGGCGGACAACGATAGGCTGAAGCAGTCCAATTTCACGGATGGAATGGATGAGCTCATCCATGTGCTCCTGGTCGAAGTTGGTTCGCGGCTGCTTGCGATTCGGGTGGATGAGCTTGACGTCGAGTTCAGCGAACTGAGCGCCAGGAACTTCAACAAGATCCGAAGATTCTGGGCTGACAGTCGTTTGCTGATTCTTCTTAGGTGCGGGCTTCTCAGCCGATGCATCATCCTCGCGCGCAGGAGAACTCTTCGTCCCAAGAGTCGTGTTCAAGCCAGGCATCGTTGCTCGAGCACGCTTTGCCGGCTTAGCAGCAGTAGTTGGTGACTTCGGTGTTGAGGACTTGCGTCCCGGTTCGAAGAACATATCGACTGGACGTGCTGCGCGTGGCTTCGACGCTTCCGCAACGGGCTCTGCGGGCGATGTTTCACGTGAAACATCCTGCTTCTCCTCTGAAGCTGCCGTCGTCGGCGAGCTGGAAATGAGGGCACCTAGTCCCCTACCCAAGCCCCGCTTCTTGTCTGCCATGTTCTTCGCACGCCCTTTCATCCGAAATTTCAGCCCGAGACTAGTCTACTGTTTATTGGCATCGATCCGGGGATGCGCACAGTGCGTCACCCACGGCTTTCGCCATGAGTGTTAGCTATCAGCCACGGTCACATGTCTAAAACAAACTAAAACCTAAGAGAAACGACTCTAGGGGTTTAAATGCCCTTCTACGGGCCTACGCGCCCCGTTCAGCCATCTCTAGGGCTGCTTCGGAGTACGACAGGGCGCCGGTCGAGTTCGGGTCATAAGTAATAACGGTCTGCTGATAGCTCGGAGCTTCAGAGATTCGCACCGAACGCGGAATGACAGCCTTGAGCACCTGCTCCGGGAAGTGCTCCCGAACTTCGTTAGCTACCTGTGCAGCAAGATTAGTGCGACCGTCATACATGGTCAGCAAAATCGTCGAGACTGTCAGCTTGGAGTTCAGGTGCTTCTGGATCATCTCGATGTTCTTCAGCAGCTGGCTCAAACCTTCCAGCGCGTAGTACTCGCACTGGATAGGGATGAGAACTTCACGGGCGGCAACGAAGGCGTTGACGGTTAGCAGGCCCAAGCTCGGTGGGCAGTCGATGAAGACATAGTCCAGGCGAGGCAGTCCCTCACGCTGGCGAGTCCGTGCGTAATCGTCCAGAGCGCGCTGCAGACGCTGTTCGCGAGCTACCAGAGAAACCAATTCGATCTCTGCACCCGCCAAGTGGATCGTTGCCGGAGCGACCTGCAAGGTTGGCAGGTCTGGGCACGTAGCTACGACATCAGACAATGGAAGATCGTTGATTAGCACATCGTAAATGCTGTCCACCTCAGCATGATGCTCGATACCCAGCGCGGTTGAAGCGTTGCCCTGCGGATCGATGTCGATCACCAGGACGTTCAGTCCGCCCTTGGCCAGAGCGGCAGCAAGGTTGACGGTGGTCGTCGTCTTGCCGACGCCGCCCTTCTGGTTGGAAATCGTGAAATAGCGGGTCTTCTCGGGCGTTGGCACCTTACGGGCCTCCAAAGCTTCGCGACGACGATGTTCACTAGCTATTTGAGTAGCCAGGGGCGAGGACGAGTCGTTGAAATCAAACGCGCTATCCGATGAATCCTTAGTCTTAGACAAAGGTAAAACTCCTCCTCGTGAAGTGGTGCGCCTAATACTCATAGCGTGCACCGATAATGTTTCACGTGAAACATTCAAAACAAGTCATGCAGATTGCGAAATGGCTTCATCCTCGAATACACGAGGATGAAAGCCATTTCGCTTCTATAACTATTTAACAGACTATCGCGTCAACCTTAGCCAACCTTGATGCGAACCACCGTTGTCGGTTCTGCAAGGATGGTTTCGCCCACAGTAAGCACTTCGGCTTCCTTGCCACCGAGCTTGCGGATGGCCTTGGTTGCCTTGGCGATTTCCTCGGCAGCCGAGCGCCCCTTGATCGCAATCAGCTCGCCCTGTCCATGCAGCAGTGGAATGGTCAGTCCGGCCAAGTTGGTCAGTGCAGATACGGCACGGGCCGTGACATAGCGTGCGTTGACCACGTCAACCATCTGCTCTGCACGGCCACGCATTACCGTGACGTTGGTCAGACCCAGATCCTCAATCACCTCGGAAAGCCAGATGCAGCGGCGCTCCAGAGGCTCAATCAGCGTCAGCTTGAGGTCCGGGCGGGCAATTGCCAAGCAAAGCCCTGGAAGGCCTGCTCCGGAGCCTACGTCGGCTACCTCGGCATCCTTGTCCATGACCTCTTCGATCACTGCGCAGTTGAGCACGTGGCGGGACCACAGGCGGGGTACTTCGCGCGGACCCAGCAGCCCGCGTTCAATGCCAGAGGTCGCCAGATGCTCTACATAGCGCTTGGCAAGATCCAAGCGGTCACCGAAGATCTTCTCGGCAGCCACGGTCTCTTCTGCAGTAAGGCTGAGGTCCTCAGTCATTGTCGTTGGTCCTTAGGTCGATCAGCACGCGGTCGCGTGATGGTTCTTAGCTGTCCAGTACCGAGATGACGATATGGCGTCGGGTCGATTCACCCTCGGATTCCGAGTGCAGTCCTGCATCGGCGATGACGTCGTGAACGAGCTTGCGCTCGTAGGCGCTCATCGGATCCAAGTGGACCTTCTCGCCGGTCTCGCGTACCGAGGCAATGGCGTCTTCAGCAATCTTGCGCAGCAGATCTGCACGCTCTGCACGGTAGCCGGCAATGTCCAGGATCAGGCGCGAACGCTCACCGGTAGCCGTCAGCACTGCGAGCCGGGTGAGTTCCTGCAGCGCGTCGAGGACTTCGCCATCCTTGCCTACCAGGCTCTCCAGCGACGCGTCATCGTCCTCGGTAAGGATCGAAATGTAGGTGCGGCCGCCACGGATTTCGATGTCGATGTCGCCGTCCAGATCAGCGATATCCAGAAGCTCTTCAAGGTAGTCGGCTGCGACGTCGCCTTCGTCCAGAACTTCCTGATCGTCATCGATCTGGTTCTCAAGGTCGGGCGCGTCGATATTCTCAGTTGCAGTCATGGCTACTTCTTCTTTCGACGGTTCTTGCGCTGCGGTTGCTGACGCTGGCCCTTGGCCTGCTGCTCCGCTGCGGCTGCTGCAGCGGCGTCAGCGTCTTCCTTCTTCATGCCTACTGGAGGCAGGCCCTTGGCGGCGCGGCGGGCGTTGAGCTCGCGCTCCGCTTCCGAGCCAGGGGTTGGGTTGTTGCGGATAACCCAGAACTGCTGACCCAGGGTCCACAGGTTCGATGCGGTCCAGTAGATCAGCACACCGATTGGGAAGTTGATGCCACCGATGCCGAAGACCAGAGGCAGGATGTACAGCATCATCTTCTGCTGCTGCATGAATGGGCCCTGCAGGGCTTCCTGGCTCATATTCTTGGTCATCAGCTGGCGCTGGGTGAAGAACTGCGATGCGGTCATGGCAAGTATCATGACGACGGCAACGATGATGACGGCCCAGTTAATAGCGCCGGAGTTGATGGTGCCCAAGAAGGTCTCGGACAGTGGAGCACCCAGGATGGTGGAACCGTCGAAGCTGCGGATGTGCTCAGCGGACAGTGCGCCGATAGAACGGCCGTCATCGCTAGCGCGCGATGCTTCATTCAGTACGCGGAACAGTGCGAAGAAGAATGGCATCTGCACGAGCAGAGGCAGGCAGGAAGACAGCGGGTTGGTCTTATGCTTCTTGAACAGCGCCTGCTGTTCCTGCACCATGGCCTGGCGCGAAAGCTGGTCGGTCTTGCCCTTGTACTTTGCCTGCAGCTTGCGAAGGTCAGGCTGCAGTGCCTGCATCGCGCGCTGGGACTTGATCTGCTTGACGAAGACTGGGATCAGCAATGTACGGATCAGCAGCACGAGGAAGATGATCGACAGGGTCCAGGTAACACCCGAATCCGCGTTCATTCCAATCGCGGTGAACAGTTCGTGGAAGGCCCACAGAACCCACGAGACTACGTATGTAAACGGAGTCAGTATCGTGTCTAGGAAGTTGTTCATCAGTGGTCGAGCTCCTTGCGGCCGCTTTCCGCGGCGTCTTCATCGTCGGGAATCACAGGATGATTCAGAACTATGATCCTCGGCAGTTTGCCTTCTGGCCAAATCCTCGGTCCCTCAGGAACGTGGTCGACGCCTCCGTGGGACCACGGATTGCACCGGAGGATCCGCCAAGTGGTCAATCCGGCGCCTTTGACAACACCGTGCTGAGTCACTGCTTCGAGCCCATAGGCAGAACAGCTAGGAAAGTATCGGCATACATCGCCGTACAGCGGCGAGATGATTTTTCGGTAAGTTTTGAGCAACCCGATAACGATGTTGCGTGGGATATCGATGATGAACCACAGCAAACCGGTACGCGGAGCTGAATCCTTGCGCATCAGCGCGCCTCGATCTTGCGCAAAACAGCGGAGAAGGCTGAATTCATCTGGGCGTTGAGTTCTTCCCAGGAGAGTTCGGCAGCGCCAGGAAGTGCACGGAAGACGAAATCGACATTCCCGTCCACGCGCCGAAGCTCATGGCCGATCTCTCGCATCCGTCGTTTGGTGAGATTCCTTTTAACGGCAATACCTACAGCCTTGGAAACAATGAATCCAAACCTGTCGCCGAGGAACTCTTCGGTTACTCGGGGGCGTGCATATAGCACGACGTTCCGGCGTCCGCTTCGGACACCGGAACGTACAGTGGCTGTAAGGTCTTGCGCTAGGCGCAGTCGCTGATTCTTAGGCAACATCTGTTTCGCGTTGCTCTTTAGCTGAGCTCGTTGAAATCATGCTGCCAAGAGCTGCTTCGCAAATTTATGCGGACAGCTCGGCGCGACCCTTGCCGCGACGTGCCGAAAGGATGGCACGACCTGCACGGGTACGCATACGAAGGCGGAAGCCGTGCTTCTTCGAACGACGGCGGTTGTTAGGCTGAAAAGTCCGCTTGCTCACGGTGACACTCCAAAACGATTTAGATGATGCGTACTACCCGTTGACCAGCTAGCTCGATAACAACAGGATGACGCTCGTGTTTTCTTATAAAATGCGCTTTCTCGCGGGCTCTTCCAAAATGAGCAAGTCGCAAAAAGGTGCGCATAGGACTGAATAACAATAGAAAAATATGCGCCCTGGGTCAAATTGGTGCGCAACTTCAGCCCCGGCTCCCCTGCTCGGGTGCCGGCCTGTGAATAATCTACCTCAAAGTTGTGGATTACGACTGTGTATAACGAAAGAAACTTCACATATTTCCACAAAACAGCTAGTCATCTCGCGAGGAAAAACGCTTGATTTCATGGGAAAACCTGTTTTCCACAGTAATAACACCCTGATTTTCCATGCAGCTGTGCATAACTGTGTGGATGATGGATAGAATCAATGCAGACGTGGTCCAAAAAACGACGTTTAGGAAGCCTGGGAACGGGATTCTTGTGACCAAGATTGCATTCGAACGGAAGCGGGGCGCCCTTAGTGAGCAGCGACGAGACCAATAGTATTGGTAGCTCTTGGCGCCAAGTCATCCGGAAGATCGAAGATGATGACCGGGTCAAGGCGCGTTACCGCGCCTTCGTATCGCTGGCTAAACCGCAAGGTCTCATCGGCACTACGCTCTTGGTTGCGGTGCCCAACGACCTCACGCGCGATATTCTGCAGACCCAGTTGCGCGAGCCGCTGGATGACGCATTGCGGGAAGTATTCCAGGATGATATCCGCTGCGCCGTCAGCGTTGATCTCTCGCTGTCGGATGAGCTGGAAGAAGAGGAGCCTGAGGCCAAGCCTGCTGCGCCGTCCGCGCCGGCGGTTGTCGAGACTCCTGGTCCTCGCCCACAGCCGGCACCGCAGCCGACTCCGCCATCGAACTCTCAGGAGTTCGGCCGCCTGAACCCGAAGTACATCTTCGATACCTTCGTGATCGGTTCGTCGAACCGCTTTGCCCATGCGGCGGCCGTCGCTGTTGCCGAAGCGCCGGCCAAGGCCTACAACCCGCTGTTCATCTACGGCGATTCCGGTCTGGGCAAGACCCACCTGCTGCACGCAATCGGGCACTACGCACGCCATCTCTACAAAGGCATCCGCGTGCGCTACGTGAATTCTGAAGAGTTCACCAACGATTTCATCAACTCGATCCGCGACGACGAGGGTGCAAGCTTCAAGCAGACGTACCGCAACGTCGATATTCTGCTCATTGACGACATCCAGTTCTTGGCCAACAAGGATGCTACCCAGGAAGAGTTCTTCCACACCTTCAATGCGTTGCATAACCACAACAAGCAGGTGGTCATCACCTCGGATCTTCCTCCCAAGCAGCTGCAGGGCTTCGAAGATCGCATGCGTTCGCGCTTCGAGTGGGGCCTGCTGACCGATATCCAGCCGCCAGAGCTCGAGACCCGTATCGCAATTTTGCGTAAGAAGGCGGACGCCGAGAACCTTTCGGCGCCAAGCGACGTCATGGAGTACATCGCTTCACGCATTTCCACGAACATCCGCGAGCTCGAAGGTGCGCTGATCCGCGTCACCGCTTTCGCGTCGCTGAATAACCAGCCGGTGGACCTGGCCTTGGCCGAAACCGTGCTCAAGGACTTGATCAGCGAAGACGGCGCACAAGAAATTACTCCGTCGACCATCATCAAGCAGACCGCCGAGTACTTCGGGCTGAGCATTGACGAGCTGAATAGCAAATCCCGTACTCGTACTTTGGTCACCGCACGCCAGATCGCCATGTACTTGCTGCGTGAGCTGACCGACATGTCATTGCCGAAGATTGGTGCAGAACTGGGCGGCCGCGACCACACCACCGTGATTCACGCCGATCGCAAGATCCGCGAACTGATGGCTGAACGACGAGCGATATTTAATCAGGTCACCGAGCTGACAAACAGAATTAAGCAGAGCCAGCGGGAGCTCTGAAGCAGAGAAATCACAGGTGTGGATAAAACTGTGGATCATCTGGTGAAGGATTGCGGATAAGTTCACGAACCATGTGGACGTTAAAAATCGTGAAACTGAGTATCAACAAGTTGGTGGAACCGAGTCTCATGTTCAACCACAGATTGTTCACATGCACAATTGGCGGAAGATCTGGGGGAATGGGCCTTATCCACAGTATCCACAAGGGTTATTAACACTTCTCCTTTAAATCCTTAATCCTCCAAATAACGAGTCCACTGTTCACCCTCGAGCCAAAACTTGTGCAGAACGGATTTTTTGTTGCATCGTCCACACTCCGTTCACTGAGCTGACGTTGCGCTATCAGGGCGTGGCAAGATTAGATGGATAGAACGTGCAACTACCTGCTCTATGCTTAAGAACTTGGCGAGGGAACTACCTTCTTGGCCTGACTTAAGACTTATGGGTTCCGAAAGGCGGATTTTTCGTGAAGTTCAGCGTTGAAAAGGATGTATTGGCGGACGCCGTATCCTGGACTGCCCGGTCCCTGGCGCAGCGACCACCATCACCTGTTTTGGCAGGCATCCTCATCTCGACCCACGAAGGCCTTGTTCGCCTCGAGGGATTCGACTATGAGATTTCCTCGCATATCGAGATCCCTGCAGATATTTCCGAGCAGGGCTCGATCCTGGTATCCGGCAAGCTCTTGGCAGAAATTACCCGCTCTCTGCCCAACTCCACCGTCACCCTGGAAACCGATGGCTCGAAAATCTCGCTGACCTGCGGCCGTTCACGATTCCACTTGGCCACCATGCCGGTAGACGAATACCCAACCCTGCCTGAACTCCCAGCTATCGCCGGCACCATCGATGGCCAGGCATTCTCCGAAGCTGTTTCGCAGGTTATTGTCGCCGCTTCCAAAGACGACACCTTGCCGGTACTCACTGGCATCAAGGTTGAGATCGAAAATGACCTGATCACCTTCTTGGCCACGGACCGCTACCGACTGGCTCTCCGTGAACTCAACTGGACCCCGATCCAGGCAGAAATCTCGACTTCCTTCCTGATCAAAGCGAAGACGCTCAGCGAAGTTGCCAAGACTCTCTCGAGCTCCGGCGAACTGAAGCTTGCCATGAGCGAGAACGGCGAGATGGTTGGCTTCGAAAGCTCCAACCGCCGGACCACCTCGCTGCTGATCAACGGCGAGTACCCGAAGATCCGCTCGCTGTTCCCGAGCGATACGCCAATTCATGCAACCGTCCGCACCAGCGAGCTGATGGAGGCTGTACGCCGCGTATCGGTAGTCGCCGAACGCAATACCCCAGTTCGCATGGCCTTCACCGATGGCCAGCTGACCTTGGATGCTGGCACCGGCGAAGACGCGCAGGCTGAAGAAGCCATCGTTGCCTCGCTTCGCGGCGAAGACATCGTGGTTGCCTTCAACCCGACTTTCCTGTCCGAGGGCCTGAACTCCTTCAACACCGATTTCGTGCGCTTCTCCTTCACCAGTGCTCCGAAGCCGGCCATGCTGACCGGACAGAAGAAGCTGGATGAGGAAGACCAGGACCAGTATCGCTACCTCGTGATGCCGGTTCGATTGCCAAACTCGAACTAAGCCAATTCGTGGTCGATGGCTCCGTCCATCAGCCACCTCGTTTCTGTCAGGACCTCGGTGTATATCTCGCAGCTTTCACTCACGAGCTTCCGCTCGTATGCGCAGGCCGACGTGCACCTAGCCCCGGGGATCAACGTCTTGATCGGCCCCAACGGGGTCGGCAAGACCAATATCGTTGAGTCCATCGGCTATCTGGCCAACCTTTCGTCGCATAGAGTCAGCAATGACGCGCCCCTGCTGAATTTCGGTTCCGAGCGCGCGCTAATCAGGGGCACCGTGCATCGTGGTCCGCAGACCACGGTGCTCGAGGTCGAGATCACCAGCGGCAAGGTCAACCGGGCGCGCATCAACCGGGCTAACCCGGTTCGCGCACGAGAAATCCTTGGCATGGTGCGCACTGTACTCTTCGCCCCCGAGGACTTGGCTCTCATCAAGGGCGATCCGTCCAACCGCCGCAAGTTCCTGGACGAGCTTCTGGTAACCCTGCGCCCGGTGGAGGCCGGCACCAAGAACGACTACGAGCGCATCGTGAAGCAGCGCAATGCCCTGCTGAAGTCCATCCGCGGCAAGTCCACGCTGAGCCCCTCGCAGGAGAACACGCTCAAGGCCTGGGATCTGCAACTGGCATTGGCCGGCGCTCGGCTGATGCGCGGACGCCTGGACGTCTTGGCCTTGATCCGCCCGTACATGCAGGCCGCCTACGCAGATCTGGCAGATGGCGCCAAGGAAGCGCGCGCCATCTACCGTTCCTCGCTCGAGGGCGAACTCGATGAGAACAGCCTGCCGGCGGATGATCTTGAGTCCGTGGAGCAAGAAGAGATCCAGGAACTGCTGCTGAACGCCATCGAAGCGAATCGCAGCCGTGAAGTCGACCGCGGAATTTCGCTGTTCGGACCGCACCGCGACGATCTGACCCTGATCCTGGGCCCAACTCCTGCCAAGGGCTATGCATCGCACGGGGAAACCTGGTCCTTTGCCTTGGCCTTGCGCCTGGCCGCCTACCGTGTTTTCGGCGATGACGATCCGCGTCCAGGATCAGGCCCCATCCTGATTCTGGATGATGTCTTTGCCGAGCTCGACACCACCCGCCGTGATCGCTTGGCGCACATCGTTGCCGGAGCCGAGCAGGTGCTGGTGACCGCCGCAGTTGTGGAAGATGTCCCCGAAGCGCTGAAGGGACATTTCTTCCAGGTTTCCCCTGGCCAGGTTGTCGATGCATGAGCCATCGGAACGAGATGAACACCGCTTCGATCCAGAGATCGATGCGGCCAAGGCGCTGCTCAACCGCATGCGCAAGCTCGCCGAGGAACGCGGCGAGCGGCGCATCGATGCCGCCCGCATGGAAAGGGTGCGCAAGCGCAAGGCCGCCCGCCGCGGATTCGCCGAGGAAAGGCCGGAATCTGCCGAAGGAGCGGTTCGCGACCCGCGCGCCATTGGCGAAGTGGTCTCCCGGCTGTCCAAGTCGCGCGGCTGGAACACCCAGGTCGCTGTCGGCTCGGTGCTCGGACGCTGGGAGGACATCATCGGAGTGGAGAACGCGAAGCACTGCAAACCTGAATCCTTCGAGGACACCGTGGTGGTGATGCGCTGCGATACGACAGCGCGAGCAGCACAGATGCGCCTGCTCACCCACGACATCCTGAAGAAATTCGATGCCGAGCTGGGGCCCGGGATCGTCACAGTGCTCAAGGTGCTGGGTCCCAACGCTCCCTCCTGGCGCCACGGCATGCGTTCGGTGGCCGGCCGGGGGCCTCGCGACACCTACGGATAGAGATTGCTGGCATGGCATATGGCGCACTCACGGACCCGGAGGCTGGATCCCCCCTCACTTGATCGCCACAACTGCCTCAGAACGTCAATTACCAGCTTTTGGTGGGCGATTTAGGACTCAAAGTCACCGTTTATTTTGGTCTACGCGGTAGAATTAGAGGTAGTGAATTGACTCCGTTGCGGGCAAGGCCCGCGCCGGAGTCCCTCCAGACCATGATTGCCCGACGCGCAGAATCCGTCGCAGAGGGCCATCGCGCGCTAAATTCGAGGAGTTCGTAGCACCCGTGTCTACTGAAAATGCTTCACCGCAGGAACCGGCTGAAAGCCAGGCTCCCGCGGAATCGATGACTTCCAAAGTCGAACACACATATGGCGCCCAGGATATTACCGTCCTCGAAGGACTCGAAGCGGTACGCAAACGCCCGGGCATGTACATCGGTTCCACCGGCCCGCGAGGCCTGCACCATTTGGTCTACGAAGTCGTCGACAACTCCGTCGATGAGGCGCTGGCAGGCTACTGCGACACCATCAACGTCACGCTGCAGGCCGATGGCGGCGTACGCTGCGAGGACAACGGCCGCGGCATTCCGGTAGACATCCACCCCACCGAGGGCAAGCCAACCGTCGAGGTCGTCATGACCATCCTGCATGCCGGCGGCAAATTCGGCGGCGGCGGCTACGCGGTCTCCGGCGGCCTGCACGGCGTGGGCATCTCCGTGGTGAACGCGCTGTCCGAGAAGGTCAACACCATCGTGCGCCGCCAGGGCCACGCATGGCGCATCGGTTTCGCCAATGGCGGCCACACCGTCCAGGAGCTGACCAAGGGCGAGGAAACCGAGCTGACCGGCACCAGCCAGACCTTCTACCCGGATCCGGAAATCTTCGAGACCACCGAATTCGATTTCGAGACGTTGCGCGCCCGCTTCCAGCAGATGGCCTTCCTGAACAAGGGCCTGCGCATCACTCTCACCGACGAGCGCGTCCAGGAGATCGAAGAGCCTGAGGCCGAAGTCGAAGAGGAAATCGAGAACCAAGTAGTCAAGCCGCGCACCGTGGACTACCTGTACAAGGACGGCCTGCTGGACTACGTCAAGCACCTGAACGCGGCGAAGAAGATCGAGCTGGTCCACGACGAGGTTATCGCCTTCGAATCCGAAGATGCAGCACGAGGCATCAGCCTGGAAATCGCGATGCAGTGGACCAGCGCCTACGCCGAATCCGTGCACACCTACGCAAACACCATCAACACCCATGAAGGCGGCACCCACGAAGAGGGCTTCCGCGCCGCACTGACCGGCCTGCTCAACCGCTACGCGCGCGATAACAAGATCCTGCGCGAGAAGGATGACAACCTCACCGGCGAAGATGCCCGCGAAGGCTTGACCGCAGTCATCTCGGTCAAGCTCTCCGAGCCCCAGTTCGAAGGCCAGACCAAGACCAAGCTGGGCAACTCGATCGCCCGCGGCTTCGTCCAGGGCGTGGTCAACGAGGAGCTGGGCGACTGGTTCGAGCGCAACCCGAACGTGGCCCGCGACATCATCCGCAAGGCCCAGCTGGCGTCGCAGGCGCGCCTGGCCGCCCGCAAGGCCCGCGACAACGCCCGCCGCAAGTCCCCGATGGAATCCTTCGGCATGCCTGGCAAGCTCTCGGACTGCTCCTCGAAGAACCCTTCCGAGTGCGAAGTGTTCATCGTGGAGGGCGACTCCGCAGGCGGCTCCGCCAAGCGCGGCCGCGACCCGCACACCCAGGCCATCCTGCCGCTGCGCGGCAAGATCCTGAACGTGGAGCGCGCCCGCCTGGACCGCGCGCTGGGCAACGCCGAAGTGCAGGCGATGATCACCGCCTTCGGCACCGGCATCGGCGAAGAATTCGACATGGCCAAGCTGCGCTACCACAAGATCGTGCTGATGGCCGACGCCGACGTGGACGGCCAGCACATCACCACGTTGCTGCTGACCCTGATCTTCCGCTTCATGCGCCCGCTGATCGAGCACGGCTACGTCTACCTGGCGGCTCCTCCGCTGTACCGCATCAAGTGGTCCAACGCCGCCCACGACTACGTGTTCTCCGACAAGGAACGCGACGCGGCGCTGCTCGCCGGCCAGGCCGCCAACAAGCGCCTGCCCAAGGACAACGGCATCCAGCGCTACAAGGGCCTGGGCGAGATGGACTACTCGGAGCTGTGGGACACCACCATGGATCCGGAGCACCGCACGCTGCGCCAGGTCACCATGGACGACGCGGCAGCCGCCGACGAGATCTTCTCGGTGCTGATGGGCGAGGATGTCGAGTCCCGGCGGAACTTCATCCAGCAGAACGCCAAGGACGTGCGCTTCCTGGATATCTAGCCGGCCGCAGCCACCACAGATATCCACCGAAGACTTTTTGACTTGTAAGGGAAGAAATTGAGCGACGAGCAAACCCCGCAGGACGCGCCAATGGACGGCGAGATCATCGAACCGGGCCACGACGGCGGCCGCATCGACCAGATCGACCTGCAGACCGAAATGCAGCGGTCCTACCTCGACTACGCCATGGCAGTGATCGTCGGCCGCGCCCTGCCGGATGTGCGCGACGGGCTGAAGCCGGTGCACCGCCGCGTGCTGTACGCGATGTACGACGGCGGCTACCGCCCGGAGCGCGCCTACAACAAGTGCGCCCGCGTGGTCGGCGAGGTCATGGGCCAGTACCACCCGCACGGCGACACCGCGATCTACGATGCGCTGGTGCGCCTGATCCAGGACTGGGTCATGCGCTACCCGCTGGCCCTGGGCCAGGGCAACTTCGGCTCGCCGGGCAACGACGGCGCCGCCGCCCAGCGTTACACCGAAACCAAGATGGCCCCGCTGGCCATGGAAATGGTCCGCGATATCAACGAGAACACCGTTGATTTCCAGGACAACTACGACGGCAAGAACCAGGAACCCACGGTCCTGCCAGCCCGCTTCCCGAACCTGCTGGTCAACGGCTCCTCCGGCATCGCCGTGGGCATGGCCACCAACATCCCGCCGCACAACCTGCGCGAGGTCGCCGAGGGCGTGCAGTGGTACCTGAAGAACCCTGACGTCTCCCGCGAAGAGCTGCTCGCCGAGCTGATGCTGCGCGTGAAGGGCCCGGACTTCCCGTCCGGCGCGATGATCCTGGGCACCAAGGGCATCGCCGACGCCTACCGCACCGGCCGCGGCTCGATCACCATGCGCGCCGTGGTCAACGTCGAGGAAATCCAGGGACGCACCTGCCTGGTGGTCACCGAGCTGCCGTACATGGCCAACCCGGACAACCTCGCGGTGAAGATCGCCGAGCTGGTGCGTGACGGCAAGATCTCCGGCATCGCCGACATGCGCGATGAGACCTCCGGCCGCACCGGCCAACGCCTGGTCATCGTGCTCAAGCGCGACGCCGTGGCCAAGGTGGTGCTGAACAACCTCTACAAGCACACCGAGCTGCAGTCGAACTTCTCCGCCAACATGCTGGCGATCGTCGACGGGGTGCCGCGCACCCTGCCGCTGGACGGATTCATCCGCCACTGGGTCACCCACCAGATCGAAGTGATCGTCCGCCGCACCGAATACCGCTTGAAGAAGGCCGAAGAAGAAGCCCACATCCTGCGTGGCCTGCTCAAGGCACTGGACGCCCTGGACGAGGTCATCGCGCTGATTCGCCGCTCGGCCACCACCGAGGCCGCCCGCGATGGCCTGATGGAACTGCTGAGCATCGACGAGGACCAGGCCCGCGCCATCCTGGACATGCAGCTGCGCCGCCTGGCCGCTCTAGAGCGCCAGAAGATCCAGGACCGCCACGCCGAGCTCGAGCGCATGATCGCCGAGTTCCAGGCAATCATCGCTTCCCCAGCCCGCCAGCGCGAGATCGTCTCCGAAGAGCTGCAGGAAATTGTCGACAAGCACGGCGACGACCGCCGCACCAAGGTGCTGATGGGGTACGACGGCGACATGAGCGTCGAAGACCTGATCCCGGAAGAGGAAATGGTCGTCACCATCACCCGCGGCGGCTACGTCAAGCGCACCCGCATCGACAACTACCGATCGCAGGCCCGCGGCGGCAAGGGCATCAAGGGCGCGAACCTGCGCGGCGACGACGTGGTGGAGCACTTCTTCGTCACCTCGACCCACAACTGGCTGCTGTTCTTCACCAACCACGGCCGGGTCTATCGCACCAAGTGCTACGAGCTGGCCGAAGCCGGCCGCGACGCCAAGGGCCAGCACGTGGCCAATGTGATGGCCTTCCAGCCCGATGAGCACATCGCCCAGGTGCTGGATCTGCGCACCTACCAGGATGCCGCCTACCTGATGCTGGCTACCCGCAACGGCCTGGTGAAGAAGACCCGCCTGGAGGACTACGACACCAACCGCACCGCAGGCGTCATCGCGATCAACCTGCGTGAGGGCGATGAACTGGTCTCCGCGCAGCTGGTCAGCGAATCCGATGACGTGATGCTCGTCTCACGCCTGGGCCAGTCGGTCCGCTTCACCGCCACCGATACCGCCCTGCGCCCGATGGGCCGCGCCACGTCCGGCGTCACCGGCATGAAGTTCCGAGACGGCGATGAGCTGCTGGCAGCTGATGTGGTCCGCGAGGGATCCTTCGTGTTCACCGTGACCAACGAAGGCTACGCAAAGCGCACAACGGTCGAGGAATACCGCGTGCAATCCCGTGGTGGCTTGGGCATTAAGGTGGCCAAGCTCAATGAGGAACGCGGCGAGCTGGTTGGCGCGCTGATCGTCGACGAGACCGATGAGGTCTTGGTGGTGATGGGCTCGGGCAAGGTGGTCCGATCCGCAGTTTCGCAGGTTCCTTCCAAGGGCCGCGACACGATGGGCGTCATCTTCGCCAAGCCGGACAAGAAGGACCGCATCCTCGCCGTTGCCAAGAACTCTGAGACCGGGCTCGAGGAGAACTCGGAGGAAAATGCCGTAACGTTGGACGCAGAAAACACGATCGACGAGTCATCGGCTGCGCCAGAAACTGATTCCGGCGCCGAAAACGAAGACAACACTAACGGAGGTAACGCATGAGCACGCCCTCGACGCCACGCCCCAGCGGCGGTGCCCCGAAGAGCGCAGCGCCGCGACCTACCCAGGTAAAGCGTCCGGCTCCGACCGGTACAGGTGCCCGCCCGGCTAGCGCCGGCGCACGACCAGCGGCAGGACAGTCGCGTCCAGCGGGCCAGCGCCCAACGGGATCGCCGCAGCGCCCTGCAGGCCAGCGCCCAACCGGCCAGCAGCGTCCAGCCAATGGCCAGGAACGCCTGGTTCGCCCAGCCCCCAAGGCCAAGGTCCGCAAGGCCCGCCTGCTGGTATCCAAGGTGGAACCCTTCTCGGTGCTGAAGCTGGCCTTCCTGCTCTCGGTCGCCTTCGGCGTGATCACCGTGGTTGCAGCTGTAGGCATCTGGGCCGTACTGGACTTGACCGGAACCTTTGATTCGTTCAACCAGCTGATGCGCGACGCCATCGGCGCCGACGGAAACTTCGACCTGCGCGACACCATGTCGCTGGGCCAGGTGGCTTCCTACGCGACAATCATCGCCGTGGTGAACGTTGTGGTGATTTCCGTGGTCTCCATGCTTGGCGCGGTGCTGTACAACATTGCAGCTTCGCTGGTCGGCGGCGCCGGGGTTACCCTCACCGACGACTAGGAACACCCCTTGTCGAGCCCGGGATTCATGCTGTGATGCATGACACCCGGGCTCGATTTGTATCTTTCGGGGAACACCGGTAAAGTTTTATTTCGTTCCGAAGGGAACAAAACAAAAGCAAGGGCGTATAGCTCAGGCGGTTAGAGCGCTTCGCTGATAACGAAGAGGTCCCAAGTTCAAGTCTTGGTACGCCCACGGAAACCTTGCTGGAGGGAAAGAGGAAGCAATGAAAAAGTTCCTGGTTCTCGCATCGATCGCGACTGCTGCAGTAGTCTTGGTCAAGAAGGCGAAGGCTTCGTCGGAAACAAAGGAAACCTGGCATCAGGTAGCCGATAAAGTTTCCTAAAGCTTTTGGGGCCTTAGCTCAGTTGGTAGAGCGTCTGCTTTGCAAGCAGAATGTCAGGAGTTCGATTCTCCTAGGCTCCACAAAAGAAAATGGCGGAAAGTGAAAACTTTCCGCTAATTCTTTTTGATTGGTTCAGCTGAATTGATCACGGAGCGGAAGCTTCAGAATTGAATACGGGGCCTTAGCTCAGTTGGTAGAGCGTCTGCTTTGCAAGCAGAATGTCAGGAGTTCGATTCTCCTAGGCTCCACATTTGCCAAAAGGCGGAAAGCGACAGCTTTCCGCCTTTTGCGCATCTCAAAGACTTTTCAGTCCAGCTAGTGCCGGATCCGGGCCATCCGGACCTGCTCATAATGCCCAAGCAGCTGCTGGCCAATGCTGTGCCAGGAACGATCTTGGACACTGCTCAGCGCGGCGCTGGCAAAAGCCAAGCGTTTGGCGTGGTCATACGCCAAGTCGCTGACGCGGCTGCGCAGTTCATCATGATTCCCCGGCTGGTAGAGCCAACCGGTGCGCGAGGAATCCACCAGATCCAGCGGTCCCCCACGCCCTACGGCTACCACAGGCACGCCGCAGGCCATCGCTTCCTGAATGGTCTGGCAGAAGGTCTCCGAGGCTCCAGGATGGACGAAAATGTCCATCGAGGCCATGACCTCGCCCAAGCGCTCCCCTGAAAGGAAACCGGTGAAGTGGGCATTGGGCAGCAGGCTGCGCAGTTCGTCCTCGAGCGGGCCGGAACCGACAATCACCAGGCGGGTATTCTCAAGGTCCGCCAGGGCCTGCAGGTCGGCAACCTGCTTCTCTGCCGCCAGCCGGCCGACATAGCCAATGACCACCTCGTCATTCGGGGCGACCGCCTGTCTGAAGTGCTCGCTGCGCCGTCGTGGCGTGAACTGGGCAGTATCGACTCCCCTGCCTGAAATGGCCAGGCGCTGGACGCCCAGGGATTCGAGCTGCTGGTAGGAAAACGTACTTGGCACCAGCGTCAGGTCCGCACCGGTGTGGATCGCTCTGACGTGCTCCCAGAGCCTTTGGGTAAGCCATGGCATCTTATAGCGTGCCGCGTAGCTTGGAACCTCGGTCTGATACAGCGCCACCGTGGGCAAGTCCAGCTCTTGTGCGGCGCGCAGCGCCTGCCAGCCCAAGATGAACGGGCTAGCCAGGTGAACGACATCTGCTCTCTCTCGAGCCAGCAACTTACGCAGCCGGCTAACGCTGGTAGTAGCGACCCGCACCTCAGGATAGCTGGCCAACGGCATGGAAGGAACCGTGAGGATCTTGAAGCCCTGGTAGAGCTTTGGCACGCCGTGGCCCGACAACTCCCCTGCCAGCGAGCCTGCGGGGGTGATGACGACGGCTTCATGGCCCGTCTGCCTCAGGTGGTCCAAGGTCTTGAGGATTGAGTTGGTCACCCCATTGAAATGGGGAAGGAACGATTCAGCGACAATTGCTACCTTCACGTCTCCAGCATGAGGATTGCCAGTGACACCCAAGTTAATATGGCTAGGGCAACGGATTAACTTCAGTTGTCTCGTTGTGGCGGCACCTCATTAGTGGCAGACTACCTAGGTGCCAAATGAACAGCCCAGCCCTTTCACCGTCGAGGCGAACGCCAAAGAAACCGAAAGAAACACCCGCATTGCGGTACTGCTCTTCCCTGTGCTGATATTGCTCGGCGGATTATGCGGAATGCTCATTCCCCAAGCGTTCTTGGGTCTTTCCAGTTGGATCAATCCGTTGCTGATGGTGATCATGTTCTGCATGGGGCTGACCTTGACCATGCCGGATTTCGCGTTGGTGTTCAAGAATCCCTTGCCGGTACTGGGCGGTGTCGCAGCGCAGTTCATCATCATGCCTTCGATGGGCTGGCTGGTAGCCACGATGCTGCAACTTGAACCGGCATTGGCAGCCGGCCTGATTCTGGTTGGCTGCGCGCCCGGAGGCACGGCTTCCAACGTGGTTTCGTACTTGGCTCGCGGCAATGTTGCTCTGTCCGTCGCCATGACTTCGGTGTCGACCTTGCTCGCACCTTTGCTGACTCCAGCGCTGGCCTTGTGGCTCGCTGGCCAGTACATGCCGGTCGATGCGGGATCCATGGCAATCAGTGTTGTCCAGATCGTCTTGATCCCGGTGGTGCTGGGCATCTTCCTGCGCATGCTGTTCAATCGGTTCGTGGACAAGATCAGCGGTGCGCTGCCATGGCTGTCGGTGCTGGCCATTACATTCGTGGTGACGGTCATCGTCGCGGGCAGCGCGCAGACAATCGTGACGGCCGGGCTGCTGGTCTTGGTGGCGGTAGTCTTGCACAACGCACTGGGCCTGGCATTGGGATATGCCATCGGCATCCTCTTGCGGGTTCCCGAGGATTCCCGGCGCACGATTGCCATCGAAGTCGGCATGCAGAACTCGGGTCTTGCCGGAGGGCTGGCGAAGCAATACTTCTCGCCGGAGGCGGCGCTGCCGGGTGCCGTATTCTCTGTTTGGCATAACTTGTCCGGCGCATTGATCGCTGCATATTGGCGGAGAAAATCGGCAAAATAGACAGAAAACATGACGTTTTGCAGTGCATATGCAAAATTGTGCATATTTTGACTCTTCCAAGGAATCGCCGGTTTCGCCGGCTTCGGCATATGAATGAAGCCCCTGCGTTCGGAAACTGTAATCTGGGTTGGTGACCATCTTGCTTGCCCTGGTCGGAATCCTCGGTATTTCGGCATCCGGCCCCATAATCGCCGCCTTCCCGGGTGTCCCGGTTCTCTCCATGGCCTTCTGGCGCAATGGCGCTGCCGCGGCTGTGCTCAGCGCACCGGCGCTGCGCAAAAATTCAAAAGCCTATCTGCAGATGACCGGGCGGGAATGGTTCTTCACCGGGATTGCCGGCGTGGCTCTTGCATTGCATTTCGTATGCTTCATGTATTCGATGCGGCTGACCAGTGTGGCTGCCGGTACGGCGCTGGTGTGCATCCAAGGTGTCTGGATCGCGATTTACCAGGTTCTGCGCGGCACCAAATACCGGACCCAGGTTTTCCTTGGCATGGGCGTTGCGCTGCTTGGTGCCATCATCATCACGGGTTTCGATATGGGACTGGGGCGGGACGCCATCATTGGCGATCTGCTGGCCTTGGCCGGCGGCATCTTGGCCGCGGTGTACACGCTGGCCGGATCCGTGGCACGAAGGACTTTGGGAACTGCAACATATGCCTCGAGCTGCTATGCGTTTACCGCCGTCGTGCTATTGATCCTGTGCCTCGTGACTGGGACCCCTATCTGGGGTTTTGACGCTCGAGGATGGATAGGGATCATTCTGCTGACGCTTTGCGCCCAGATCTTCGGCCATACCGCCATGAATCACTTGCTCAGCGTGCTCGGTCCGCTGACGGTTTCGACGCTGATTCTGCTTGAGATCCCTGGAGCAGCAATTCTGGCGGCATTGATCTTAGGCCAGGTAGTTTCTATCGCTACCTACGCCGGGTTGGCGGTGATACTCGTAGGGCTTGCCCTCGTGATCCGAGGGCAAGCCCAACCAAAAATTGAAGCCTAGCCAGGATTACTTGTCATCTTCGAGGATTTCGCGGATTTCTTCCACGCTTGCTTCCCTTGATTCAGCAGGCTGGTGCGGCTGTGCAGGAAGCGGCTCGTTCTCCCATGGATCCTCAATAGGCTTCGAGGCTTTCCACACGGCAACCAGCACCGCGACAAGTCCCGCAATCAAGCCAACGGCTAGTACTTTTCCTGCTTTGCTCTTCTTGCTCATGCATTGCTCCCGATCCGAAAAATTCACACTAACCGACAGTTCAAGACTAGGCAGTTCCATGCCAAGTAGCCAGCATAAGCGGACCAGCAGCCTGAAAGTCATCCAAATTTTCACTCAACGCGTACGTCAGTATTTAGCGGGTCGAGCATAGATCATGGAAGAATGAGGGCATGACCGCAAACGCAACTCATAAAGCCACGATTCACACTACTTTGGGCGATATCGTTGTCGAGCTCTTCGGCAACCACGCACCGAAGACCGTAAAGAACTTCGTTGGCCTGTCGACCGGTGAGCAGGAGTGGGTACACCCAGAATCCGGTGACAAGAAGTCCAACACCCCGCTGTACAGCGGAACCATCTTCCACCGCATCATTTCCGATTTCATGATTCAAGGTGGCGACCCACTGGGCCAGGGCTTCGGCGGCCCAGGCTACCAGTTCGATGATGAGATCCACCCAGAACTGAACTTCAACGAGCCTTACAAGCTGGCTATGGCCAATGCGGGTATCCGCATGGGTCGTGGAACCAACGGTTCGCAGTTCTTCATCACCACCGTTCCTACCACCTGGCTGCAGGGCAAGCACACCATCTTCGGTGAAGTTGTCGATGCAGATTCCCGCAAGGTCGTTGACGCATTGAACGCCGTTGCTACCGATGGCCGTGACAAGCCACTGGAAGACGTCGTCATCAACTCGGTCGACATCGAGACCCTGTAACAGCACAGGCGCACCACCGCGAGGCTCCGGCGATTCCTAGCAGGCATTGCCGGGGCCTCGGGCATTTAATCCTTACTCCCCCAACGCAAGGCAGGTACCGATGTCCTTCGGACAGGTTTCCCCAGAGGGCCAAGCTGCTCCTACGTGCTTTCGGCATCCGCAGACGGTGTCCTATGTTTCGTGCAACCGCTGTGGGCGCCCGATCTGCCCGCAGTGCCAAGTCTCTGCACCCGTGGGTGTGCACTGCGTGGACTGCGTAGCGCAAGCCAATAAGAACCTGCCACAGCAGAAAACCCAGTTCGGTGGCCGGGCCCGCTCCGGCGCCCCTGTTGTCACGTACACGTTCATCGGCCTGAACGTGCTGGTGTATCTGCTGCAGTGGATCATCCCCGGATTCACTAATCAGCTTGTACTCGCCCCCGCTCTGGCTGCCTATGAGCCATGGCGCCTGATAACCAGCGCCTTTGCCCACTCCACGAGTTCCTTCCTGCACCTGGCCATGAACATGTACGGTGTCTACATCTTCGGTACCATGCTCGAGCCGCGAATGGGACGGTTGCGCTTCACCTGGCTATACCTGCTCAGTGCCTTTGGCGGCTCACTGGGAGTTCTCCTGCTGAGCGATCCGCTCAGCGCCACGCTCGGAGCTTCAGGCGCATTGGCGGGACTATTCCTCGCTACTTTCGTCGTGTTCCGCTCCAATAAGCAGGCACTTCGCTCCATGGGAATCATCCTTGCCCTGAATGTGGCTCTGGGCTTCGTGATTTCCGGTATCTCGTGGCAGGGACACCTGGGCGGCGCGATTTTGGGTATTCTCGGAGCCTGCTGCATCGTGCTTATCCCGAGAAGTAATCCACAACGTGCGCGAACGCAGATACTTTTGCTCACTGCCCTATCGATTGCGTTGCTAGCCGCGGTCTACATTTCCACCGAAGCTGTGAAGTGGCCCTTGGAGTAATTCGAAAAAACGACGAACCGTTTATCCACACTGCTTATCCACACTGTTAATAACTTACAAGCGTGTAACTCTCTGCGCATAAAGGTTATTAACACCCCTGCCCCCCTTGAAATCAAGGGTATTCGCCTTCAAGCACGCAATACTCACAGCTTTGTCCCCAACTGTGGATAACTTTTAAACAACCCCTGTAGATAGTGCATATACGAACCCCAAGTCTGTTAATAACTTTGGGTTCGAAAGTTTAAACGAATCTGGCAAATCATGGCGCAAATGGCGAACGCAAGCCTTATCCACAATAGAAATCCACAGTGTTAATAACTTACAAGCATGTGATTTCAAGCCTTGAAAGCGGACTTGACTTGGTAGCCTTGAAGAAATCCACTCAATATCCCCCATTTCTCCCCATCTGTGGATAACTTTGTGAACAACTGTTCATTAAAGTTGTGCACAAAGACTGTGGATAAACGTTCTAGCCTGTGGATTACTTGGTGAAGACTGGAAGGATCAGCATGCTCGCGAAGATGAGCATGACGAAACCGATGGCTATATCCAGTACTTGCCACGCTTTCGGCTTTGCGAAGAGCGGGGCCAAGAACCGCGCGCCATAGGCGAGTGCGAAGAACCAGGTGAAGCTGGCAAGGATGGCACCAATGGCGAAGTTAGGTGCGCCCGCGGCTTGGGAAGTGGCCATTGACCCCAGAAGCAGAACCGTATCGATATACACATGCGGGTTCAGCCAGGTGAGGGCCAAAGTCGTCCCGACGATTGAAGCGACCGATGTTGCGACAGGCAGTGCAGAGACCTTTAGCGCTTCGGGCTTCAACGCCCGACTGAAAGCAAAAATCGCGTAGCCTGCCAAGAAGATGAAACCGCCAATTCGCGCAATCGTCAATAGCCAAGGCGCTCGCTCGACCAGTGCTCCCATGCCACTGGCGCCGGCGGCAATCAGCATTGCGTCTGACAACGAGCACACCAGCGCGGTAACGAAAACATGTTCTTTCCTGATTCCTTGGCGCAAGACGAAAGCGTTTTGCGCACCAATGGCGATGATGAGGGACAAGCCTGTGGTGAAGCCAAAGAACAAGGATCCAGAGAACATGTAAAAACTGTAGGGGAATCCATAAACTGCGTCTAACTTAAGTTCCTGAATCTACATTAGAGTCCCTAATGTGAATATGGATATGGAACAGCTTGAAACCCTGCTGGCAGTTGTGGATGCGGGAAGTTTCGATGATGCCTCAATTGATCTGGGAATTACGGCCTCGGCGGTCAGTCAGCGCATCAAAGCGCTGGAGAATCGTTTGGGGGCAATTCTGCTAGTTCGCAGTCGACCGGTTGCTACCACCGAGCAAGGAACCAAAGTACTGCGCTATGCGCGTCAGATGTCCTTGCTTAGTGCAGAGTTCTCAAACGAGATTGCCTCGGAGAATCCAGTCCAGGTCGCGATCGGAGTCAACGCGGATTCGCTTTCCACATGGTTCGGTTCGGTATTCTCCGAGCTCGCCAAATTTGAGGATCTTTCCTGCGAAATCGTGCGAACCGACGAAAACAGGGGACTGGAGCTGCTTCGTACAGGACGTGTCAGTGCAGTGGTCACGAATTCTGAAGAGAACATCCAAGGATGCATCAGCCAGAAGCTGGGGGCAATGCGCTACCGCGCGGCAGCGAAAGCTACGGTGGCACAACGCCATGTACCCACCGGGAGCGCGGTTGAACTGATTCGCACCCCTATGGTGGTCTTTGATCGCGAGGATCCTTTGCAGCACCTCATGCTCGAGCGGGCTGCCGGAGCCAAAGCGCGCCCGGCGGGACAGATCCACCATGTACCGGACTCCGTGCAATTTGTTGCGGCCATCGAAGCAGGGATGGGATGGGGTATGGTGCCGGAGCCGCAACTGCAGAAAGCCAAAGGGCTGCAGGTGCTCAACGAGCAATGGTTTATCGATGTGCCACTGTATTTTCAGCGCTGGGCGGTGGACTCGAAGATCCTCAGGCGGATAGGTGGCATATTGGTCACAGCCGCAAGACAGCATGACCTGCATTTGCTAGCCTGAGGTGGTCACCAGCAATAACTGCTTGGACCCGGACGAGGGAGCCGTACCCGGAACGCGACAAGACGGCCAGAAAGTATCTGGCATGCATTGGATAGTTTTGATCGTCTCTGGACTGTTTGAAGCCGTATGGGCCGTCGCTCTTGGCATGAGCGAGGGTTTCTCGAAACTCGTTCCGACCATCGTCTTCTTCGTTGGTCTGGTTATCTCCATGGGCGGACTGGCCTACGCAATGAAAGAGATCCCCGTGGGCACCGCGTATGCCGTTTGGGTGGGCATTGGCGCCTCGCTTGCCGTCATCTACTCGATGGCCACCGGGCAGGAAGCATTCAGCGTGCTGAAGATGGTCTTCATTCTCGGCCTCGTCGGCTGCATCATCGGATTGAAAGCCGTCAGCCACTAATATCAACGGCCGCCATTAAACAGCTTCGCCGGTCCCTTTCATCAAGGGGACCGGCGATAGGCCTATTTCCAGCCTGTTGTCATGAAGAATCCGACCATGGCGATTCCGAAGCCGACGACGATGTTCCATCCGCCGATATTCGGAATCGGGTACAGGGTCTGCGAAACGTAATAAACGATGATCCACAGCAGGCCCAGAAGCATCAGTCCGAACATGACTGGCTTGTACCAGCCCGGCATCGGCTTATCGATGGCATGGGAGTTCTGGCGCGTCTCCTGCGGCTGTGAATTCTTCTTGCGTCGTGGCTTTGACTCCGGCACTCGAATGCTCCCTCGGCTTCATCTGCTTAATGTAGTAAATGTGGGTGACCTTCAGGTCTTCCCGGTAGGCTTGGGTGCAAGAATGCTGAGAACTGCTTAGTGCATTCCTACGTAGCTTCAATACTAGCCGTTACCCGCTGGAACTCTGGGTTTTGGCCAGCATCGGCCCACGTTAGTTGACCTGATTCGCGCATTTCTTTTGCCTAAGGAGCCAGACCGCCGTGAACCGAACCGCCACAGCGCAGGGTCGACGCATGCAGCGTCGACAACCGTCGGCAGGGAACCGTATCGCCGGGTTCTTTGGTGAGCTGCTGATTACCCTTGGCATCCTGCTGATGCTCTACGTGGTGTGGGAACTGTGGTGGACGAACATCGACTCGGCACAGGCCCAGAAGGAAGTCACCGCAAATCTCGTGCAGGAACTCGGCGACGTGAAGGTGCCGGAAATCAATGAGGAAGAAGAAGAGGAGAAGGACTACGGTCCGGCTCCGGTCACGGAATTGGTTCCCGGAGAAACCTTCGGCATCATGTACTTCCCGCGCTTCGGCGCTAACGGTTCGCACCACCCGGTGACCTACGGTGTGGAAGACCACGTGATCGACAACCTCGGCATCGGGCATTATCCGACCACGCAGCAGCCGGGGGAGCTGGGCAACTTCGCTGTCGCGGCCCACCGCCAGACCCATGGCCAGGTCTTCTGGGACATCGACAAGCTGCAGGATGGCGACAAGATCTATCTGCAGACCGCCGAAGGGTATTACACCTATACCTGGTACGCCACCGAGATTGTGGCTCCCTCCAACGGAGATGTCCTGTTGCCCACCCCGCACCAGTGGGGAGTGGAGCCAACGAAGTCGATCCTGACCATGACCACCTGCCATCCGAAGTACTCGACCCAGCAACGCATGATCGCTTACTCGGAACTCACCGACTGGCGCCCCCTGGACGCGGGACCGCCGAAGGAAATCCGCGACATGGTCATTGACGCAACGAGCTAGGAGAAGAAATGTACGCCTGGATATTCAGAAACCTGCCCGGCCCTTTGTGGCTTCGTATTCTTGAAGCATTGATTCTCATTGCCGCGATCGTGCTATTACTGATGATGTACGTTTTCCCATGGCTGAACCAGTACATCAGCCCATTTACCGATTCAACGATTGGCCAGAGCACACCGTGAGCAGCACCAAGATCCTTGTGATCGACAATTACGACAGCTTTGTGTACACCCTCGTAGGCTACTTGCAGGAGCTGGGCGCGGAAACCGCCGTTTACCGCAACGACGATCTGAGCGTTGAGGAAGCGACCAAGCTGGCCGCAGACTACGACGGCGTGCTGATTTCCCCAGGGCCCGGAGAGCCTGCAGGAGCTGGCGTCAGCATCGATCTGATCAAGTGGTGCGGAGCGCAGCGCAAGCCGATGCTCGGCGTCTGCCTCGGGCACCAGGCGCTCGCCGAGGCCTATGGCGGAACGGTCACGCACGCGGAAGAGCTGATGCATGGGAAGACCTCGCTGGTCAACCACGAGAACCACCCGGTCTTCAACCAGGTAGCCAACCCGTTCACCGCAACGCGCTACCATTCCTTGGCAGCGGTACGCGAGAGCATCCCGGCTGAGCTGGAGATCATTGCGGCGACCGCCGGTGGAGTCATCATGGGCTTGGCGCACCGCGAAGCGCCGCTGTGGGGCCTGCAGTACCATCCGGAGTCGGTGCTGACCGAACAGGGTTACCAGATGCTGGGCAACTGGCTGGAGTTCGTAGGACTGAAGGGCGCGGCCGAGAAGGCCGCTGCCCTGAGCCCGCTATTCAGCGGAGAATAACTGGCTGACGGCTAATCTCAGTCATTTTCCCGTGGTGGTCCGGTCCGGTCTGGCCGGCCATTCCCGTTGGGAGGAGCCGGGGCATCGCTGGTTGGCGAAGCATCCTCGGTTGGATCATCGGATTCGGATGGATCCGATGATTCGGACTCGCTAGACGATGGTTCTTCGGAAGGTTCGGGCGCTGGCGGTGCCTTGGCCACGGAAATCTTCACCAGGCTTCCCTGTGGCACGTCCTCGGAGGCTCCGGGGGACTGCTTGAACAGTGTTCCCTCGGCGTAGTCATCGGTTTCCACCTCAACGAACTGGACTTCCAGCCCGACATCATCTGCCGAGAGCTTTTCTTCAGCTTCCTCGCGGCTCATCTCGGTCACCACCGGAACAGTCACCATGCCGGTAGACAGGATCAAATCGACTTCGCTGCCGGCCTTCACCATGGACCCCAGCTCAGGGCTGGTGCCGATGACCCAGTCGGTGGGAACCGTTGCAGAGTTCTCCCGGCTGACTTCGCCAACTTCCAGGCCTGCTTCGCGCAGGGCATCGCGGGCAGCTGTCTCGGACTGGTTCGCCAGATCCTCGGGAATCGTGCGCTGCTCTGAGCCGTCGGAGATGTACAGGGCGACCGTGGACTCCTTGGCGACCATGGATCCTGCTTCCGGATCGGTACGGGTCGCCTTGCCCTGCTCTACGTCATCGCTGAATTCGCGCTCTACACGCACCTGGAAGGTGTTATCGCGCAGCAATTCCCTTGCGTCGTCCTCGGACATTTCAAGGACCTCGGGTACTGCGATCGGGGCACGCTTTTCAGCTTCCGCCTGGATCGAGCGGATCACCAGGAAGCTGGCGATGCCCACGGCAATCAGGGCGATGACGGTCAGCAAAATGATCAGGCCGCGGTTGGACTTGTGCCGTGCAGGCGGCTCAGGTGCCTCGTCTTCCACGAAGACCGGGTGCTGGCTCGTTCGTGGCGCAGACTGGGCGATGAAGCCGGTTTCAGCCTCATGGTGGGTGCCGTAAATCGGCAAGGTGTAGGTGGATGGCTCCGGCTCGTCATCATGGAATTCGATGCCGTTCAGCGCATCCTCCAACGCTGAGGCGAAAGCTCCGGCGCTCTGGAACCGGTCGTCGCGTTCCTTGGAGAGGACCTTGGCGACGATTGGGTCGAAGATCGGGTCGACGCCGTGCTTGACCTCGCTTGGCGCCGAGGGAATCTCGCCAACGTGCTGGTAGGCGACCGACACCGGCGAATCGCCGGTAAATGGAGGCTGGTGGGTCACCAGCTCGTAGAACAGGCAGCCAACCGAGTAGATGTCCGAACGGAAATCGACCTGTTCGCCGCGGGCCTGCTCGGGCGAGAAATACTGGGCTGTCCCCACTACGGCAGCGGTCTGCGTCATGGTTGCCGACGTATCCAAGGCACGGGCAATGCCGAAATCCATCAGCTTCACGTGGCCGGAATCGGTCACCATCACATTGGCCGGCTTGATATCGCGGTGGACGACGTTGTTGTTGTGCGAATGATCCAGGGCATCGCAAACGCCGCGGGTGATGTGCACTGCCACGGAGCCATCGACATCGCCCGCAGCGATCACCTGCTTCAGGGTACGTCCGGTCACGTATTCCATCACCATGAATGGCAGGCGTTCACGGTTGTACTCGGTGGCTGGCAGCTCGCCGGTGTCGTACACGGCAACGATATTCGGGTGACTCAGGCCAGCGACGGCCTTGGCCTCACGGCGGAATCTATTGACCACCATGGGGTTGCCGGCGGTATCCGGGCGCAGCACCTTGACCGCCACCTTGCGCGACAGCACGTGGTCGGTGGCGAGATACACATCCGCCATGCCGCCACGGCCAATCAGCGATTCGATCTCATAGCGGTCGTTGATCATTCGCGGCAAGCCAGGAGGCAAAGCTTCGACTTCACTCATGGCGCTTCGCTTTGCTCCGGCTCTGCGGCTTCTGGGGACTCAGATGCCGACTCGGTGGCGGACCCGGTTGGCTCGGTTTCTTCTGGACCGGTGGAAATATCCAGGGTGATCGTGGTGCCCGGCCCGACTTCGCTGCCGGCGGGAACGTCCTGCGCCAGCACGGTGCCGGCGACGGATGGGTCGGGGCGTTCCTCGCCCTTGGCCACGGCCAGTCCAGCGTCCTGGATGCGCTTCTGCGCGGCTTCGAAGCTCATGCCGGTCACCGATGGCACGCCAACGGTTTCAGGGGCCATGGCATAGGTCACCGAAACGGTTTCGCCTTGTGCAACACTGCCGGTAGGGTTCAGGGAAATCACTTCGCGCGGCTCGTACTCGCTGGTTTCCTGCGGGGTCGCGTCAACGACCAGGCCCTTGCCCTCGAGTTCCGCGGTCACGGTGTCGATATCCTGGCCGATCAGCGACGCCGGAACATCTACATAGGTGGCGGTTTCACTCGGGGTCGGCGATGGGGAGTCGGAGGTCTCCGAGGCTTCGGTGGTTTCCTCGGTCGGCTCGGTCGATTCCTCGGTTGGAGACGAGGAATCGGACAGCTCGGTGCTCTGCGTCGGCGACGACGTCGGCTGGTTGTCCTTGTCGCTGCTCATGGCAGGGATCAGCCATGCCAGTAAGGCGATCACCGCAGCCAGCGCGATGATCACGATCAGCGGGACCAGCCACGGGCTGCGCTTGGCGCCAGCCTCGCGAGCAGGATCCTGGGTATCCACGTCCTCGTCATCGAATCCACCGGCGGCGGCGCTGGAACCGGAGAAACCGCCGGCAGTGCGGGCAGGTTCCACCACGGTGGGCATGGCATTGGTCAGGGTCGGGGCGGAATCGGCCTGCGGCACCGCCTGGGTGGCATCGTCATCCATGTTGACCACTTGGGTCGCGTCGGTGGCGATACCGGTGGCCAGCATGCCGGGAACCGCCAAGGTAGCGGTATTGGTGTCGCCGGCGCGCAGCGCATCTGCGGCCTTCGCCAGTGCGGTTGCATCCTTCGGGCGTTCCGACGGGTTCTTGGCCAGCATCGACATGATCAGCTGGCGAACCGGGGCCGGGATGGTGTCGGGCAGGGCAGGGGGAGCGTCGTTGACCTGTGCCAGGGCAATGGCGATCTGCGATTCGCCGGTGAACGGACGCCGTCCTGCCAGGCACTCGTAGCCGATGACACCCAAGGCGTAGATGTCGGAGCTGCCGGTGGCAACCTGGCCGGTGGCCTGTTCCGGAGCCAGGTACTGGGCGGTGCCCATGACCTGTCCGGTGGCGGTCAGCGGAACCTGGTCGGCAAGGCGGGCAATGCCGAAGTCGGTGATCTTGACGACGCCCGAAGGCATCACCAGGATGTTGCCCGGCTTCACATCGCGGTGCACCAGGCCGTGTTCGTGGGCTGCTGCTAGCGCGCGGGCAGTCTGCGCGATCAGCGAGAGCGTGCGGTCCACCTCGAGCTTGCGCTCTCGTTCGATGATGGTGGACAGCGGCGGGCCGGGAACGAGTTCCATCACCAGATAGGCGGATCCCTGTTCCTCGCCGTAGTCGAAGACGCCAGCGATGCCGGGGTGATTCAGCAGCGCGGTGTGGCGTGCTTCCACGCGGAAACGCGTCAGGAAGCTCTCGTTGTCGGTGTATTCCTCTTTGAGGATCTTGATCGCTACCAGACGTCCAAGGACCTGGTCTCGCGCCTTCCAAACTTCGCCCATGCCGCCGATCGCAATGCGATCGGTCAGCTTGTAACGACCGCCCAAGGTGGTGCCGGTTACTGGCCTCACTTGTTGAACACCGCCTCTAACATCGTCTTCATCAGTGCACCTGCCGTGTTGTGGCCGGTGTCGTAATCTACGTCCTGGATATTGACCGTGATGGCTACCTGCGGGTCATCGGCCGGCGCGAAACCGGTCATCCAGGAGTTCACCATGCGAGTCCCGTCCTCGGCAGCTGGACGCTGCGAGGTGCCGGTCTTGGCGCGGAAATCCACGCCGGGAACCCGGGCGTTCATCGCCGTGCCGCGCAGCACCGGGCCTTCCATCAGCTCCGTGAGCTGTTCGGCAACTTCCGGGGTGGTGGCCGTGGAGAACTTCTCCGGCTTCGGATCCTCAATCACCCGCAGATCCGGCGCAATGACCTTGTCGATCAGGTTCGGCTTCATGATCACGCCGTCGTTGGCGATGGCCATGGCAACCATGTTCATCTGCAGCGGCGTGGCCTTGTTTTCCCATTCGCCGATGGCCATCTTCGCCATGTCCGCTTCAGATGCCTCGGCCGACGGGAACTCGCTCGGCACGACATTCTGCGGGATGCTCAGCTGCTGGCCGTAGCCGAAACGCTCGGCCACCTCGGTGAAGGCATCCTTTCCGACGGTTTGGCTGATCTCGATGAACGGGGTGTTGCAGCTCTGCGCGAAGATGAACTCGAGCTTGGCACGGGTGTCGCGCGCGCAAATGCCCTCGCTGAAGTTGTTCATCGGTGTATTCGTATGCGGATAATTCTTCGATACCGGGTTGTCGATGGGGGTGTCCATGTCGAACTTGCCGGATTCCAGCGCCGCGACGGTGCTGATGATCTTGAACGATGATCCTGGAGTGATCAAGTCGCTGATGGCAGGATTCCGGTAGGGGCTCAGGCCATCGATGTTGCTGATTTCCTTCAGGTTCTCGGCAGCCTTGGCGGTGGAGTGCACTGCCAGCAGGTTGGTGTCGTAGCTCGGCTTGGAAGCCATCGCCAGGATGTCGCCGGTCTTCGGGTTGGTCACGATGATCGTGGCCTTCAGGCCCTTAGGGATCGCTTCGAAGGCAGTCTTCTGCAGCTGGCCGTCAATGGTCAGCTCAACCGAGGCGCCCTCGGAACGGGTGCCGGTGAACATGGCAGAGAGCCGGTCGAAGAGCAGATCCGAGCTCGTGCCGGTCAGCCAGTCATTCAACTGCGATTCGAGCTGAGTGGTGCCGTTGGCCAGCGAATAGTAGCCAGTCAGGTGGGCGTAGGTTTCCGCGTCGTTGTACACGCGCTGGAACTCGAATTGGCCGTCATCGGTCGGTACCGATTCGGCAATCGGCTTGCCGTCAACCAGGATCGCCCCGCGGGGCAGGTCGAACTCGCGGTAGAGCTCACGCTTGTTCAGCGCATTCTCCGAGAGCGACTCGGCGTCGAAGAACTGGATATAGCTCAAACCGCCCAGGCAGATGACGAACAGGACGGTTAGCGCAACCCAAACGCGTTTGATTGCATGATTCACTTCTTCGTCACCGCCTTGGTGCTTGAGGTAAGGGTCGTGCTGGCAGATGCGAATTCATCGGTTGGTCCTACGCCGCCGGTCTTCGGGCGGCGCGAGTTGTGGGAGATCAATAACAGCAGCGAGATGATGACCCAGTTCGCCAGCAGCGAGGAGCCGCCAGCTGCCATGAATGGCGTGGCCAGGCCGGTCAGCGGGATCAGCCGGGTAACGCCGCCGATGATCACGATGCACTGCAGGCCCAGGGTGAAGGACAACCCGGCAGCCAGCAGCTTGCCGAAGGTATCGGCAGACCCCAGGGCGGCACGCAGGCCGCGGGAGATCAGCAGCATGTAGAGCAGGATGATCGCTGACACGCCGATCAGGCCGATTTCCTCCCCGAAGGAGGCAATGATCATGTCCGAGTTGGCCAGCGGCACCCGGTATGGCGAACCAGCGCCCAGGCCGGTGCCGAACAGGCCGCCGTCGGCCATGCCGAACAGACCCTCGACGATCTGCATGCTGCCGCCTGTGGCCTGGTAGATCTCAGGGTCGAAGGCATTGAGCCACACGTCCAGGCGGCGGGTCACGTGGCCCATGGTCAGGCCCGCGACCACGCCGCCGGCGACAACCATCAAGGCTCCAATGAGCACCCAGGAGATCCGGGCAGTGGCCACATAGATCATCACGATGAACAGGCCGAAGAAGAGGATCGCGGAGCCGAGGTCGCGTTGCACCACGAGCACGCCGATGGACAGCAGCCAGGCAATCACCATCGGAGCCATGTCGCGCAGGCGAGGCAGCTGCAGCGGCCCGAATTTGCGTCCGGCCATCAGAATCAAGTCGCGGTTCGACGAGAGATACCCGGCGAAGAAGATCGACAGGGTGATCTTCGCGAGTTCGCCTGGCTGCAAGGAGAACATTCCCATGCGGATCCAGATTCGGGCGCCGTTAATGGTCACGCCGAGCCCTGGAATCAGCGGAAGCAAGAGCAGGACAATGGATGCCAGCAGAGCGATATAGGTGAAGCGCCGCAGTATCCGGTGATCCTTGATGGCCCAGAGGACTACCGATGCAATGACGATTGCAATGGCTGTCCACAGCAGCTGGCGAGCCGACTGTGAAGTTCCTTTTGCCAAGTCAATGCGGTGAATCATGGCTAGGCCAAGGGAGTTCAACGCAATCGTGATCGGAAGTATTACCGGGTCAGCATATTTTGCGAAGATGCGCAGCAGCGCGTGGACCGTGAGGGACAGCCCCGCCAGGATGCTCATCTGCACGTAGAAATCGGTATTGTCGACGTCCTCGGTGGAGCTGCCGACAAGATAGAACGCGGCACCTCCGACGCACAGGGCAAGAAGTACCAGCAGCAGCTCGAGATTGCGCCGAGGCACCGGTGCGGTTTGCACTTCGGTCATTGCATTATCTCCTGGCAGTAGGCGGGCAGTTCGAGCTGGCTGGCGGAATCCGAGGATCCGGGAACGGTGACCGGGCAGTTCTGCTTCGCGGTGACCAGAAGTTCCTGGATGATCATCTGGGCATGCTGCTGGTTCTCGGCCGAGATGGTAGATTCAACGCGCTGGCGCGAATACTCCGGCAGGGCTTCCAGCGGCACCTTGCTGACGGTGTCGACTTCGGAGAGCGAGATCGGCCCAAGTTCTTGCGGAACGCCCTTGTAGATGGCGACCTTGCCGTCGACGGCGCCCACGAAGTACTGGGTCTGGGTCCACATGTAGCCCCAGACGGCCAATGCTACGACGAGGAAGGCCGTGAGGGTCAGCAGGATCGGCAGCAGCCAGCGGCGATGCTGCACCGGAGCTTCCAGCGGATCGAGCACCTCGCCGGCAGCCGGGGAACGGTGGGTCAACAGGGCTGCAGCGCGGCGTTCGCCGGTGTGCTGGGTAACCACCGGGATTTGGCCGGTCTGCGTTGCCAGCTGGGCTGCCCCCACCAGCAGGTGGGGGCGCTGGGAAATCTCGTGGCGAAGCAGCGATGCGCTGGCTTCGACATCTCCTTCGGCGGCGATGGTGAGCTGGCCGGTATCCGGCGCGGGCTCCGGCTCGGCCGGCGCCTCGCCGTCAAGGGCGGAGTTCTCGATGACCTCGAACATCACCACGGTGACATTATCCGGTGCGCCATTCTTAAGCGTGATGGCAACCAGGTCGTTGACCGCTTCATCTATGTCGGCGGTGGTGCGGATGATCTGCTCGATCACCGGAACCGGCACCGCGTCGGTGAGTCCGTCGGAGCACAGCATCCAGCGTTCGCCCGGTTCTGCCGTGAATTTCTCGACATCCAGCTCGGGGGACGCGTCCGAGTCGCCGAGCACGCGCAAAAGCACATTCTTATGCGGGTGGACCTCGGCTTCGGCCGGCTTGATTCGGCCTTCGTCGACGAGCCGCTGGACAAAGGTGTGGTCCTTGCTGATCTGCTCGAACTCACCGTGCTTCAAGCGGTAGGCGCGGGAGTCGCCGATGTGCGCCATGTGCAGGGTGTCGCCTGAGAGCAGCAGGGAAGTGACGGTCGTGCCCATGCCCGACAGCTTCGGATTGGCGCCGACGAGTTCATTGAGCACCAGATTGGCGGCCTGGATTTCGTCCGGCAACGCATTCTGCGGATCCGCGGTGGCTTGGTGGTCCAGATGCACCAGATCGAGCACGGTAGAGGCCGAAGCGACATCGCCGCCGACGTGTCCGCCCATGCCGTCGGCAAGGACCGCCAGGTACTCGCCGGCATAGGCCGAGTCGTCATTCTTCTTGCGCACCCGGCCAACGTCGGATTTCGCGGCAAATTTGAGTTTGAGGGCCATAGGCTAGGCCTTCAATTCCAGGACAGTCTTCCCGATGCGGATTCGCTGGCCGGGCTCCACTGCCTGGGCGCGTGAGAGCTGGTTGTCCCCCACGAAGGTTCCGTTGGTTGAACCGAGATCCTCGATGAACCAGCGTGATCCCTGGGGGAACAGGCGGGCATGGCGTCCCGAAGCGTAGTCGTCATCGAGAACTACGGTGGCATCCTGGGCGCGGCCGAACATGATCGGCTGGCCGCGTAGCGGAATGCTGCTGCCAGCCAGCGGGCCCTCGACGACTTCCAATGAGGTGGCCGCCTTGCGCGCGGGGACTTCTGGTTCCGCCAGTTCCGGGTTCTTCTTCAGTTCACGAGCGCTGGGCTTGCCGGTGCGGGCCCGTGAACCGATGGCCAAGTCGCGGCGCATCGATCCGACAACGCTTAAAACGAGCAGCCAGATGAGGACCAAAAAGCCCAATCGGAACAGGCTTAGAACCAGATCGTTCACGCGCGGCCTCCGTTGTTCGAGGTAATCAGCCGGAAGACGATTTTCGTCTGTCCGATAGTAATGACCGAACCGTCAAATATACGGGTTTCTTCCGAAATCTTCTTGCCGTCCACGTAGGTTCCGTTGGTTGAACCCAGATCGGTGACGACGAAACTGGTCTTGCCACGGGTTTCGACACGAGCGTGCTGCCGGGAAACGCCGGAGTCGTCCACCGGAATATCGGTGCTGGCCGAACGGCCCAGCACGATCGAGTGGTGATGCAGGGCGTACCTCTGACCGGCAACCTCAAGGATGGCCTGCTTCTGCACGGGCCTCTTGGGGATCTCTGCAATCGGACGCACCGTTGGGCGTGGCTGCGCGGTGGTTGGAGGGGTTGCTGATGGAGCTGCCGGTGCCGCTGGCGCGGATGCCCGCTCCTTGACCGGTGCCGAAGCCGCTGGGCGTGAGCTGGATTCCTTGACCGAGCTGGAGATTTCCATCTCACCGGGCTTGAAATCATCATTGGAGACGAAATGGATCATGATGTCGCCATGAACTGAATAGTCCTGGGTGGCGGCATGCTCGGCGGTGACCTTTGCCATTTCATTGACGACACCCTGGCCCCAGCCCTTGGCGGTGTTGTAGTCCTTGGTGCTCAGCGAGACCACGAAGTCATTGGCCGCAAGGCTGCGGCCTTCGCTAATCGGCATGATTCCGCGGTCCATGTCATTGCGTATCGCGGTAGTCAGTTCGACTGGCTTTAGATCTGCGGTGCTGGTGCCACGAAAGAAGCTAGTGACGACCTTCTCTAAGCCGCGTTCGACATTGTCGAGAAAGCCCATTATTCGTGCTCCTTCCTTAGGGTCCATGGCTGGTTATTACGAGCCTGCGGTCATCCTTTCCGAGCTATGAACGCAGAACTTCATATTCGATCTTACTGTTTTCAGCTGTGCAAATGCCGAAAAATCCTTGAACGGCTCAAGTGCGTCAGTATCAACGATAAAGGCACTAAAAAGGTTTCCCATGTGTCGCTAGCCACAAATGGGGGTTTCGATTAGGTGAACGGAAAATGTGTGTGTAAGCTATTTCTTGTTGCAAAGAACGAAGGCAACGAAAACAGAATAAGCGCGAGTGGCGGAATTGGTAGACGCGCTGGCTTCAGGTGCCAGTGATCGCAAGGTCGTGGGGGTTCAAGTCCCCCCTCGCGCACAAATGGAAAATAACCCTTGATCTTCGGATCGAGGGTTATTTTCTTGATTAAAAGCGCAACTGAATCGTTATCTTCCAAGGTGTGTCAGCTTGCTGGAGGTCCACTGACCTTGATGCCCCGGCGCTTCAGCAACGCAGCCAGCACCCCATCGCCTGCAACAAGTTTTCCGGAATGCGAGCCATCGTAGATGCTCCCGCAGCCGCAGGAAGGGCTGCGATCCTGCAAAATCGCTTCGGTGATGCCCTCGCGTTGGACCAAATCTGCGACCTTCTGGGCTCCAGCCACGAACTGCCGGCTGACATCCTCGCCGTTGACATCGAGAACGGCGGCCCGCCCTTCGAGCACGTCGTTGCCATCGCCGCCGGAAATCTCTGCTGGCGGGCGCGGGGTGCTCAGTTCGCCTAATTCCTCGGCGCAGGCAGCAACAGCATCTCCTCGTGCCACAGCTTCGACGATCGCCGGGTTGGCCTTGGCCTTGCCGTTATAGCGGCAAGGGATGCCAGCAAGGCAGGAACTGACGAGCACCGGGCGTTGGATCATGACAGCAGTCTAGCCGCGTGGAAGCTGGATGCGGCTGTGCCATAGACTGCCCTTGAGCAACTGAAAGGGCTGATTCTGGTGCCAGCATCCAATGAAATCCTCGAACTGCAGGGAACTGTAGATCTGGTCAATGACCGGAGAATTCTCCGATTCGACCAGGAATCAAGCGACAAGTTGCCAAGCCGAGGACAGGTCGCGGTAGAACTTCTCCAGGCGCATGAGGGGCATACGGTCGTGATTGATCCCGACGGGCGCCGTGGCCACTGGCTGGCTCTCGATAGCCAGGGGATGCCGCAGCTATCGGCCGACGCAGGGGAGCAGGTGCAATTGGCGGCTCGCGTTGCCGGAACCTGGCCGGAAGCAAGGATCCCGCAGGACTTGGCCGGCGCCCTGGATGACGCCGATGATCTGGAAGAGGTGTGGGCGGGGCTCACCCCGATGGCCCGCTGGGAATGGGTCCGCTGGGTCGAAGCGACCAAGAACCCTTCCACGCGTGAACGCCGAGTGGATGCCAGCATTTCCAAGCTGCGCGATGGCAAGCGCCGCCCGTGCTGCTTCGACTTGTCCTCGTGCACCGATCCCGGGGTGTCAAAGAGCGGAAAGCTCATCCAGTAGCGGAAGGCTTCGTGCGGCAGATTCGATGCCGGACCCCGGAGGGGGTGGCGGGCCGGTAAAGAGGCTGAGCACTCCGCTGGACATGACGATCAGGCCCAGGGCAACGAGCAGGGCGATGATTGCCGTGACCTTGGCGGGCCATTTGCGCATGTTCATCGGTTAACCTCCTGCGTTTTCCAGTGTCGATCCGCGGACAACCAGTGAACTTGGCAGCATGGTCTGCAGCGGATCAGGGGATTTCCCATCGAGCAGCGCACGCAGTTTCAGTGCGGCTTGGCGCCCGACTTCCTGGGCATTGAGTTCCACGGTGGTGATGGATGGGTTGGAAGTCGCCGAGTAGGGCAGATCGTCGAATCCGGCCACCGCAAGCTGCTGCGGGATGCTGAGGCCAAGCTGGCGGGAGGCATGCAGCACGCCGAACGCGTGGTTGTCGGTTGCGCATCCCAGCGCGGTCACGCCGGATTCCCGCCACGTGGGCCAGTGCTGGCTGAAGGCAGCCGACGCCGCGGCGACATCGATCATCGAGCTGGCAACAGAAGAAGGCAGGACCTCGATGCCGTATTCCTTTGCCGCTGCCAGGAACGCTTCGCGGCGCACGGCCAAGGTCTCGGTGCCGGTGCTCGCATCCAGGTAGGCGGCCTTGGTGTGTCCCTGTGCGGCGAAATGGGCTGCGACATCCCGCGCGCCTTGGGCGACATCCATATTCACTGCGGGAATCGCCGGATCGATGCCCGGGGCGTCCAGGGCCACCAGGGGAAGGGTGCTGGAGATTTCTTCGAGGAAGTCCTGGCTCGGGGCATGGACCAGCAGCCCGGCCGGGCGAAGGCCCATGATCTTCCTGGTCTCGCTGGCACTGGGGGAGACACCGGCATCGGTGACCGAGAGCAGCAGCTGGTAGTCGCTGGCCAGGACCGAGCGCACGCCGGCGATGACCTTGGCGAAGAACGGGTTGGAGATGTCCGGAGCCACCAGGACCACCAGCGAGCTGACGCCCTTGGCCAGCGAGCTGCCGATGCTGTCGACGAAGTAGCCCAGCTCGCGGATTGACTCGCGCACGCGCTGTTCATTCGCGGCCGATACCCGGCCCGCTGATTTTCCGTTGGCAACAAGTGAGACCGTTGCGGTGGAAACGCCGGCGTGCTCGGCGACCATCGCTGCGGTGACGCGGCGCGGAGCGCGCGAGTTGCCGGACTTTTCACCATTCTTCATGGCTCCATCGTAGTCGGAATCGCGGTGCGCGACCGCTTTTAGTTAAGCGCTTGACGAAAGTGCGCGGGCGCGAAAGAATTATCAATGGATGACTATCCGCCCTCCACGACTTAGCTGCCGGCCCTCAGCCGGCAGAGCGAAAGAAGAACCATGACCCAGGACAGCAATGCCCCGCGCAAGATCATTTTGGACTGCGACCCGGGCCATGACGACGCCGTGGCAATGATTCTTGCCCATGGCAATCCCAAGATCGAGCTGCTGGCGGTGACCACCGTGGCCGGCAACCAGACCCTGGACAAGGTCACTGCGAACGCACTGGCCGTCGGCACCATCGCCGGGATCACCGGCATTCCCTTCGCGGCAGGCTGCGCCCGCCCGCTGGTGCGCGAGGTGGAAACCGCCGGAGAGGTCCACGGGGATTCCGGGATGGATGGACCGGCGCAGCCGGAATCGAGCATCGAGCTTGATGAACGCCACGCAGTGGACGTCATCATCGATCTGGTGATGAGCCATGAACCCGGTGAAATCACCCTGGTGCCCACCGGCGCCTTGACCAATATCGCCTTGGCCGCCCGGAAGGAACCGCGCATCGTCGAACGCGTGCGCGAAGTGGTGCTGATGGGCGGCGGCTACCACACCGGCAACTGGTCGGCGGTGGCTGAATTCAATATCAAGATCGACCCCGAGGCAGCGCACATCGTCTTCAACGAGGCCTGGCCGGTAGTCATGGTCGGCTTGGACCTGACCCACCAGGCGCTGGCCACCACCGAGGTGGTCGAGCGCATCGAGAAGATCGGCACCGGGCCATCGACCTTCGTGCGCGAGCTGATGGACTTCTTCGCCCAGGCCTACCGCGACCACCAGGGCTTCGACGCGCCGCCGGTGCATGACCCGTGCGCCGTGGCCTACGTGATCGACCCGGATGTGGTGCGTACCGTCAAGGCGCCGGTGAGCGTCGAGCTGCGTGGCGAACTGACCTTGGGAATGACCGTCACGGACTTCCGTGCGCCGGCTTGCGCCGACTGCAATACCTCGGTGGCAGTGGACCTGGACCACGAAGGCTTCTGGAATCTGGTGGTAGACGCGCTGGAACGTATCGGCGAGGTCACGCTCGGAAAATAGAACAACTTTGCGCAATGTGGGGCAGGTCAATGCCAATCGCGCCTAGACCTGCATAAACTGGAGGAAATCGCAGAGCAGGAGGCGCCATGGCGGAAAAAACCCCGCACCAGAACGTGACTTTCCCTTCTTCAGGTACGCAAGCGCACGGCTATCTCGCATTGCCCGAGTCCGGCAAGGGCCCCGGAGTGATTGTGATCCAGGAATGGTGGGGGCTGACCGACCATATCCGCGATGTGGCCGACCGGCTGGCGGCGCAGGGTTTCGTGGCGCTGGCCCCGGACCTCTATGGCGGCTGGATCACCCATGACGGCGAGGAAGCCGGTCAGATGATGTCCGAGCTTCCGGAATCCGTTGGCGCCCAGCTGCTGGGCGGTGCAGTGGACTACCTGCTGGCCAATGAGCATGTCACCAGCCAGAAGCTCGGCGTCATCGGCTTCTGCATGGGTGGCGGATTCGTGCTGCAGATGGCAGCCCAGCAGGGCGATAGGATTGCCGCGGCCGTGCCTTTCTACGGTGTCGGCCAGGGCGTACCCAACAATTTTTCCGGTGTCCGCGCCGCCATCCAGGGACACTACGCGAACCTGGACCAGATGTATCCGCCAGAGCAGGCCAAGGCCCAGGAAGAGCAGATCCGCCGGGAATCAGGCGCGGAAGTCCAGTACTTCTACTACGACGCCAATCATGCGTTCCACAACGACGAGAATCCCGCCGGCAACTACGATCCCGAGCAGGCGGCCATCGCATGGCAGCGCGCCGTGGACTTTTTGCAAGCAAAAGTGGCCTGAAGGCCATAAAGTGTTACCCATCACTTAAAGCATCACTCATATGAAGGAGAACAATATGTCTGAAACCATCATCGTAGGCGTCGACGGTTCCGAAACCGCACAGCGCGCTGCCCGCCGCGCCGCAGAACTCGCCGTCAAGCTGGACGCTGACCTGGTGGTCATCACCGCTCACGCATCGGATAACACCGAGGTCGTTTCCATCGGTTCCGATACCTGGATCCTGGACGACGCAGAGCAGGCCCGCAAGCTCGCACAGCGCGTGGCCAACGACGTGAAGAACGCCGTTCCAGGCGTGAAGATCACCGCTGCAGCCGGCCACGGCAAGCCAGGCGACGTGCTGATCTCCGACGCCGAGGACCGCAAGGCTTCGATGATCGTCGTCGGCAACGTCGGCATGAAGGGCCTGGGCCGCGTGCTCGGTTCCGTTGCTTCCTCGGTAGCCCACTCGGCACCATGCGACGTGCTGGTCGTGAAGACCGACAAGTAGGCCTCCAAGCTTGCGCAAGCGCAGGCGGGCACCGGTGCACCGGTGCCCGCCTGCACCATTTAACCCGGCAGCGCGTAGGCTTAACCCGTGCAGAAACTTCGAATCGCCTACGCCACCGGCGTCACCCCCGGCAAATGGATGGACCGCTTCCAGGAGCGCTATCCGGCCATCGAGCTGAAAGCCTGGCGCCTGGATGAGGGGGAAATCCTGGACCTGCTGGCCACCGGCGAGGCCGACGCGGTGTTCGTGCGCTACCGCGGGGATTCGCCCAAGGACGCGACGCGCCACGTCATCCCGCTCTATGAGGAACTCGAAGTGGTCTGCGCGGGCAAGGACCACGATGTGGAGTACTACGAAGAATCAGTGCCGCTGGACATCGTCGAGTCGTTTCCGCAACTGGACCTGGCCGATTACCCTCAATCCGTGGGCGGCATTCCGGTAGCGATGGAGGTCGTCGCCTCCGGAGCCCAGGTGCTGCGCACCGCGCAGTCAATCGCCCGGCTCTTCGCCCGCAAGGACGTGGTGGTGCGCCTCATCGAAGACGGCTCGCCAACCCAGGTCGGCATCGCCTGGCCGACCGCCACCGAGGACACTGCAGTGCTCGAGGAATTCATCGGCATCGTGCGCGGACGCACCGCCAGCTCCTCGCGGCAGAATTCGGTGCGCAACCAGGAGCAGAAGGCCAAGCGCATCAACGAGCAGAAGAAAGCCAAGGAAAAGGCCAAAGCCAAGGCAAAACAGCAGGCCAAGAGCCCATCCAAGAAGCCGCAAGAGGCCAAGGCCAAGCCACGCAAGCGCCGCTGACAATCCATCACGTGACGCAGGTTACGTGAGAGAGTTAGGGGTATGAAGCAATTCGATACCCTCACCCTGAGCACCCAAGGCTCGGCCCTCATCCTGACCGTAGACCAGCCAAAGTCGCTGAACGCACTGGCAAAAGAGGTTGTCAACGACCTTGAATCCTTCCTGGACTGGTTCGAGACCACCGGATATGAATACCGCGGACTGATCATCACCGGCGCCGGGGAGAAGTCATTTGTCGCTGGGGCGAATATCGTCCAGATGAACTCCATGGACGAGGGAACGTTCACCGCTTACGCCAAGCAGATGCACGCCGTGACCGAGCGCCTGGAGTCGCTGCACGTCCCGGTCATTGCCGCAGTCAATGGCTTCGCCCTGGGCGGTGGCTGCGAGCTGGCGCTGGCCTGCGATTTCATCTACGCCTCCGAGCGGGCCAGCTTCGGCCAGCCGGAAGTCAACCTGGGCCTGGTGCCCGGCTTTGGCGGCATGGTGCGCCTGCCGCGCCGCGTGGGCAACGCGATGGCCCGCGAGCTGATCTTCACCGGGCGGCGCATCAAGGCCGAGGAAGCATTGCGTATCGGCCTGGCCAACCGGGTGGTCCCCGCTGAGCAGCTGCTCGACGCTGCCGTGGCGACCATCGAAGAGGCCGCGGCGGTCTCTCCCACCGCGATCTCCATTGCCAAGCGCGCCATGGTTTCGATGGACGGGCTGGACACGCATCAGGGGCTGGGACGCGAGGTCGACGCGTTCCTCCAGGCCTACCACACCGCCGACTCGGTGGAAGGCCGGGCAGCCTTCGTCGAGAAGCGCTCGCCGGTCTTCCCGGGCAACTAGCCGGGCGGCCAGCCATGCACTACGGGGCGCACCAGGACCAGTACGTCCAGTTCTACGAGCCCGAACGCATCATCGCCCGCGGAGCGGTGATGATCATCCATGGCGGATACTGGCGCGAGAAGTACACGGCCAGCCTCGGCGTGCCCTTGGCGCAGGATCTCGCTGCCCGCGGAATTCCCGCCTACAACCTCGAATACCGGCGCGGGCCGGGCAGCGCGGCGAAAATGCTGGCCGATGCCCGGCTCGCGCTCGGCCTGGTCAAGGAAGAAGGGCCGATCACGCTGATGGGCCATTCGGCCGGGGCCCAGCTGGCCTGCGTGCTGGCCGCCCACGACCAGCGGGTCTCCCAGGTGATCAGCCAGGCCGGGGTGCTGGACCTGGACACCGCCCAGCGGCTGAAGCTCAGCGACAGCGCGGTGGAGGAGATGCTCGGCGGTGCGCCACTGGGCGCCTGCAATCCGGTGGAATTATGGCCAATGCCTGCCCGTGTCGTAATCTTTCATGGACGGGACGATGGCGATGTTCCGCCAAGAATTGCCCGCATCGCGGCCCAGAAAGCGGCCGCGCTCGGACAGGAGCACAGCTTCTCGCTGTTCGACGGCGACCACTACACCTGGATCGATCCGCACAGCAGCCAATGGGCTGCCTGCGTGCGGGCCCTGTCCCCACTGCACTACTGAAGGAGCAGCATGAACCCGACGGTGATCGGCGAGGCCCTCGTTGACGTCCTGGCCTCCGGCATTGCCCCAGCCCAGGAGTTCGTCGGGGGCAGCCCGCTGAACGTCGCGGTGGCGCTCTCCCGGCTGGGCTACCCGGGCACCCTGATCTCCCGCTGGGGCGCCGATGACAAGGGCCGGAAGATCGAGCAGTACCTGCAGGAGAACAACGTGGCCTACCTGGGCGGGGCCGACGACCAGGCCACCGTCATCGCCCACGGCATCCTCGACCCGGCCGGCGGCGCGGCCTTCGCGTTCAATGCCTACTGGCAGATGCCGACCATCGGTCCGGAGCTGGCCCAGGACGCCGAGCTGGTGCACACCGGCTCCATCGCCACCCTGTTCAGCCCCGAAGAGCTGCTCCCGCTGCTCTCGGCGGCGCGCACCCACGCCACCATCAGCTACGACCCGAACCTGCGCCCGTCGCTGGTGACCAACCATGCGCAGACCGTCGCCGAAGTCGAGCGCTTCGTCGGCCAGGCCGACGTGGTGCGGGTTTCCGGCATCGATTTGAAGTGGCTGTACCCGATGCGCTCTGTCCAGGACTCGGCTCGGGCCTGGCTGGACATGGGTCCGGCGATCGTGGTTTCCACCGCAGGCTCGCGCGGCTCCTGGGGAGTGGTCCGCGCCGGCGACGCCGAATTCACTGCTCCCTCGGTCGAGGTGACCGATACTGTGGGGGCCGGCGACACGTTCACCGCGGCGCTGCTGTGCTGGCTGGCCGAGCACGGACTGATTGGCGCGGCCAACCGGGAGAAGCTGAACCAGCTGCAGATTGGCGAGTTGTCCCAGGCCCTGGAATTCGCGGCCATGGCCGCCGCTGTGACCGTGCAGCGTGCAGGGGCGAACCCGCCGCGCCGCCAGGAGCTGTAGATGATCAAGCTGATCGCCTCGGACCTCGACGGCACCATCGTCGCCAAGGATGGCACCATTTCCGAGCGGACCAAGCGCGCCTTCATCGAGGCCCGCGAGTCCGGCATCCAGATTGTCTTCGTCACCGGACGCCCCTTCCGCTGGCTCACACCGATCATCGAGGCCTTCGGCGGGATGGGCAAGGTCATCTGCTCCAATGGCGCGGTGCTCTACGACCTGGAGCAGGACGAAGTGATCTGGTCGCGCACGCTCAGCGCGGCCACCGCGCGCAAGGCGAGCGAAATCATCCTGGAGCTGGAACCGAAGGCGGCCTTCGCCGCGGAGACCACCAAGGGGCTGCACCTGGGCGAAGGATTCGCCGACCGCCACCACAACTTCGGCGTGCAGGCGGTGCTGGATCTGACCAGCGACTCCATTGATTCCGAGGGCATCGTGAAGTTCCTTGCCCGCTCCCCGCACCTGCCGATCGACAAGTTCTATGCCTCGGCCGGGCCGCAGCTGGCCCAACTGGTTTCGGTGACCCATTCGGCCTTCGACGTGTCCCTGCTGGAAATGGCGCATGTGGATATCCACAAGGCCACCACGCTGCATGAATACTGCCAGCGCCTGGGCATTGCCGCCTACGAGGTGATGGCCTTCGGCGACATGCCCAATGACATCGAAATGCTCGAATACGCAGGCCACGGCTACGCGATGTCCTCCGGGCACCCCACCACGCTGGCCTCCGCCCGATTCCGCGCGCCCTCGCTGGCCGAGGACGGGGTAGCCCAAGTCATCGAGGACCTGCTGAAATGACCTACGCCTTTTCGCACCGAGGGGTGCGCACAGGGAACGAGGAGAATACGCTGCTCGCCTTCCAGCGCGCCGCGGAACTGGGCATCACCCACTTCGAATCGGACGTGCACGCCTCGGCGGATGGCACCGTCTACCTCTTCCACGACCACACCCTGGATCGGGTCACCGACGCCAGCGGGAATTTCAACGGCTTCACCGACGCACAGCTGGCAGAGGTCCGCGCCGGCGGGCAGCCGCTGTGCACGCTTGACGAGCTGCTTGATGCCTTTGGGCACGCCACGCTGAACCTGGACGTCAAGGACGAGCACGTGATCGGACCGCTGGCCGAGCTCATCGAGCGCCGGAAAGCCCACGGGCAGATTGCCCTGGCATCCTTCTCCTCGGCGCGCAGCGCCGCGGTGGGCCACCTGCTCTCCGCGCCGATCCGGCGTTCGCCGGGGCAACGCGAAATCGTTGCCATCTGGCTGTGCGCCCACCTGCTGGGCTGGGTTCCGAAACGGCTGCTGGCAGGCTACTGGGCAGTCCAGGTGCCGCTGAAGCAGGGCATCTTGCCGGTGGCGACGCGCCGCTTCATCAAGGCGGTCCACCGCGCCGGCGCCCAGGTGCACGTCTGGGTCATCGATGACGAGCCGACAATGCGGCTGCTGATGGACCGCAAGGCCGACGCCATCATGAGCGATGACGCGGCCTTGCTGGTACGGGTTCTCGGCTCCTGAACCGAGCCTGGGAATTATGCCCTAGGAGATATCCAGGGTGCCCAGCACAGCCGGGGCATGCTCCTGAAGCTGTTCGTCGCTGGCATCCAAGAGCAGGCGCAGCCAGGTCTCATGCTGCGAGAGCGGCGCCACCAGGCAGGCCGGATTGATCAGGTCGTAGAGCTCATCGGGCGAGCCGTAGGCGGAGAACTGGTCCAGGTACGCGAAGAGCACCTTCATCACGCGCTCGTCCCCGGTTTCGCAATCCCATGCCTCGCACATCGCGGCCAGCGGGGTGTTCAGCGAGGAGAAGGGGTGCGCCCAATGCGCGGAGCCCAGATTCAGGATGCGGCCGTGCTCTCCGGTTTCGCTTGGCACCACGACCTGCGACAAGTCGAAGTTGCCGTGCTCGATGCTCAGCGGCACCGCACCGGCATGCAGGGCGTCGGTGGCCTTCTTCAGCGCACCCAGATGCGAGACCAGGTTATCCGCGCTGGAACCATCCAGGTACAGCGGGTGGGAGGGGTCCAATGACACGTGCATCATCAGCGCCTGCTCGTACTGCTCGGGCAGGAACTGCGGGTCAACCACGGTGACCCCGGAATCGAAGAATTCGTCCTCGTGGCCCATCAGCGCGACCTGGAAGGAGCCGAGCGAGGCCATGGCCAGCTCCCAGTTCTCCACCGAATCGCCCAGGTCCGCCAGGGTGTGCCCGTAGTCCGGGCTGAGCATGTACCCGGCGATCCGGTCGATGGCCAACGGCATCACCACGCGGTCGGGCAGCAGCTGGCCGGCAACGACCGTGGTAGCCGGCTCGGAGGCCAGCCCCGGAGCGTTGGCGCTGAAGATCAGGTCGGCGGCATCGGTCTGCACCGTTGCCTGGATCTGGTGCAGATCGGCAGGCCAGAAGTCAGGTCCTGCGGTGCGCGCGATGCCGTAGGCCTCGCACGCAGCGTCGATCCATTCGGCGGTAGCCTCACGCCAGTCATCGCTATTCCATGCATCTATCCACTGAGCCACATTCTTATCGTAGTATGTCGAAGCAAGCGCGTTGAGTTGCTACGGTAAGGACTACGGCCAGTAATACGCTCCTCTTTCGAAGGATTTCGATTGTGAACGCTTTTCGTCCTGAGTACCGACATCGTGATTACAAGGCCGTCCTCTTCGATCTGGATGGCGTGATCACCCCGACCGCGCTGCTGCATCGCAAGGCGTGGGAAGAACTTTTCACCGGCTTTTTCGACAAGCACCCGGGCGTGGCCCCATACACGACCGCGGACTACTTCAACCTGCTTGACGGCCGTCCGCGCTATGACGCGGTGGCCGCCATCCTCGAATCCCGCGGCATCCAGTTGCCGCGCGGCGAGGAAAGCGACCTGCCCGGCGAGGACAGCATCTGCGCCCTGGGGAACATGAAGAATGAGAAGTTCACGCAGGTGCTGCAACGCGACGGGATCGACCCCTACGCCGGTTCCGTGGCCTTCCTGCAGCAGGTGCTGGAGGCCGGGCTGGACGTCGCGGTGGTGTCTTCCTCGCGCAATGCGCGGATGGTTCTGGCTGCCGCCGGATTGGCTGGCCATTTCCCGCTGGTGATGGGCGGGCAGGAAGCCGCTGCACGCCAGCTTGCAGGCAAGCCGGCCCCGGACACGTTCCTGGCCGCCGCCGCGGATCTGGGCTGGCGTCCGGAGGAATGCGCAGTCATCGAGGACGCCACCAGCGGGGTGAGCGCGGCGCGTGCCGGAGGCTTCGGCGTCATCGGCGTGGCCCGTGAAGACAACGAGGCGGCCCTGCTGGACGCCGGCGCCCATTTCGTGGTCCATGACCTGTCCGAGCTGGTCTCCGAGCATGACGCCAAGGCCTGGGAAGAAGACTCCTGGTCGCTGTGGCGCGGGAACCAGCGCGAAAGCGGCGGCGCCGAGGACACGGTGTTCTCCCTGGGCAATGGCTTCCTTGGCGCGCGGGCGGCGCAACTGGGCTTAGGGGAGCAGGCCGGCGGCACCTTCATCAACGGGCTGCATGAGACCTGGGAAATACGCCATGCCGAGAGCGCCTTCGGGCTGGCCGAAACCGGCCAGACCATGATCAGCGCCCCAGATTTCCGCACCATGCGCGTCTTCATCAATGACGAGGCCCTGGAAGTCGGCCGCACCGAGATGGTTCGTGACGAACTGCGCCTGGATTTCCTTGACGGGACGCTGACCGCGCACACCCTGTGGCGAACTGCAGAAGGCCACCGCGTTGCCGTCACCGCGCGCTCGATGATCTCCTTCACCGATCGCCATCTGGCGCTGCAGGACGTGCATGTGCGCCTGCTTGATGCCCCGGCCCAGGTGCTGATCCAGTCCTCGGTGATCGGGTATCCTTCCAGCCGCCAGGTGGCGTCCCCGCAGGAAGCCGATGCCTTGGGCCCCGTTGACCCGCGCAAAAGCGAGACGGTCCGTGCCAATCCGCTGCACCCTGCCGGCATCCACAGCGATGGGCCACGGCTGGGCATCTCCTACGAGGTCCTCGGATCGGGGATGTCGGTAGCGGCAATGGTCCAGCACGAGGTGTCAGCCACCGGCGGGACGCAGGCAGAACTGTCCGTGGACCGCAAGGTACGCGATGACCGCGCGGATGAAGTGATCAGCGCCAGGCTGGACGCCGGGCAAGGCGTGCGCGTTTCCAAGTTCGCGGTCTACCACTCCTCGCGGCGCCATCCGGCCCAGGAGATGCTCTTGCGTTCGGAGCGGGCCTTGGAGCATCTGGTGCCGTTGGGGATCGATGAGCACTTCCGCGCCCAGCGCCGCTTCATGGCTGATTACTGGGAACGCAGCGATGTGCAGGTGGATACCGATGAGCCCGAGCTGCAGCGCAAGATCCGCTGGAACCTGTTCCAGCTCGCCCAGGCCGCCGGCCGGGCCGACGGACTGGGCATCAGCGCCAAGGGCGTGAGCGGCAACGGCTATTCCGGGCATTACTTCTGGGATACCGAGATCTATGTGATGCCGTTCTTGACCTACACGAACCAGCAATGGGCGCGCAATACGCTGCGCGCCAGGGTCTCGATGATTCCGGCAGCGACCCGGCGGGCGCGGACCATGAACGAGGAAGGCCTGCTCTTCCCCTGGCGCACGATCAACGGCGAGGAAGCCAGCGCCTATTATCCGGCGGGTACGGCGCAGTACCATATCAACGCCGACGTGGTGTATTCGCTCAACCGGTACCTCGGGGTCATGGAGGACGACGAATTCCTGCTGGCCGGCGGGGCCGAGATCCTCGTGGGCACTGCGCGCATGTGGGCTTCGCTGGGGTTCTGGCGCGGCGAGCAGGGCAACGAGCGCTTCCACATCCATGGGGTTACCGGGCCCGATGAGTACACGGCGGTGGTCAACGACAACCTCTACACCAATGTCATGGCGCGCTTCAATCTGCGCCGCAGCGCCCAGCTGCTCTCCGAAATGGCCCAGGAGCATCCGCGCGAGTACGCGGAACTGGCCAGCCGGCACGCGCTGGAAGACGAGGAGCTCGCGCTGTGGCTCAAGGCTGCCGACTGCATGCACATCCCGTATTCGGAAGCTGTCGGAATCCACCCGCAGGACGAGCACTTCCTGAACCGCGAAGTCTGGGACCTGGCTAATACCGGTGCGGATAAGCGGCCGTTGCTGCTGCACTACCACCCGTTGGTGATCTACCGGTTCCAGGTGATCAAGCAGGCCGACGCGGTGCTGGCGCTCTGGCTGCGGTCCAGCGATTTCACTGATGAGCAGAAGCTCGCCGACTTCAACTACTACGATCCGCTGACCACGGGAGACTCGACGCTCTCTGCCACGGTGCAGTCGATCCTCGCCGCGGAAGTGGGATACCGGGATCTCGCCTGGGAGTACTTCGAGCATGCGCTGAACGTGGATCTCCAGAACCTGCACGGAAACACCGCTGACGGCGTGCACGTGGCGTCGACCGGCGGTGTCTGGTCGGCGCTGGTCTACGGCTTTGCCGGGCTGCGCGACGATGACGACCGGCTGCGCTTCGATCCGCGGCTCCCGGAGAGATTCCGGGCCCTGCGTTTCAACCTGGGGTGGCGGGGCATGCGGATTTCCGTGTGCTTGCGCCCCGAAGCCATCGAGTTCACCCTGCATGGCGAATTCTCGCGTCCGATCTGGGTGCGCGGCCAGCAGGTCGACCTGCAGCCGGGGCAAGCTATCAGCGTTGCGCTCGCCGGACAGGGCCCGCTGCTGGAAGGCAGGCCAAGCCTGGAACATGTCCTCTCGCTGCAACGGGAGGCCGGCGCGGAGGTGCCCAACAAGGCCTGGTAGGCAGCGCGGAATGCAAAGGAGGCAAGAACCCGGTTTGGGTTCTCGCCTCCTGCTGCGCGACGCGCACGGTTCACCGCCAGGGATGCCTAGAGGGTCATCTCCTCCAGCTGGCGTCCCTTGGTTTCCTTGACCAGGAAGATCACGAAGATCAGCGACAGCAGCGCGAATCCTGCGTAGATTCCGTAGGCCAGTGCCAGGCCAGCCTCGGCCAGCGCGGGGAAGGTGGTTGAGACCGCGAAGTTGGCGATCCACTGCGCCGCGGCTGCCACGCCCAGGGCCATGGCGCGGATCGAGTTCGGGAAGATCTCGCCAAGCAAGACCCATACGGCCGGACCCCAGGTGGCGCCGAAGCCGACGACGAACAGGTTCGCCGAGACCAGGGCGATAATGCCCCAGCTGCCCGGCAGCGACACGGCGCCGTCGATGGTGACCGACTGGGCGAAGGCCACCGCCATCATGCCCAGCGACAAGGTCATGATGGCCGAGCCGATGGCGAGCAGCAGCTTGCGTCCCAGCACGTCGATCAGCAGCACCGCCACGATTGTTGCCACCACGTTGGTCACCGAGGTGATCAGCGAAATCGTGAAGGAGTCCGATTCGGCAAAGCCGACGGACTTCCACAGCGTGGTGGAGTAGTAGAAGATCACGTTGATGCCGACGAACTGCTGGAAGACCGAGAGCAGGATGCCGACCCACACCAGCGGGTGGAAGCCGAAGCGTCCCAGCAGGTCCTTGAAAGCCTGGCGCCGCTCGATGTGCACGGTGGCGCGGATCTCCTCGATCTTCTTCTCGGTATCTGCTCCGGCCTTCATGCCCATATCACGGGTCAGCACGGCAGCTGCCTCGACATAGCGGCCGCGCTCGACCAGATAGCGCGGGGATTCCGGAAGCCGCAGCGAGAGCAGGCCGTAGAGCGCCGCTGGAACCAGCAGCGACAGGTACATCCAGCGCCAGGCGGCCAAGCCGAATAGGCCGACGGCATCTGCCGAGCCCATCACGAAGACCAGCAGCGCGCTGACCAGAAAGGCCACGAAGATGCCCAGCACGATGGCCATCTGCTGCATGGTGCCAAGGCGTCCGCGGTGCGCGGCGGGGGAGACCTCGGCGATGTAGGCAGGGGCGATCACCGAGGCGAAGCCCACGCCGATGCCGCCGACGATGCGCCAGATGATCAGGTCGGCCACGCCGAAGCACAGGCCGCAGCCTAGGGCCGATGCGGCCAGCAGGATGGAGGCGATGAGCATGGTGCGCACGCGTCCCACGCGTTCGGAGACCACGCCGGCCACCCATGCTCCCAGTGCCGCGCCGAGCAGGGCGCAGGAAACGGTGAAGCCGATGGTTACCGCGTTGAGCCCGAATTCGTGCTCGACGGCGTCCACGGTGCCGTTGACGATCGATGAGTCATATCCGAAAACGAACCCGCCCAAGGCAGCACCGAGGGCGATGAAGATGAGTCGCGCGGAGAGTTTTCCGTCTGGTGTTGTCGCAGTCACAATGTGCCATGCTATCGGATTCGAGCGCCGCAGAATCCAGATTTTCCAAATTTTCTTGGGAGATCAATCACAATTTGGAAGGATTCCTTACTTTAACGTTTTGCGTGGCCTGAACAACCGTTTTGCTTCACGCCTGACCAGCAGGGGAATTCCTGCGCTAAAAAGCAGGCCGGCAGTGCGCTAACGCGCACTGCCGGCCTGCCGAAATATTTCTTGCTAGATTTCCGCGCTCTTCTGCGCGTCGGCCAAGTCGTTGCCGCGCAGCTTGGCCACGGCACTCATCAGGTGGAAGACCACCAGCGTGGCGATCGAGCCCAGGGCGATGCCGCCGAGCTGGAACTGGCCGAAAGCGATTTCGCTGGTCACCGCGATCGCGATGATCAGGCCGGTGCCGGCGGTCATCAGGTTGATCGGATTGCCGAAGTCCACCTTGGCCTCGATCCACAGGCGCGCGCCGACGATGCCGATCATGCCGTAGAGCACGATGCCCAGGCCGCCGATCACGCCCACCGGAATGGTGCCGATCAAGGCGCCGAACTTCGGCAGGAAGGCCAGGGACATGGCCACGATCGCGGCGATCCAGTAGGCAGCGGTGGAGTACACGCGCGAGGCGGCCATGACGCCGATGTTCTCGGCGTAGGTGGTGGTCGCCGAGCCGCCGCCGAAGCCGGCGAGCACGCTGGCGGCGCCATCAGCCATCAGCGCCCGTCCGTTGAACGCCGACAGGTCGCGGCCGGTCATCACGCCCACGGTGCGCACATGGCCGATATTCTCGGCGATCAGCACGAAGACCGCAGGCAGGAACATCAGCGCGGTATCGAAATGGAAGGTCGGGGTGTGGAACTCGGGCAGGCCGAACCATGCGGCGTCGCCCACCTTGGAGAAGTCCACCTGGCCCTGGGCCAGCGCCACCAGGTAGCCGCAGACCAAGCCGACAAGGATCGAGAGCCGGCCCAGCAGGCCCTTGAAGGCCACCGTGGCCACCACGGTGAAGAGCACCGTGAGGAAGGTGGTCAGCGGGAAGTCCTTCATCGGGGCCAGGGTGGCGCTGGCCAGGTTCAGGCCGATCAGCGCAACAATGGTGCCCATGACCACTGGCGGCATCAGCGCGTGGATCCAGCCGGTGCCGGTCTTCTGCACGATCAGCCCGACGATGAACAGCAGCACGCCGGTCATCACGATGCCGCCCAGGGCGCCGGACATGCTGTGCGACCCGGTGGTCGCGACCACCGGGGCGATCAGGGCAAAGGAGGAACCCAGGTAGCTGGGCACCTTGTTCCTGGTCATCAGCAGGAAGATGATGGTGGCCAAGCCGGTGAACAGCAAGGTGGTGGTGACCGGGAATCCGGTCAGCGTCGGAACCAGGATGGTGGCGCCGAACATCGCCAGGATGTGCTGGGCGCCGATGGAAACGGTCTGCGGCCAATGCAGCCGCTCATCCGGGGCAACTACCTCGCCTTCGGTGATGGTCTTGCCGTTGCCGTGGATGCTCCAACTCATGATTCCTCTTCCCGGCCCTGCGGGTTTCAGGCCGTAGAGAATTCTACTCGGTTCTCGTGGGCCTGCGCGAAGAACGCCAGCTCGTGCTCGCTGGAACGCAGGAACGCCTGGCGCATTTTCTCGCGCAGCGCCGGGTCGGCCAGCGTCCACGCGGTGCGCACCATCTCGATCGCCTGGGCGGTGGCCTCGTCGAATTCCGGGGAGGAATAGGTCTCCAGCCAGTCGCCGTAGGGGTGCCCGGCATGGTTGGCCGCCGCCAGCCGCTTGCCGATGTCCTGGTAGAGCCAGTAGCACGGCAGGATTGCGGCGATCAGCTCCGCATAGCTCCCGGTGCAGGAGGACAGGTGGTTCACGTAGTTCAGCGTGGTCGCCGAAGGGTTCGCCAGCCCTTCCACCAGGTGGCTGCGGTGCAGCTGCAGCTCGCCCTCGAGGATCTGCCCGGCGCCCTTGGCCCAGAAGCGCTGCGCATCCAGGTCCGGGGCCAGCGCGCTGGCCTGCGCCAGCACCTGGGCGTAGCGCTGCAGGTACAGGGCGTCCTGGGCCAGGTAGTACTCGAACTTCTCGCGTTCCAGGCTGCCGTCGGCCAGCTGCATGATGAACGCCAGCTCGTCGATGCCCGCACGCAGGCCCGCGATGTCCTCCCACCAGCCGGTCATCGGATCAGCGCCGGCGAAGAACCCGGCGAAGTGGTTGACTGGGCCGTGCCCGCTGCCCACCTGCAGCTGGTCGGCCGCCGCAATTGCCGCCGACAGATACGCCTTGGACTGCTCCAACGCGGCGGTCCAGTCTCCGGTGGCCGCGAAGCGGGTGGCCAGGGCGCTGGAGAGGGTGCAGCCGGTGCCGTGGGTGTTCTTGGTGGCATGGCGCGCACCGTGCAGCTCGCAGAGCACCCCGTCCGCTGCTACCAGCGCGTCGGGGCAGTCCGCCCCGGCCAGATGCCCGCCCTTGGCCAGCACCAGGGCCTCGTGCTTGGCCGCCAGGCGCTGGGCCTGGCGCAGCACCTCGTCCCATGATGCGGCTACCGGCTCGCGCAGCAGGCTGGCCAGTTCCAGCAGGTTCGGGGTGATCACCGTGGCCCGGTCCAGCAGCGAATCGAGCGCCGCTTCGCCATCCAGCAGGCGGTCCCCGCTGGTGGCCACCATGACCGGGTCCAGGACTACCGGAGCATCCACGGTGTCCAGCCAGCCGGTGACTGCGCGGATCACCTCGGCGTTGGCGAGCATCCCGATCTTGATTGCATCGATGCGGATATCCGCGCTGATGGCTTCAAGCTGGGCGAGGACGAAATCGCCGCTGATCGCCTGCACCCCGGACACCCCATGGGTGTTCTGCGCGGTCAAGGCGGTGATCACGCACATTCCGTAGCCGCCGTTGGCGGCAATGGCCTTCAGATCCGCCTGGATTCCGGCGCCACCGGAAGGATCGGATCCTGCAATGGACAAGATGTTCATTTGGCGGCCTCCCATGCCGAAACGAGCTGCGCGCTGGCCTGCTGCGGATCCTCTGCATTGCAGATGGCGCGGACCACTGCCATGCCCGCTCCGCCGCCGGCACGGATGGCTGCCGCGTCCTCGTGGGTAATGGCGCCGATTGCCACGCAGGGCAGCGAGGCCAACGTCGTGGCACGCGCAAAGCCGTTGAGGCCCAGGGGAGTGGGATGGTCCTTCTTCGTCGGGGTGGCGCGGACGGCCCCCACACCGAGATAGTCGATGACCGCGGCGTCCTTGTTCGCCTGGGACAGTTGCTCATCGCTGGAAGCGCTCAGTCCGATGACGCCTTCGCCGATGATCTGCCGGGCCAACTGCACCGGCACATCCTTCTGCCCGATATGGATGCCGTTCACGGCTGCACCGGCAGCCCGCGCCGCGAGGTAGACGTCGATGCGGTCATTGATCAGCAACTGGGCCTTGCCCTCGGTGAGCTTGGCGGCCGCGCAGGCCAGCTCGAAGAATTCCCGGGCGGTTTCATCCTTGGCGCGCAGCTGGATCCACTGGATTCCTCCGGCGACGGCGCCTTCGATCACTTCCAGGGTGCTGCGCGGGGTGCAACTGGCAGTATTGGCTACCAGGTAGGCTCCGTAATCATGCATGGTTCAGTTCCTCGTGCTTCAAAGTCTTAAGTTCTTCTGGATCGGTTGCGGACAGCGCATCAATGAATGCGACGGCGAAGCTGCCCGGACCTGTGCTGTTTTCCAGGGCCTTTTCAGCGGCCAGCCCGTAGAAGCCGTGGGCCGCGATGGCGGCCTCGAACGGGTCATCGTGGACCGCAATCATGCCGGCGCAGAACGCGCCCAACGCGCAGCCGCCGCCGGTGATCCGCGTCAAGCCGATGCCGTTGGTGTGCACCAGGACTGTCCGCGTGGCATCGATGATGGCATCGGACTGGCCGGAAATGGCCACCACGCAGTCATGCTGCTGGGCCAGCTCGCGTCCAGCCGCCAAGGCCGCAGAGACGTCATCCAAGGCATCTACACCGCGTGAAGCCGATTGCCGTCCGGCCAGGGCCAGGATTTCCGAGGCGTTGCCGCGAATCAGGGCCGGGCGTTGCCTGGCAATGTGCCGTGCAAAATCCGTGCGCACCGGCAGGGCGCCGACCGCTACCGGATCAAGGATCCACGGGGTGCCTGCTGCGCTCGCCGATTGCACGGCTTCTTCCATGGCGGCCAGCTGCTCGGTGCTCGGAGTTCCCAGATTCACCAAGACGGCGGAAGCCGCCTTTGCGAAGGGGCCGGCCTCTCCGGGCAGATCCGTCATGGCCGGGGACGCGCCGGATGCCAGCAGGACATTGGCGGTGAAATTTGCTACGACGGTGTTGGTCAGGCAGAAAACCAAAGGTGATTGTTGCCGGTATTCTTGGGCAACTGCATGCAAAGCCATGCGACATCCCTCCGCTAGCGTGAACTAGATCAGGTTCAACGGGTCTCATCTCAGTCGGTTGTTCCGACACCCCGTGTCACTGCCATAGAGCGTACGCACAAGCGGTTCCAAGGACAAGTTACTTACGCTCGCGCCGCGCCACCAAGGCCTTGAGCGTGGCCGCATCGACCTGCTGGGCGGCTGCCAGCGCCCAGAGGTGATCCACCGCGGCCAGCAGGTCTTCGCTGGCATCCACCGGCCGAAGCCGTTCGTTGACCACTGTGCCGGCCCGCCGCCGGGAGGTGATCAGACCTTCGGCTTCCAGTTCCTTGTAGGCGCGCGCTACCGTTCCGGCAGCAACGCCGAGGTCGGTGGCCAGTGCGCGCACGGTGGGCAGCTTGCTGTCTGCGGGCAATTCTCCCAGGGTGATCAGCGAGGCGATCTGCAAGCGGATCTGCTCGTAGGGTGCAGTGGCCGCCGCGAGGTCGACACTGATTTGCGTGCTCATGATGCTGCTGTCGGCTGCTGTGCACGCACCATCGCGGTACCAGGACGCTCCAGGAAAATCACCGCTGGGACAACGAAGACCAGAAGTGCAAACAGCCCCAGGCCTGCAGGGAAGCCGTAGCCAATCAGCAGCATGGCAAGCACAGCGCTGGTGGCAACGCGCATCGACCGCAGCTCCAGAACCCGCCGATACCAGATTTCTTCAGCTGGCGAGACGGCCCAGGGAATAGTCGCCCGGCGGCAGGACCAGATGAAGCCCATATGCGCCGCCGCAAGCAGCAGCAACAGCCCGATGACTAGTCCCCGGTTCGGAGGAGCGAACCCCCAAAGCGTCTCCAGCGGTGGATTCAATAGCAGGTAAGCGCAGATGGCAACCAGCAAGCCAGCGGCGATGTAGGACCACAAGGGCAGGGGTGCATGATGCTTTGGTGCTGCACTCGCCTGCCGAGCCACCTTGCTGGCGTAGCCCAGATACAGCGTATTGAGCACGATGTAGAGCAATGCCGCACCGGCAAAGAGCACCAGGATCCACGTAGTTCGTTCATTGGTCGGCATCCGGAATTCCTCATCCACGGGCAGGAATGACCAGCCGATGGCAACGGCGAGCAATGCAAGGGTAGCCGTGGTGTATTGCAATGCGAAGAGCTGATCTCGCAAGCGCGAGAAGGCGGTCCGTTCCCTGGTGGTGGAGTGGGCCGAGAATGTGGTGCGCGGACCCCAGAAGAACAGCGTAAGAGCCACCGCAAGGGCGCCATAGTTCAATAACTCGTACGGTCCACCGGTTGAATAGCCTTGCGAGTAATTGGCCACCGATACGCAAAATGCCAGCAGCACGATACCGGTATTGCGCAGCAACCGGTTGAGCCATACCGTGCGCAAGGCATGGTTGTCTTCGGCGGTGATGCCGGCCAAGGGGCGCCGGTTCAGGATCACTGCTGCAATCACCCCGGCGGCCACGACGATACCTGCCAGAGCCACGATGAAGACCGGGAGCATTTGGTTTCCGGGCAGCAGGCCATCGGTTGGGCCCGCAGAGGTGTAGGAGTAGCTGCCATCAGAATCGAACATAGTGGTTTCCGACTCTGGGATGCCAACGCTCCCTTCGACGCGGGAGGCAGGCCACAGCAATCCCACCGCGGCCAGCAGCAACAGCGCGACGAAAATCCCCAGGGACTTCGGGAACGGCGTCGCCAGGGTGCGCGCCTCCAGTGAGGCGGTGCGCACCGGCTGGAGTTCCTTGAGCCAGGTGAACAAGCCAATGAGGTAAACGAGAAGAATCCAGATTCCCGGCGAGAGAGCTGCAGCGAAAACCGAACTCGAATCGGTCCCGTTCATGGGAATGCGCCACGTCTGAGGCAGATCCCACGAAGTCGAAGCGAAGAATGCGATCAATGCGCACCAGAATGAGTGCGACTGGGCGCGGACGATAGCCGGTGCCTCACGCCGATGCGCCACGGAGCGCAACCACAGGTATATGACTGCGCCAACGAAAGCGATGGATATGGCGCTCGCCGGGATCTGGCTCATGGCCATTAATGTATCAACTATTTGATACATATTGAATCCCTTCGCGAATTAATCAGTGAATATCCGCCTCGTTGCCGTACGCTCAAAACATGGGTCTGTTTACTTCCACGCCGTTGCCCGAACCGGTCGGCGATTCCGCACCTCCGGTGGACGAGCATCCATCGCGCATTGCAACAGTTCTGAGCCATTTGCGGCGTTCTGCTGACACCCGGATCACGCATCCGCGACGCTTCCGCATGCAACAGCTCAAGGCCCTGGAAAAGATGCTCGACGAGCATCTGGAAGACTTCGTCCAGGCCCTGGCTGAAGACCTGGGCAAGAGCGCCACCGAGGCCAAGTTCTCCGAGATCGACGTGGTGCGCGCAGAAATAGATTTCGCCCAACGCCACCTCGCTGAATGGATGGATTCCACCAGCGTCAAAGTTCCGCTGGCCCTGCAGCCGGCCATGGCCAAGGTGGAGCCGCGTCCGCTGGGCGTCGTGCTGATTATCGGCGCCTGGAACTACCCGGTCCAGCTGGTACTCGCACCGCTGGTCGCGGCCATTGCCGCCGGCAACGCCGCGGTGATCAAGCCATCCGAGCTGGCTCCGGCCACCTCGGGCGTCTTGGCCAAGTTCCTCCCGGTCTACCTGGATGAACGTGTTTATGCGGTCGTTGAGGGAGGAGTGGACACATCCACCGAGCTGCTTGCCGCCCGCTGGGACCATATCTTCTACACCGGCGGTGAACGCGTGGCCAAGATCGTGGCTGCCGCGGCGGCAAAGCACCTGACGCCAACCACTTTGGAATTGGGCGGAAAATCGCCGGCCGTGGTGGAAAACGATTCGCTGGCTTCGGCAAAGCGCCTCGCCTATGCCAAATTCATGAATTCCGGTCAGACCTGCGTGGCCCCGGATTATGTCTTGAGCATTGGGGACTCCACTGAGCTCATCCAGCGCCTGGGCCAGGCCATCACCAGCTTCTACGGCAAGGAGCCGTTGACCCACCCGGACTACGGCCGCATCGTCAGCCGCAAGCACTTCGACCGGCTGTTGTCGATGTTCGAGCAGGGCGAGGTGGTTTTCGGGGGCGAATATGACGAGGAAACACTGCGCATCGCACCGAGCATCATGCGCAATCCAGATCTTGAGGGAAGCTTGATGACCGAGGAGATATTCGGTCCAATTCTTCCAGTGATCGAGGTGGAAAGCTTCGAGGAGGCCCTCGAATTCATCGCCCGGAGGCCGTCTCCGCTGGCTGCCTACCTGATGAGCGAAAGCCCGCGGCTGCAGTCGATCTTCTCCGACCGGGTGCGCGCCGGCTCAGTCGTGCATAATGCCCCGCTGGTCCAGATGGTCGTTCCAACCCTGCCTTTTGGCGGCATCGGACCGAGCGGGATGGGGGCCTACCATGGCAGGCACGGATTCGAGCGGCTTTCACAGATGCGCTCTGAACTCAACAAAACGACGGTAGTTGACACCCTGAGCGCAATATATCCTCCGTATTCATGGGCTAAGCGAAAGATTATTGATCGCTTACTGTAGCGCGGTTCATAGCGTTGTGGCTTGTCAGGGTGCTTGGATTGATAGGTTGGAAATCTTCAAGCATCAGGAGATGTAACGCATGACTGAGCCCGCACCGTCCCAAGACGGTCTGAAGCGTGGCCTCAAAGCTCGCCATATGCAGATGATTGCCATTGGCGGCTCGATTGGTACCGGACTTTTCGTCGCTTCCGGCGGCACCATTGCGCAAGCAGGACCCGGTGGTTCGCTGGTGGCTTATGCGCTGATCGGCCTGATGGTGCTGCTCCTGATGCAGTCACTGGGGGAAATGAGCGCCCGCCTTCCGGTCGCCGGGTCCTTCCAGACCTACGCGACGGTCTTCGTGAACCGCCACTTCGGCTTCGCGATCGGCTGGAACTACTGGTTCAACTGGGCAATCACCGTGGCTGCCGAACTGGTAGCCGCCGGGATCATCATGTCCTATTGGTTCCCGGATACTCCGGGATGGATCTGGGCTGCCGTCTTCCTGGCGCTGCTCACCGGCCTGAACGCGTTGTCCGCCAAGGCCTTTGGCGAGGGCGAGTACTGGCTGGCCGCGATCAAGGTCATCACCGTAGTGGTCTTCTTGATCTGCGGTGTCGCAATGATCTTCGGCATCCTGGGCGACTCCACGCCAGGTTTCAGCAACTGGACCGAGGGCGAGGCGCCATTCGTTGGCGGCTGGCTGTCGATCGTCTCGGTGTTCATGATTGCCGGCTTCTCCTTCCAGGGCACGGAGCTGATCGGCGTGGCCGCCGGAGAGGCAGAGAACCCCAAGCGCGATATCCCTCGGGCCATCAAGGCGATCTTCTGGCGGATCATGCTGTTCTACATCGGCGCGATCTTCGTGATTGGCATGCTGATCCCGTACCTGGATCCTTCGCTGCTCTCCTCCGAGGCATCGGATATCACCACCTCGCCATTCACCCTCGTCTTCGAGCGGGCAGGCGTGGCCTTCGCCGCGGCCTTGATGAATGCGGTGATCCTCTCGGCCATCCTCTCGGCGGGCAACTCCGGCCTATATGCCTCTGCGCGCATGCTTTATTCGATGGCGCTGGACGGCAAGGCGCCAAAGATCTTCGCCCGCTTGAACAAGCGCGGCGTGCCCATGCCGGCCATGCTGATGACCGCATCGGTGGGCCTCTTCGGCTTCCTGACCGCGATCATCGGGCAGGGTTCGGCCTATACCTGGCTGCTGAACGTCTCGGGCCTGTCCGGGTTCATCGCGTGGGTGGGCATCGCGGTGTGCCACTACAAGTTCCGCAAGGCATACATTGCCAGCGGACAGGATCTGGCGAAGCTCCCGTACAAGGCGCCGCTGTTCCCGCTGGGTCCGATCCTTGCCTTCGTGATCCTGATCGTGGTGATCGCCGGCCAGAACTACCAGGCCATCCTGGATGGAAACCTGCTGCAGATGGCTTCCAGCTACATCGGCCTGCCGATCTTCCTGCTGCTGTGGCTGGGCCACTGGCTGGCTACCCGCAAGCAGCCAGCCGTGGAAATCGACCCATGGACCGCGAAGCTGAATTAGCCAGCTAGCGCGGCATCGACAATCACCCGTGCCTCTGCCAGCACCTGCTGCAGATGTTCGGGTGATTTTGTCGATTCTGCATAGATCTTGTAGATGTCTTCGGTGCCCGACGGGCGCGCGGCAAACCATGCGTGCTCGCTGGTAACCTTCAGACCGCCAATCGGGAAGCCGGCCGCTTGCGTGGCCTTGGCGGTAATCGGATCCGAAGCCAGTTCGGTGGCGGTGACCATCGAGGGATCCAGCTTGCCCAGGATGGCCTTCTGCTCGCGGTTTGCCGGCGCATCGAAGCGGTCGTAGAAGCTGGGACCATGGCGCTCGACCAGCTCGGCATGCAGCTGGCTGGGGCTCTTGCCAGTTACCGCGCGGATCTCGCTGGCCAGCAGGGCCAGCATCAGGCCGTCCTTGTCGGTGCTGAACGCCTTGCCGGAGAAGTCCAGGAAGCTTGCCCCAGCCGATTCCTCGCCGCAGAAGGCGACCCTGCCCGAAGCCAGCGGCTCAACGAAGTACTTGAAGCCCACCGGAACCTCGCGCAGCACCCGGCCGTGGGAGGCCACCACCTTGTCGATAAGCACCGAGGAGACCAGCGTCTTGCCGATCTGGGCATCGGCGGGCCACTGCGGGCGGTGGGTGAGCAGGTAGTCGATGGCCACGGCCAGGAAGTGGTTCGGGTTCATCAGGCCGGCATCCGGGGTGACAATGCCGTGGCGGTCGGCGTCGGCATCGTTGCCGGTCGCGATGTCGTACTTCTCGCGATTGGCCACCAGCGAGGCCATGGCATGGGCGGAAGAGCAATCCATGCGGATCTTCCCGTCCTTGTCCAGGGTCATGAAGCCGAAGCGCGGATCCACGGACTCGTTGACCACTTCGAGGTTCAGGTTATAGCGCCGGGCGATCTCGCCCCAGTAGTGCACCGACGCGCCGCCCAGCGGATCTGCGCCAATGGAAATTCCGGAATCCGCGATGGCCTTGAAATCGATCACTTCCGCCAAATCGGCGATGTACAGTTCGCGGAAGTCGAATGGCTGGGCATTGGGCTCGCCGCGCTTGATCTGCCCGCTGGCCAGCAGCTCGTTGGCCCGTGCGGCGATGGGCCCGGTGATTTCGGATTCGGCCGGTCCGCCATGCGGCGGGTTGTACTTGATGCCGCCGTCGGTCGGCGGGTTATGCGAGGGCGTGATGATCAGGCCATCGGCCTGCTCGCCGCCGCTGGCGTTGTGCACCAGGATTGCATGGCTGACCGCTGGAGTGGGAGTCAGCCCGTCATCGGCCAGCACTCTGACGCCGTTGCCTGCCAGCACTTCCAGCGCGGTGCCGTATGCCGGCTCGGAGAGCGCATGGCTGTCCTTGCCCACGTACATTGGCCCAGTGATGCCCGCGCTGTTGCGGTAATCGACCACGGCCTGGGTGATCGCGGCGATATGCGCTTCATTGAAGGTGGTGTTCAGCGAGCTTCCGCGGTGTCCCGAGGTGCCGAAGATGACTGCCTGATCGGGGTTGGTGCTGGATGGAACCAGGGTGCTGTAGGCATCGAGCACCTCCTGCAGATTGATCAGGTCCGATTCTTGGGCTGGCTGGCCAGCTCGGAGGTGTGCCACAGATTGCCTTTCAGATTGATGCGCTTATCGCGGTTTCGTAGAAGAATGGTAGTCAAATGAGCTACTACCAGTATCCGCAGAACCCCTACCAACGACCGCCAGAATCCGCCGGCCTCTCGACGGCTTCCTTGGTGCTCGGCATCTTGTCGTTGCTGGGCTTCTCTGTCATTATCCTTGTTCCGCTGGCCGGAGTCATTATCGGACACCTGGCCTACCGGCGCGAACCTGCTTCCCGGGGCTTGTGCCTGGCCGGGCTGATCACCTCATGGATCGGATTAGCCCTAGCCATACTCGGATATGCGCTGGCCATCTGGTTCTTCTGGGCGATGTCCACCGGATTCGGCTACGGCTCGTATTACGACGACGTGATCTTCTCCCTCGGGTTCCTCCACTAGTTCCAGGGCATGAAAAAGCGGTTGGCTCATATCTGAACCAACCGCTTTCTCCATGCCCTAATGCCTAGTGGATCGAGCCCATCAGCTTCTTCAGGGCCGGGGTAGCTGCCATCATGGCGATACCCAGGACGACGGCGGTGCCGCCCATGCCGATGAAGTACGGGATCTCATTGCCTTCGGTGTAGTAGCCGGCCAGCACACCCGACAGGGTGGTGCCCAGCGAAACCGAGAGGAAGAACAAGGCGATCATCTGGGTGCCGAAGGCGGCCGGCGCCAGCTTGGTGGCAATTGCCTGGCCCACCGGCGAGAGCAGCAGCTCGGCAAAGGTGCACAGCAGCAGGATGCCGACCAGCGCCAGCAGCGGAGTCTTCACGAAGGATTCCAGCGGGATGAACAGCAAGAAGGCCGCGCCCACAACCACCAGCGACAGTCCGAACTTCATCGAGGTGCGTGGCTGGCGCTTGCCCAGCTTGGTCCACAGGGCGGCGAAGATGCCGGCGAAGATGATGATGAAGACCGGGTTGATCGAGGTGACCCAGCTCGGCGGCATTTCCCAGCTGCCCAGGTGGCGGTCCAGCCGCTGGTCCGAGTAGGCGGCGATGAAGGTGAACTGCTGCTGGAACAGGGCCCAGAAGGCAGCCGAACCGATGTAGAACGGAATGAAGGCCCAGACCTGCTTGCGTTCGGTGGCGTTGACCTTCTTGCTGCGCAGGATCAATGCGAAGTACACGATCGACGCGGCGATCACCACGTAGGCGATGGTGCTTGCCAGATTCTGCGGGGTCACGATCTTGGACGCGAATGCGGCAATGATCAGGACGATCACGGCGACGAAGATGACCACGTAGCGGTTGCGCTCGGCGGCAGGCAAAGGGTTGCTCGGGATGCGGCCGGATTCCGGCAGCTTCTTGCGGCCCATGGCGTAGATCGCCAGTCCGATGGCCATGCCGACAGCTGCGGCCGCGAAGCCGATGTGGAAACCGTACTTGACCTGCAGCCAGCCGGTGAGCAGCGGGCCGAGCAGGCCGCCGATGTTCACGCCCATGTAGAACAGGGAGAAGCCTGCATCGATGCGCGGATCATCCTTGGAGTACAGGGATCCGACCAGGGCTACGGCGTTGGCCTTCAGGCCGCCGGAGCCGATGGCAACGAGGACCAGTCCGACGATTAGGCCCACATAGCCGGGCAACAGGGCCAGGCCGATGTGGCCGAGCATGATCGCGATGGCCGAGAAGAACAGGACGCGTTCCGAGCCGAACAGGCGGTCGGAGAGCCAGGCGCCCAGGATGGTGGACAGGTACACGGCGCCGCCGTAGGCGCCGACCAGCGACAGGGCCAGGCCCTGGTCCATGCCCAAGCCGCCGTCGGTGACCGAGTAGTACATGTAGTAGGCCAGCAAGCCCTGCATGCCGTAGAAGGAGAATCGCTCCCACATTTCGACGCTGAACAGGCTTGCGAGCGCACCGGGATGACCGAAGAAGGTCTTTCCGGAAGATTTGGTGCTCGTTGTTGCAGTAGACATACGTAACATTTTTCGCTTTTGCCTACGCGAGTACCTACTTATATGGGAAAGCTCACAACTGCATCTGAGCGGCCAGCGCGAGCAGCAGGCCTTCGTCGGAACGCGGGGAAATCAGCTGAATACTCATGGGTAACCCCTCATTGGAGTGGCCCACCGGAACGGTGATGGCAGCTACCGAGGCGACGTTCACCATGGACGTGTAGGGGGTGTACTGGCACTGCAACATATAATCCACATCTGCCGTGGATCGTGTATTGTGCCCGATCTTCGGCGGGATTGACGCCATGGCAGGGGTAGCCACCACATCGAAGGCGGACCATTGGCGCACGAAATCCGCCGCAATCTGCTTCAACCGCGACCCGGCCTGCAGGCTCTGCTCCAGGGAGCGCTCGGCGGCGCGCCGGCGGAAGTCCCTTGCCAGTTCGCCCAGCAGCGAATCATCTAAGACCGGAACGGACTTCAGTCCGTTGGTCCACACCGCCGCGAAGGTTTCCGGATAGTCGGTGGCATAGTGCAGATTTGCCGGCTGGACGCGATGGCGTTCGCCCAGGTGTTCAAGCCCCTGGGCGAAGGCCGCCCGGGCTTCCTGCGACAGCTCAATCTCGTAGACGGGTTCAAAAGGCGAGTGGGTGCTGTACCCGATTTTCAGGCCATCCAGGCGCTGGGGGTAGCTGCCCTGCAGCAACGGCAGGTAGTGGTCCTTCCCGCGCATGGCGTCCAGCAGCAAAGCCGCATCCAGGGCATCATGGGCCAGCGGTCCGCTGACGGCTAATTTCGGCGCACCCATGGGGTCGGTGTAGCCATCGAGGATGTCGCTGGGGATGCGCCCCAAGGAAGGCTTCAGCCCCACCAGTCCGCAGGCCGCCGCCGGGATGCGGACCGAGCCGCCGCCATCGGAGCCCGGGCCCAGCGGAATCATGCCGGCGGCAATCGCCGCGGCCTGCCCGCCGGAGGAACCGCCCGAAGTGCGCGTTGGATCGAAGGGATTGCGCGAAGGGGGAGCGATGAGGTTCTCGGAATAGCTGCTCAGCCCGAACTCCGGGACCTGGGTCTTGCCCAGGATCACCACGCCCTCGGCGCGAAGCCTGGCCACCAAGGAGTGGTCGCGTCCGGCCACCGCCGCTGGCATGGCCGCGGTGCCGTGGGTGGTGGGCATCCCCGCCACATCGTTCAGGTCCTTGAACGCGGTGGGAAGACCGTGCAACCGGCCAATCTCGCCGCGGGCATGCGCCTCGTCGGCCGCTGCCGCGGCCTCCATCGCATTCTCCGCCACGTGGACGAAAGCACCGAGGTCCGCCTGCTCTTCGATGCGCTTGAGGTAGTGCTCGGTCACCTCGCGGCTTGAACGCTCGCCGCGGGCCAGCTCGTCTCGCAATTTCAGGGCGCTTGAGGGAAACATGTCGGCTTTCGACGCAGGAAATGACTAGTCTTATAAGCAAACACCCTATGTGAGAGGAATGCTAGCCGTGAGCGATTTTGAGACTGTCCAGGTCAATGACGTCCCCAAGGACGCCTTCATCCTCGATGTGCGCGAAGACTTCGAATGGGAAGCCGGCCGTGCCGCCGGAGCCACCCATATTCCCCTGGGCACCTTGCCGGAGAGGGTATCGGAGCTTGACCCGGATGTAGACACATACGTCATCTGCCGTACCGGCGGCCGTTCGGCCCAGGCCGCCTCGTGGCTCACCGCCATGGGCTACACCGCCTTCAATGTTGCCGGCGGCTCGGATGCGTGGATCGAAGCAGGCCTGCCAATGGAAGCGGACAACGGCCAGGAGCCAACCGTACGATGAACTACGCCTATCTGGGACCTGCGGGCACCTTCACCGAGTCGGCCCTCCTGCAGGTTCCCGGGGCTGCCGATGCGCAGCGGATTCCCGCCTCCAACGTCAACGTGGCGCTGTCCATGGTGCGCGAAGGTGCCGCCGATGCGGCGATGGTGCCGATCGAGAACTCGGTAGAAGGCGGCGTTTCGGCCACCCTGGACGCGATTGCCCAGGGCGAATCGCTGCAGATTGTCTCCGAGATCCTGGTTCCGATCACCTTCGTGCTGGCGGTGCGCCCCGGCATCGAATCGCTGGCGCAGATCAAGCAAGTCTCCACCCATGGGCATGCCTGGGCACAGTGCCGCTTATGGGCCGAAGCAAATATTCCCGGTGCCGCATTCACCCCGGCCTCCTCCACAGCCGCTGGCGCCCTGGCCCTCGAAGAGGCGGATCCTCCGCATGATGCGGCGATCTGCTCTCCGCTGGTGGCCCAGGAACGCGGCCTGAAGGTGCTGGTGAGCGGCGTCGAGGACAACGTCGGAGCGGTCACCCGCTTCATCCTGGTTACCCGCCCGGGAAGGATTCCGCAGCCGACCGGTGTGGACAAGTCAACGCTGATCCTGCCGCTTCCCGAAGACCGTCCCGGTGCGCTGATGGAACTCCTGGAGCAATTCACCGCACGCGGCGTGAACCTGTCGCGCATTGAATCCCGGCCTACCGGCAAGAGCCTGGGGGAGTACTTCTTCTCCGTGGATATCGAAGGCCATGTGGCCGAGGAACGCGTTGCCGCCGCGCTGTCGGGGCTGCACCGGCTATCCCCGAAGCTGCGCTTCCTCGGTTCCTACCCGGCGGCCCAAGGCCTGGAAGCATCCGTGGACACGCACAATTCCGACGCGGCCTTCAGCGAGGCCCGCGCCTGGGTGCAGTCGCTGCGCGACCGGGTCTAGGCACAGCGATCCCCCGGCCGTTCCTCCTGGATGGGAAACGGCCGGGGGGTCGGCAGCAGTTATGGGGTGCGCAGGCGCAGTGCGCTCGGGTTCACGGACACCTGCAGTTCATTGACCTGGCCGGTGGGGTCCCCATCGATCTGGGTATTCATCGGCTCATCGCAGCGCAGCGACACGCCAGTGGTCTGGTAGAAGCTCATGACCGGGATCTTGTTCTTGGCGCGGAATGCGGTCTTCAGCAGGATCCACGTCCAGCCCGCGGCCGAGCGCGGGGAGAGCACCACGGCATCCAGCACGCCGTCGTCGATCTTGGCGTCCGGCACGAAATCCAGGCCCTGCAGCTTGCCGCAATTGGCGAAGAGCACCGAACGGACCTTGCGGGTCTGCCAGCTCTCGTCCTCCGAGAGCTTGAAGCTGACCTTCTTGCGCCGGCCCGGCAGCTGGCGCAGGCCGGCTTCCGAATAGGCAAGCCAGCCAACCTTGGATTTCAGCTCTTCATTGGTGTCGTCGAACAGGTCTGCGTCGGTGCCCACGCCGGCGATGACCAGGAACGCATGGTCCGCCTCTTTGCCGTCCAGCAGCTGCAGCTTCATATGCCCGACGTCGATCCGGCGAACCATTCCGCGTACCGCGACCAGCGCCGCGGTATGCAGGTCATCCACGGGGATGTCCACGTTGCGGGCCAGCAGGTTTCCGGTGCCCAGCGGCAGGATCCCCAGGGACGCGTCGGTGCCTTCGAGCACTTCTGCGACGGCGCGGATGGTTCCGTCGCCGCCGGCGGCAATAATTGTGTCGCATTGCGCATCGAGTGCTTCCCGGGCTGCGTCCTGGCCGGGATTCTCCTTGGTGGTTTCAAGGACCAGGGGCGCTTCCAGTCCTGCCTCGGCGCAGACACGGGCCACCGCTTCCCTCGCTTCGCCAGCACCTGACTTGGAAGGATTGATGACCAGGGCCACCTTGGCGGCGACCGACTGGGCGGCCGCTTCGGGCTGCTTGGCCAGCGGCTTGCTGTAGTTCGAAAGCTTGCGCACCGAATACCAACTGGTCGCCGCGGCGGCAGCTGCAGCAACCACGGCAGAGAAAACGATCACACGATTTGTCTGCATAATGCTCTCATCGTACTCATGATTGCTACCCTTAACATGTGATCGACCTGAAAATGCTCACCGAAAATCCGGATTTGTACCGTGCCTCGCAACGCGCGCGCGGTGCCGACGAGTCGTTAATCGACCAGCTGCTGGCAGCTGACACGGCACGTCGTGAAACCATCGCCACCTACGAGCGCCTGCGTGCCGAGCAGAATGCGTTCTCCAAGAAGGTCGGCAAGGCCAAGGGCGACGAGCGCGCCGCCCTGCTTGCCGAGGTCAAGGAGCTCGCCGCCGCGGTCAAGTCTGCCCAGGCCGAGTCCGACGCGGCAGCCGCCAAGTGCACCGCGCTGCAGCGTTCCATCCCCAACCTGATCATCGACGGCATCCCCGCCGGCGGCGAGGACGACTTCACCGTCGTCAAGCACGTGGGAACCATCCGCGACTTCAAGGCCGAGGGCTTCGAGCCGCTGGACCACCTGCAGATCGCCGAGAAGCTGGACGCCATCGACATGGAGCGGGGCGCCAAGGTATCCGGCTCCCGCTTCTACTTCCTCAAGGGCATCGGTGCCCGCCTGGAAATCGCGATGATGAACATGGCCCTGGATGTGGCCATGGACCACGGCTTCATTCCGATGATCACCCCGACCCTGGTTCGACCGGAGACCATGCAGGGCACCGGCTTCGACGTCGAGCACGACGACGAGATCTACAAGCTCGAGCGCGACAACATGTACCTGGTCGGCACCTCCGAGGTGGCCCTGGCCGGCTACCACGCGGACGAGATCATGGATTTGTCCGATGGCCCGATCCGCTACGCCGGCTGGTCTTCCTGCTACCGCCGCGAGGCCGGTTCGGCGGGCAAGGACACCCGCGGCATCATCCGCGTGCACCAGTTCAACAAGCTGGAGATGTTCGTCTACGCCAGCGTCGAGGACGCCGAGGCGGAGCACGAGAAGCTGCTGGCCATGGAAGAGGACATGCTCGGCCGCATGGAGCTGGCCTACCGCGTCATCGACACCGCCGCGGGAGATCTGGGCATGAGCGCCGCGCGCAAGTTCGACTGCGAAGCCTGGGTTCCGACCCAGGGCACCTTCCGCGAGCTGACCTCGACCTCGAACTGCACCACCTTCCAGGCCCGCCGGTTGAATGTCCGCGAACGCGAGGTCATCGACGGCAAGGCAGGAAAGACCCGTTCGGTGGCAACCCTGAACGGTACCCTGGCCACGACCCGCTGGATTGTCGCGATCCTGGAAAACCACCAGAACCCTGATGGTTCGGTCAACGTGCCGAAGGCCTTGCAGCCGTACCTTGGCGGACTCGAAGTGCTCAAGTAGGCAATGCCGAGCAGGTGCCGGCCTCCCCTCGCGGGGCGGCCGGCACCTGCGTTTAACCGGTTGTTCACCCGTAGCTGTGCCTTGGGTCATCGCCAAATACCTGCGCTGGTGGTTAACTTGAGCCATGACTGTTATGACTAAGCTCGGCAACGACGACCGGCTGACCAAGCAAAAATTGATGATTTGCCTTGACGTGGACGGCACTATCGTCAACCACCAGGGCGAAATGAGCCAGCGCGTGCGCGACGCCGCGCGGGCAGTCGTGGCCCAGGGCCACGAAGTGATCATCTCCACCGGCCGCTCCCTGGGTGCGACCCTGCCCATCATGGAAGAACTGGGCATCGACCACGGCTACGTCGTGGTCAGCAACGGCGGGGTGCTCGCGAAGGTGTCAAAGGATGGCGTCGAGATCCTGCACCGCGAGATCTTCGACCCCTCGTCAGCGCTCACCGCACTGCGCGAACAGCTCCCCACTGCCAAGTACGCCCTGGAAAACGAACGCGGCGAATTCCTTTCCAGCGAGACCTTCGGCGACATGAGCTTCGGCGCCGAGAGCAGGGTGGTGGATTTCGGCGAGCTGGTGAACAGCAAGGCAGTGCGCGTGGTGGTCTTCTCCACCGACAACACCGCCGAGGAATTCGGGCATGCAGTGCAGAGCCTGGGGCTCTCCGGGGTGACCTACTCGGTGGGCTGGACCGCCTGGCTGGATATTGCAGCCGATGGCACCACCAAGGCCAGCGGGCTGGAGCGCTTGCGCGCCGTCCTGGATTTCCACGCCGATGACACGCTGGCCGTCGGCGACGGGCGCAATGACATCGAGATGCTCCAGTGGGCCGGCCACGGCGTGGCCATGGGCCAGGCCCCGGATGAGGTCAAGGACGCCGCGGACGCGGTCACCGAACACGTTGACGCCGATGGCCTGGCCCTCGTCCTGGAAGGCCTGCTGGCCGGTTAGCAGCCGCTGCTACAGCTGGTCGGTGTACTCCAGCAGCCGGGCGATCGCCGCCCGCGCACCCAGCTCGTCGTTGTAGCCCGAGCGCACGATCGCCGCGGAAACCGCCTGCGGGGTGATGCCCAGGATCTCGGCGACGGCTTTCTGCTGCCCGCGCACCCCGGGGGTGAGCAGGTCGACAACCGCCCATTCGGCCTCGGTGCGGGTGCGGATCCAATGCCCGAGCATGCGCAGCAGGCCTTCGAGCTCGCCGTCCATCTCGTCGTTGCCCGAGGACACGCAGATCGGGACCCTTTCGCCACGGTGGCTGGCGGCTTCCAGGGCGCCGAGCGCGCGCCGCACCGCCTTGCCTTCGACCAGGCCGGCCTCCACGGGCACCGGCTCATACAGGCTGCCGATGCCCAGCCCGATATTGCAGAAGTTCAGCCGTGCCGCACGCAGCAGCGCGTCCACTGCAGCGTCGGGGCCATCGGGCACCCCGAGCAGCAGCTGGCCGCTGAGCGCGGTGAACGGCGCGCGCGTGCCGACCTGTTCCAGCTGGTGCCACAACTGCTCGCTGGCGGCGGCAACATCGGTGACCGAGCGGGGCCGGGGGCTGAGCGCAACGACAAACATGCTTCAAGTATTGCCTGTGCCGGAGGCATTTGTCCTGCAAATGCAAGAAGTGACGCACCGAGGCGCGCCCCGCTAAGCTGGTACCGGAAACTTCGAAGGAGCGTTGGTGGCGGGCGAAATCATTGCGGGGCGGTTCGAACTCATCGAGCAGATCGCCCGGGGCGGCTCTGGGACCGTGTGGCTCGCCCGCGACCTGCAGCGCGGCCAGCAATGCGCCGCCAAGGTGATGCGGCAGAGCTACAGTGGCGAGATCCTGCGCTTCGTGCGCGAGCAGGGCGTGAAATTCGACCACCCGCACCTGCTCACCCCCTACGGCTGGGCTGCCGTCGATGACCGGGTGGTCATCGCCACTGAGCTGATGCGCGGCGGCAACCTGCATACCGCAATGCAGGATTACGGGGCCTTCTCCGCGCCGCTGGTGGCCGAGATCCTGGTGCAGCTGCTGGACGGGCTGTCCCATGTGCACGAATCCGGCTGGGTGCACCGCGATGTCAAGCCCGCCAATGTCCTGCTCGAATCCACCGGCGACGGGGTGCCGGTGGTGCGCCTGGCCGACTTCGGGATCGCCACGCACCGCGACGAGCCGCGGCTGACCGAGCACGGCGTGGTGGTGGGCACCGCGGGGTTCATTGCCCCCGAACTTACCGGCGGGCACCAGCCCGAGCCCTTCCAGGACCTCTATGCGCTGGGCGTGCTGGCGGTGCAGCTGCTGCACCCGCAGCTGCGCGGCGATGCGCTGGCCGAACGGTGCCGCACCGGCGGCTTCTGCACCGAGGAGGAACTGGAAGCGGTGCTCGACGGACTGCTCTCCCGTGATCCGCGGCAACGCAGTGCCGCGGCGGCCCGGGCGCCGCAGGCGCTGGCCGGGTTGCGCCGCGAGGACGGCTACGAGGTCGCCTCCGGAGAACGCCTGGAGGTCTTCGACCACTTCGCGCCGCAACTAACCCAGGACGCACCTCAGCCATCTGGCACCGAGACGCAACCAGCGGTGCCATCCGAGACGAGACCCGTAGTGCAATCCAAGACGCACTCCGTTGCTGAACCAGCACCAGCGCCGGCCCCGAAGCCTTCCCGAGGCGGTCCGCGCTCCGCGGTCCAGCTGCTGCCGTGGATCGCCTTGCTGCTGGCTCTGGTGCTCGGTGTGCTCTCCCTCTGGTTGGTGTTCGGCCAGTCGCCGGACGCGGCAACGGCCTTCGCGGCAGCCGCAGTGGCTGGCGTGGAGGCCGCCTGGCCGCCCGGAGGCTAGACGCGCTGCTTGCCCGCTGCCTGGGCACGCCGGCGCCAGAACCACAGGCCGGCGTAGCCGGCCAGGGCCACGGCCGCGCCGCCGGCCAGAGCGCCGAGCTGCGCGCTGCCCGGCAGCCAGCTGCCGGATCCCGCCGCCGTGCCGCCGGATTCTGCCTGTGCCGCGGGTTCCCAGCCATCGGTGCCGGTGGCCTCTCCGGTGACCTCGATGGCCAGCTCGAAGTTCAGCGGGTTCAGCCCGCGCGGCTCATAGGCTGTGCCGGCCACGGTGATGTAGTAGTCCCCCGGATAGCCCAGCTTCGGATGCGAGCCGTCGACCTGCAGGTCGCGGGACACCGTCGTGGCCAGGCTGCGCGTCAGCGAGGCGCCGGCATCGTCTGCAGATAGTTCCTGCTTGGCGGTGCCGGTCATGATACCCTCCTGCAGCAGCGGGTTGTAGGTGCCGGTGACCAGTTCCTTGGCGCTGGCATTGGGGGAGTCGAGCACGGTCATCCGGTAATTCAGCCGTTGCCCCTGCGCCACATGGACCTTGTAGTACTTCACCTCATTGGGGAGCACCGAGTCAGAGTAGGCGGCGCCGGAGGACAGTTCGGCCGCGGCGGAGAAGCCGCTGCCGCCGGACACGGCCTGCGCCTCGGCATCCAGCGTGACCGACACCGGCGGCAGATTGCCGGGGGTGGTGCCGGTGAGCGTGGCCGGATCCAGCGCCGGCTGCACCACGACGGTGATCTGCACCGGCAGCTGCGCATCATCCTGCCAGCGCCCATCGCGCTGCAAGGAGAGATGCAGTTCGTCGTTGTTCTGGTCCAGGCAGCGCGAGTAGCCCTCGGCCTTCTTCGGCTGGGAGTCCAGTGCCACCAGCGGAAGGCTGTCGATGTTGCGGCGCGAGGTGGAATTGCTGCCCCTGTCGCACCAGTCCCCGTTGGCCTGCACCAGCGCGGCCGACAGTTCGGTGCTCTCCTGGCTGGTGGGTTGCTGCGATGGATCGACTACCAGCTGCGCGCTCACGTGCAGCCGTTCGCCGTCGGCAATCTGCGGCAGCCGGTAGTACAGCGCGGCGTCGTCTCCGGTGGTCGGCAGCTCGTCGACCCACTGGCCAGCCTCCAGCTGCGGGGCCGATCCCTGGTCCTGTGCGCCGTCGACCTGCTGGCCGACAGGTTCATGCAACAGGATTTCCGCTTCGGAAGCCAGCGCGCCAGCGGCCGGCGACAGGGCCAGTCCGGCACAAAGCAGGGCGGCAAGGATTCTCATGGTCGGCCTCCTGGCACGGTCGGGTCGATGTTGTCGGAGTGCTCATGGGCGGCTGTGGCCCGGTTTCGGAAGAGGAAGGTTCCCGCGCCCAGCAGGGCGGCGGTGCCCACCAGGCCGCCGGTGAACCAGGGCCACAACGGTGCCGAGGAGGCTGCCGGGGCGGTTTCGGCCTGCGGTTCGCTTTCGGACGGGGAAGGGGCGGCCGATGATGCAGGGGCGGCTTCCGCTTCAGTGGCGGTTTCCGATTCCGTGGCACCGGCCTCGGGCGAGGCGGAGGGCATCTCGCTGGCCTCGAAGATCGGGGCGGCACCGGCGAACTCCTTCTCGGTGCCGGTCACGTCGACGGCCAGCTCGTAGTCATAGGGCACGCCGTTGGCCTTTTGCATCCATGTGTCCGAGTAGATGACCACATAGTAGTCGCCGGCCAGGTAGTTCGACCGGCCGATGTAGCTGTCATAGTTCGACTGGTCCACCGCGGTGCGCATGGACCGGGTGATCGTTTCCCCGGAGGTGCTCCCGTGGAGCCGGCCGGTGCCGAGCATGTCCACGCCGTCCCGCACCGGGGAGTAGACGCCCATGGTCACGGCCTGGGCGCTGGCATCCTCGTTGTTCCCGCTGGTCAGCCGGAGATTGAGCTTCTGGCCGTTGCCCACGTGGACCTTGTAATACCGTGCCTCGCTGCTGAGCACCGAGTCGGAGTAGATCGTGCCGGACTTCACCGGCAGCGCGTCGTTGAAGCTCGAGCCGCCGAGGACCGGCTCTGGCGTTCCGGTGAGGGTGACCGACTGCGGCTTGTCCTCCTCGCTTGCCGGGGCGCCCAGCAGCGCGGCGTCCACCGCAGGCTCAAGCACATAGCGCAGCTCCACGGCCATCGGGTCCTCGTGGAACAGCGAGCCCTCGCGGGTGACCTTGGCGAACAGCTCGCCGGTGCCGTCGGCGAAGCAGCCGTAGCTGGAGTCCTGGACGAACTCGGGGCTGCGGGTGTAGGCGGCCAGCGGACGGCCGAGCTCGTCGCTGCCCACCGTGTAGCTGTCGCCCGAGGCGCACTGCGAGCCCTGGCCGTTGACCAGTTCGACGATGACCTTCGCCGGGTCGTCGTCATCCGCGTCGATCTTCTGCTCGGGGATCATGGTTGCGGAGAAATGAGCATACTGCCCGGGCTGCAGCGGGCCGATCTTGTAGTACTTGGTCGTGCCGTCGTTCGAGTTCCAGCTGTCGGTTTCACCCTTCTCCAGCTCGTCGAGGTACTGGCCGGGGACCATCAGCGGCGCCTCGTGCAGGCGGGCGCCGCCCTCGATGGGCGTGCCAGCCGTGGAGTATCCCTGGAAGGCGCGCAGCGTGCGGCTGGTCAGCTCCTCTTCCAGCGACTGCGCGTCGTCGACGTCCACGTAGCTTCCGCCGGTGGTCTCGGAAATGCATTCGAGTTGCTTGCGGGCCTTGTCGTTCACCTTGAAGCCGATGGTGTGCACGGTCAGGGCGATGCCCTGTCCGGCCAGGTCCTTGGCGGCCTCGCAGGCCGGCGGCTTGTCGCAGTTCTCTTCGCCGTCAGAGACCAAGATGATCGACTTGGGCCCTTCGATGCCTTCCAGGTCCTTGGCCGCATGGAGCAGCGAGGCGCCGATCGGGGTTTCGCCCACGGCCTTGAGCTCATCGATCTTCTTTGACAGTTTCTTCTTGTCCACGGTGCCCGGTTTCTGCACGGTGGTGATGTCGTCGCATTTGCCCGGGGACTTCGAGCCGTAGACGACCAGGCCCATCGTGGCATCTTCCGGGGCATTGTCGATCAGGCTCTTGGCCGCGGTCTTGGCGGCGTCGATCCGCTTGGTGCCTTTGGAGTCGGCGTCCTTTTCCAGCATGGAGCTGGAGTAGTCCATGACGACGACCACTGGTTCGGTGGTGGTTTGCTCATCGGCGTGGACTGCGGCCAGCGGCACGGCGGCCAGCAGCGCTGCCAAGAGCGGTGCGAGTAGATGTCGGCGAAGCATCATGCTTTCCTTCCGGCGGTGATGTTTGCAATTGCAAATATAGGCCATTTGTTTGCAATTGCAAACCCCCGTGCGAAGATTGTTTCCATGGACAGTCCTATCGAACAGCAGCGGAGGCTGTATGGCGCGCCGCTGGCGGAGCGTTTCGGGCAAGTAATGGAAAAGTATGCCTTGTCCCAGCGCTCGCTGGCCCAGGTGCTGGGCCTCTCTGCGCCGATGCTCTCGCAGCTGATGGGAGCCAAGCGGATCAAGATCGGCAATCCGGCGGTGCTTGGGCGGCTCATGATGCTCGAAGCCCGATCCGACGAAGCGGATTTGCAGGCGGTGCTCCAGCAGGCCGAGCTGCTCGATGCCGCCACTGCCACCCATGGATCGGCGGAAGCGGGGGAGGGTGCGGCGGCCAGCGAGTACCTGCGGTCGGTGGGCAGCCCGGAAGTGCTCGCAGAGATGGCAGGGCTCGCCCGGGCCCGTGGCCACGAACAGCTGGCCGAAGTGCTGGAGCGGGCCGCGCGCTAAGCGCCCCTCAGACGCCCGCGGTCGCGCGCTGCGCGTCCAGGCGCACCGTGGTGTAACGGAAGAAGAACTGCGTGGCGGGGCCGATTAGCAGCGCATAGGCCACCGTGCCCACGCCCACCGGACCGCCGAGCAGCCAGCCGATCCCCAGTACGCACACCTCGATGATCGTGCGCAGCAGGCGGATAGATTTGCCGGTGCGCAGATGCAGCCCGGTCATCAGGCCATCGCGCGGCCCGGGCCCGAAATGGCAGCCGATGTACAGTGCGCCGCCCAGTCCATTGATGACTATGGCGCCCACCAGGGTCAGGATCTGCCAGCCCAGGCCATGGACATCGGGGATGAGCCAGAGGAAGAAATCCAGGCCGAGCCCGATGAGCAGCACATTGGCGATGGTGCCCAGCCCCGGCCACTGCTTCAGTGGAATCCAGGCCAGCAGCACCACGACGCCGACGAGGATCACGATGGTTCCCAGCGACAGCGGAATGTGGTTGGCCAGCCCCAGATGCAGCACATCCCACGGATCCACGCCGAGCTGGGCGCGGATCAGCAGTGCCATGGCCAGCGCAAAAAGCATCAGGCCGATGAACAGATTTGCCAGGCGTAGCGGAAGCCTTCCAGCGCGCAGCTGATCAAGCGGGGTGAGATTATGCAGGGTCATGATGATTCAAGGCTAGCCTCGCGCCGAACCGCCACAGAAATCCGCAGGTATCAGTTGGTCATATTCCCGGTGCCAGTTAACGAAGGGCAAAGCGTCGTTGAAAAGCGGGCCAACTCAGCCCAGTGCACCCAGTATCGCGATGCCCAGCGCCTGCGGCAGCTCGCTCAGGCCTGAGCGCTGCTGCTGGATAGCCGTTGCATCGGTTTCGGCGCCTACCGTTGCCCGGATTCCCGGCGGACGCAGTGCGGGAACATGAATGAACAATGCCGGGACCGGCTGGGAATAGGCCAAATAGGCAACGTGATTGCACACGAACCGCCCGGCATCCTCGGACACGCTGGCCTCGTGGCCGGCGGCCAGCAGGGCCCGGACGGCAGCCGCAGGATCGAGGCTCGCTTCCATGCGCGCCGGGGCGTACGCCTTGATCGCCGTTGAGCGCGGCTGGTCGCCATCATTGTCTGGGATGCGCGCATCATCCTCGTTGGCCGCCCAGCGCTCTGGCGTAATCGATGCCCGTCCGCCGGCTTCGCCAACGCAGATCAGCGCATCGGGCTGATGCTCGGCCAGCAGCGATGCAAGCACCTGCCCGGAGGCCGCGAAGGACACCGGCAGGATCGCGGTGGTCACCTCGTGCTCGCCAAGTCGAGCCGGAAGCTGGCGGACGGCCTCGCCGCTGGCATTGAATGCGTCATTGCCGAAGGGCTCGAAACCGGTGACCAGAATGTGCATGAACCCATTATGTCCCCAAACTGTCGGTGTCCGCTGATATGACTGGGGTAATGGTTCACTCGACAGATCTTGGCTAGGTGCTCATGATAATCGCGGTTTTTGTCCTCGTCATCCTCAATATTCTTGTAACGGCATATGTTGCTTTGCTGCTGATTCGCAGGACTTCCGGCTCCGAAGGCACCCAGATCCAGGACGCGGTGCGAGGTGGAAATGCGGAGCTGAGGCAAGAACTGGGAACCCAGCGCACCGAACTGCGCCAGGGCATGGGCGAAGTGCGCACCGAGCTCGATGCGAAGCTGACCGCGATGGCCGAAGCCAATGCGAACCGGCATCTGCAGGTCCAGGTGCTGCTCCAGCAGGAAATGGAAAAGCTGCGCGCCGGCAATGAAGCCAAGCTCGAGAAGATGCGCGAAACCGTGGACGAGAAGCTGCAGGGGACCCTAGAGAAGCGGCTCGGGGATTCCTTCGAGCTGGTCAGCAAGCGGCTGGAAATGGTCCAGAAGGGACTGGGAGAAATGCAGTCCCTGGCCCAGGATGTCGGCGGGCTCAAGCGCGTGCTTACCAACGTGAAAAGCCGTGGATCCTGGGGCGAAGTGCAGCTGGCACGCCAGCTGGAAGACATCCTCACCGCAGAGCAGTACGAGCAGAACGTTGCCGTGGTCCCCGGCAGCCGCGAGGTCGTCGAGTTCGCAGTGATCCTTCCCGGCCGGGATGCCGGAACGATCTACCTGCCCATCGACTCCAAGCTGCCTCAGGAAGACTACGAGCGCCTGCTCGATGCCCAGGAGCACGGAGACAAGGCGGCCATCGCCGCGGCCGGCAAGGCGCTGGACCGGGCAATCCTCGAACAGGCCAAGCTGATCTCCAGCAAGTACATCGCCCCGCCGTACAGCACCGACTTCGCCATCATGTACCTGCCCACCGAAGGCCTGTTCGCCGAGGTGGTGCGCAGCCCGGGGCTGGCCAGCAAGCTGCAGACCGAGCACCGGGTGCTGGTCACCGGGCCGACCACCCTGATGAGCCTGCTGAACTCGCTGCAAATGGGCTTCCGCACCCTGGCCATCGAGAAGCGCAGCAGCGAAGTGTGGCAGGTGCTCTCGGCAGCCAAGGAAGAATTCCGCAAGTACGGAGATGTTTGGGACAAGCTGGGCAAGCAGCTGGCCACGGCGCAGAACACGGTGCGGGATGCCGGCACCCGGACCCGCGCGGTGGAGCGCAAGCTCAAGGACGTGCAGACCCTGGAAGTTGCCGCGCAGGACGACGTGCTCAGCTCGCTGCTGCCCGATGCCTGAGGCTGGCCAGCGCAAAAGCAATGGCGGCGACCCCCGCATGGGGATCGCCGCCATTTCAGCTCAAATCCAGCGACTAGGCCTTGAAGCGCTCGATGGAGCGAGCCAGCTCGGCTTCGGCAGCCTCGCGGCCTTCCCAGCCCTCGGCCTTGACCCACTTGCCTGGCTCCAAGTCCTTGTAGCGGGTGAAGAAGTGCTCGATCTCCTTGATCAGCCATTCGTCGATGTCTTCAAGTTCCTTGATGTGGTCAAAGCGCTTGTCGGCAGGAACGCACAGCAGCTTGGCATCGCCACCGCCATCGTCGGTCATGTTGAAGACGCCAATCGGGCGGGCTTCCACGACAACGCCTGGGATCAGGTCGACACCCGGGAGGTAGACCATGGCGTCCAATGGATCGCCATCTTCGCCCAAGGTATCGTCGAAGTAGCCGTAGTGGGTTGGGTACTGCATCGAGGTGAACAGCACGCGATCCAGGCGCAGGCGGTGGGTCTCGTGGTCGATCTCGTACTTGACGCGCGATCCGGTAGGGATCTCGATGGTCACGTCGTGGCTCATGAAAAGCACACTCCTAAACTAGTCTTAGGGATATCCGCTAATAAGGGTATCGCCCCATTGCGCCTGATGGATAAAACTGCGAGAGGAATGTAACCATATGAACACTGCCGCCCGACGCGCCATAACGCTGGGGGTGGCGATTGTTGCCGTGGTTGCAGTCGTCGTGGCGATGCTCCTGGCCCCGCGATTCTTCACCGGGGAGCCCGAAGCTTCCTACACCCCGGCCAGCGCGCAACTGGCCGCGCCATCCCCAGTCGCCGTGCAGGATCTGGACCCCGAAGCCGTGCAGCCGGACCCCGGGATCCTCGCCGCGAAGCTGGATGCCATCCTTGCCGACAAGCCCGACCGGACCTCCTTCAGCGCCCAGGTGGTGGACGTCGCCACGGGCAACGTCCTGTATGACAAGAATGCCGCCGCAAACGGCACCCCGGCCTCCAGCCTGAAGGTCGCCACCGCCATCGCCGCCCTCGACGCCCTGGGCGGAGGCACCCAGCTGTCCACCAGCGTGCTGCTCGATGGCGGAACGCTGATCCTGCGCGGCGGGGGCGATGTGCTGCTGGGCGACGGGGAATCCGACCCGGCGCACCCCAAGGGCTATGCAGGACTGGCGACCTTGGCCAAGCAGACCGCCGATGAGCTTGAAAAACGCGGGATCGGCGAGGTCGAGCTGTGGCTGGACGACTCGCTGTTCGGCGACGCGCACAGCAACCCGGACTGGGACAAGTCGTTGTTCACCTCGAACAATATTGGCGAGGTCTACCCGATAGCGCACTACGCCGGGCGTGCCGGGCAGAGCACCAGCACCGCCTACCAGTCCGACGCCGCCCAGCAGGTCCGCAAGGTCTTCGCCCGGGCCCTGGGCGAGCGCATCACGGTGACCGAGGGCGGCCGCGGCCCCTATGCCGGCGGCGAGCAGATCACCGAGGTGAAATCCGCGCCGCTGCGTGATGTCGTCAAGCACATGCTGCTGGTCTCGGATAACTACATCGCCGAAACCATGGGACGGCTGGTCGCGCTCAAGCGCCAGATGCCCGCCGAGCAGGCGGGAGCCGCCGTCGCCGCGGTAGCCGCCGAGCACGGGGCGAGTGGCCTTTCGCTGGTGGACGCCAGCGGCCTGGCCGCCAAGAACCAGATTTCGCCCGCCGCGCTGACCGCAGTGCTGCGCTCGGCGGCCACCAGCGGCAAGCCGGAATTGCGCGAGCTCGTCTATTCGCTGCCGGTCTCCGGCTACAACGGCACCCTGATGCACCGCCTGGACGGTGCCGCGACACTTGGTCTGGTCCGTGCCAAGACCGGCTCGCTGACCGGCGTGGCCACGCTGACCGGCATGACCATGACCGAGGACGGGCGCCTGCTCGCCTTCTCGATCTATGCCAACCAGCCCAACGGAGCACTCGCACCCCACAAGCCAACCATTGACTCTGCAGTCACCGCCATCCGCGGTTGTGGCTGCCGGAGCTGAAAGCTCAGGAGCAGTAAATGAACCAGTTCGTCGATTGGAAGCTGGCGGCCAAGGCCGCGAAAACCCTGATGCCCGCCGGGCCGAAGATCCAGGCCCAGGATGCCGCCCGGATCGTCGAGGAACTGCGCATCGCCGCCGGCGAAGGCCTGGTGGAGGCCGAGAAGGTCTCCAGGCTGGCCTCGACTGCGCCAGCGCAGACCCTGGTGGTGGACCGCTCAGGCTGGGCCAAGGCCGTCAGCCAGAACTTCGCGGCCATGCTCCCGTCAATGCGCCAGGATGTCCCCGGCGCGGTACCGCTGATCGCCGGCGCCGAACTCGGCGCGGTGCTCTCGGTGCTCGGCACCCGGGTGCTGGGCCAATTCGATCCGTTCGTCGGACCCCGGCTGCTGCTCAATGCCCCGACCATCACCCAGATCCGCGGCGAACTGAACGTCAACGCCCGCGACTTCTACCTGTGGATCGCCACCCATGAGCAGACCCACCGCCTGCAATTCGAGCATGCCCCCTGGATCCCCGAGGTCATGAAGCAGACGCTGGCCGAGGCCTTCGAGCCGCTGGCCGGCACTACCAATTCCATGGGCGCACTGGGCGAACGCCTGAAATCCATGAAGTCCGAGGTTTCCGAGCTGACCAGCATCATGTCGGTGCTGGAGGGCCACGCCATGGTGGTGATGAACGATGTCACCTCGATCCGCAGCATCAAGACCATCCGCCGCCGCTTCGAAGCCCGCGGCGAGAACCGCTCGGCCCTGGCGATCCTGCTGGGCAAGCTGCTGGGCCTGGATGCCAAGGCGCTGCAGTACAAGCGCGGGGCGAAATTCGTGCGTCATATCGTCGATGAGATCGGCTATGAAGGCTTCAACGAGATCTTCACCGCCCGCGAGCTGTTCCCCAGCTCCGAGGAACTCGAGCACCCCGAACGCTGGCTGGCCCGCACCCGATGAGCCGCGCCCTGCACCTCGCCCGCGGCGCGATCCAAGCCAGCTGCGCGCCGGGGCTGAACCTGATCGGGGTCTCCGGCGGCGCCGACTCGCTGGCCCTGGCCATTGCCGCGGCGACGCTGCCTGGTTCCTTCGGCGCGGTGGTCATCGACCACGGCCTGCAGGCCGGCAGCGCCGAGGTGGCCGAGCACGCCGCCGCGCAGTGCCGCGAGCTGGGGCTGGATCCGGTGCAGGTGATCCGGGTCGAGACCTCGAAAGATGAGGATTCGGCGCGCAAGGCCAGATACCGGGCCTTCGAAGCGGCGATCATCCAGCACAATGCGCAGACGCTGATGCTCGCGCATACCCGCGACGACCAGGCCGAGCAGGTGCTGCTCGGATTGCTGCGCGGATCGGGTACCCGTTCGCTGGCAGGCATCCCGGCCAGCCGCGGACCCTACCGGCGGCCCCTGCTGGAACTGTCCCGGGAGCAGACCGAGCAGATCTGCCGGGAGGCGGGCCTGGACTTCTGGGAAGATCCGAGCAACACGGACACCGGCTACCGGCGCAATCTCATCCGCCACCGGATCCTGCCCTTGCTGCGCGCGGAACTCGGCGAGCACCTGCCCGAAGCCCTGGCGCGCACCGCCAGCCTGGCCGCCGCCGATGCCCAGGCACTGGATTCCTGGGCGCAGGCGGCCAAGGCGGAGCACGGGTTGCGGATCGCGGAACTGGCCAAGCTGCCGGTGGCCGTCAGCTCGCGAGTATTACGCCTGGCCGCCATGGAAGCCGGTGCCCGGAATGTGGGCCATGAGCGAACAGCGGCGCTCTGCGCGCTGGCCGGATTCGGCGTCCCCAAGTCCAAATCAGCTGGTCCGGTGCAGCTCGATGGCGCGATCAGCGCCTTCCGCCGGCAATCGGTGATAGTTTTCACCACAACCGGCTAAACAACAATCCGCCAAATGTGGCACTCTAGGTAAGTACCACACCTCTAGAATCAGGAGAATTCTCGTGGATTCCAATGCAGTCAAGGCCGATCTTGCGCACGTTCTGTACACCAAGGAAGAAATCCAGACCCGCGTGGAGGAACTCGCCGCGCAGATCGACAAGGATTACGAAGGCCGCGACATCCTCGTGGTAGGTGTGCTCAAGGGCGCCGTGATGATCATGGCCGACCTGGTCCGCGCGCTGAACTCCCACCTGACCATGGACTGGATGGCAGTGTCATCCTACGGTTCGGGTACCCAGTCCTCCGGTGTGGTGCGCATCCTCAAGGACCTGGATTCCGACTTGATGGGCAAGCACGTGCTGATCGTCGAGGACATCATCGACTCCGGCCTGACCTTGTCCTGGCTGAAGTCCAACCTGGAATCCCGCGGCCCGGCATCGGTGGAAATCTGCACCCTGCTGCGCAAGCCCGAGGCAGCCAAGGTGGAAATCGATGTCAAGTACGTCGGCATGGACATCCCGAACGAATTCGTCGTGGGCTACGGCCTGGACTACGCGGAAAAGTACCGCAACCTGGATTGCGTGGGCACCTTGGCCCCGCACATTTATCAGTAGGGAACTTTTCGCGCCATTGGGGCGTTGAGAAGTATCGAAGGTGGCGTGACCCGGACGCCAGAGCAGTGCGTGAGGGGGATGCGCCAGGCGCGGGGCCTGGCGGATCAATGAAAACGAAGAAGCTTTTTAACAGCTGGATCATTTGGGTTTTGGTCGGCGTCGTCGCAGTGGTGCTGTTCCTGCCGATGGTCTTTGGCAATAATTCTGCCAAGGTGGATACCTCCGTCGGCTTGCACCAGCTGACAAGCGGCAATGTCACCGAAGCGAAGATGTTCGACGGCGACCAGCGTGTCGACCTGAAGTTGCGCGACGCCCTGAAGGTGGACGGCGTGGACAAGGGCACCACGGTGAGCTTCTACTACTCGACCGCCCGCGCCGAACAAGTGGTCGATGAGATCAACAAGGCCAATCTGGGCAAGTTCACCGACCAGCCGGTGGAAAGCAACTGGCTGCTGTCGATGCTCGGGATCATCATCCCGTTCCTGCTGATCGCCGGCATCTTCTGGTTCATCCTCGCCCGCTCGCAGGGCGGCGGTTCCAAGGTCATGCAGTTCGGCAAGTCCAAGGCGAAGCTGATCACCAAGGACATGCCGCAGGTGACCTTCAAGGACGTCGCCGGCGCCGACGAGGCAGTGGAAGAACTCCACGAAATCAAGGAATTCCTGCAGGAACCAGCCAAGTTCCAGGCCTTGGGCGCGAAGATCCCCAAGGGCGTGCTGCTCTACGGCCCTCCGGGCACCGGCAAGACCCTGCTGGCCAAGGCGGTGGCCGGCGAAGCCCAGGTGCCGTTCTACTCGATTTCCGGCTCCGACTTCGTCGAGATGTTCGTCGGCGTGGGCGCCTCGCGCGTGCGCGACCTGTTCGAACAGGCCAAGAACAATTCCCCGGCGATCATCTTCGTCGACGAAATCGACGCGGTGGGCCGCCACCGCGGCGCCGGCATCGGCGGCGGCAACGACGAGCGCGAGCAGACCCTGAACCAGCTGCTCGTCGAGATGGACGGCTTCGACGCCACCACCAACGTCATCCTGATCGCCGCGACCAACCGTCCCGACGTGCTGGACCCGGCGCTGCTGCGCCCGGGCCGCTTCGACCGGCAGATCCCGGTGGAGGCACCGGACTTGAAGGGCCGCGAACAGATCCTGTCGGTGCACGCCAAGGGCAAGCCGATGGACGCCACCGTGGATCTGAACGCCGTCGCGAAGAAGACCCCGGGCTACACCGGCGCCGATTTGGCCAACGTGCTCAACGAGGCCGCGCTGCTCACCGCACGCTCCAACGCGAACCTGATCGACGACCGCGCGCTGGATGAGGCCATCGACCGCGTCATGGCCGGCCCGCAGAAGCGCACCCGGCTGATGGACGAGCACGAGCGCAAGGTCACTGCCTACCACGAGGGCGGGCACGCGCTGGTCGCCGCCGCGATGAACCAGACCGCACCGGTCACCAAGATCACCATCCTGCCGCGCGGCCGCGCGCTGGGCTACACCATGGTGGTTCCGGAATCCGACAAGTACTCGGTCACCCGCAACGAGCTGCTGGACCAGATGGCCTACGCCATGGGCGGGCGCGTCGCCGAGGAGATCGTCTTCCACGACCCGTCCACCGGAGCATCGAACGACATCGAGAAGGCCACCGCCACCGCGCGCAAGATGGTCACCGAATACGGCATGAGCGAGAAGGTCGGCGCGGTGCGCCTGGCCGGCTCGGCAGCCGAGCAGGGCATGGGCAACGCCGCCCGCGAATTCTCCGACGAAATGGCCCACCTCGTGGACCAAGAGGTACGCGAGCTGATCGAGCAGGCGCACAACGACGCCTATCAGGCGCTGACCGCCAACCGCCATGTGCTCGACCGCCTGGCCCTGGCCCTGCTGGAGCGCGAGACCCTGAACCAGGCGGAGATCGCGGAGATCTTCGCCGACCTGGTCAAGCGCGAGAAGCGCGAAGTCTGGCTGAGCAACGAGGCCCGTCCGGTGCACAGCGAGGGCCCGATATTAAGCCCCAAGGAGCGCGCAGCTTCCTCGACCGACTAGGATCGAAGCGTGAGTGAACTGAAAGAGATTGACCAGCCGCGGATCGCGGCAGCCGTGCGCGAGATCCTGGAGGCCATCGGCGAGGACCCCGACCGCGACGGCCTGGTCGACACCCCGAAGCGGGTGGCCAAGGCCTACGCGGAGTTCTTCGCCGGCCTGCACCAGCAACCGGCAGACCACCTGTCCACCACCTTCGACATCGAGCACGATGAGATGGTGCTGGTCAAGGACATCCCGTTCTACTCGACCTGCGAGCACCACCTGGTGCCCTTCTACGGTTCGGCGCATATCGGCTACATCCCGGGCAAGGGCGGCAAGGTCACCGGCCTGTCCAAGCTGGCCCGCCTGGTCGAGGTGTACGCCCGCCGCCCGCAGGTCCAGGAACGCCTGACCACCCAGATCGTCGATGCGCTGGTGGAGCACCTGAGCCCGGCCGGCGCGATTGTCGTTGTCGAATGCGAGCACATGTGCATGTCCATGCGCGGGGTGCAGAAGCCCGGAGCGAAGACCGTGACCAGTGCGGTGCGCGGCCAGCTGCGCGAGACTGCCACCCGTGCCGAAGCCATGAGCCTGATCCTCGGAAAGTAGGAACCCCATGTCGCTTGGAGCGATCCCGGGCACCGGCCCGAACACCAGCCCCCTGCCCGTCATCCGCAAGTCCAAGAAGAAGACGATGGCCGACCTGCCCACCGGCCGCACCCTGGTCATGGGCATCCTGAACGTCACCGAGGACTCCTTCTCGGACGGCGGGAAGTACCTGTCCACCGATGCCGCGATCGACCAGGGCCTGAAGCTGCTCTACTCCGGCGCGGACATCATCGACGTGGGCGGCGAATCCACCCGCCCCGGCGCCAAGGACGTGGATCCGGCCCTCGAGCAGGAGCGCATCATCCCGGTCATCGAAGCCCTGGTGAAGGCCGGCGCCGTGATCTCCGTGGACACCATGCATGTCTCCACCGCCCGCGCGGCCATCGAGGCTGGCGCGCACATCATCAACGACGTCTCCGGCCTGACCTACGAGCAGGGCATGCCCGAGCTGATCGCTGAAACCGGCGTCCCCTACGTGCTCATGCACCGCCGCGGCACCGCGCAGAACATGGTCGCCGAGGCCAACTACCAGGACGTGGTCGCAGAGGTCATCGGCGAGCTGCGCGGCCTGCGCGACGAGTTCGTCGCCAAGGGCGTGGCCCCGGAACAGATCATCATCGACCCGGGACTGGGCTTCGCCAAGGATGCGGAGCACAACTGGGCGCTGCTGGCCAACGTCCCTGCCATGGAAGAGCTCGGCCACCGCGTGCTGATCGGCACCAGCCGCAAGCGCTTCTTGGGCGAGCTGCTGGCCGAAGGCTCCAAGAGCCGGGCACCGCTGGAACGCGATGCGGCAACCGTGGCCACCACCGTGCTCGGCGCCCGCGACAAGGTCTGGGCGGTGCGCGTGCACGATGTCGCCGGCAGCCGCGACGCCATCGAAGTCGTGCAGGCCTATGGATCGCATTAGCATCTACGGAATTTCGGCCACCGGCTACCATGGCGTGTTCGAGCATGAGAAGCGCGACGGCCAGGAATTCATCATCGACGTGGTGCTGCACGTGGACATCACGCGGGCGGCAGCCAGCGACAATGTGCTGGACACCGTGCACTACGGCGAAGTCAGCGAGCTGGTGGTCGAGCAGATCAAGGCCGGCCCGTGGGACTTGATCGAGAAGCTGGGCAGCGAAATCGCCGAGGCGATCCTCGCCGCCTACCCTTCCGTGGCCGCCATCGACGTGGTGGTGCACAAGCCGCAGGCGCCGATCCCGGTGCCATTCAGCGATGTCACGATCTCGCTGACCCGGCACCAGAAACAGCACACCGCGATCATCGCGCTGGGCGCCAACCTGGGCGACCCGCAGGCCACGCTGGCCGCCGCGGTGCAGGAGCTCGGTGCGGAAACAGAGCTGCTCAAGGTGTCCCCGCTGGCCATCACCAAGCCGGTGGGCGGCCCGCCGGACCAGCCGGACTACACCAACCAGGTAGTCCAGGTGCGCACCCGGCGCTCCCCGCATGAGCTGCTGGATTTATGCCAGTCCATCGAGGCCAAGCACCACCGCACCCGCGAGGTGCGCTGGGAAGCACGCACCCTGGATTTGGACTTGATCGCCTACGACCAGCTGCGCCTGGATGACGAGCGGCTGACCCTGCCGCATCCGCGCGCCGCGATCCGCGGCTTCGTGCTGGCCCCGTGGAGCTGGATGGATCCGGACGCGGTGCTGGACGGGCAACTGGTGTCCCGGCTGGCCGCCGAAGCCGCCGATGCGAAAGACATCATCCGGCTATGACAAAGCTGAAGCTGCGCTGGCTGTTCGCGTGCGCCGGGTTCGGAGCCGCGGCCGGCTGGATTGCGCTGCGCCTGCTCACCTCGGCCGGCCGGTATGCTCCGGTGCTGGACTACTCCGCGCTGTACTCGCTGGGCGCAGTCTGCGCGGTGGTGCTGTTCCTGGGGATCCGGGTGAAGCGCTCCACCCAGGGCAAAGCCGACTTCGAGCCGATCGCCGCGGCCCGCACTCTGGTGCTGGCGCAGGCCTCGGCCTATGCCGGCGCGGTCATCGCCGGCTGGCATGTTCCAGCCATCATCATGCTCTGGGCGGCCACCGGCATGACCCCCACCCTGACCCGCGGCTTGGTGCTGGCCGGTGCCGGGCTCCTCATGGTGGTCATTGGGTATATTGTTCAGCAACTGTGCAAACTTCCACCGGAGGATACCGATGGCAACAGCGACTCCGTGGTCACCGAGTAGCTTCACCCCAGCCCACCGGGACTATGCCAAGGTCAAGCTCACCACCTGGGCGATCACCTGGGGCGTGATCCTGCTGGCCTCCCTGGTTCCTGCCGTGCTGGCCGCAACCGGCGCCGGCATTGCGCCGTGGCTGGTGCTCACCCCGATCCTGCTGGTGCTGCTGCTGGCACTGCTGGCCCTGCGCATCATCCGCCGCCAGGTCGCCGCACTGGGCTACCTCGAACGCGAGGAAGACTTCATTGTCCGCTCAGGGGTGATGTGGCGCAAGCAGGTAGTCATTCCCTACGGCCGGATGCAGTATGTCGAGGTCAACAGCGGACCGCTGGAGCGCCGCTACGGCCTGTGCCAGTTGACGCTGAACACCGCAGGCTCCGGCGCCACCGCGCACGTCTACGGGCTGCCCGAGCGCGAAGGCCAGGAATTGCGCGAACGGCTCGTGGCCGCCGGCGAAGAGCAGATGCTATGAGCCAGTCCGTGGAACCGGCCGCCGGTGACAGCGCCGAGCCATGGCAGCGGGTGCACCCGGCCAGCCCCTTCGTCCACGGCTGGCTGGCCATCATCGGCCTGGTCTACATCTACTGGCAGAACACCGACGAACTGTCCTGGGTTGAACGCTTTTCCGGCGACAGGCTGATCTGGACCGTCGCGGGCGCCGGCATCGCCCTGCTCGTGGTGCTCATCTTCTACTTCCTTTCCTGGTATTTCACCCGCTACAAGCTCACCAGCACGCACGTGTACGTGAATTCAGGGATGCTCTTCCGCAGCCAGAAGCAGGCGCGCATCGACAAGGTGCAGGGCATCGACATCGCCCAGCCGCTGGTTGCCCGGCTGCTGGGACTTGCCGAGCTGCGCTTCGACGTGGCCGATTCCTCCGAGTCGGTGCTGCGCCTTTCCTTCCTGCGCAAGGCCGACGCCCACGCGTTGCGTCAGGTCATCCTCCAACGGGCCCGCGGCGGACGACCCGCGCATGCCCCAGAAGCCGAACAGGCTGCGGCAGATGCGCCCGCGCCGGCCGATCCGCAGCCTGCCATGCAAGCATCGCCGCTGATGGCCAAGGTGCCCATCGGTCGGCTGATCGCCTCGCTGTTCCTGCAGCTGCCGGTGATCATCGGTCTGCTTGCCTGCCTGTCGATGGTGGTGCTGTGGATTACCGGGGTCGAGGGAATCATCGCCGGCCTGGTGCCCTCGGTGCTGGCCTTCGGCAGCTGGTTCTACAAGCAGCTGAACCAGGGCTGGAACTTCACCGCCAGTGCCTCGGACACCGGCATGCGGATCAGCTACGGTCTGGCCGACACCCGCCAGCACTCCATTCCCTCCGGCCGGGTCCAGGCCATTTCGGTGACGGCCCCCTTCTTCTGGCGGATGCTGGGCTGGTACAAGGTGGAGGTCAACGTGCTGGGCACCAAGAGCGATGACGCCGACAACCTGCAGGTGCTCCCGGTGGGCGACTTCGAGTCGGTCGCCCGGATCATGGGGATCCTGCTGCCGGACCTAGGCGTCGAGAACCAGCGCGAGGTGCTGGCCACGGCGGTGAGCACCGGATCCGAGCACGGGTTCATCGGCTCCCCGGAACGCGCCAAGCCGTTGTCCCCCGGGGCATGGAAGCACCAGGGATTTTTGGCCACCGGCACCACGGTGATTTCCCGGTACGGCTGGCTGGCGCGCCAAGCCAGCTTCGTGCCGCATAACCGGGTGCAGGGCATGAGCTGGATACAGGGGCCGTGGGAGCGAGGACGTAGACTGGCCGGTGTCCGCTTGCACAGTGCTGGCGGAAGCATCACCGGATACGTGCATCAGATTGATGCGGACACCGCGGCAGAATTTATCCGGGCGCAAACCCGGCGCCTGGTTGAAAGGTAGAAGTGGACGCACCACGCTTGGGAATCGGCATCATCTCGGCCGGCAAGGTAGGCACCGTGCTCGGTGCGGCGCTGGCCGCCAGCGGGCACCGGATCACCGGCATCCATGCAGTCTCGGAGGCTTCGCGCGATCGCGCCGACGCCCTGCTGCCCGGCGTGGAACTGCTGGACCCGGCAGAAATCCTGCGGCGCAGCGAACTGGTGCTCTTTGCTGTGCCGGATGATGTGCTCGGCGAACTCGTGGCCGGGCTGGCAGCGGGCGGGCATTTCTCCGTGGGGCAGCTGGTCGCCCACACCGCCGGGCGGTACGGCACCTCGATCCTGCAGCCGGCCATGGACGCCGGCGCCTTCGGCCTGGCAATCCACCCGGCAATGACCTTCACCGGGATGAGCATGGACCTGCAGCGGCTGACCGATTGCGTTTTCGCGGTCACCGCCGACGAGGCCATCCTGCCGGTCGCCCAGGCGCTGGTGGTGGAGATGCGCGGAGAGCCGGTGGTGATCGCCGAGCAGGACCGGGTCAGCTACCACGCGGCCCTGGCCCATGCGGCAAACCACCTGAACACCATCACGGCGCAATCGGCCGATATCCTGCGCCGCATCGGCGTGGAAGAGCCATCCAATACCCTGCGAGCCCTGATGTACGCGAGCCTGGATAACGCGCTGCGTTCCGGAGCCGGCGCCCTGACCGGCCCGGTGGCCCGCGGCGATCGCGGGACGGTGACCGCGCACCTGCAGGCGTTGGCCGACGACCCGGCAGAAACGAATAATTCCTACCGGAGCCTCTCGCGGGCGACGGCACTGCGCGCGGCCGACCGCGGGCTGATCTCCCAGAGCACGCTGGAAGAGCTCTTGCGAGTTCTAGAATAGATAGCGTGAATACCCCGAAGATTGTCAAGACCCGTGCCGAGCTGAAGGCCGCCATTGCCGCAGCCAACCCGGGATCGCTGGGCTTCGTGCCCACCATGGGAGCCCTGCACAGCGGCCACGCTTCGCTGTTCAAGGCAGCCCGTGAAGAAAATGAACTTGTCGTCATTTCAGTATTCGTCAATGAACTGCAGTTCAACGATGCCAACGACTACGCGAAGTATCCGCGCCAGTTCGACGCCGATGTCCAGCTGGCCGCTGCTGCCGGGGTGGATATCGTCTTTGCCCCGGAAGCTTCCGAGATCTACCACGCCGGCCTGCCGTTGGTGAAGTTGGACTCCGGCGCAATGGGCGAAATGTATGAAGGCGCCTCGCGGCCGGGCCACTTCGATGGAATGCTGGCAGTTGTTGCCAAGCTGCTGCACCTGGCAGACCCGCGCCGTGGCGAATACCGCGCCTACTTCGGCCAGAAGGATGCCCAGCAGTTGGTGCTGATCCGCCGCATGGTTGCCGACCTGGATTACCCGGTAGAGCTGCGTGCGGTGCCGATCGTGCGCAGCGAGAAGGGCCTGGCGCTGTCCAGCCGCAATGCATTGCTCAGCGAGGAAGAGAAGGAAGCGGCATTGGTGCTGCACCGTTCGATCCAGCTGATTGCCGATCGCGCGGCACGCAACGAGCCGCTGTACATCGAAGATGCCATCGGCATGTACCAGATGGAACCTCTGGTTCAGCTTGACTACTTCGTCGTCGTCAACCCGGATACCCTGCAGGAACTGGCATTCAACTGCCAGGACACCCCCTTTACCGGAGAAGGCCTGGTCCTTGTCGCGGCGAAAGTGGGCAGTGTCCGGCTGATCGACAACCAGCCGATCTAGGAAAAGCGCCGGGCAGCATCCGAGAGGATCTGGCGGAAGCCGCACAGCTCCCGCATGACGTCGGCGGCCGGCTGCTCGGCATCCACGAACTGCACTGCCTCGCCGGCGTAAACCGGAGCGATGTCCGTCATCGCTTCGGCCCGGGCCTTGATCATCTGCTCGCGCAGTGCATCGTTCGGCTCCCAGGCAGACAGGTCCTCGTGCTTGTCGCTGAACGCATTGCGCAGGGCGCGCCCGCCGAATTCCGGCGCCCATGGCAGTTGCTGGGCAATATCGAAGGCACGCGTGTAGATGGTGCCATCCAGGCCCGCGTTGCGCACTGCGCTCTTCATGTTCTCGTGCCCGCTGGCTTCTGTTGCCGAAAGGAAGCGGGTGCCGATCCAGGCGGCTTCGGCGCCAGCTGAAAGCACCGCGGCGACACCCCGTGCGGTGCCGATGCCGCCTGCCGCGATCACCGGCTTCTGGTGCTGGGCGGTTGCCAGCTGGAGCAACGGCAGGGTTCCAGCTTCATTGCGACCGTGTCCGCCTCCTTCTGCGCCACGGGCAATGATGATGTCGATGTCATCAGCCATGGCGCGTTCCAGATCTGCCGCGTTGCCTACCTGCATGGCGGTCAGAACTCCAGCCTCATGGGCTACCGCCGCGGCCCGGGTGACATCGCCGAAGCTCAAGGTCACCAACGAGGGCCCGAACTCCAAGAAGGCCTCTAGCGGGGAGAGATCCGTTTCCAGCGCCCAGGCCATGAAGCCGACGCCCCATGGAGTACTCAGGGATTCAACGAATTGCGTTTGCTGTTCAATCCAGTCAGCTGTGGGAGTTGCAGGCGAACCGATCATCCCTACACCTCCCGCGTGGGAAACAGCTGCAGCCAAGGCGCCGCCAGCCGCGCCAGCCATAGATGCATTGAAGATGGGTTCACGGTATCCAAGGAGTCTTTGCAGGTCGCTCATGAGCCCAGACTAGAACAGCGGAATGCATGTGACCTAGAACGCGGCCCCTCGATTTGTAAGTGCCCAAGAACCTGTGTATAGTTTTTATCTGTTGCCGGAACGGAAACAACACGGAATCTACCGATTGTTTACCCGGCAGCCAATCACTTTTCACTGAAGGTTTTCCGCCGATTTTGATCGGATAAGGAAGTCTGGTAAGTTGGAAAAGTTGCTCCGGAGCGAAGCAGTGGCCACCAAGGGTGGCTGGTGTGGTGTCGAGAGTGTTTGTTGTTTGAGAACTCAATAGTGTGCCAAGTTTGTTGATACCGAATATTTTTATTTGGTGAATACATAACATTTGCTTGAATCATTGCACCCCCGTGTGATGGTTTGAGTGTTTTATTATTCGCCAGGACTTCATCGGCTTCGCCCTTATTTTCCAAGGGGTTGCTGGTGGCTTTTTATTTTTTATGGAGAGTTTGATCCTGGCTCAGGATGAACGCTGGCGGCGTGCTTAACACATGCAAGTCGAACGATGAAGCCCAGCTTGCTGGGTGGATTAGTGGCGAACGGGTGAGTAACACGTGAGTAACCTGCCCCCGACTCTGGGATAAGCCCGGGAAACTGGGTCTAATACCGGATATGACCATGGAACGCATGTTTTGTGGTGGAAAGATTTATCGGTGGGGGATGGACTCGCGGCCTATCAGCTTGTTGGTGAGGTAATGGCTCACCAAGGCGACGACGGGTAGCCGGCCTGAGAGGGTGACCGGCCACACTGGGACTGAGACACGGCCCAGACTCCTACGGGAGGCAGCAGTGGGGAATATTGCACAATGGGCGCAAGCCTGATGCAGCGACGCCGCGTGAGGGATGACGGCCTTCGGGTTGTAAACCTCTTTCAGTAGGGAAGAAGCGAAAGTGACGGTACCTGCAGAAGAAGCGCCGGCTAACTACGTGCCAGCAGCCGCGGTAATACGTAGGGCGCAAGCGTTATCCGGATTTATTGGGCGTAAAGAGCTCGTAGGCGGTTTGTCGCGTCTGCCGTGAAAGTCCGAGGCTCAACCTCGGATCTGCGGTGGGTACGGGCAGACTAGAGTGATGTAGGGGAGACTGGAATTCCTGGTGTAGCGGTGAAATGCGCAGATATCAGGAGGAACACCGATGGCGAAGGCAGGTCTCTGGGCATTTACTGACGCTGAGGAGCGAAAGCATGGGGAGCGAACAGGATTAGATACCCTGGTAGTCCATGCCGTAAACGTTGGGCACTAGGTGTGGGGGACATTCCACGTTTTCCGCGCCGTAGCTAACGCATTAAGTGCCCCGCCTGGGGAGTACGGCCGCAAGGCTAAAACTCAAAGGAATTGACGGGGGCCCGCACAAGCGGCGGAGCATGCGGATTAATTCGATGCAACGCGAAGAACCTTACCAAGGCTTGACATGTGCCAGACCGCCTCAGAGATGGGGTTTCCCTTCGGGGCTGGTTCACAGGTGGTGCATGGTTGTCGTCAGCTCGTGTCGTGAGATGTTGGGTTAAGTCCCGCAACGAGCGCAACCCTCGTTCCATGTTGCCAGCACGTAGTGGTGGGGACTCATGGGAGACTGCCGGGGTCAACTCGGAGGAAGGTGGGGATGACGTCAAATCATCATGCCCCTTATGTCTTGGGCTTCACGCATGCTACAATGGCCGGTACAATGGGTTGCGATACTGTGAGGTGGAGCTAATCCCTAAAAGCCGGTCTCAGTTCGGATTGGGGTCTGCAACTCGACCCCATGAAGTCGGAGTCGCTAGTAATCGCAGATCAGCAACGCTGCGGTGAATACGTTCCCGGGCCTTGTACACACCGCCCGTCAAGTCACGAAAGTTGGTAACACCCGAAGCCGATGGCCTAACCACCTTGTGTGGGGGGAGTCGTCGAAGGTGGGACTGGCGATTGGGACTAAGTCGTAACAAGGTAGCCGTACCGGAAGGTGCGGCTGGATCACCTCCTTTCTAAGGAGCTAACCATTATTGGTTGCCCATGCTGGACACGAGTGTTGTCCGGGTGGGTTGCTCATGGGTGGAATATCAATGGACTCAATACCGGAAAACGTGCTGGCTGATGCTGGTGCGGGGTATTGGCTGTGGCCGCGTGGTGCTTGGGCATCTGCTAGTACGCATTGCAGGGGGTTTTCTTCTTGCGGTGCTGGAATGCGGTGTGTGGGTGTTGTGTGGTTTGTATGGTTTGGCATGCTGTTGGGTTTTGAGGCAACAAGCCTCCTTTCCTGGTGAATGGTTGCCGGGGTTCTTCCTGTGGGGAGGGTCCTGGTGGTGTTCGCTTGGGTGAGGGGTTCTTGGTGTTTCGGTGTTTGTCCTGTGTTTGCTGCAAGGATGTCCTGTTGGATTGATGCTGGCCTTTGGTTGGTGTTGGTTTTGGGGTGTTGTTGCGGGGGTGCGGGGTTGTTGTTTGGGAACTGTATAGTGAACGCGAGCATCTTGCAGATGAGATGAGCTTGGGGGTCCTTTTCCTTGGATCCTTGGGTGTTTGAGTCTTGTCTGCGTGATTTTGTTAGATTGTTTTATTGCTCAATTCTGAGACTTTGATTTGTGTTGAAGTTTTTAAGGGCGCACGGTGGATGCCTTGGCATCAAGAGCCGATGAAGGACGTGGGAATCTGCGATAAGCCTGGTGGAGTCGATAACCGGACGTTGAGGCCAGGATTTCCGAATGGGGGAACCCCGCACCATGTTATGTGGTGTGACCTGCAGCTGAATGTATAGGCTGTGTGGAGGGAACGCGGGGAAGTGAAACATCTCAGTACCCGCAGGAAGAGAAAACAATAGTGATTCCGTTAGTAGTGGCGAGCGAACGCGGATGGGGCTAAACCGGTTGGTGTGTGATAGCGGATAGGCGTTGCATCATCGGGGTTGTGGGGTTGACATGTACCAGTGCTATCTTGCTGGTGGGATGAGGTGCAGGCGTATAGGTGAATCGGTTGGAATGCCGGACCATAGAGGGTGATAGTCCCGTAGGTGTAATGCGTGTCTGCCGTTCTAGTGTTGATGCCCGAGTAGCACGGGGCCCGTGAAACCTTGTGTGAATCTGCCAGGACCACCTGGTAAGCCTGAATACTACTTGATGACCGATAGTGAATCAGTACCGTGAGGGAATGGTGAAAAGTACCCCGGGAGGGGAGTGAAATAGTACCTGAAACCGTGCGCTTACAATCCGTTAGAGCTGGGGACTTGTTCCCTGGTGATGGCGTGCCTTTTGAAGAATGAGCCTGCGAGTTAGTGTTACGTCGCGAGGTTAACCCGTGTGGGGAAGCCGTAGCGAAAGCGAGTCTGAATAGGGCGTTTGAGTGGCGTGATCTAGACCCGAAGCGAAGTGATCTACCCATGGCCAGGTTGAAGCGCGTGTAAGAGCGTGTGGAGGACCGAACCCACTTCAGTTGAAAATGGAGGGGATGAGCTGTGGGTAGGGGTGAAAGGCCAATCAAACTTCGTGATAGCTGGTTCTCCCCGAAATGCATTTAGGTGCAGCGTTGCGTGTTTCTTGCTGGAGGTAGAGCTACTGGATAGGCGATGGGCCCTACAAGGTTACTGACCTTAGCCAAACTCCGAATGCCGGCAAGTGAGAGCGCAGCAGTGAGACTGTGGGGGATAAGCTTCATAGTCGAGAGGGAAACAGCCCAGAACGCCAACTAAGGCCCCTAAGCGTGTGCTAAGTGGAAAAGGATGTGGAGTTGCTGTGACAACCAGGAGGTTGGCTTAGAAGCAGCCACCCTTGAAAGAGTGCGTAATAGCTCACTGGTCAAGTGATTCCGCGCCGATAATGTAGCGGGGCTCAAGCACACCGCCGAAGTTGCGTCATTCAAATATTAACCTGGTTTCGATTGGGTGTTTGGATGGGTAGGGGAGCGTCGTGTGGACGGTGAAGTCGCGGTGTAAACCAGCGGTGGAGGCCACACGAGTGAGAATGCAGGCATGAGTAGCGAATGACGGGTGAGAAACCCGTCCGCCGAATGATCAAGGGTTCCAGGGTTAAGCTAATCTGCCCTGGGTTAGTCGGGACCTAAGGCGAGGCCGACAGGCGTAGTCGATGGACAACGGGTTGATATTCCCGTACCGGCGAAGGACCGCCCATACTGAGCTGTGGATGCTAACCATGACGGATCCGGTGATTTGTTCCTTCGGGAATGGTTGCTGGTGGTGTGGTGGGAACCGATGCAGTGAGGTCAGCGTATTAACAGGTGTGACGCAGGAAGGTAGCCGAGCCAGGCAATGGAATTGACCTGGTCCAAGGGTGTAGGAAGAGCGGTTGGCAAATCCGCCGCTCATGTTTCTGAGACCTGATAGGCGCCCCGTTTATGGGGTGATTCGGTGATCCTATGCTGCCTAGAAAAGCATCGGCGCGAGGTCCCAGTCCGCCCGTACCCCAAACCGACACAGGTGATCAGGTAGAGAATACTAAGGCGATCGAGAGAATCATGGTTAAGGAACTCGGCAAAATGCCCCCGTAACTTCGGAAGAAGGGGGGCCTGCCCCGTGATGAGAACTTGCTTCTCTGATGCGGGTGTGGGCCGCAGAGACCAGGGGGAAGCGACTGTTTACTAAAAACACAGGTCCGTGCGAAGTCGCAAGACGATGTATACGGACTGACTCCTGCCCGGTGCTGGAAGGTTAAGAGGACTGGTTAGTCACTTTTGTGGCGAAGCTGAGAATTTAAGCCCCAGTAAACGGCGGTGGTAACTATAACCATCCTAAGGTAGCGAAATTCCTTGTCGGGTAAGTTCCGACCTGCACGAATGGAGTAACGACTTCCCCGCTGTCTCAACCATGAACTCGGCGAAATTGCAGTACGAGTAAAGATGCTCGTTACGCGCAGCAGGACGGAAAGACCCCGAGACCTTTACTATAGTTTGGTATTGGTGTTCGGTGCAGCTTGTGTAGGATAGGTGGGAGACTGTGAAGCTTGGACGCTAGTTCAGGTGGAGTCATCGTTGAAATACCACTCTGGCTGTACCGGTCACCTAACTTCGGACCATGATCTGGTTCAGGGACAGTGCCTGATGGGTAGTTTAACTGGGGCGGTTGCCTCCTAAAATGTAACGGAGGCGCCCAAAGGTTCCCTCAGCCTGGTTGGCAATCAGGTGTCGAGTGTAAGTGCACAAGGGAGCTTGACTGTGAGAGTGACAGCTCGAGCAGGGACGAAAGTCGGGACTAGTGATCCGGCGGCACCTCGTGGAAGGGCCGTCGCTCAACGGATAAAAGGTACCTCGGGGATAACAGGCTGATCTTGCCCAAGAGTCCATATCGACGGCATGGTTTGGCACCTCGATGTCGGCTCGTCGCATCCTGGGGCTGGAGTAGGTCCCAAGGGTTGGGCTGTTCGCCCATTAAAGCGGTACGCGAGCTGGGTTTAGAACGTCGTGAGACAGTTCGGTCCCTATCCGCTGCGCGCGTTGGAAATTTGAGAAGGGCTGTCCTTAGTACGAGAGGACCGGGACGGACGAACCTCTGGTGTGTCAGTTGTACTGCCAAGTGCATCGCTGATTAGCTACGTTTGGAAGGGATAACCGCTGAAAGCATCTAAGCGGGAAGCCTGCTTCGAGATGAGATTTCCATGCACCTTTGTGTGTGAGAGGCCCCCAGCTAGACCACTGGGTTGATAGGCAGGATGTGGAAGCAAGGACTGAAGACTTGTGNGTAGCTGACCTGTACTAATAGGCCGATGGCTTACAACACACAATAAAACAATGATTGAACTGATATTTTTCAATGCTGTTCGCGTTCACTATGCGGTTACGAGACAACAACCTCAAACCGAGAATACTTGGCTTTGTGCGTGCTTTGCTGCATGCCACCGAAGGCAACACCAAACCGTAGGGTTTGTGTGCTTCGTGATTGTTACGGCGGTCATAGCGTGGGGGAAACGCCCGGTCCCATACCGAACCCGGAAGCTAAGGCCCATTGCGCCGATGGTACTGCACTCGTGAGGGTGTGGGAGAGTAGGTCACCGCCGGACTTAACCTAAGTGGGTTTGAGGCTCTAACCAGTGATGGTTGGAGCCTCACCTGTTTAACCCGTGAGTGTGGTGCGGGGTGGCCAGGCGCAACGTCTGGCCCTGCACTCGTTTAATTGCCGCAGCTGTTGTCCAGCCTCGCAGCCGGCCCATCATCGAGGTATGGCTGAGAAAGCGTCGTTCCTTTCCGCAGGACCGGCGATCGCATCGCTGGTGTTTGATGACGTTTTTGCTATCGGAATGGCGTAGTTCACGCTGCATATCCCGTAGACCCTGATCAAAGTTCTACTGATCGTGCTTGCGGTCGCGTTGATTGGCGCTGCCGCGGGAACAATCGCCGTGGCAATGGCTTGTTTCATCCGATCCAAGAATTGAGAAGGCTAATGGGCCGCTTCTTCAGATTCAATGACTGAAGCGAGCGCCAAATCTTCAACCGTGAGCATCACGGTGCTATCCCGCCGATTGAATAACTGTAAGGTGATGCTCCGGCCATTGCATCGCCAAATGCGAATGGACTGATCCTCGTCTTCCCAGGGGCGTTCCGGAGCGCCATACACCTCTGAGAGTTCTGCCTGCAAAACAGCAAACCCAGACCGGGTGACTGGATCTTGGGGGACCTGAGAACTGTAGAGGAACGTACAGACACTGAGGAATTGTTGACGGTACGTATCCCAAGTACTCGATATTTTTCCTGGCAGGCCGAGGTCCAGACTCGTCATCTGATGAGGTGAATCCTGGTCGTCGGAATCAATCGCGGTGCCTGATACGAATCCAAGCGCATCGAACAGGGCCTCACGCTCAACTTCAGTCTTTGGCCAAGAGCCTTGGACCAAGCCCTGGATAATGGGCACAAGGTCGTGCGGGACAGGGGACAAACTGATGACTGAGTCTGGCTGTGTCATGCAGCGAGCCTACCTTTGATGCATAGGATCGCGGAAGCCGAACTCGGCATGGCTGCCCGGCAGCGAGTACCCCGGTCTTGGACTGTGGACAGTTATTTCTGTCGCGATCGCGCAGTCCCCGTTCACTGCAAATTCCCTGGTGCCCTAAGACAGCTGCTTGACGCAATAAGCGCCTAATCCTAGAGTCAGGGCACCGGGGTTCGTCCGGCAAGCAAATGGCTGCAGGAGCTTCTGATGGGTTTACTGGCATTTAGCTACAACGTCATGCTGGATGGCTGCGTCGATCATCGAGAAGGCATCGCCGACGATGAATCGCACGACTATTTCACGGGTCTGATGAATGCGCATGGAGCGATGCTCTGGGGTCGTGTTACCTACGAACTGATGGAGGAGTACTGGCCAGCTGTGGCTCGGGGCGACATCTCAGCGCCGCCAGCGCTGCTTCGCTGGGCACAGCAACTGGAGGCGAAGCCCAAATACGTTGTCTCGAGCACTCGCACGGCATATTCATGGAATAACTCCCACCTGCTAAGTGGAGAGCTGCGCGCCTGTGTACTGAGGCTGAAAGACCAGTACCCCGATGGTGTGCTTCTGGGCAGCGGCAAGCTGGCAACAGCTCTGGACAGGATGGAACTCATCGATGAGTACCACTTCCTAATTCACCCAGTTATCGCCGGCCATGGTCCAACGCTGCACCAGGCAGGGTTGCAGAAATCCCGTCATCTGGAATTGATCTCAGCGCAACCGCTCTCCAGCGGTGCGATTGCAGCCAGTTATCGGCGAGTTCGCTGATCCCATGCGGATGACGATTTTGCCTTGGAAATCCGGGGCAGAATCGGAAATGCAGACACCTTTTCTTGCCGGGGAGTTTCGAGTTTTTCATGATGGCCGCAGGAGCTTGCAACTGCACGCAAAAGACCTGAACGCAGTTGATGAAATATGCGTCGAGCCAAGGCTAATCTACAGTATCAAGGAGCGGGGATCGCGTAGCGTAGGAAGCATGGATACGCTTTTCTTCGCCCATCGCGGCAGCTCCCATAAATATTCGGAGAACACTCGTGCCGCCTATCTACAGGCCATCGACGAAGGTGCCGATGGAATTGAATGCGACGTCCATCTGAGCAAAGACGGAATCGTTGTTTGCCACCACGATCCAACGGTCGACCGCACCTCCGATTCATCCGGTCTCGTTGCCGGATATACCTTGGCGGAAATGAAAGCCATGGACTTCACCGGAGTCGTACCGAACATCGTCCCGGCCGAGTATGGGACCGAAAACGAGCAGCTCCTGAGCCTCGGCGAACTCTTCGCTCTCATTGAAGAACGCGGCAAGCCAATTGGTTTGGCCATCGAAATCAAGCATCCAAGCCCCTATGGCCACCTGCTGGAAAAGGGCGTGCTGCAGGTCCTTGCAGCGCACGGGTTCGACCCGCAAACCGGGACCGCCGGCTCGCAGGGACAGATTGCCGTGACCTTGATGAGCTTCGAGCCGAATTCCCTGCGCTATCTGGCCCGCACGGTCAGCACTGCGCTGTTGTGCCAATTGATGACCGAAGTCAATCCGGACTACGTCCAGCAACTGATTGATTCGGGTGACGTGGGCAGGGCCGGTGTCTACGAGGTGCTGTACCGCTCCGTGCCTGAAGGAATCGAACTGATCAACGCAGGGGGAGCTGGAATCGTCGGATCCGGCGTCGCCTGGACCCGAGCCAACGAGCATCTTGTGCGACGGTGGCTGGAGCAAGGATTGAAAGCGCGGATCTGGACGGTCGACCGTCCGGCAGATGCGCAATTCCTGGTGGACCTGGGCGTTGGGGAACTGACCAGCAACCGTCCGGCAGAACTACGCAAAGAACTGGAGCTGAGCTAGGAAACATGAGCACCGAAGAAACCGCACAGGTCAATCTGTACCTGCAGGACACCTATGTTTTCGCCACCGAAGCTGAAGTCATTGCTGCGGGCAGCGATGACGAAGGCCAGTGGATTGCCCTTAGCCCGAATATCTTCCATCCGCGCGGCGGCGGCCAGCCTGAAGACTCGGGCACCGTAGACGGGCTGCCGGTATCGGTCCAGCGCGGCGAGAACGGTCTGGTGATCCTGTACGGTGCCGGCACCAAGCAGGTGGGAGATCGGGTCGAAGCCGAGATCGATGGCGAGCTGCGCCTTGCCCATGCAGCCCTGCACACCGCCGGGCACGTCTTGGGCTTTGCCGGTGAAGATCGCGGCTGGCAGCACAAGGGCCACTCGCACTTCCCCGGGCAATCCCGGCTCGACTTCGATCCGGTGACCGTTGATCTGCCGTTGGGCGATGAGAACGAACGGGCCGCGGCGAAGGCCATGATCCAAGACCGCGTCAATGAACTCATTGCAGGTGGCGGTGAAGTCACAACCACCATCGATGAAGAGGGCATCCGCACCGTGACCATCGCCGGGGTGAATGCTGAACCGTGCGGCGGCACCCACGTGAAGCATCTGGACCAGCTGGAGCACGTTGAAATCGGCGAGGCGAAGGTCAAACGCGGTGTCTACAAGGTCAGGTACGATGCCCGCCACGTCCGCTAGCTGGTTCACGCCGGCGACCAAGATGGGCCTTTCCATCGCGATCGCCACCGGGCTCTACGGCATTTCCTTCGGGGCGCTGTCCATCGCCGCGGGCCTGAATCTATGGCAAACCGTTGCCCTGAGCGCCCTGATGTTCACCGGCGGCTCGCAGTTCGCCTTTATCGGGGTCATCTCCGGTGGCGGTGCCGCCTCGGCGGCATTCTCCGCGGCTTCGCTGCTGGGCATCCGCAATGCCGTGTACGGGATGCAGATCAAGCAAACCTTGCGCCCGTTGGGGCGGCAGGTGCCGTGGATGGCCCAGGTGACCATCGACGAATCCACCGCGGTGAGCTTGGGGCAATCGGATCCGGCGGAGAAGCGCCGCGGATTCATTGCCGCCGGTGCCGGCGTTTACGTCCTGTGGAACCTGTTCACCCTCGTTGGCGCCTTGCTCGGCGAACGCATGGGCGACCCTGCCGCGTGGGGCTTGGATGGCGCCGCGGTTGCGGCCTTCATCGGGCTGCTCTGGCCGCGGCTGAAATCAGTCGAACCGATCATGATCGCGATAGCCGCAGCGATCCTCACCGCGCTGGCGGTACCGGTCACCGCGCCGGGCTTGCCGATTCTGGTGACGGCGGCCTGCGCCGCGATCTACGCCGTGGCCACCGGCCGCCGTGCCCCGGCGGCGACCGAGCACGGCGAACTGGAAAGCATTGAGGAGGAGAAGGCATGAGCGAGTTGAGCTGGTGGATTCTCGGGGCCTGCCTGACGGCCTACGCCATCAAGCTCTGCGGCTTCTTTGTGCCCCGCAGGGTCTTGGACTCGCCGACCATGTCGCATGTGGCCGCCACACTGACCATCGCGCTGCTGGCCTCCTTGGTGACGGTCAATGCCTTCACCTCGGGACAGGAACTGGTCATCGATGCCCGGATCGGCGCCCTCGTGGCCGCGATCATCGCGCTGGTTTTCAAGGCACCTTATCTTGTCGTCGTTGTTGCCGGCGCCCTGGCCGCGATCGTGCTCAGGGCCAGCGGACTGGCTGCCTAGATATTGCCTGCAAGGCGGATGACAAGCCCAGCGCGTAGTGGGACAGTGGAAGCATGATTGTAGCTTTCTCAGTAGCACCTAGTAATGACAACCCCAACGGTTCGGTCCATGACGCAGTGGCTGAAGCGGTGAAAGTCGTCCGGGATTCCGGCCTTCCTAATCGCACCAGCTCCATGTTCACCGAGATCGAAGGCGAATGGGATGAAGTCATGGAGGTGGTCAAGCAGGCCACCTTGGCTGCTGGCCGATTCGGTTCGCGCGTATCGCTGGTGCTGAAAGCCGATATCCGCCCAGGCTACGAGGGCGAGCTCGACGGCAAGATCCAGCGGCTCGAGAAGGCTATCAAGGATAGTGAGGAGAACATGTCGTCATGATCCACCATTCAGCCGAACATGATGCCGGTGCAGTCGACGAATACCTGGAGCGGGAGCTGGGGCTGCGCGTTGCAGCCTTGGAAGCAGGCCGCGAGCATTCCCATAGCGCCGGACTTCCGCGGATTGAAGTCAGCCCGGCCCAGGGAAAGTTCCTCCAGCTGCTCGCCGAGATCACAGGCGCACGCAGGGTCCTGGAAATCGGAACCCTCGGCGGCTACTCGACCAGCTGGCTTGCCCGGGGCGTGGGAGAAACCGGCACCGTCATCAGCTGCGAATTCGAGCCGCTGCATGCCTCGGTTGCACGGGAGAATTTGCAGCGGGCAGGGCTGTCCGAACGCGTTGAAATCAAGTTGGGTGCGGCCCAGGGGTCTTTGGATTCGCTGATTTCCAAGCGAGTTGCTTCATTTGACCTGATCTTCATCGATGCAGATAAGCGCAATAACGTGGCCTACCTCGAACGGGCAATGAAACTGTCGCATCCGGGGACCGTGCTGGTGCTCGACAACGTGGTGCGCAGCGGGGCAGTCTTGGATGACCCTGCTCGGCACGGGACCCAGGAGGCCGATGTGCGGGGGATCCAGGACTCCTTGCGGTGGTTGCGCGATGATCCGCGCGTATCAGCCACCGCCCTGCAGACAGTGGGCGTCAAAGGCTGGGACGGATTCGCGCTCGCACGCGTCCTCTAGCGGCCACGGCTATCGCGTAGGAGAGTGCTCGGGGAGCTCGGCATCGAGTTCCCCGGCTTCGTCTTGCTTGAACGGCGGCGATTTCAGGATCAAGAAGTACACGCCCAATCCGCAAAGCACGCCCATCGGCGGGCCTACCCAGAGGGCGTGCTCGGTATTGCGCACCAAGCCCGCAACAACTGGGCCAACCAGCATGGGAACGATGTAGTAGTAGTGGTCCGGCTCAGCAGGGCCCCAGAAGCGTTCGAATCTGGCAAGAATGCTGAAGCCGGCGGCCAAGAGGACGCAACCGAGCAAAATCACCCAGAAGGTTGAGGAAAGGCTGATGGTCAGGGTCAGTGAACCGACAAGGCCACCGGTCAAGGCAGCGTACTTTGTATTCCGGTCCAAGCCCGACCCCCTTTTGAGCCAAGAAATTTGCAACTACATCAAAAGTTTTTCAAACATCTGGATAGTCCGCAATCCTACTTAAGTAGGAGGGTGCCTTGGTGAGTTGGAAGAAATTAGCGAAGCCACTGCCGTAGGCTAGAGAAGTGCCGCAAATGAACGACTATCGAATCCGACTGGCTACTGAACAAGACGTCCGCCCCGCACTGCAGATGAAATTGCAAGCCTGGAGGGAAGCGTACGCCGAACTTCGCGATGAATCATTTTTCGCCCACCATGAAGGCCAGCTCGATGGCCAGGTAGCCTGGTGGGAACGCGGGCTGGCATCCGGCGCGCAATTCTTCATCGCCGAAGACCGCGATGGACGCATCATCGGGCTAGCCGGCGGGACACCGGCCATCGATGAGGACAAGGACGCCGGGGTAGACATCGAACTGGGCATGCTCTATGTCCTGGCAGAGTATTACGGCACCGGACTGGGCCAGCACCTCTTCGACGTGGTCCTGGGAGAGCGCGATGCGCTGGTCTGGGTCTTGCAGGGCAACGAGCGGGCCCTGGCCTTCTTCGCGAAGCAGGGATTCACCCCCGATGGAACCAGCGAAGCCCTGGCTGGCAGCTGGAAAGGCTTGATCGAGCAACGGATGGTGCGCGCAGGTGGCTAGGGATACCAAGGAATCAATGCTCGGAGAATTTCCGATCGATACCGGTACGGCGGTGATCGAGGCCGATCCCTACGGTGCCAGCCGCTACATCCTGAAGGTCAACGGCGTGCCGTCCTCGCATGTGGATTTGGATGATCCGACGTATCTCGATTTCGAGTACATGCGCTGGATGGAACCGATCTTCACCATCGGTTTTCCTGCCGGGCAATTTGATGGCCGCGCCCGCAAGCTGCGCGTGCTCCACCTCGGCGGAGGCGGCTGCTCCATGGCCCGCTGGGTTGCCGCCAGCTATGAAAACGCCCGACAGGTCGTGGTGGAGCTGGATGCCAAGCTGGCCGAGCTGGTGCGCGTGAACTTCGAGGTGCCGCGTGCCCCGCTGGTGCGCCTGCGCGTGGGGGACGCGGCGCAGGTGCTGCCCACCTTGAGCGATGCGAGCCGCGATGTGATCATCCGCGATGTCTTTGCCGGCAGCACCACCCCGCGCGAGCTGACCACTGCCTCCTACGCCCGTGAAGCGCAGCGGGTGCTGGACGCCGGTGGCGTCTACATCATGAATTGCGGCGATACCGCGGACCTGGCCGGCGCCAAGGCGGAAGCCGCGACGCTGCTGGAGGTCTTCGAGCATGTGGCCATGGTCGCCGACCCGCCGATGCTCAAGGGCCGCCGCTACGGGAACATCGTGTTCCTGGCCAGCGACGAGCCGCTCAAGCTCGGCCCGGCCTTCGAGCGCAGCCTGCGGACCGCGCCGTTGCCCGCGCAGCTGGTTGCCGGCGAAGCCGTGCGCCGCTTCGCCACCGGCGCCGCGCCGATTACCGGCTAGCTGACGGTGCCCATCCGGTAGCCGGTGCCGTCGGCGGCGCGCTGCAGCAGGCCGTGGTCGACCATGTAGCGGCGCAGCAGCGCGACATCCGGGTGGAACACCCGCAGCCGTTCATTGAGCTGCTCTTCGCGCAGCTCTTCCCCATCGCCGATGACCGCGTTGCGCAGGTAGAGAACCACCTCGTGGCGGTCCGCCGGTTTCGCTGGGAGGGATTGCAGCCGGTGCCCGTCGAAGAAGCGGCGGATCCCGCTGCGGTTGGCCTTCGCGGCCGAGGCCGAGGCCAAGGTCTTCTCCAGCAGTTCATCATCCAGCGCCCACCCGGAGCCGTCGTGGCGCAGCAGCCCGATGCTGGCCCAGCGTTCCAAGTCCTTGCGCTCGGACTTGCTGGCTGGCTCGGGCGCACCCTGCCCGCTGAGCACCGCGCCGAGAAGCCGGCGCATCGAAGGGTTCTTCAAGCCTGCTGCCACCTGGATCCACTGCCCGGCGGTATTCTGCTGTTCGCTCATAGGCCCCATCCTATCCAGTTCCCGCCGGTGCGAAGACAAAAGGCGCCCCGCCATCGCAGTCGCGATGGCGGGGCGCCGAAGGGTTGCGGGGCTACTTGACCCCGGCCCACATTTCAATCAGGCCGATGCCGAAGAACAGCACGAAGGCCGCGGAAACAACCCACATCAATGGGTGGATTTCCTTGGCGCGTCCCTGGGTGGCGCGGATGAACACGTAGGCGATGAACCCGGCGCCGATGCCATTGGCGATCGAGTAGGTGAACGGCATCAGGGTGAAGGTCAGGAAGGCCGGCAGAGCGATGCCCCAGTCGTTCCAGTCGATCTTGGAAACCTGGGTGATCATCATGAAGCCGACGACCACCAGGGCCGGAGCCACGGCTTCGAAAGGCACCAGGTAGATCAACGGGCTCAGGAACATCGCCACGATCATCAGCAGGCCGGTGACCACCGAGGCCAGGCCGGTGCGGGCGCCCTCGCCGATGCCGGCGCCGGACTCCACGAAGATCTGCGCCGAGGAGCTCGAGGTGCCGCCGCCGACGATTGCGCCGGCCGCGTCCACCAGCAGGACCTTGTCCACATCGGGGATCTGCCCGTTCTCGTCCATGGAACCGGCTTCGGAAGCCAAGCCCACCATGGTGCCCATGGCGTCGAAGAAGATCGAGAGCAGGATGACGAAGGCCAGCAGCGAGGCGGCGGTGACGCCGATCTTGCTGAAGGCGCCGAACACGCTGACCTGGCCGATCAGCGACAGGTCCGGCAGGGTCCATTCAGGCAGCGACGGAACCACCAGCGACCAGGTGTTGGTTTCCATCGCGCCGATGTGGAAGACGGCTTCGAGGATGTTGGCGAGGATCGCGGAAACGACGATGCCGATCAGGATTGCGCCCTTGACCTTGCGCACCACCAGGGCCATGGTCAGCAGCAGGCCGACGACGAAGACCAGGATCGGCCAGCCCATCAGCTCGCCGTCGAAGCCCAGGCCCACCGGCACGGTGGTGTTCGCGGCATCCGGAAGGCGCTGGACGAATCCGGCATTGACCAGGCCGATCAGGGCGATGAACATGCCGATGCCCACCACGATCGCGGTCTTCAGCCCGGCGGGAACCGCGTTGAACACCGCGGTTCGGAATCCGGTAAGCACCAGGCCGAACATGACCACACCGGCAATGAGCACCAAGCCCATGACGTCGGCCCAGGTCAGTTCCGGGTTCGTGGCCACGGTGATGGCCACGAAGGCATTGACGCCCAAGCCGGTGGCCATGGCGAATGGGTGACGGGCCCAGATGCCCATCAGGATGGTCAGGATGCCGGCGACAAATGCGGTCACTGCGGCAACGCGCTGGATGCCCAACTCGCCACCGGAGGAATCGGCACCGGAAAGAACCAGCGGGTTGAGGACGACGATGTAGCTCATCGCGAAGAAGGTGGCGATGCCGCCGCGAACTTCGGTGGAGAACGTTGAACGCCGTTCCGAAATCTTGAAATATCGGTCGATGCGTGCGCTTATAGCAGTCCCGGACGGGGATTTTGTGGAGGAGGGCATGGAAAAATTCTATGACGTTTCAGCCGCTGATTCATATCGATCCAGCTATTCAGTAGGCTGTACGCGAAAACTTTAGACCCAACTCACACCTAGAACTGCGGAAGCAAGTACATTGGTGGTAAGGGAAATCACAACCCGTTGTATCTGAGGTATTTGAGGAGCGAGTCTGATGAGTGACGAAGCACCAGTAGCAGCAGAGAAGATCGAAGGAATTGTCGTTGGCGTAGACGGTTCCCAGCAGAGCAAATGCGCTTTGCGCTGGGCCGAACGCGAAGCGGTGCGCCGCGGCAGCGTATTGAATATCGTGTCCGCCTATACCATCCCGGTGTTTGCCGCATCCTCCATGGACGCGGGCTACTCAACCCTGGACGACGATCTGATCCGCGGGGGTGCCGAGGACATTGTGCGCCAGGCCCGTGCAGAGCTCGAAGGCAGCACAGCAACCATCCGCACCTATATCGAGTCCGGGGACCCGTCGGGCGTGCTGCTGGATCTGAGCCAGGACGCGGAATTGGTAGTAGTCGGAACCCGCGGCCGCGGTGGCTTCGTGGGCCGCCTGCTCGGTTCGGTCTCCTCGGCGCTGCCAGCGCACTCCAAGTGCCCAACTGTCGTGGTGCCGCTGGCCATGGCCAAGGAACAGGAGGAAGCCGGCGCCGCCGTCGCGGCGGACCGCAAATGCATCGTGGTCGGCGTCGACGGCTCGGACCGCGCCCGTTCTGCGGTGCTGGCGGCAGCGGAGGCGGCCATCGCCAGCGACCTGACGCTGCGGCTGATCTGCGCGGTGCCGCCGGTGGGAGCGGCGCTGGCCTGGATGCCGGCGACCGTGGACCAGGAAGCCGTGCTCGAAGACGTGCGCTACCAGATGAGCGTGGGCACCAAATGGCTCAAGTCGCATTATCCGACGGTGAAGATCGAAACCGACGTGGTCTCCGGGCCGCCGGTTGAGGTGCTGATCCGCGAGTCCGAGCATGCGGTGCTGACCGTGACAGGCTCCCGCGGCCGCGGCGGCTTCACCGGGATGCTGCTCGGCTCGACCTCGCAGGGCGTCTTGCACCACTCCAAGGGACCGGTCATGGTTGTGCCCGACTCGGAAGATCCTCGGCTGGAGAACCGCAAGGACTTCGACACCAGGGCGCAGGAGCAGTAGCCGCGCCGCAACAGCCAGCATGCACGAAGGCCGCGCACCCACCGGGTGCGCGGCCTTCTTGCTCGAGGGGACCCAGCTTAGTAGCGGGCTGCCTTCGGGTAGAGGTTGTTGACGTAGCTCAGCGGAGTCACCGAGATGCCGGCACTCGGGTTGCGAGCGTGGACTACCTGGCCGTTGCCGATGTAGATGGCTACATGGTAGAACGAGGATCCGCCGTTGGACGATGAGAACACCAGGTCGCCTGGGCGCAGATTGCTCAGCGAGACATACTGCGGGGCGCTGGCGAACTGCTGCGACGAGGTGCGTGGCAGGCTGATGCCGGACTTGCCGAAGGCGCGCTGCGAGAAGCTCGAGCAGTCGAAGGCATCCGGTCCGTTGGCGCCGTAGACGTAGTACTTGCTCGGATCATCTGCCGTCTTCAAGGCCCAGGAAATCGCTGCCGAGTAGTTGCTGGACTGCGGAGCAATCTCAGGCTTCGGCTCTGGCTTTGGTTCCGGTTTGGGCGTCGGCTTCGGGGTGACCTTGGGCTTCGGCTCTGGCTTCGGGGTGACCTTGGGCTTCGGCTCTGGCTTCGGGGTGACCTTGGGCTTCGGTTCGGCCTTCTTGGTTGGCTCTGGCTTCGGTTCGGCCTTTTTGGTTGGCTCTGGCTTCGGTTCGGCCTTTTTGGTTGGCTCTGGCTTCGGTTCGGCCTTTTTGGTTGGCTCTGGCTTCGG
>NZ_SCKZ01000006.1:0-153050 GCF_004100365.1 Glutamicibacter sp. HZAU | reverse complement strand
GCAGGTGGTTCGGAAGCTTCCGGTTCTTCTTCAACCTGCTCAGGCTCAGGCTCGACCGTTTCCTCTTCAGGTTCGGTCTGCTGCAGCTCACGAGGCTTTTCGATCGTGAGCGGCTGAATGGTGAAGATGTCCTTTTCGGAAACGTTAACGTTTTCCTCTTCGGCGATCACTTCCGCAAGAGCTTCTTCCTGCTTCTGCGCCTCGCGCTCTTCAACCGCCTGGCGGACCTCAGCTTCTTCCTTCTGCTTCAAGGTAGCAAGGTGGCCGATCAATTCATCGCGCAGCTGCTGCTCTGGTTCGATAGCCGCTTCGTAGGTGGCCAAGGTGCTGTTCGCGGTCGCTGCAGCGGCGTCATAGTTCGCTGCGGCTTCCTGCGCGGCATTCTGTGCCGCGTCGGCGTACTCCTGCCAAGCCGAAACGAGGCCCTCGGCCTCGGTGGCGGTGTTGACGGACTGAACCTTCTGTTCGCTCAATGCGTCGATGGTAGCGGCCTTGTAGAACAGGTCGCCTTCCTGGTTGTCATCAAGGAGCAGGCTCAGGGTTGAGGTGCCAGCGCCGTTGCGGTAGATATCTGAGGCGATAGCGCCCAGATCGTTGCGGCTCTGCTCCAAGTAAGTCTTTGCGTACTCAAGCTGTTCAACGGCCTTCTCAGCTGCAGCGGTGCGCAGATCGCGCTCTTCGCCGGCAGTAAGCAGGGATTCCTGGGCCTGAGCGGCTTCGGTTTCAACGCGCTGCAACTCGGCACGGCTGGAAGCAAGAGAAGCTTCGATTCGCGCGATCATCGCGTTCGTCGAAGCTTTGTCCTTCTTTGCTTCCTGGATTTCCGCGTCCGACGGCAGCGCAGAAGTGCTTGGTGCGGCAGCGATCGCCACAGACTGAGGGAGTGAAGCTGAAGTGGATGCGGAAGCGGGCAAAGCGCCTGCAAGGCAGGACACCGCTAGGGCCAGGGTGCTTGCAGCAACACCGAGCGTGTGGCGAGTAGCCATATCGTTCCTCACTAAGTACATGGATGACGCGGAGTGCGTGAGTCGTGACTTTCAGCAATATGAAGGTCACGATTCGGATAAGACTCCAAATAGCACATTAGGCCAATTAAGACACGCTTGGCAACACTGTTCACATCAGTCACATGAATCCCATCCGTGTAATTCTCGGGCCTATTCGGCGGTGATCTGCACAGATAATGGTTTTCCGGTCCTGTGTGACTTATCGAGAGCAATTGGGAAATAGCTAATAGATGCGTCTCGCTTCGTTACCAAGGGCTTACTTGCCATGAAGTTTGGGTAACGTGCGGGGTGAATAGGTGCGGCTCAAAGCGTTGTCTTTAATAAGGGATCGTCTCTCGAAGTGCATGAAGATCCTTTGCTGCCCTCCGGACTTGGCTGTGGCGGCAAGGGAAAGTGGCCATGCCAAGTTCTTCCGGCGGCAATTTCTCGTCTCGCCGAGTTGGGCCGGCGCGAGTGCGGCCGGTGCCGGCCTATTAAACACCACTTTGGTTATGGGCATCGCAATTGAGCCGCGTCGCCTTCCGGGTGGAGGATGTGCCCCAGCGGCTAGTTTCGATCGCTGGCCTGTGGCCCGGGTCTCTCTCAGCTGGAAACATGCCGCCGGAATCTAATTGTTTTGTGAGGCAGATCTCAAAAGAAGATTTCGCGATTTCGGCGCTACGACCACCCTAATTCGTGCAATTTTGCATCGTCGATTCCGAAGTGGTGGGCCACTTCGTGCATCACCGTAATCCCGATTTCCCGCACTACTTCTTCACGTGTTTCGCAGGCTCGAAGCGTCGGATTCTTGAAGATCGTAATGCGATCCGGGAGTGCTCCGGCGCCCCAATCCAGGTCCCGTTCCGTGAGTGCGACACCCTCGTATAACCCCAGAATCTCAGGGTTTTCCGGCTCTCCAGGGAGAGGCTCGTACTCGTCTTCGATGAAGAAGATGACGTTGTCCATCATTGCGAAGGCGGCCTCTGGAATCGCGTCGATAGCCTGTTCGACCAGAGCCTGGAATTCGTCGTCATCCATCTCGAAAAGCATGGTTCCAGACTATGCCTGTGCACCCGATTTGGCATGGGTAAAACCCGCCAAGGAGCCGATTTTGCAAAAGCAAAAAACACTGCGTATAGTTATTGGAGTCCGCTACGGAGAAGCAAGAAACCGAAGCGAACAACTTAGGCCCCCATCGTCTAGCGGCCTAGGACACTGCCCTTTCACGGCAGCGGCACGGGTTCGAATCCCGTTGGGGGTACAAGCAACCACTTAGTGGTTGCCAGATGGAGAAATCCATTGGCTTGCGAAAGCAAGGCCCTGTAGCGCAGTTGGTTAGCGCGCCGCCCTGTCACGGCGGAGGTCGCGGGTTCAAGTCCCGTCAGGGTCGCTCAATTTACTATTCCAATAGTAAATTTGGTGTCCACTTAGTGGTACCAGGCTCTGTAGCTCAGTTGGTAGAGCGTTCGACTGAAAATCGAAAGGTCACCGGATCGACGCCGGTCGGAGCCACGCAGGCCCTCGGTTCATTCCGGGGGTTTTACTGTGTGACTTGAATTTATTCAAAGCACCAGGCCCTGTAGCGCAGTTGGTTAGCGCGCCGCCCTGTCACGGCGGAGGTCGCGGGTTCAAGTCCCGTCAGGGTCGCATACTAAACAGAAGCTCCGGATTCCGGAGCTTTTGCTGTATCCGGGGACAGGTAGCTAGTTTGCGCGACCCAGATGCCGCGGGCCGATCCAGCGACTGCTCAGCCGGCGGTATGCCGCAGCGGCGCTCGTCAGGTCCTCGTCTTCCAATGCCTGAATACCGTGCATCAGATCATTCACGGATTCATCTGGCCACACAATTTCTGCCAGCAGTCCATAATCCAGTTCAATCACCGAGCGGCTGTCGAAAGTTTCCAGCCAGCCGCCCAGGCTGCCCAGCTCCTCGAAAAGCTGCGACTGCGGCGCATGGGTCGCCAGCGTCTGCACTGCCCAAGACAGGCGGTTAATGGCCTGCTCGAAGGAGGCGTACATGCGAACGGATTTCAACTGCTCGCCGCTATGCACCAGCTCGTGCTCGTCATCTTCGCGGAAGAGGGCGAACCAGCCCAGCGGGATGCCCCACGACGAGGTCCTCGTGTGCAGATGGGTCAGGTCTTTGGCCAGGCGGTCGGCATCAACGCGTTGGGCATTGGCCTGCCGCGCTGCCGGCGGCACCAGCAGGTCGAACACCTCGGTCCGCATGGCTTCTTCGGCTTGTTCGGCGGCGAGCAGGCTGCGTGCCTGCAGCTGTCCTGGGCAGTACCGGGTGTGCTCGGTGCCTTGGTAGTCCAAGGACTTCACGCTGCGGAAGAATTCCGGCTCGTCGTGCGGGAACGGGTCGGAGACGTTGCGCAGGGTGCGGCTCCAGAGCCGCTCGTTCTCGAAGGCGTCCCATTGCTCCCCGGTGCGCCGGGGAGTGCGCAAGATGATGGACTGGGCCCAATCCTCAAAGGCGTCCAGCGGCTCATAGACGCGAAGGTGCGCTGTGGCGGCGGTCAGCTCTGCGGCGGGCCCAGTCATCTTTGGTCTCATGACTAGCCGGCCAGCTCCACGATGACCGGGGCGTGGTCGCTGGCGCCCTTGCCCTTGCGTTCCTCGCGGTCAATGCTCGCACCGATTACCCGTGCGGTGAGCGCCGGCGAGGTGAGCGAGAAATCGATGCGCATTCCTTCGCCCTTCGGGAAGCGCAACTGCGTGTAGTCCCAATAGGTGTATTGGCCTTCGGTATGCGGACGCACCACATCGGTGAAGCCGAGCTCCTCGAAGGCGGTGAAGGCGGCGCGCTCTGGCGCTGATACGTGGGTCATCTTGTTCTCGATGAAGAAGTCGATGTCCCAGACGTCTTCGTCCTTTGGCGCGATGTTCCAATCGCCCATCAAGGCAATCTGCGCCTCGGGATTCTGCTCCAGCCAGCCGGCGGATTCCTGCTTGAGCGCGTCCAGCCAGTTCAGCTTGTAGCCCATGTGCTCATCATCCAGCGCGCGTCCGTTCGGGACGTAAAGGCTCCAGATGCGTACCCCGCCGCAGGTTGCCGCGATGGCGCGAGGCTCTTGGATCGGGTTCTTTCCGGCCTTGCCGAATTCCGGCTGCCCAGGGAAGGTGCGTTCAACATCTTCGAGGCCAACGCGGGAGGCGATGGCAACGCCATTCCACTGGTTGACTCCGAAGTGCGCCACCTCGTAGTCGTTGTTCTCGAACAGTTCCCAGGGGAAATTGTCGTCTTTGCACTTAGTTTCCTGGATAGCCAGGACATCTACATCGGTGCGTCGCAGCCAATCCTCAACACGGTCGGCGCGGGCTCGCAGCGAGTTCACATTCCAGGTTGCAATCTTCACTAGTTCAACCTATCAAGTTTGCTGTCCTGTGCCACTTCAATTTAGTTGGAAGTCCGAGTATATTCGACACCAGTAGGTGACCTCAATCACTCAAAGGAGAGGCTGTTGCCTGAGATTTTGACCGAACGCCGGGGACACCTGGGACTCATAACGCTGAACCGGCCCAAGGCACTGAATGCGCTCAACACGGACATGTGCCGGGAATTCCTCGATGCCCTGCTCCAGTGGCGCAATGACCCGGAGATCGCCCAAGTAGCGGTCGTCGGCGCCGGGGAGCGCGGCCTGTGCGCCGGCGGGGATATCGTGGCGATCTACCGGGACATCCTGGACCGCAGTGGCGCTTCGGCCGACTTCTGGCGCATCGAATACCAGCTCAATGTCCTGATCGACGAGTACCCCAAGCCGTACATTGCGCTCATGGACGGAATTGTCCTTGGCGGCGGCATCGGCATTTCGGCGCACGGCAGCCATCGCATTGTTACCGAAGCCAGCCGGTGCGGCATGCCGGAAGTCGGCATCGGATTTTTCCCGGACGTGGGTGGAACGCATTTGCTGGCGCGTGCGCCGCATGCCGCCGGGCGCTTGGCGGCATTGACCGGAATGAAATTCGGCGCCGCCGACACCATCGCCTTGGGCCTGGCCGACTCCTATGTGCCGCAGGAGAAGATCCCCGACTTGCTCGCCGAGCTGGAAACCCGACCCGCCGCGGCAGTGCTGGCCGACTATGCGCAGAGCCCGGAGCCGGGATTCCTGCACGAAGAATGGGTGCAGTCCTTTAGCGAAGAAAGCATCCCAGCGGTAGTGCGTGCACTGGAGCGCAACGATTCCCCGCAAGCCCAGGAAGCGCTGAAGGCCCTGGTAGCTGCCTGCCCAAGCTCGGTACGCCTAGTCGAAGAACTCATTCGCCTGGCTGGAACCGATTTGAGAACGGATCTGCAGCGGGAATACCGGGCCGCCGTGCATCGGCTCGACGACCCGGATTTCGCCGAGGGCATTCGCGCCGCAGTGGTCGACAAGGACCGCAATCCGCAATGGACCGAAACGGTCCCCGGGCAAACTGCGGCCCAACGCACGCAAAGGCACCTGGCACCCTTGCCGGGAGCAGAACTGACTTTCGCACTGCTCGCTGAAGATCTAGAGGAAAAGAGCCACTCATGAGCGTCAAACCAGTTATCGGATTCCTCGGCATGGGCCACATGGGACTGCCCATGGCCATCAATCTGCACAAGGCCGGCTACCGGATCAAGGGCTTCGACGTGGTTCCTGCCGCGGTGCATGCGGCCGCGGAAGCAGGCATAGCCACCGTGGCGACCGGCGCAGAGGCGGCCACCGATGTCGATATCGTCATCACCATGTTCCCCTCGGGCAAGCACGTGCTCGATGCCTACCGTGAATACCTGCTGGAGAGCGCCAAGCCCAATACGCTCTTCCTGGAGTGCTCCACCATCGATGTAGCGCAGGCCCGTGAAGCGGCGCAGCTAGCGGTTGACGCGGGGCATCGTAGCGCCGATGCCCCGGTTTCCGGAGGCGTCGTCGGGGCGGAAGCGGGGACCCTGACCTTCATGCTCGGTGCGCAGCCCGAGGATCTTGAGCAGATCACCGGCGTGCTTGAGCATATGGGCAAGCGCATCGTGCATTGCGGCGGATATGGCGCCGGCCAGGCCGCGAAGGTCTGCAACAACATGCTGCTGGGCATCTCGATGATTGGCGCTGCCGAGGCGTTCGTGCTGGGAGAACGGCTGGGCCTGGAGCACCAGGCGCTGTTCGATGTCATTTCCTCGGCCTCGGGACAGTGCTGGTCGGTGACGACCAATTGCCCTGTGCCTGGGCCGGTGCCAGCTTCTCCAGCTAATCGCGATTACCAGCCGGGGTTCGCCGCCGCATTGATGGCCAAGGACCTGGGCCTGGCGGCCAGTGCGCTGGAGCATACGACGACCGATGCCCAGCTCGGCTCCCTTGCCGCGGCGCTGTACCGCAAATTCAGCGATGAAGGCAATGCGGGCACCGACTTCTCCGGGATCATCAATGCGATCCGCGACGGCTCGCTATAGGAAGTCCCCGGAGGCCTTGCGGAAGCGGGCCAGGATCTCGAAGATTTCGGTTGCGTCGGTGCCCGAAAGATTGCTTCGGGCGAAGAGCTTTTCGTTCAGGTCGTCACGGGCCGCGGGCAGCACCTGCTGGCCTGCGGCCGTGAGCTCCAATAGCCGGGTGCGGCCATCGGTTGGGTGCGGGATGCGCCGCACCAAGCCGGTGGCTTCCAGCCGGTCTACCGAATTGGTCAGGCTGGTTGCGTGAACTTGCAGGAGCTGGCTGGCCTGGCTCATGGGCAGGGAACCGCGCTTCGAGAAGCCGAGCAGGGCTAGTACTTCGAATCGCGCAAACGTCAGTCCGTGAGGCTTGAGGATGGCGTCGGCCCGCTGCAAGTAGATCGATGCGGTGCGCATCACCGCGGTAATCGCGGCCATGGAGTCGGCCTCGGCTGACCACCCATGGGAAATCCACTGTTCCCTGGCTTGCGCGATTGGATCGCGTGGCAGCGGAGAAGTCATTTGCATACCCCCAAAAGAAGACTTAGTCCAACAATATACTTGGACTTCCTATGGTTTGGAAGGAATCCCCAGATGGACCTCTTGAATATGGCCGGACAACTGGAGGAAGCCGAACGGCAGCGGCTGCGTGAAATCAGCCAGGTGGCGCAGCGCGAGGTGCGCCGCCAGTCGATTGGCTACTGGAACCGCGAAGAATTTCCCGCCGAGCTGATCGGCAAGCTGGCCGAATTGGGGCTGGGTGGTTTGCAGCTGGAGGACAGCTCTCATCTGCTGCGCGGGCTGATCCATGCAGAACTCGCCCGGGCCGATATTTCAACCTCATCAGTGGTCGGCATCCATAACGAACTGGTGCTTGGGATGATCCACGAACTGGGGTCGGAGCAGCAGCGGGCGCGGTGGCAGGACAAGCTCGCCGGGTTTGAAGCCTTCGGCGCATTTGCGCTGACCGAACCGGAGCATGGATCGGATATCGCCGGAGGCATAGGCGCCACCGCGCACCGCGGCGGGGACGAATACGTCATCAACGGCGCCAAGCGCTGGATCGGCATGGGTACGCTGAGCGATTTCGCGCTGGTCTGGGCCAAGGACGAGGAGACTGCGCAGATCGGAGCGTACCTCGTTGAGTCGGACCGCCCTGGATACAGCGCCACCAAGATTGAAAACAAGATCGGGCTGCGCGGCATGCAGAATGCGGATATCCGGCTGGAGAATGTGCGGATTCCAGTAGCGAACAAGTTGCCCGGGGCCACCAGCTTCGCCGCCGCAAACCAGCTGCTGATGCAATCGCGCGCTTGGGTGGGATGGCAGGCTGCCGGCGCGATGATGGCCACGCTCGACATCTGCAAGGCCTACGCCACGCAGCGCCAGCAGTTCGGCAAGCCGTTGGCCGCCTTCCAGCTGATCCAGCAGCCGCTGGCCGAAATCGCAGGCAATCTGGGCGCCTGCCTCTCCATGATGTGCGAGATTGCCCGCAAGCAAGAGCGTGGAAAACTGCGCATGGAGGATGCTGCCATGGCGAAGTCGACTGCCACCCGCCTGGCAAGGGAGTCGGCCGCGTTGGGCCGGGCAATGCTTGGCGGCAATGGCGTGGTGAGCGATTTCGAAATGGCCAAGGTCTTCTGCGATGTCGAAATTCTCCATACCTATGAAGGCACCTATGAGATCAACTCGCTGATCGTCGGGCGCGCGCTGACCGGAGTGAGCGCCTTCGTGTAGCCGGCTCCAGCGTCCTTCAAGATTTTCCTTTCCAAACCATAACAAGTACTTTCCAAAATGGAAAGTACTTGTTATGGTCAAGGGACAAGGAAGATCGAAGTCAAAGGAGCAGGGCAATGAAGATTCCATTCAGCACTTGGTACACCGTCATCATCGTTTCGGCAGGCCTGGCCTTCGCGGCAATGGCCTTGACCGCCTATGCCACGGGCAACAACTCGCTGCTCTTCATCGGCATGGGCTTCTTCATGGCCCTTTGCATGACCATGACTTCCATCCATGCCCAGCGTCAGCAGAAGGCCCGCAAGGCGGCCATCAAATGAGCTCCGACAATGAAATGACTCCCGAAGAGCAACTCGCCGCCCTGGGGATGGCGCAACAGGGAATGCAGCGGGCTGCCGGATACGGTGCCAAATTGCTGGGCACCTATTGCATCATCCTGGGGGTCCTCATGGGCGGGCTGGCGGCGCTGCTGCAGCTCTATCGCCCCGACGAGAATTTCACCGGCTTCATCGTCATCATGGTTTTGTTTGCCATAGCCGTCATAGCTATTTCCTTGGCCTACGGGAAGCTCTACCGCTCGCTGCCGCGCGGGCATTCAAAAATGTACCTCCGGGGATTCACTATCAGCATGGTGCTTTATGCGGTGGCTGTTGCGTTGCTCGGATCCGGATCCATGGGCTGGGGCGTCATCGCGTTGATCTGGATCATCGTTGCCGCACCGTTGTCGCTGACCGGAATTGCGATGGTGCGCAAGTGAGTTCCCATGCCCGTGAACGGCTCAATGACGATTTCTCCAACCCGGTGCGGCTTTCGCTAATGGGTTCCCTGCAAGCAGTAGACGAAGCTGACTTCAAATCCTTGAAGGAAGCCATCGGCATTTCGGATTCGGTGCTGTCGAGGCATTTGAGCGCACTGGAGGCCGGAGGGTACGTGCAGATCAAGAAGGGGTACGTGGGCAAAAGGCCCCGCACCTGGGCGAAGCTGACTTCGTCCGGGCAAGAGGCCTTTGCGCAACATGTCCAGGCGCTGAAGGAAATTACCGGATTGGGATAACTGCTAGGCGCGCCACCACTTGTCCCAGTAGGTGGCAGGCACGGTGCGCTTATGCCGTGATCCCAGGAAGCGCCGCTCGATGGCTTCGGCAGCGGACGGATCGATCTCTCGGCCCTCGAGGTAATCGTCAATCTGCGGATAGGTCAGGCCGAGCTCGTCTTCATCTGCGCGCAGGGGCTGGCCATCCAGCAGATCCGCGGTCGGCTCCTTGGCCCACAGCAGCTCAGGGGCCTGCAGCTCGCGCAGCAGCGCCTGGTTCTGGCGCTTGTTCAGCCCGGCCAAGGGCAACAGATCCGCTGCACCGTCGCCGAACTTGGTGAAGAAGCCGGTGACCGACTCGGCCGCGTGGTCAGTGCCCAGGACCAGCATCCCGCGGTCGCCGGCCATGGCATACTGCATCAGCATTCGGGAGCGGGCCTTGAGGTTGCCGCGGTTGAAATCGCTCAGCGCCGGGTGCCCTGCATCAGCCAGGGCCTCGTCGAAGGCGGCGACCGGCTTCTGGATGTTCACCTCGAACTGCTCGTCGGCAGCCACGAAATCCATGGCGGCTTGGGCATCGGCAGCATCCTTCTGCACGCCATGCGGCAGGCGCACCGACACGAAGCGGGCCTCGCCGCCGGCATCTCGCACCTCTTCAACTGCCAGCTGGGCCAGACGACCAGCCAGCGTCGAATCGATGCCGCCGGAAATACCCAGCACGAATCCTTTCGCACCGGTGGCGGACAGATAGTCCTTGAGGAAGTCGATGCGCTGGCGGATCTCGCCGGCCGGGTCGATTTCCGGGCGCACGCCCAGCTCTTCAATGATCTTTGCTTGCAGTTCACGCATGCTTCTAATCCTAGGCATGAGCCATCGCCGTGCGGTACCGCTGCACCGGCTGGGAACGAAAGTTAATCTGTTCTCAACAAATCCCGGCGGGGCTATGCTGATTCCCGGTCGGGATCCCAGCCCAGGTTTCGGGCGATCTTCTCCAGGGTTTCAACCACAGCGTCATATTCGGAACCATCCAGGTCTTGGCCGAACTGGGTGCGGATCTTCTCCACCAGCTCGCTGAGCTTGAGCAGCGAAGTGTGCCCACGCTCGGTGATGGAATATTCGCCGTTCACTGCCGTAACCCAACCTGATTCGATCAGCTCGGCAAGGTGTTCCCGCAATGATTGCGGTTCATCCGGGGAGGCGAAGAATGGGGAAAGCCCGGCGTCCAGCTGCGCCTCGGTGGCAGGCTGCTGCTCCAGCAGGTTGAGCACCTGCCATTGCCTGCGCGTCACACCGTGTTCTTCCAGAGTCGCTGCAAACTGCTCGTCAATCAGCGAATCCACCAATTTCAACCAGTAACCCAAGGGGCGTTTTGCGTTCATGAAAACAGCCTAGCCATGATGCCGACTAGAATCGAGGGTATGAGCGAAACCAGCGCGCGTGAGCGACTAAAAGAACTGATCCAAGAACTAGCCATTGTGCGCGGCAAGGTCACCTTGTCCTCGGGCAAGGAGGCCGATTACTACATCGATCTGCGCCGTGTCACCCTGCATCAGGAAGCATCCGGACTCGTTGGCGAAGTCATGCTTGACCTGCTGGACGAGGCCAAGTTGGAATTCACCAATGTCGGCGGCCTGACCATGGGCGCCGACCCGGTAGGCACCGCCATCATGCACACCGCACGTGCCAAGCAGCGCGCCATCGATGCATTCGTGGTCCGCAAGGCGCAGAAGTCCTACGGCATGGGCCGCCAGGTCGAGGGGCCAAGCGTCGAGGGCCGCGATGTCATCGTGCTTGAGGATACTTCCACCACTGGCGGCTCCGCGCTGACCGCTGTAGAAGGTGTGCGCAAGGCAGGCGGCAACGTCATTGCCGTGGCAGTGATCGTTGACCGCGACACCGGAGCCAAGGAACGCATCGAGGAAGAAGCCGGCGTTCCCTACCTCTTCGCCTACGGCAAGGACGAGCTGGGCCTGTAGCCAGCGCAGATTTGCACGGAGGGCACCTCGTTGCGCAGTGGAATATTTCCGGTGCGCGGCGGGGTGCTTTGCTTTGCCCGCTAGCTGTTGCGCGGATGTGAGGTGGTCTCGCGCGGAACGAGCACCGCTGGCAGGTGGTCCGGTGATTGGACGTTCTCGCCGGCAAGCAGGCCCAGCAGCATGTTCACCGCTTGGGCACCCATCTCATGCAGTGGCTGGCGCACGGTGCTCAGCGGGGGAGTGGCCTGCGCCGCCTCGGGAATGTCGTCGAAGCCGATGATCGAGAGGTCGCCGGGGACCTGCAGCCCGCGTTCGCCGGCAACTTCCAACGCGGCCAGGGCCGAAAGGTCGTTGGCCGCAAAGATTGCGGTGGGCGGTTCGGGAAGATCGAGCAGGTTATTGGCGGCCTGCACAGCGGTGTCATGCTGGTAATCGCCGTCGTGGGCCAAATGCGGGTCGAAGTCCACGCCGACCTCTTCCAGCGCTTGGCGGTAGCCCTGCTCGCGCAGCTGCGCGGAAGCCAGATCTGCTCGTCCGCGGATATGCCCGATGCGGCGATGGCCCAGATCCAGCAGGTGCTTGGTGGCAGTGTAGGCTCCGGCGCGGTTATCCACATCGATGGCCAGTGGCATTTCCGGCCCCGCATGCGGGTCGATGGCCACAACCGGAACCGAGCTGTGCGGGACCTCCACCGTCGGGGTGACGATGATCGCCCCGTCGATCAGCGTTCCGCCCAAACGGGACAGCGAACGGCGCTCCCAGCCGGCATGCCCGTCCGGCGAAAGGTTGCCCGCGTAGGCCATCAGATCGTATTGCGTTCCGCGCAGGGTTGCGGAGATGCCGTTGAGCAGGCCCAGCGAGAACGGCTCGAATTCCGCAACCAGGATGCCGATGATGTTGGTGCGGGTGCTGCGCAGCGAGGAAGCGACCAGCGAAGTCTCATAACCCAGCTCGCTGATGACCTGATGGACCTTGGCGATGGTGGCCGGGGCAACTCCGTAGCGGCCGTTGACGACCTTCGACACGGTTGAGACCGAGACCTGCGCGGCGCGCGCGACGTCGTTGATGGTCACGCGTGAGCCGGAGGGCTCGCCGGAAAGCTTCTGATGGGCGGGAATCTCGGGAATTCCGGTCTGAGGGGTCATCACTCGACCAACAGTAGCGCAAAACACTCTGGAAATCCGTGACTTCACGGGGAAATGGCGGGGAATCGCAAACTTTCCGATAACGTTTTCGTAATGGATTTGGAAAACGTTATCGAAAACGATTGACATGACCTGCGTCACGGTGCAATTCTTGGTGGAGCCAATCGCCTGCCGCCCGAAGTCGACAGGTCATCATCACAGCTGAGGAGCACGAGCATGTTATCCAAGACCCGAGGTGCGCAGATTCTGGCGCTGGCCGCAACAACTGCCTTGCTGGCCACTGGCTGCGCCTCCGGCGCAAACGAGGATGGGTCCTCGGCCGACGGAACGACCACCATCACCTGGTGGCACAACTCCAACAACGGCGACGGCAAGGCCTACTACGAAAAAGTGGCCGCCGACTTCGAAGCCGCCCACGAAGGGGTGGAAGTCGAAGTCAGCGCAATGCAGCACGAGGACATGCTCACCAAGCTCGATGCGGCTTTCCAAAGCGGGGACGCCCCGGATGTCTACATGGAACGCGGCGGCGGAGAGCTCGCGGCCCACGTGGCCGCGGGACTGACCAAGGACCTGACCGACGCGGCCTCCGAGGAAATCGCCTTCCTCGGCGAGAGCGCGGGAGGCTGGCAGCTCGACGGCAAGACCTACGCCTTGCCGTTCTCGCTGGGTGGGGCCGGATTCTGGTACAACAAGGCCTTGTTCAAGGAAGCGGGCATCGACTCGGCTCCGCAGACCTTCGATGAACTGATCGAAGCCACCGGCAAGCTGAAGCAGGCCGGCATCGACCCGATGTCCATTGGAGCAGGCGACAAGTGGCCAGCAGCCCACTATTGGTACTACGCGGCGGTGCGCGAATGCTCCCAGCAGACCCTTGCCGACGCGGTCGCCAACCTCGATTTCAGCGACCAGTGCTTCGTGGCGGCCGGGGAGGACGTGGAGAAGCTGATCAAGGCCGAGCCATTCAACCCGGGCTTCCTCTCCACCCCGGCGCAGTCCGGCCCCACGTCCGCTTCCGGCCTGCTGGCCACCGGCAAGGTCGCCATGGAGCTGGCTGGCCACTGGGAACCAGGAGTCATGCAGGGACTGACCGAAGATGGCACCGGCTTGGGCGAGGACACCGGGTGGTTCCCATTCCCCGCCATCGAGGGAGGCCAGGGCGACCCTGCCGCGCAGCTTGGCGGTGGCGATGCCTGGGCAGTTTCCGAAGGTGCACCAGATGCGGCCGTCGACTTCGTGAAGTACATGCTCTCCACCGAGGTCCAGCGCGGATTCGCCGAACTGGACATGGGCCTGCCGACCAACCCGGAGGCCAAAGACGCGATCTCTGACCCGGCACTGGCCTCGTTGATGGACGTGCGGGATGACGCGCCGTACTTCCAGCTCTACTTCGACACCGCTTTCGGTGCATCGATTGGCGGCGCGATGAACGATGAAATTGCCCTGCTCTTCGCCGGCAAGTCCGATGCGCAGAAGATCGTCGACGCCAGCCAAGATGCCGCTGACCTGGAGAAGTGATCCGAGCCGTGGCCCCAGAAGCAACCTATGCAGCCAGCCCGCCCGCCAGCGGCCTGGGCGGGCATTCCGACAGCGAGCCCGCCCAGGCGGCCAGCGCACCGCCACCGCCCAGTGGTGCCAAGCGCACACGCAAGCCCGCTGAGCGGCGCAAGAATCTGGAGATCCTGTTCTTCGTCAGCCCGGCATTGCTGCTGATCGCGGTCTTCATGCTGATCCCCATCATCCAGGCGGTGCGCTTCTCGGTGTACAACTGGAAGGGCTTCGGCCCGCTGGTGGACTTCGTAGGCTTCAAGAACTACGTGCGGGTGCTGGGCAACGAGGTGTTCACCGATGCCCTGGTCCATAACCTGGTCATCATCGGCGGTTCCATCGCCCTGCAGCTCCCGATCGGTCTGGGCATCGCGCTGCTGCTGAATCGGAAGATGAAGATCCAGTCCTTGCTGCGCACCATCATCTTCGTGCCCTACGTGCTCTCCGAAGTCATTGCCGGTGTGGTCTGGTTCCAGTTGCTGCAGCCGCAATACGGGGTCATCGACACCATCTTGTCCAAGCTGGGGATCCAAGGGCCGGCCCAAGGCTGGCTGGGCACGCCGGAACTGGCCTTGTGGACGGTGCTGGGCGTACTGACCTGGAAGTACCTTGGGCTGGCGGTGATCCTGTTCCTTGCCGGACTGCAGGGCGTGCCTTCCGAACTCTACGAAGCGGCGGAAATCGACGGCGCCTCCTGGTGGCAGATCCAGCGGAAGATCACCATCCCGCTGTTGGGACCCACCCTGCGCACCTGGGGCTTTTTGTCCATGATCGGATCGCTCCAGCTTTTCGACATGGTCTGGATCCTCACCGGCGGCGGCCCGGCGAACGCCACGACCACCATGGCCAGCTTCCTGGTTTCGGAAGGAACCAAGCGCCAGAACTTCGGCATTGCCGCGGCAGCCTCGGTCATCTTGTTCATCGTCGCACTGGTGCTGGCCATCTCCTACCAGCAGTTCATCCTCAAGCGCGATGCGCAACCGGACGGCGAGCGACCGAAGCGGAAGAAGGCCAAAGCATGAGCACCACCCTGGAAACCCGCCCGCAGCACACCCCGGCCCAGGCCCTCCGCGCCAAGAAGCGCAGCCGCCGGCAGGGCGGAAACGCCCTGGTCTACGCCATCGCCTTGGCGGTCGTCGCGATCACCCTGGGGCCGGTCCTCTACGGCGTGCTGGGAGGATTCCGCACCAATGCCCAGCTGGCCGAGAACCCGGCAGGCCTTCCCGCGCCGTGGGTGCTGGACAATTACGCGGGCGTGCTGAAGAACCCGGACTTCTGGCAGTACGCGCTGAACTCCACGATGATCGCGCTGATCACCACCATCATCGTCGTGGTCTTCGGCATCATGGCCGCTTACCCGCTGGCCCGCTACCAGTTCCGCCTGCGTGAACCGATCTTCATGGTCTTCGTGCTCGGCTTGCTGTTCCCCGCCACTGTGGCGATCGTTCCGCTATTCATCCTGATTACCCGCGACCTGGGCCTGGGCAACACCTGGTGGGGCGTGGCGCTGCCGCAGGCGGCCTTCGCGCTGCCGATGACAGTGGTCATCCTGCGTCCGTTCCTGATGGCATTGCCGCAGGAGCTGGAAGAAGCGGCCCAGCTCGATGGCGCCAGCCGCATGGGCTTCTTCTGGAAGATCCTGTTGCCGCTGTCCGGACCGGGCATGGTCACCGTCGGCGTGCTGGCCTTCGTGGGTTCGTGGAATGCGTACCTGCTTCCGCTGCTGCTCCTGCAAGGCGACATGCGCACCTTGCCGCTGGGCGTCGCCGACTACTCCAGCGAACACTCGGCGGATACCGCCGGAGTCTTCGCGTTCACCGCGCTGGCCATGATCCCGGCACTGATCTTCTTCCTGGCCATGCAGAAACGCATCGTCAACGGCCTGCAGGGCGCGGTCAAGGGCTGATCCAGCCCGCCTGAAGCTATCGAAATCTTTGAAGATAAGGAACTGTGAATGAAAACCGTCGAGCAAGCCTGGCACGACATCTCCCTTCCGGCCGAGCAACGCGTCGCCGCGCTGATGGATGAAATGACCCTGGAAGAGAAAGCCGCGCAGCTGGGCTCGTTCTGGATCCGCCCGGAGGAAGAACGCCACGATGGCGAGGCCAATGTCGCGCCGATGGCCGACACCTTCAGCGCCAGCCCCAGTTTCGAAGACGCCATCAAGGACGGATTGGGACATATCACCCGCGCCTTCGGCACTATCCCACTGGCTCCCGCCGAGGGCCGCCAACGCCTGGTTGAACTGCAAGAGCAGGTCATCACCGCCAACCGCCTGGGCATCCCGGCCATTGCCCACGAGGAGTGCCTGACCGGCTTCACCACCCTGGGGGCCACCTGCTATCCGGCGTCCATCGCCTGGGGCGCCACCTTCAATCCGGAACTCATTGGAGGCATGGCCCGGCGCATCGGTGCCGACATGCTGAAGATGGGCGTGCACCAGGGGCTGTCCCCGGTCCTTGACGTGGCCCGGGACTACCGCTGGGGCCGGGTGGAAGAGACCATGGGCGAAGACCCCCACCTGGTGGGCGAGCTGGCAGTAGCCTATGTGCGCGGCCTGCAGGACTCCGGGGTGCATGCCACCTTGAAGCACTTCGCCGGCTACGCGGCCTCGCAAGCCGGACGCAACCACGCGCCGGTCTCCCTGGGTCCGCGCGCCGTGGAAGACACCGTCTTCCCTCCGTTCGAACGCGCAGTGCGCGAAGCCGGCGTGAAGTCAGTAATGAATTCCTATGCTGACCTGGATGGCGAAGCGCCAGCGGGCAGCCGCCGGTTGCTCACCGACGTGCTGCGCGGACGCTGGGGGTTCAAGGGAACCGTCGTGGCCGACTACTGGTCCGTCAGCTTCCTGCACAGCATGCATGAAGTCGCCGCAGACGAGGACGCGGCCGGCCGGCTGTCCCTGGAAGCCGGCATGGACGTTGAGCTGCCGGAGACCACCGCCTTTGCCAACCTCGCCCAGGCCGTCCGCGCTGGCGCGCTGGAGCAGGAAGTCCTGGACACCGCGGTGCGCCGGGTGCTGGCCCAGAAGCTCGACATGGGCTTGCTGGATCCCGGCTGGAATCCGCGCAAGGCCTGGCTTGGCGAGGATGTGGAACTGGATTCGGCGGATAACCGCGCCCAGGCCCGGACCATGGCTGGGGAATCCATTATCCTGCTGCGCAATCAGCAGATCCTCCCCTTAAAGAACCCGGCGCGCCTGGCGGTCATCGGCCCCAGCGCCTCCCAGCCGCGCACCCATCTAGGCTGCTACTCCTTCACCAACCACGTCTACTCGCGTTTTGCCGAGCAACAGGACTACGGCGTGCCGATGGCCTCCATCCTCGAATCCCTGCAGCAAGCTCCCGCGCTCGCCGGATCACAGATCGAGTATGCCCGCGGCGTGGACTTCACCGACCTCGATGATTCGGGTATCGCCCAGGCCGTCGACACGGCGCGCCATGCCGACGTCGCGGTGGTTGCCGTCGGCGACCTCGCCGGCCTCTTTGGGCGCGGCACCTCGGGAGAGGGCTGTGACGTTGCCGACCTTAGCCTGCCCGGGCGGCAGGGGGAGCTGGTGGAAGCGGTGCTGGCGACCGGCACCCCGACGGTGCTGGTGCTGGTCACCGGGCGCCCGTACGCGCTGGGACAGTACGCGGATCGCACCGCGGCCATCGTCCAGTGCTTCATGCCGGGCGTGGAAGGCGGGCCGGCGCTGGCCAGCGTGCTGACTGGCGAGATCAATCCATCGGGCAAGCTGCCGGTGCAGATTCCCCACCATGTCGGCGGGCAGCCGGGGACCTACTTGGCCTCCAAGCTGGCCTGGCATGCCGAAGGCGTCACCAACCTCGATCCGCGTCCGCTGTACCCCTTCGGCTACGGCAGCTCCTATACCAGTTTCGGCATCTCCGGCCTTGAGCTGTCGCAGGCGTCAATCGCCACCGATGGCACCCTCCAGATCAGCGCCACCGTTGCGAACACCGGGGCGCGGTCCGGCGCCGAGGTAGTGCAGCTGTATCTGGCTGATGCGGTGTCGCAGGTGGTGCGTCCGCGCCGCTGGCTTGCCGGTTTCGCCAAGGTGCAGCTCGAAGCAGGGGAGTCGAAGCGGGTCACCTTCACGCTTCACGCCGACCGCACCTCGTTCACCGGCCTGTCCGGAAAGCGCATCGTGGAACCGGGAACGTTCACGGCGATGGTGGGCTCGAGCAGCGAAGATCTCGCAGTGCAAGCCGATTTCGAGATCACCGGGACGGTGCGTGAAGTGGCCGAGGGCCGCGTGATGGACACCCCGGTGGCTATCGCGTAGCCGCTAGGCGGTACGTCGCCGCAGCGTCAGGGATCCGACCAGCAGTGCTGCAACGATCCAGGCGACGATGACCAGCATGCTGCTGGCCGTCGCGGAATCCACTGTTCCCGCCGCGACATCTGAGAGGGCGTCGATGGCGTGGGACAGCGGAAGCCAGTCTCCAATGGCATCCAACACTCCGGGCAGCTGGTCGCGGGGCAGGATGATTCCGGCCAGCAGGAACTGCGGGATGACCAGTGCAGGCATGAACTGGACTACTTGGAATTCGGTGCGTGCGAAGGCTCTGGCCATCAACCCGAGGCTGATGCCCAGCAACGCGTCGAGGGCTGCCACGGCAAACAGCAGCCAGAAGCTGCCCTCGATTTCCAAGCCGCAAACCCAAATGGCGAAAACGACCGCGATCATCGTCTGGAGGATCGCAACCAGGGTGAAGGCCAGCGCATAGCCGAAGATGAACTCGCCCTTGGCCAGCGGCATGCTCAGCAGGCGCTCGAGGGTTCCGCTGCGCCGCTCGCGCAGGGTCGAGATGCTGGTGACCAGGAACATCACCACGAACGGGAACAAGGCGATCATTGCCGGGCCGATGCGGCTGAAGGCCGGGGTGTCGGTGAAGATCCAGGCGATCAGGCCGATCAGCAGGCTGGGCACGATGAGCATCAAGGCGATGGTCCGCGGATCGTGGCGCACCTGGGCCAAGACCCGAGCGGTGGTGGCGAGTGTGCGTTTCATGGCTGCGTCCCTTCTGCCGAGGCCCGATGCTTCGGAGCAGATGCATTGCGGCTTGGCAGCTGCGCGGCGCCGCCTGCTTCGATCAGCGCAACGAAAGCATCTTCGGGATTCTGCGCACCGGTGGATTCCATCAACGCTTCCGGGGTCATCTGGCCGAGCAGTTTCCCCTCGCGCAGCAGCAGTACTTCATCGCACCGCATGGCTTCGTCCATGACATGGCTGGAGACGACAAGGCAAAGGCCGGTGGCCGCCAGTCGCGAGAACATCGCCCACAAATCCGCCCGCAGGACCGGGTCCAAGCCCACCGTGGGCTCATCCAGGATGACAATGTCCGGCGAGCCAAGCAATGCGATGGCCAAGGACACCCGATTGCGCTGCCCGCCGGACAGATCCATGGCTAGCCGGTCGGAGTGATCCGCGAGGTCCGTGGTTTCCATGACCCGCTCCACTTCGGCTGCCGGCTGCCCGAGGATCTTGGCGAAGTAGGCGATGTTCTGCTTGACGCTCAAATCGTCATAGACGCTGGCGGCCTGGGTCATGTAGCCGACCCGATGGCGCAGCGATTTGTGCCCGGCGGGCTTTCCGAGAACGGTGACAGTTCCGCCGCTGATGATCTGGTTGCCCACGATGCTGCGCAGCAGGGTGCTCTTGCCGCTGCCGCTGGGTCCGAGCTAGCCGATGATCCGTCCCGGCGCCAGTTGGAAGCCCACCTGGTCCAGGACCAATGCCCTTCCGCGTCTGACGTCGAGCCGCTGCACATCGACACAAGCCTTTTTATTCATCACATAATGAATTGGAGACCTCCGCCAGCAGCATGTCAATGATCCAGTGCAGGCAATTCCCCGGTGAGGTAGCGCTGGATGGCGGGAGCTACCAGCTCGATCACCTGCTCGTCATCCATGGAGGCCAAAGGCTCCAAGTCAATGATGTAGCGGGCGACAATGAGCCCAATGATCTGGCTGGCGACCAGGGCAACCCGGGGTTCGGCGCTTTCTTCGGGCAAACGCGAACCCAAGCGCGAGAAGATCTCCTTCTGCAGAAAGGGGCGGAGGATCTTCGTCGCGCTGCTGCTGGAAATCAGTCCCCGGATCATGGCCGTTGCCGCAGTGCGGAAGGCGGGCTTGCGCCAGGTGGTGAGCAAGGCGCGAACCAGCGCCTCGCCCATCTGCTCCAGCGGCGCCGTGGCGGCCTGGGCGATGATTTCCCCTGGATTGACGGGGATATGCATGGTCTGGACGAACAGGTCGTCCTTGTCCTTGAAGTAGTGGTGCACCAGCGCAGGATCCACCCGGCCCGGCGCGCTACCGAACGGAGGCTGGCTGCCTCGTATCCGGCATGGGAAAATTCCTTGGACGCGGCCTTGAGGATCGCCGCTTTGGTTGTCCCCGTGGTGCTGCCCTTGGGCCGCCCGCGCTTCCGCGCACCCGGGACCTCGTTCGGTACTTGCTCGCTCACGGTTTCAGCATACGTCCGGAACCGTGCGCCAACGCAGAAAGGCCGGGCAAAAGCCCGGCCTCTCATGGATCAGCGAATGCTACTTCTTGGAAGCGGACGCTTCCGATGCTGCGGCGCCCTTGGCGAGTTCGGCATGCAGGTTCGCCACGGAAGGGAACTGGAGGTCCGGGCGGAACGGGAAGGTGTCCATGTCTTCCCGGGCGGTGATGCCGGTGTACACCAATGCCGTAAGCAGTCCGGCTTCCATGCCCGCAACAATATCGGTGTCCATGCGGTCGCCGATCATCGCGGTGGTTTCCGAGTGCGCATCGATCCGGTTCAAGGCGGAGCGGAACATCATCGGGTTCGGCTTGCCCACTACGTACGGGTCGCGGTTGGTCGCACGCGAGATCAGGGCCGCGATGGCGCCGGTGGCCGGCATGATGCCCTCGGTGGAGGGGCCGGTGGCGTCCGGATTCGTGGCGATGAACTTCGCCCCGCCTTCGATCAGCCGGATGGCCTTGGTGATGGCTTCAAAAGAGTAGGTGCGGGTTTCGCCCAGAACCACGTAGTCAGGGTTCTGATCGGTCATGATGAAACCTGCGTCGTGCAGTGCGGTGGTCAGGCCGGCTTCGCCGATGACGAAGGTGCGGCCTCCGGGGCGCTGGCGAGCCAGGAACTCGGCGGTGGCCATCGCGGACGTCCAGATGTTCTCCTCCGGGACGTCCAGGCCAGAGGCCAGCAAGCGGGCGCGCAAATCGCGCGGGGTGAAGATGGAGTTGTTGGTCAGCACCAGGAAGCGCAGGTTGTTTTCGCGCCAGTAGCCCAGCAGCTCGGCGGCGCCCTTGATGGCCTGGTTCTCGTGCACCAATACGCCGTCCATGTCGGTGAGCCAGCATTTGATGTCGTGGACGGTACGTGTACCGCGGATTGAAGTTGTCACGAGGCGTGGATCCTCCCTGGGAAAGTATGTGGTGGGAGCTATCGGCACTGAAAGTATCCCCTTCTATTAAGAGATTACACAGCCTCGTGCAAATGCACCGTGAACAAGGGCACGAACATAACGAACTACGCTTAATGCTGTGAACGAAGAAACGCATGAACCAGTGAATGATCCCGGTGCGCAGCATGTCATCGGTGTGGGCCCCTGGGAAGGGGAGCTGCCTACCGACGGAAGATACGATCCTCAGCTGCTTGCCGAGGGCGACCGGCGCAACGTCGCGGACAAATACCGCTACTGGAAGATGGACGCCATCATTGCTGATCTTGACGAACGCCGCCACGATTTCCATATCGCGATTGAAAACTGGCAGCACGATATGAACATCGGCACTGTGGTGCGCAGCGCTAATGCCTTCTTGGCCAAGGAAGTCCATATCATCGGCCGCCGCCGCTGGAATCGGCGAGGCGCCATGGTCACGGATCGGTACCAGCATGTACGCCACCATGCAACGGTGGAAGAGTTCGTTGCCTGGGCCGAAGGCGAAGGGCTGACCATTCTGGGCATCGATATCTTCCCGGATTCCGTTCCATTGGAAACCTACGATCTTCCGAAGAACTGCGTGCTAGTCTTCGGGCAAGAAGGTCCCGGACTCAGCCCGGAAGTCCATGCCGCAGCCAAGGACACCTTGTCCATCGAGCAGTTCGGGTCGACTCGTTCAATCAATGCGGCTTCCGCCGCCGGGATTGCCATGCACGCATGGGTGCGCAGGCACGTGTTCGGGCAAAAAGTAGGGTAACTGGAAATTTAATACTGGCGAGTTTAGTCGAGCATCTGGATTAGTTACCATTTTCGGCCTACGCTGGATTTTGGTTATGAAAATGTGATCTGGGAGAGGGCGGTCGTGAAACGACGTCATCAAGTGAACCACGACTTGTTGTTGCCGGGTTTGCCGCGACGCAGGAAACCATTGGTTATATGGTCGACTTCTATCGTCGCTGCGCTCGGGCTGACAGGAGCCTTGGCGATCCCAATCATGGCGCAGGTCGGAGATACCAGGCAGGGAAATATCCCCGTAGGCATCGATGCTGTCGCTGATCCGTCGATGTTCAACGGGCCCGTCTATGTCAGCGCCGACGCTCCACTGAACGCCTTCGGCGGTTCCGGCAAGGAACTGGCAATTGACGGACGTCCAGTGGGCATGATCGATGGCGCTGATGCTGAATCCGAAGCATCCGGCGATGACAACGAATCCTCCGCATTGCTCGCCGGCATGGTCGGTGAACTGGGCAAGCTGCCCGGTGACCTGCAGCTGATGCACCCGGTCAAGACGCGCAAGATTTCCAGCCCCTACGGCTGGCGTGCCAACCCAACCGGTCCGGGCAACCAGATCCACATCGGCCAGGACTACCCGATTGCCTGCGGCTCGCCCGTTTACGCTTCCGAGGCTGGAACGGTCACCGTATCCTCATGGGCAGGCCACTCAGGCATGCGTGTGACCATTGATCACGGCAGCAATGTCCAGACTGGCTACAGCCACAATTCAAAGTTGATTGCCAAGGTGGGGCAGCGGGTCGAACAGGGGGAGCTGATTGCCTTGGCTGGCACTACCGGCAATTCGACCGGTTGCCATGTGCACTTCGAGGTCATCATCGATGGCCGTTGGCACGATCCGCGCAACTACCTGCCAACCATTCCTGGACAGCGTCAGGCAATGATTAATTCGCAGCGCCTGACGGTCAACGCCGGCACCGCTCCGAAGGGCAACGGCTCCCAGACGCCAGATCGCGCTCCAAGTGGCCCGGATCCAGATGTGATCGTTCCCGAGGACGATACTCCAGTCATTCCGAAGCCGAAGCCGAAGCCGACCCCATCGGAAACGAAGCGCCCGTCGCCAAGCGAGAGCGAATCCCCAAGCGGTTCGCAGTCGCCCGATGGCTCGCAGAGCCCAGACGGGTCGACGAGTCCAAGCGAGTCGGAGAGTCCAAGCGGCTCGACGAGCCCTGACGGTTCAGAAACCCCGGACGAAAGCGAATCCACGGCCCCTGCTCCAACCTCCCCTGCACCCACTGAGGGAACCAAGGAAGAGGAAACCTCAACGAAGCCTGAAGACGAAGCAGTTACGAATTCTCCAACGAAGTCGGCTGCTCCGCCGAAGACAGATTCCTCGAAGTCGACGTCAACCGGAAGCGAAACTCCGAATGCGTCCACGAGCTCGGCGCCAGCTCCAAGCACAACGAGCACTACGCAGGTGGCTCCGTCGGGAAGCAGTTCCCAGAGCGCAACAAACGAATAAAGAACGCAATAAGCCAACGGCCAACCGTCATGAGACAAGTTCTCCTCTGGGTTGGCCGTTTGCTTTGCCGTAAACCTCGGAAATCCCCGTGTCATGATCTGAGATTTAGGACTCAGCTAGTGACATAGCCGATAGGATGGATGGCGAACCGCCGTCAATGGAGACGCGTAACCTCGCTAATCACCAGGAGTGAAGCATGCCTATCGCAACCCCCGATAAGTACAATGCAATGATCGATGCTGCCAAGGCAGGCGGCTACGCCTTCCCAGCAGTGAACGTGACCAGCTCGCAGACTTTGAACGCCGCAATTCGCGGTTTCGCAGAGGCTGAATCCGACGGCATCATCCAGGTCTCCACCGGCGGTGCCGCCTACTGGTCGGGTGCGTCCATCAAGGACATGGTTGCCGGCTCGCTGGGCTTCGCGGCCTTCGCCCGCCAGGTTGCCAAGAACTACGGCGTGAACATCGCGCTGCATACCGACCACTGCCCAGCTGACAAGCTCGATGATTTCGTGCTGCCGCTGCTGGCCGCTTCGGAAGCCGAAGTTGCCGCAGGTCGCGATCCATTCTTCAACTCCCACATGTGGGACGGTTCGGCTGAAACCCTTGAAGAGAACCTGCGCATTGCCGCAGAACTGCTGCCGCGCACCCATGCTGCCAAGCAGATCCTCGAGGTCGAGATCGGCACCGTGGGCGGCGAGGAAGACGGCGTGGAGAACGCCATCAACGACAAGCTGTACACCACCGTCGAGGACGCGCTGGCCACCATTGAGGCCCTGGGCTCCGGCGAGAAGGGCCGCTACATCACCGCGCTGACCTTCGGCAACGTGCACGGCGTGTACAAGCCGGGCAACGTGAAGCTGCGTCCGGAGATCCTGAAGGACATCCAGGCGCAGGTAGGCGCCAAGATCGGCAAGGCGAACCCATTCGACCTGGTGTTCCACGGCGGCTCGGGCTCCTCGGAGCAGGAAATTGCTGACGCGGTCTCCTACGGCGTGATCAAGATGAATATCGATACCGATACCCAGTACGCGTTCACCCGCCCGGTAGCTGGCCACATGTTCTCCAACTACGACGGCGTGCTGAAGGTCGACGGCGAGGTCGGCAACAAGAAGACCTACGATCCACGCGTCTGGGGTGCCAAGGCCGAGGAATCCATGGCTGCCCGCATCGTTGAAGCTGCCCAGCAGCTCGGCTCGGCTGGAAAGTCGCTGAAGTAGACATGGTCGGAGAAAACCTGCTGGGAATCCCGGAAACCCTGCTTCCGGAAGAGACCGAAGTGCTGGCACGCTACGAAGCCGGAGATGAAGCCGCGGACTTGGCGGCAAAATTCCCTGCCTCGTCGCTGGCTTGGGCTCTGCTTGCCAACGAAGCGCACAATGAGGGCCGCATCGTGGAGTCCTATGCGTTCGCACGCGTGGGCTACCACCGCGGCCTGGACTCGCTGCGCAAGGCCGGCTGGCGCGGACAGGGCCCGGTGCCTTGGCGCCACGAGCCGAACCGCGGCTTCCTGCGCTCGCTGTACGCGCTGGGCCGCGCAGCCGCTGCCATCGGCGAGACCGAGGAAGTCGAGCGCATCGGCAAGTTCCTGAACGACTCGGATGCTACCGCCAAGGCTGAAATCGAAGCCGGCAAGTAGCCAGTTCCACAACGCCGCTCGGCGGCTCTTCTCGCAAAGAGAAGAGCCGCCGAGCGGCGTTTAACGCAGGTTTCCCATGCCGCGACGGCCTGCCCCAATATGAAGGGAAAATGCCCCACGGCCTTCGCCTGCCCCTTCGGGAAACAGCAAACATGCAGGTCATGACACATTATGAAACATGAGGAGGTTCTCATCTTGTTCTACTTCTGGACTCATTTGCTTCACCTAGAGTTCATTTTGAAGAGATCATCACCTCTCGACAATGAAAGGGAAAACAATGTTGTCATTCTGGATGGGACTGGCGTCCAACGTCATCGGCATTACGGTTCTCGTGTACTTCGTGTACTTCCGCCGCCACTTCCGCCGCGACCTCGTGCTGGCCTACATTGCTTTGAGCATGGGCATCTTCGCCGTCACCTTGCTGCTCTCGGGCAGCGGCGCGGGCATGGGTCTGGGCCTTGGCCTCTTCGGCATCCTGTCGATCATCCGCTTGCGGTCGGACACCCTGACCCAGGAAGAAGTGGCCTACTACTTCATTTCATTGGCCATCGGCTTGGTCAACGGTTTGCACCCGGAGCCTGCATGGTTGGCTCCAGCGGCGACCGCAGCCCTGGTTCTGGTGATGTTCCTTGCCGACCACCCGAGCTTCGCCCCGCGCACCGAACGCCAGACCGTGACCTTGGAACGCGCCTACCCGAAGAAGGCCGACCTGCAGGCCGCGTTGGAAGAACTGCTGGATGCCAAGGTGCTGCGAACCGTGGTTGTCGAGCTGGACATGGTGCGCGACCTGACCATCGTCGATGTGCGCTTCCGCACCAACGCCGCCGGCAGCAAGCCTGCATCCAAGGCCAGCGCCTCCGAGAGCTTCTCCGGCACCTATGAACTGGCCAACAGCCAGACCGCCCCGGCCTCGCAGAACGGAGCGAAGCAGGAGTCGTGGTCCTGATGACTGCCCTTGCCGACAAGCGTGCGGACCTCGCTTCTTCCCAAGCCAGGGCGGCTCTGGAGGTAGCAGTCATCGGCCGGGAGCCGATCAGTCTCGAAGATGTGATTTCCGAAGCTGCGTTGCAGACCCGCGTCGACAAGAAATTCCTGCTGACCCCGGAGGAATTCACTGCGCTATCCGAGCGCTTGGGCGACCAGTTCAAGATCATGCAGATCGACGGCCGGCGCACCTTCCGCTACGAATCGGTGTATTTCGACACCGAGGACTACGACCAGTACCGCGCCCACCGCCAGGGCCGGCGCCGGCGCTACAAGGTGCGCTCGCGCACCTATGCGGACACCGGGCTGTCGATGTTCGAGATCAAGACCAAGGGGCTGCGCGGCGCCACGGTGAAGCACCGTGTAGAGCAGGACCTGGACACCGCGGGCGAACTGACCAGGGAAAACCTGGAATTCCTCGAATCGGTGCTGCGCAGCGAGTACGGGCAGGAAGCACCCCAATTGCAGCCGGTCCTGGACAGCGCCTACCGCCGTGCGACGTTCGTGAACCCGATCGATGGTGAACGGCTGACCTGCGACGTCGAGCTGGAATACGCCCATGGCGAGGCGAAAGTCGACGGGCCGGACCTGATTGTCGTGGAAACCAAGTCAGCCGACGGCCGCGGCGTATCGGACCAGGCCCTGGCAGAGCTGGGCATCCGCGAGGTGTCGATGTCCAAGTACTGCATCGGCATTGCGCTGCTGAACCCGCAGCTGCCGGCCAACCGCTGGAGCCGGCTGCTGCAGCAGAGCTTCGTCCCGGACCCAACGCTGCGCTAGGCCCATCAGCGGATTCGGCTACCGCTCCGAGGCGAGACGGTAGCCGAATCCGCGGACCGTCTCAAAGCGTTCAGTGCCGAGCTTGTTGCGCAGGTAGCGGACATACACGTCCACCACGTTGGATCCGGGGTCGAAGTCGTACCCCCAGACCCGGGACAGCAGCTGCTCCCGGCTGAGCACCTGGCCGGGGTTGCGCAAGAACGCTTCGGCCAAGGCGAATTCGCGTGCCGACAGGTCGACCTCGCGTTCATCGACCGTCACGCGGCGGCGCAGCAAATCCATATGCAGGTTCTCGTGGGCCAGCGAGGACACCTCGGGGGCATTTTCCTCCGAGCGCAGGCGCAAGCGCACCCGGGCCAGCAGCTCGTCGAAGTGGAACGGCTTGGCCATGTAGTCATCGGCGCCGTTCTGCAGGCCGGCGACCGTGTCTTCCACGCTGCCGCGCGCGGTCAGGATGATTACCGGCGTATCGATCTGCGCGGCGCGCAGGCGGCGCAGCACCGAGAACCCGTCCTCATCGGGCAGGCCCAGATCGAGGATGATCAGCTCATGGTCCCCTTCAATGGCCTGGCTGAAGCCGTCATGCCCGGTTTCCGCGATGGATGAGGTCAGTCCCGCGGCACGCAGCCCCTTGGCAACGAACGAACTGATGCGCGGCTCATCTTCAATAATCAGTATCTGGCTCATGCTTCCCTGCTTCCAGTCGACAACGGCATGTCAATGTAGAACGTGGATCCCTTGCTGGGCTCCGAATTCACCCACACGCGTCCGCCGTGGGTTTCGGCGATGGCCTGCACGATGTTCAGCCCCAGGCCGGAACCGGAGGAACGCACCGAGTTCTGGCCACGTCCAAAGCGCTCGAAAATGCGTTCAAGATCCTCGGCCTGGATGCCGATGCCCGCATCGGAAACCCACCAGCGCAAGGTGGTGTTGCCCTGGCCATCGCGGACAATTTCGTTGCCCAAGCCGATGCGGCTGCCCTCGGCCGAGAACTTCACCGCATTGGCGCACAGCTGCAGCATGGCCTGGGTAGTCCGGACCGGGTCGAGCGACACGGTGGCTTCGGTGCGGTAGTCGACACGCCACTGGCGCGGTCCCAGGCCGCGGGCCTTGTCGAGGACGTCATCCAGCAGCTTGCCGACTTCTGTCGGCTCAACCTGGAGGAAGTCCATGCGGTTGGATTTCGCCAAGGTCACCAGGTCGTTGATCAGCAAGGACATGCGCCCGAGCTCGTCCATGGCAATATCGCGGCTCTGCGCGACATCGTCTGGATCGCTGGGGTCCATCAGCTCCAGATGCCCGTTGATGATCGTCACCGGCGTGCGCAATTCGTGCCCGACATCATCGAGCAGCTGGCGCTGCGAGCTCAGTGCGCCTTCTAGGCGGTCCAGCATCTCGTTGACAGTGACGGTCAGTTCGGCGAACTCGTCATTTCCGGAAACCTCGATGCGCTGGGAGACATCGGTTTCGGAAATCTGCTGCGCGGTGGTTTGCAGGCGGCGAATCGGGTCGAGCATCCGCCCCACCACCAGCCAGGCGGCCAGCGCGGCGACGAGCATGACCGAGCCGCCGACGGCGGCGTAGATCATGAAGTTGCGGTCGTTGGCGATGGCCTCGGCCGAATAGTCGTAGGCCAGCACGAAGGCGCCGTGCTCATGGTCGGCAGGAAGGCTGACCGGAACGACCACTGCGCGATAGGTAGTGATGTCCGTGTCGACGGTTCCCAGGCGGATGTGGTTGGCGTCCTGGACGGTTCTGGCCCATTCGAGGAATTCCGGATCATCTTCCAGCCGGGTGTTGACGATATCCGGTGCGGTCCAGCGCACCTCGTTGCCAACCAGTGCGAGCATGCCCTGCTTCGGCGACGGCAGGGTGCGCTGCATGGCGATGTACAGCAGGTCCTCGGCGTGCTTGAAGCGCTCCATGGTCCGCGGGTCGACACCGGTTTCGGTGAGGACCTTGAATTCCTTGACGGTGCGGGTCAACGACTCGTCGAGGCGTTCATTCAGTTCGTGGCGCTGCACGGCAAAGCTTGCGGTGCCCGCCGCCAGCAGGGCCAGGCCCACGAGCAGCATCATGCCCGTCAGCACCCGGGCCCGGATGGACCACCGGCGTTCGGGTGGGCTAGTCATCGTCACCGTCGTCGTCGGCTTCTTCGTAGTCGTCGTCATCGTCGTCATCGTCGTCGTACTGGTTGCCGGATGGAGGCAATGGGACGACGGTCTTCTTCGGCGGGGGTGGCGGAGCAGGTTTCGGTTTCGGCTTGGGAGTAGCGCTCGGCTTGGGTTTCTCCGAAGGCTCCGGCTTTTTCGAGCTGCTCGGGCTGGACGACGGCTTCGGGGATTCGGCCGCTGAGGCGGAAGGCGAGGAGGATGGGCCGTTGGGGGTGCTGCTGGTCGGAGCAGGGGTGGCTTCTTCGAAGATGAACCCTTCACCGAGGTCTTGGTCCGCCGGGCCTTCCAGGGCTTGGGTGATTCCGAACGCGCCCAGGCATACGACTGCCACGACAGCGATCGTCGCAAAGACACTGCGCAAAGCTTCCTTTCCCATGTTTTTCATTGTGGCTGAAATAAATGAGATCCAGATGAGAGATGCCGTTAGATGACGAAGGCTTCCCGGTGCTAGGCCAAATGCTCGAAGATGATGACCGTCTGGGTGGAAGCGAACGCGCGGTTGGACCCCAAGTGCGTGGCCACGAATGTCCGCAAATCTTCGATGCTCCGGGTCGACACCCGCACCAGCAAATCCGGCGACCCGCCGAGTACGAAGACTTCCTTGACCTCGGCGAGCTCCTTGAGCTGATGCGCCGACGACAGCAGGCGGTCCCGGGCAGTGGAGGAGACCACGACGGAGATCATGGCGTTGACGGCAACGCCGAGCAGCCGCTCATTGATCGCGGCGTGGTAGCCGGTGATCACTCCCGCCTTGGTCAGGGCCTTGACCCGGCCCAGGCAGGTGGAGGGTGCCAGTCCGACCTTTGCGGCCAGGACATTGTTGGCGATCCGCGCATCCTGGCTCAGCTCAGCAAGGATGGACAAGTCCGTTTCGTCGACACGAACAGGATTCGGCAGGGCGTCGCCTTGGACCGTCCATAATGAACCTGGCACGGCTGATCAACTCGATTCTTCTAAAAACTTCAGTTCTACTCGCACAGTATCGAATCTGATTCTACGATGGATTCATCATGGAGAACTGGAAGTTTTCCATCCTTGATCGTGGCCGAACAGGAGATCCAATGACCACCCCACTGACCCGCCAGTCGCTTGCACAGTTGGACGCGGCAGACCCGCTGGTGGCCTTCGGCGACCGCTTCGACCTTCCGGAAGGCGTCATCTACCTCGACGGCAATTCCCTGGGTGCGCTGCCCAAGGGAGCAGCCGAACGGGCCGCCCAGGTAGTCACCGAAGAATGGGGCCAGGGCCTGATCCGTTCCTGGAACACCGCCGGCTGGTTCGAGATGCCGCTGAAGCTCGGCGACAAGCTGGGGCGCCTGCTGGGCGCGAACCCCGGCGAAACCGCGATCACCGACACCACCACGCTGAACCTGTTCAAGGCCCTGGCCTCGGCACTGCGCACGCAGAAGGCCGACGCCCCGCAGCGCCGGGTGATTCTCACCGAACGCGACAACTTCCCAACCGACATCTATATCGCGCAGGGCCTGGCCGATCTGGTCAACTCGCTCTCGCAGGAAACCGGCGTCGCCTACGAGGTGAAGCTCATCGATTCTGCGGAGTCGCTGCGTGCCGCATTGGACGAGACCGTGGCTGTTGTGGCCCTGTCGCACGTGAACTACCGCACCGGGTCCATGTGGGACATGGACGCGGTGACCGCGGCCATCCACGCCTCCGGTGCCCTGGTGGTCTGGGACCTGGCCCATGCCGCGGGGGCGGTGCCGATCGACCTGAATGCGGCAGATGCCGACTACGCCGTGGGCTGCACCTACAAGTACCTCAACGGCGGCCCGGGCTCCCCGGCGTTCATCTGGGTCAATGCCCGCCACCATGAACGCTTCTGGCAGCCTCTTTCCGGCTGGTGGTCGCACAAGTCGCCCTTCGAGATGGCCGATAGCTACACCCCGGCCAACGACATCCGCCGCTTCATGTGCGGCACCCAGCCGGTCACCTCGCTGGCAATGATCGAAGTCGGCCTGGATATTGCCCTGGAAGCTGACATGGGCAAGGTGCGCGCCAACTCCCTGGAGCTGGTTGACCTGTTCATCGAGCTGGTGGAAACCCGTTGCGCCGGCTACGGACTGGAACTGGTGACCCCGCGCGAGCATGCGGCCCGCGGCAGCCACGTCAGCTTCCGCCATGAGCATGGATACGAAATCATCGCCGCCCTCATTGACCAGGGCGTCATCGGAGACTACCGCGAACCGGAAGTGCTGCGCTTTGGCATCACCCCGCTGTACCTGGCGCGCACCGATATCTGGGATGCCGTGGAGAAACTGCGTGAAATTCTGCACACCAATGAGTGGCAGCGCGAAGAGTACGCGGTGCGTAATGCCGTGACATGACGCAAATTCCGCCGGTTGCGTGCCTTGTGGCCCCGAAACCGGCGAATCGGCGCGGAAGTAACCTTGAGAACAGCACGGCATTTTCGATGCCGTGCTGTTCGCATAGGTCTAGAGGGAGCATCGTTGGGCAAGCAGCCGGTACGCGCCACTGAAGTCGGTTCGGGTTTGAAGAAGTCGCTGACTCCGGGGCAGATGTCCATGATCGCGCTGGGCAGCGCCATCGGCACCGGCCTGTTCGCCGGCAGCAAGCTCGCCATCGCCATGGCCGGCCCTTCGGTGATCATCAGCTACCTCATTGGCGGCGTCGTCGCCTTGCTGGTCATGGGCGCCTTGGCTGAAATGACCGTCAAGCAGCCGGTGGCAGGTTCCTTCGGCGTCTACGCCGAACGCTATCTGGGACGGTTTTCCGGATACCTGACCAAGTACCTGTACTGGTCGGCGCTGATTTTCGCCGTGGGCACCGAAATCAGCGCGGTGGGCGAGTACATGCAATACTGGTTCCCCGAAATCCCCGGGCTGGTGTGGGTCCTGGTCTTCTCGGCCGCGCTTTTGGGCGTGAACTTCTCCAGCGTGAAGATCTTCGGAACCACCGAATACTGGTTCTCCGCGATCAAGGTCTTCGCGGTGATCGCGTTCATCATCATCGCCCTCTGGCTGGTCTTCCACGACCCCAGCGACCAATTCGGGTTCCACAACTACTCGGCCGAGGGCGGCTTCTTCGCCAACGGCCCGTTCGGCATGTGGAGCGCTGTCATCGTCGCGATCTTCTCCTACATGGGCGTCGAGGCGATCTCCATTGCCGCCGCCGAGGCGAAGAACCCCAAGCTCGCGGTGCGCAAGGCCTTCAAGGTCTCCTTCCTGCGCCTGCTGCTCTTCTACGTGTTCACCATGTCCCTGATCCTCGCGGTGGCCCCGACCAGCGAACTGCTGGCCGGGGGTTCGCCATTTGTCACTGTGATGTCGCAGATCGGCATCCCTTTCGCCGACTCGGTGCTGAACTTCGTGCTCATCATCGCAGCGCTCTCGGCGATGAACGCCCAGCTGTACGCGGCAACGCGGATGCTGCACTCGCTGGCCGAATCCGGCCACGCGCCGCGCCTGGCGCACCGGACCAACCGCGCGGGCGCACCGGTGCATGCGGTGTGGATGTCAGCAGGCGGTATCGCTGTGGCGGCCGGGGTGTATGCGATGGTGCCGGAGGGAGGCTTCGGCATCATGATGTCGCTGGCCACCTTCGGCGCATTGGCCACATGGTTCATGATCCTGCTGACCCATGTGTCCTTCCGCCGCCAGGTGCGCCTGGAGAAGACCGCCCTGGAATTCAAGCTGCCGGGCTACCCGGCCGCCTCGATGCTCGGCGCGGTGCTGCTGGCCAGCCTGCTGGTGACCTCGTTCTTCGTGCCGGAATTCAAGTACACGCTGATCTTCGGGGTGCCGTTCGTGATCGTGATGTCGGTGCTCTACAAGCTGGTCTTCGCCGGCAAGAAGCAGCCGGCGGCGAAGTAGCGGAGCTGGCTGCCGCGTGCTGTTCCAGGGGTGAACGGCCGCACGGGCACTAAGATCTTAAAGGGCGTGCCAGTTGGCAGGTGCCGCAACTATCGAGGAGCAATGGTGGCCAAGCTGTATTTCCGCTACGGAGCGATGAACTCGGGCAAATCCACGAGTTTGCTGCAGGCTGCCTTCAACTACGAGGAACGCGGCCAGCGCATCCTGCTGGCCAAGCCCGGGATCGACACCAAGGGCGAGAGCTCCATCGTTTCCCGGCTCGGCATCGAACGCGAGGTCGACTTCAGCGTGGGCCCCGAAGAGAACCTGCGCGAGAAGTTCGCGGCCCATTCCCTGGGCGATGACCCTGATGCCTTGCTGCCGCATGTGGATGCGCCGCCGGTGGCCTGCCTGCTGGTGGATGAAGCGCAGTTCCTCTCCCGAGCCCAGGTCGATGACCTGCTGCGCATTGCCGTGCTCGATGATGTCCCGGTGCTTGCCTACGGCATCCGCACTGATTTCCGTACCCGTGCCTTCCCTGGCTCGGCGCGCTTGATGGAACTGGCGCACTCCCTTGAAGAGCTGAAGACCATTTGCCGTTGCGGGCGCAAGGCCATGTTCAATACCCGCCGCTCGGGGGAGACGATTGTCTTTGATGGGGACCAAGTCGCGATCGACGGCGAAGAGGTCTGGTACGAGTCGCTGTGCGCTGCCTGCTATCTGGAAGCCTCCGGCGGCAAGCTGAGCTAGCTCGGTAGCCTTTCGGACCGGAAGCCTCGCGCCGGCCGATAGCCGCCGGCGGCCGGTCCACCCAGTGGAGGCCAGCCGGGTAAGGCGCTGGCCGCGGTCCATTCGGCGTTTTCGCTGCGGGTCAGAGTATCGCTGTAGCTTCGATCTCCACGAGAACTGCTGGCTCGTACAGTTGGGCCACGGCGATCAACGATGCAGGCGGCATTGGAAGCTGCAACCCGATTTCCTCCGCGACGGATTCGACTCCTTGCATGAACTCCGATATTTTGCTGGTTTCCCAGTCGGTTACGTATACGGTCAGCCTGACGACGTCTTGGAACTCCGCCCCTGCCGAGTTCAAGCCTGCGGAAACGTTGCGTAGCGCCTGCGCCACCTGGCCAGCCAAATCGTCGGGGATCCTGGAGCCGTCGGGCATGTGCGCTACCTGTCCTGCGATGTGGATATGCCGCTTGCCGGATCCCACCGCTACGTGGTGGTAGGGAGTTCCGGGGAGCATTCCGGCGGGGCTTGAATAATTCACTGGCATGGAATTCTCCTTCAGTAGTTCGCTGCTTTCTGCAGGTATAAAACTTATACTTGGTCTACAAAAGCAACTGCAACGAAACTAGGTGCAATGGAAGAAACCTCCGAATCGCCGCTGGGCATATCGGCTTCCCACCGCGAACTGCTCGACCAGGTCTTGGACAAGTGGTCTTTGCATGTCTTGAGCCAGCTTTGCGAATCGCCCAAGCGATTCAACGAGCTGCGGCGAGCCGTTCCGGGAGTCAGCCAGAAGTCCTTGACCAATACGCTGCGCCGACTGGAGCGAAATGGCGTCATCGACCGCAGGGTATTGCGCTCCCGTCCGGTAGCAGTCGAGTACCGTGTTGCGCCGATTGGCAAGACCATGCGCGCACCGATCGATGCGCTCCTCGACTGGACAGTGAGCCATATGCCCGATATCGAACAAGCGCGGGAACGATACGACCAGCTCGAAGAACAGAACGGCGATGGCTCATTCCAGGAAGAACCTCCAGAATGAGGATTCATCCCGCTGGCCCTGCTTCCGGCGCATCGGGGTCTCCCGAAGGCGCGGTACCGAAGGCCACGGATTCGAATATTCATCGACACCGATTCATGCCGGACAGCTAGAGGGCGCAAAACCCATTGCGGAAGGAATCGCCTGCTTGCGGCCGCAGGCAAATACCAGGGATTCCTGGAGCGAGTCGTGAACAAGGAATTGATGCATGGTGCGATCGAGAAAGGGCGTGCAGCCGAAGCTGTTGCCATGGCAGTGCTCCACGACCCTGGCATGCTGGTCGAAGAGCTCGACCACCACCGGATCACGCAGGACGCCCAACCGTACTGGGACTTCGCGCAGGAATGGATCGCTGCCGCTCGGGTGCTCGTCAAGCCCAGCTGCTTGTCGACTCGGTGCAGGAAGCGAAGAACTACCTGGCAAGTTTGATTGAGGACGTCTCGGTCCTGAGCGATAACCCGGAAGCTGCCTTGGCCAAAAAGGAAGTTCGAGAATTGACCGCTAGCGCGCGGGAGTTGGCAGAGCTGGGAATTCCCGGCGCGAGGCGTTAGCCGATGAGGCCGGCAACGGCCCGCTGCAGCCCCCAGTCGAAGCCATCAGCCAGGGGTGCGTCGACATCGAGCTGCACTAGGTTCTGGCGGTAGGCCACCGAGCCGAGCACGTGGTTCAGCAAAAGCTGCTGTCCATGGCGGGCGTTTTCGGCAGGCAGCCCTGCTGCTTCCAGCAGGGTGCGAAGCTGCAACACCGGCTGGAGCTCGGTGGCCTGCATTGCGGTGGCGACCTCGATGACCTCGGGGCTGTCCTGAATCGGCAGCAACGCGAGGTAGAGCTTGCGCGCCAGCTGAAGGATCGCCTCGGATGGGGAATTGTAGTCCTCGGCATCCACCGACAGCGCAGGGGTATTCAGCAGCTGGGCGGCAACCTGCGCCAGCAGCTCCTGCTTGTTCCTCACATGCCAGTAGAGCGCACCGACCTGGACATCGAGTTCCTTGGCCAATCGGCGCATCGACAAATCAGCCAACCCGAACTGTTGCAGGATGCCGACCGCGGTGTCCACGACCGTTAACTGAGTCAATGCCATGGTGACAAGTCTAGTCGCAACGCCTGTGCGCGCTTAGGCTCCAAACACCGTGCGGTCCAGGAAGTCGTTGCGGAACTTGCCGGACGGATCCAGGCGCTGCGCCAATGCAATGAAGTCGTTGAACTTCGGATACAGCCCGGCCAGCTGCGTAGAGGTGGCTGCGAAGAGCTTGCCCCAGTGCGGGCGTGCCGCAAAAGGAGCCAGCGCTTCCTCGATCCGCGGTAGGAGCGCCTCGACAGCCTCCTGCCGGGGCTTCCAGGTGAAGTGCAGGGCGATGCCGTCACGGCCGTAGTTTCCACTGAGCCACAGGTCATCGGCGGCAATGGTGCGCACTTCCGAGACCAGCAGCAGGGGAGTGATGGCGGGGGAAAGGCTGCGGATAGCCTGGATCGCTTCTACCGCGTGCTCGCGCGGGACCAGGTATTCGGTCTGCAATTCATCGCCGGCGCTGGGGGTGAAGTCCATGCGGAAATGCGCCAAGCGATCCGACCATGAACCCGCCTGGCCCAACTGGATGCTGCAGATCCCGCCATCGGCGCCGGGCAGCGGGTGCAGCGCAGCGGTCGCCGGGAACCCGCCGAACCGGCCCTGGTCAATATGCTCTACCAGCGCATCGCCGACGCGGCGCTTGAGCCAAGTCTGGCCCACCTGCTCGCCGCTCCAGTCAGTGAACAGGCTGACGCTGTAGGCCGAAGCCTGGATGGTGTCGAAGCCGTCGAGCACCTTGTCCCAGGACAGATCCTGGTAGACGGTCTGCTGCACCTCGAAGCTAGGCACGATATCCAAGGTGAGGTGGGTCAGCACGCCCAGCGCGCCCAGGCCGACCACGATGCCATTGAAATCCTCGTCGCCGCGCTGCATGCTCAGTTGCGAGCCGTCGGCCAGCACCAGTTCCACTGCGCGCACCGCGGTGGCGAGGTTGCCTTGCGTTTGGCCGGAGCCGTGGGTTCCGGTGGATACTGCGCCGGCAACCGAGATATGCGGCAGGGAGGCGAGATTGTGCAGGGCATAGCCAGCCTGTTGCAGTGCATCAGCCAGGGCGCCGTAGGTGGTGCCGGCGCTGACGCGCACGGCCATGGCCAGCTCATCAATCTCGATGGCTTCCGGCATCTTGGTCAGGGTGATCATGGTTTCGCCGGTATCGGCGATGCCATTGAAGGAATGGCGGGAGCCCAGGACCTTCACGGCCTTGGCTGCGCGAACAAACTCCTGCAGCTGTTCAAGGGATGCGGGATGCAGCAGCTGCGTGGCCCGGTATTCGAGGTTCCCGGCCCAGTTCAGTTCCTTGTTGCGCACTTCCACGGCTAATCCTTAGTTATCGAGCCACTGGCTGGAGGCCAGTGCGCGGTAGCGTTCGAGAATTTGCGGGGCAGGTTCCATCGCCGGGAGCTCGGCAGTGTCCTGGGCCCAGTCGGGGAATTCCCCGGCCAGCACGCCGGCCGCCTGGCGCGCCGCGCCATCGGCCACGTATTCGCCCAGGGCAGGCAACAGGATGGTCAGGCCGAGGATCTGGGAGGCGATCTGCTGGACCGCGCGGGATTGCGCGCCACCGCCGGCAAGGATGATGCGCTGGGCCTGCACTCCCTGCGCTTCAAGTGCGCGCAGGCCGTCGGCCAGGGAGCAGACCACGGCTTCCACCGCGCTGCGGGCCAGGTTTGCGGGAGTGTAGTTGGCCCGGGTGATGCCATGCAGCGAGCCGGTGGCCTCTGGCAGGTTCGGGGTGCGCTCGCCGTCGAAGTAGGGCAGCAGCACCAGGCCATCGCAGCCCGGGGCGGCGGACAGCGCCAGGTCATTGAATTCCTCGAGGCTGACCTGCAGCAGGCCGGCGGTGGCATCGAAGATGCGGGTGGCGTTCAAGGTGCATACCAATGGCAGGTAGTTGCCGGTGGCGTCGGCGAAGCCTGCCACCAGGCCGGAGGCATCGGCCGCGGGGGAATCGGCGACCGCGAAAACGGTGCCGGAAGTGCCCAAAGAAATGACCACGTCGCCCACCTGGGCGCCGACGCCCAGGCCGGCCGCGGCGTTGTCGCCGGCGCCCGGTCCGATGAGCGCTCCGGAGGCGGTGCGGCCGATGGATTCCAGCGGGCCCGCCACCTGCGGCAGCAGCGGGACATGGCCCAGGTGCTGCTCGAGCGCTTCGAGGTCATAGGAGTTGTCGGCGGCGCGGTAGTAGCCGGTGCCCGAGGCATCCGAGCGGTCGGTGCGCAGTGCGGCAAGGCCGGCCGCCCCGGAGCCCGGGCCGTAGCCGGCCAGGCGCCAGGACAGCCAGTCGTGCGGCAGGCAGATGGCCGCGACCTTGGCCGCGTTCGCAGGTTCATGATCCTTCAGCCAGCGCAGCTTGGCCAGCGTGATCGAGGGGACCGGGACGGTGCCGGTGCGCTGCGCCCAGTACTTGGCGCCCGCGGCGGCATCGCCCTGGCCGGCCTCGGCGATGATCTGGCTGGCCGCCTGCGCGCTGCGCGTGTCGTTCCACAGCAGCGCCGGGCGGATCACCGCGCCGTCGGCGTCGAGCACCACCATGCCATGCTGCTGCCCGCCCACCGAGACGGCGTCCACGTCATCCAGGCCTCCTGCCTGGGCGATCGCTTCCTGCAATGCGCTGAACCAGGCTTCCGGATCCACTTCGGTGCCCTCGGGGTGCGCGGCCCGGCCGGAGCGGACCAGCCTGCCGGTGGCGGCGTCGCGGATCACCACCTTGCAGGACTGGGTGGAGGAATCGATGCCGGCTACGAGCGTCATGGTTCTTCGGCTGCTTTCTGCTGTGGGCGGGTGTGAGCGGTCTAGCGGGCGCCCAGCAGGTGCTCGATGGCCAGCTGGTTCAGGCGGATGAACGCGAAGTTGCGCTGCGCTGCGGCGTTGGCGTCGAATCCGTCGAAACTTGCCGCATCGGCCATCAACTGCTGCGCACTCTCGCCGGTGCCCAGGGTGCTTTCGCCCAGCTCGAACACGCCCGAGAACTTCATGGCCTCCTGCACCTCGGGATCCGCGCGGAAGGCGGCGGCGCGTTCCTTGAGCATCAGGTACATGGACATGTTGGCCTTGGCCGAGTCCCACACCCCGTCATAGCCGTCGGTGCGCGATGGCTTGTAGTCGAAGTGGCGCGGGCCGTCGTACTTCGGTCCGCCGTTCGGGAAGCCGTTTTCCAGCAGGTCCACGGTGAAGAAGGCGCTGGCCAGGTCGCCGTGGCCGAAGACCAGGTCCTGGTCGTACTTGATGCCCCGCTGGCCGTTGAGGTCGATATGGAACAGCTTGCCTGCCCACAGGGCCTGGGCGATGCCGTGGGTGAAGTTCAGGCCGGCCATCTGCTCGTGGCCGGTCTCCGGGTTCAATCCGACAATGTCGCCGTGCTCCAGCTGCTCGATGAAGGCCAGGCCGTGGCCGACGGTGGGCAGGAAGATGTCGCCGCGCGGCTCATTCGGCTTCGGCTCCAGCGCGATGCGCAGGTTGTAGCCCTTGTCCTTGATGTAGCCGGCAGCGGTGTCCACGCCTTCGCGCATGCGGTCCAGCGCTGCTGCCAGGTCCTTGGAGCCGTCGTATTCGGAGCCTTCGCGCCCGCCCCACATGACGAAGGTTTCGGCGCCCATTTCGGCCGCCAAATCGATGTTGTGCAGCACCTTGGCGAGCGCGAAACGGCGGATCGAGCGGTCGTTGGAGGTGAAGCCGCCGTCCTTGAAGACCGGGTGGCTGAACAGGTTGGTGGTCACCATCGGGACCTTCAAGCCGGTTTCCTCCAGTGCCGCGCGGAAGCCGGCCAGGATCCTTTCGCGTTCCGCCTCGGTGGCGTCGAAGGGAATCAGGTCGTTGTCGTGGAAGGTGATGCCGTAGGCGCCGAATTCGGCCAGCTTGTGGACAGCTTCCACCGGGTCCAGGTTCTCGCGGGTGGCGACGCCGAACGGATCGGCGCCGGTCCATCCCACGGTCCACAATCCAAAAGTGAAGCGGTCGGCGGGGGTTGGCTGAAGAGTCATGGGATGCATCCTCGGATCGGGGTGGGGTGGCTTCCACCATTTAGTTTATGTCCTGAACTATATGGGTGGCCATGCGCTAGAGTCAATAGCGAAGAACATCAGTCCGGTCGCCAATTTCCCAGGAGCAGGCATGCGCACGACAACAGCCAACACCCAGCCTGCGCCGTCCACGGCGCCGGGCAGCGTGGGGGATGTCCGCAAGGCGAACCTGGCCAGGGTGCTTGCGGTGATTGCAGGTGCAGCCAGCGGCCAGCGCCTGTCCCGCGCCGATATCGCCCAACTCAGCCAGCTCACCAAGGCTTCGGTATCCAGCCTGGTTGCGGATCTGCTGGAAACCGGCCTGGTCATCGAAATCGGGGTGCACCGCGACGGCGAACGCGGCAGGCCCTCGGTGGGGCTGGTGCTGAACCCGGCACGCTGCGTGATCGGCATGGAAATCAATGTCGACTACATCTCCGCCGGGCTGGTCGACCTGTCCGGGAAATTGCTGGATCACCGGATCGTTGCCCGCGCCAACGGCACGGCCACCGCCGGGCAGGTCATGGCTGCCCTCGGCGAGCTGAGTGCCGAGATGCAGCAGGCAGCCACGGCCCAGGGACTTGAGATCCTCGGCGGGGCGCTCGCCGTGCCGGGCCTGGTGGACGAGGAAAAATTCATGGTGCTCCAGGCCCCGAACCTGGGCTGGGCGGACCAGGTGCTGGATGCTGCGAAGCTGCTGGCCGAGCCGAAGACCCGCGTCCGCCTGTTCAATGAGGCCAATGCCTCCGCGCTGGCGCAGCTGCAGCTGATGGAGCCGGGCCAGCGGGACTTCCTATTCGTTTCCGGCGAAGTGGGCATCGGCGGCGGCGTGGTCATCGACGCGCAACTCTTCACCGGCCCGCAGGGCCACGCGGGCGAACTGGGCCACGTGGTGATCCAGCCGGGAGGCAATCCCTGCAGCTGCGGCGGACAGGGCTGCCTGGAAACCGTGGCCGGCCAGGAAGCAATCCTGGCGGCCGCCGAATCGGCCGATTCCGCGCACGGCCTCTCGCGCCAGCAGCGCATCGGCAATTTCTACCGGGCCCTGGAGGGGGGAGAAGAAAAAGCGCTGCGCGCGGTGGCCGAAGCCGGAACCGCGGTGGGCATCGCCCTGGCCTCCACGCTGCGCCTGTTCAATATCTCCACCGTGGTGTTCGGCGGGCATTTCGCCGCCCTGGAACGGTGGCTGCTGCCGGCGGTCCATGAGGCATTGCAGGCCCACGCGCCGGGCATCGCCAGCGAAGCCAAGTTGGCGTGCTCGCCGCTGGGGCAGGCCGGCGCCTTGGCCGGCGCGGCGCGAAGCGTGGTCGGGGACCTGCTCGAAGCCCCGCACCAGCTGGTGGCCTAGGGTGCGCTGACCGGCTGCTGCAGCTCGGTCACCCAATCGGCCTGATCTTCCGACGCGGCCCGCAGATACACTTCGCGGCACGGCCCGGAGGGCACCAGCCCGCGGACCAGCACCTCGTCATGCACCGCCTGCCAGCTTTCGTGGATGCTGTCCATGGCCCCCAGATGCATTCCGCAGATGGCCTCGGGAACCGCGGGCAGCTCGATGATTTCGGCGCCGTCGACGGCGTCAGCCGAGCTGGCGTACCCGGCAATGACCTGAATCCCGGACTCGCTGCCGGTGTACTGCGCAATCGGTGTCGCCAGGCTCTGGCCCTGCAATGCCTGGGCGACACGGTCGAACACTCCACCGATCAACCCGGCGATCCGGGGCTGCTCGGCCACCGTGAAGCGGCCGGCGGCCAGGCGTACCGCAGGCAGCGGCTTATGGATGATTTCAATGCGTGACATGAGTTTCTCCTTCGAGATCAAGCGCAGGCGCCGTTGCACATCCTGCAACCGCTGCGTGGCGAGCCGGTGTTCGGCCTCGACCTGCGCAGCACGATGCCGCAGGTGCCCAGCAATCTCTTCCGCGGTGGCTCCCTGATCCAGGATCGAGGACACCTCCTCCAGCCCGAATCCCAGTTCGCGCAGCGCAACGATCTGGTGCAAGCGCTGAAGCTGGGAGGGGTCGTAGGAACGGTAGCCGGTGAACGGGTCCACGTGGGCGGGCTTGAGCACGCCGGCGGTATCCCAATGCCGCAGCATGCGGTGGGTCACCTGGCCGATTTGCGCAAACGCGCCGATGGATAACATGCTTCAGTTCTCCGCCCTCACACAGTGTCAGGGTCAAGTTTGCTTGAAAAAGCCGCGTATATCCATGAATCGCATCGGCTCGGTGACGCACAGCTCGAGATTCGCTAATCGTTTCGGTAAACTTTGGTCGTAAGAGCCCCTAACTCTTGCAACGGACCTCCGGGTTTCAGTGAGCAGGACAGGGGCATATTTTTTGCCCGGCACCGTGCCGGGACGGCGCTAAGCACGCCGCAACCGCTGCTTATAAGCAAGGGGGAGGATCCCATGCCAGCAATCGTGATCGTCGGAGCCCAATGGGGCGATGAAGGCAAAGGAAAGGCTACCGACCTGCTCGGTGGCAAGGTCGACTACGTAGTGAAGCCAAACGGCGGCAACAACGCCGGGCACACCGTGGTCGTGGGCGGCGAGAAGTACGAGCTCAAGCTTCTTCCAGCCGGCATCCTTTCGCCGAACGCCACTCCGATTATCGGCAATGGCTGCGTGGTGAACCTTGAAGCGCTCTTCGAAGAGATCGACGGCCTGGAGTCCCGCGGCGCCGATACCTCCAAGCTGCGTGTTTCGGCCAACGCCCACCTGGTGGCCCCGTACCACCAGACCATGGACAAGGTCACCGAACGCTTCCTGGGCAAGCGGGCCATCGGCACCACCGGCCGCGGCATCGGCCCGGCCTACATGGACAAGGTCGGACGCCTGGGCATCCGCGTGCAGGACGTCTTCGACGAATCGATCCTGCGCCAGAAGGTCGAAGGCGCGCTGCGCCAGAAGAACGAGCTGCTGGTCAAGATCTACAACCGCCGCAGCGTCGAGGTCGAGGAAATCGTCTCGTACTTCCTGTCCTACGCCGAGCGCCTGCGCCCGCTGGTCATCGATTCCACCTACGAGCTGAACAAGGCGCTGGACGAGGACAAAGTCGTGCTGATGGAAGGCGGCCAGGCCACCTTCCTGGACGTCGACCACGGCACCTACCCGTTCGTGACCTCCTCGAACCCGACCGCCGGCGGCGCTTCGGTAGGCTCGGGCATCGGCCCGACCCGCATCACCCGTTCGATCGGCATCATTAAGGCCTACACCACCCGCGTGGGTGCCGGTCCGTTCCCCACCGAGCTGTTCGACGACATGGGCATCTACCTGCAGAAGACCGGCGGCGAGTACGGCGTGAACACCGGCCGCCCACGTCGTTGCGGCTGGTACGACGCGGTGCTGGCCCGCCACGCTTCGCGCGTGAACGGCTTCACCGACTACTTCGTGACCAAGCTGGACGTGCTCACCAACATCGAGCAGATCCCGGTCTGCGTTGCCTACGACGTGGATGGCGTGCGCCATGACGAGATGCCGATGACGCAGACCGAGTTCCACCACGCGAAGCCGATCTTCGAGTACTTCCCGGGCTGGACCGAGGACATCTCCGGGGCCAAGACCCTGGAAGACCTGCCGGAGAACGCCCGCAACTACATCCTGGCCCTCGAGAAGATCAGCGGCACCCGGATCTCCGCCATTGGCGTGGGTCCTGACCGCGACCAGACCATCGTGCGCCACGATCTGATCAACGACTAGTTCCGACAGTTACGAGGAAACCCCCAGTAGGAGCATCCTGCTGGGGGTTTCCTCATACCTGTCATAAGCGGAGTACCGGTGCCCAGAGGAGAACCTTCCGCCAGCGGAGCGGCTACGGTTCGACGCTGACGCCTTCTTCCTTGGATTTGCCCGAGACCCGCAAGTTCCACTGGGTGAGCACCTTGGAATCGGTGGCCTTGGTGACAGCGGAGACCACGGCAAAGGTCGCCGCGGAGGCGATCAGGCCATAGTAGATCGGTTCGTTGGCGTAGACGCCATCGAACTTGTTCTCAGCTTGGATCTCCAAGATGATCATGGTGCCCAGCGTGACCACGGTGCCCACGGCCATGGACGCAGTTGCGCCCGCGCCGTTGCCGCGCTTCCACAGCAGGCCGCCGATGATGGCCACCAGCAGGCCGCCGACCAGGATGTCGTAGGCGATGGTCAGCGCGGCGACCACGTCGTCGACGAGGATCGCCAGGGTCACCGTAACGATGCCGAGGACCAGCACCCAAATGCGGTTCGCCCGCACGTCGTGCTCCGGGTTCAGATCGGTGTTCACCTGGATATTCTTTCCGAACCAGCTGGCGACGAATGGGGTCACGTCGGTGCGGGCCACGGTAGCCGCTGCAATCAGCGCGCCCGACGCGGTGGACATCATCGCGGCCACGGCGGCGGCCATGACCAATCCGCCCACAGCTACCGGCAGCAGCTGGGTGGCGACCTCGGCGTAGACCACGTCCTTGTTGTCTGCCGCCCCGGCGATATCCGGCAGGGCGACCTTGGCCGCCATGCCGATGAGCGCGCCGGCGATGCCGTAGATGATGCAGTAGATCCCGGCGGTGGTGCCGCCCCAGCGGGCGACCTTCGGGGTCTTCGCGGTGAACACGCGCTGCCAGATATCCTGGCCGATCAGCAGGCCCAGGGTGTAGACCACGAAGTAGGTGATGATGGACTGCAGCCCGATGCCGGTGATGTCGAAGAATTCTGCACCGATGCGTTCGCGGATGCCGTCCAGGCCGCCGGCGGCATGCATGGAGAATGGCAGCATCAGGGCGAAGATGCCGATGGTCTTGATGATGAACTGCACCTGGTCGGCCAGGGTAATGGACCACATGCCGCCGATGGTCGAATAGACGACCACAATGGCGCCGCCGATGGCGATGGCCAGCCATTTCTCCCAGCCGAAGAGCACCACGAAGATGGTGGCGTAGGCGCTGGTGGAGGTGGCGCAGAGCATCAGCGTATAGGCCAGCATGACGATGCCGGAGGTGTTGGTTGCTGTCTGGCTTCCATAGCGCAGGGAGAGCATCTGCGAAACGGTGAAGACCTTGAGCTTCTGCAGCGTCGGGGCGAACGCGAGCGACAGCAGGATCACGCCGGCGCCGATGGCGACCACGAGCCACATGCCGGAAATGCCCCACTTGTAGCCCAGGCCAACGCCGCCCACGGTGGAGGCGCCGCCAAGCACCACTGCGGCCATGGTTCCGGTATAGAGGAACGGGCCGAGGCGGCGGCCGGCCACCAGGTAGTCGCTGCTGTTCTTGGTGCGGGACTTGCCCCACCAGCCAAAGGCCAGCATGGCGGCCAGGTAGGCGGCGACAATTGCGCCGTTGATGAATTCCATGGAGAACATCGATGTCCAGGCGCATGCAGCGCTTACCGTAAGTAAACTTTTGTTGCACCATAGGCTACTCGCGCTTAAGCCGCCGATCAATGAAATTGGCAATTATTGCCTGCCGCCCGGCTCGCGCCAGCCGTAATGTGATGAATCAAACTGTTCCATCCAGTGAAACTTTCTAGACATTTTGCATCGAAATATGATTCACGTACGGCATCGTGTCACATATGCGTAGCATTCGACCGGCAATGTGTGCAGTCGCAGCTTGTTTAGTACTGTTTCAGGTTGACGCAGCGTTGCATCCTTGGCCAGCCGGGCCGCTTCCCAGCCGTTGCGTCAGATGATTTCTCGAAACCAGAAAGACGCCTAGAAGATGAGTGAAAATGGTCAGGGCCTGACGAAGAAGTCGGCCGGACACGTCATTGTCGACACGCTTGCCGCGCACGGCGTGGAACGAGCCTACGTAGTACCGGGTGAAAGCTACCTGGATGTCCTGGACGGGCTGCATAACTCGCCAATCGAAACCGTGGTCTGCCGACACGAAGGCGGAGCCACCTACATGGCCGAAGCCGAAGGCAAGATGCACCAGCGCCCCGGCGTTGCCATGGTGACCCGAGGACCCGGAGCTGCCAATGCCCACGTCGGCCTGCACACCGCATGGCAGGACTCGACCCCGCTGGTGCTGTTCGTGGGATTGATCCCGTTCGAGCACCGTGAAAAGGAAGCCTTCCAGGAATTCGATCCGAAGGCATGGTTCGGCACCGGCGCCAAGCGCGTCATGATCCTGGACCACGCCGATCGCGCCAGCGAAGTCGTTGCCGAGGCAATGTTCGCGGCGATGTCCGGACGCCCGGGCCCGGTGGTTGTCGGCCTGCCGGAAGACATCATCCGCAACGAAATTTCTGCCGAAATCCACCCGGAAATCCCGGTGGCCACCGGCGGCATGACTGTGACCGACTGGAAGGCGCTGAACTCCGCCCTGCAGGAAGCAGACAAGCCGCTGTTCATCTTCGGCGGCAACGACTGGTCCCACGAAGGCGCCGCGGACTTCACCCGCTGGCTCGAGGAGCACGACCTGCCTGCCGCTGCCGAATGGCGTTGCGAGGGCACCGTGCCTTTCAACTCGCCATCCTATGTCGGACCGATCGGCTACGGCCGCCCCAAGCCGACCTATGATCTGCTGGAGGAAACTGACCTGCTGATCTTCGTCGGCACAGTTCCCGGCGATGTCATCACCGACGGCTTCAACGTCCGCCAGAACTGGGACAAGAAGAACTTCCTGGTCACCATCGACCCGTCGCTGCGCGGGCGTTCCGGCCCGGTATCGCACCAGATTGTCGCCAAGCCTGATGTCTTTGTCCGCGACCTGCTGCTGATGGATCTGCCGGTCAAGGAATCCTGGAAGGAATGGACCTCGCGGATGCGTGGCGAGCAGGAGAAGTTCGCCGAGCTTCCACCCGCACAGCCATCCGAAGGCCAGGCAAAGATGGCCACCATGATGGCCAATCTGGTCGAATCCCTTCCGGAAGATGCCATGGTGACCTTCGGTGCCGGCGAGCATACCAACTGGGCCCACCGCTACTTCCCGACCAACGGTTACGCTTCCATGCTCTCGGCACGCAACGGTTCCATGGGCTACTCGATCCCTTCGGCCGTCGCCGCATCGCTGAATTACCCGGGCCGCCGCGTGGTGAGCATCGCCGGCGACGGCGAGTTCTTGATGAACGGCCAGGAGCTGGCAACCGCCGCCCAGTACGGCGCCACCCCGCTGGTGATCATTATGGACAACCAGCAGTACGGAACCATCCGCACCCACCAGGAACGCCAGTATCCGGAACGTGTTTCCGGAACCCAGCTGCTGAACCCCGACTTCGCGCTGATGGCGCAGTCCTTCGGCGGGTTCGGTGTCCGCGTCGAGAATGATGCGGATGTTCCGGCAGCCCTGGAAAGCGCGCTGAAGGCTATCGACGAGAACAAGCAGTTCGCGTTGATCCACTTGGTGGTGGAACAGGGAGTCAAGGCCTACTAGGCACTTGCCGTCTTCGGCAAACCGTCGGGTCTGCGACATATAATTCCAGCGGGTATCGTTTTTAGCGATGCCCGCTGGGCGCTTTAACCAGTTAGGCGCAGCAGACCGGAAGCTTACAACCGTGGATCGGCCCAAAATGAATGATGCCCTTATTGCCAGCCTCCTGCGTGCAGTCGAAGCAGCGCCGGAAGACCATGCCCTGCGATTGCATCTGGCTGAGCAGATGAATACCGCCGGCCGATCCGCAGAGGCGCTCGCGCATGTCAGCGCCGTGCTGCAACAGGATCCGGGACATGCGGCCGCACTGGCAATGCTTGGAACCATTAGCGCGTCGATTACCGGAACCACTGTTGAAAAACAGGGGGCCGAACCCGCAGCCGATGCTGCACCGGATGAACCGCAGCATGGCACGCCATCAGGGTACGACTGGGAGGCAGGGGCCAAGGAGTTCGGCAGTTCGCTGCCGGCGCCGTTTGTCGAAGAACGGATCCCCGTGCAGGCAGATGCGGGGTCCGAGGTTCCGGGCATTCCTATCGAAAACCCTGCTGGACCGGGCATTACCCTGGATGATGTGGGCGGTTTGCAAGCGGTCAAGAACCGGTTGAATGAATCCTTCCTGGCCCCGATGCGCAACGCCGCAATCGCCAAGGCCTTTGGCAAATCATTGCGCGGCGGCCTGCTGCTGTACGGTCCGCCAGGTTGCGGCAAGACCTTCCTGGCCCGCGCGGTGGCCGGCGAGCTGAAAGCCAATTTCATGTCGGTCACCATTACCGATGTCGTGGACTCCTACATCGGCGAGACGGAGAAGCGGCTCAAGGCGATTTTCGACCAGGCCCGCAAGAACGCCCCAACCGTGCTCTTCATCGATGAAATCGATGCCATCGGCATCCGCCGCGGTTCGCTGAACGGGTCGGGCGCGTGGATGCGCCAGATGGTCAACCAGCTGCTGATCGAGATGGATTCGCTCGCAGGCAACAACGACGGCCTGTATGTTCTGGGCGCCACGAACCACCCATGGGATCTGGATGAAGCACTGCTGCGTCCGGGACGGCTGGATCGCACCCTGCTGGTGACTCCGCCGGATGCTCCGGCCCGGGAATCCATTTTGCGCTACCACCTGAAGAACCGCCCGATCGCCGGAATCGATCTGAATTGGATCGCGGCGCAGACCGACGGGTTCTCGGGCGCAGATCTGGAGCATGTCTGCACCACCGCCGCGGAAAAGGCGATGATGCAATCCATCGAGCGCAACGAGGTGCTTCCCCTGGGCATGGAGCATATCCGCAAAGCATTGGCGGAAATCAAGGCGTCGACGGTCCCGTGGCTGGAATCCGCCCGCAATGTGGTGCGATTCAGCAACCAGCATGGCCGCTACGATGACTTGGCCGAGTATCTGGTTTCGCGGAACATGCTCTAGGAAGCACCGGGGGAGAACACCGCATGGAATTCGAGCGACTGCATCACCGGATCACGCACAACCTGGCTATCGGACGTGAAACCGAAGCGATTGCGTTGCTGAAGGACCAGCTCAACGAACACCACCAGGTTCCTGCATTCTGGATCCTCTATTCGTCATGCCATTTGAATCTCGAGCAGTGGGCGGAAGCCGAGTCCAACGCCCGGGCCGCGCTGAATCTGGATCCTGCCAACCCGGTCGCCGGGGAATGCCTGGCTATCGCCTTGATGCGCCAGCATCGCCGAGACGAAGCGCTGCTGGCGATCCGGCAGGTTATTGAAGCTGATCCGGAATACGGCAACGGGCACTACTGGCTGAGCATGATCACGCTTAGTGGCATCCGGAGCAATGATGACAGGGTGCTGGCCCGCCAAGCCATCGAGCACGCGATTCGGCTGGATCCCGGGAACCCCGCCTATTACCAGGGTGCGGCGATCGTTGCCGAGGCCCAGGACGACAATCGCGCGGCACTTGCTTTCCTCCAAGCCGGGCTGCAGATCGACGCCAACCACCAGGGGCTGCTGCGGGTGGCAGGCGGCATCGGCAATGGCGAAAAAATCGTCGGGGACCAAGGCGATGTGCTGCGTGGATTGATTTCCATGGATCCGATGAATGAGGGCCTGCATCAGGACTATGCGGAATCCTTCGTCGCGAAGCAGTCGGTCTATGCCCATCGCTTTTGGCTCTTCGCCCCGGTCGTGGCAGCCGCCGCGGCGCTGGGGCAGCGGGCCGGGGGTGCAGGAACGGTGCTGGCGATTCTCGCCATTGCCGTCCTCTCGGGCCTCTTCGGATGGTGGAACAAGCGGCAGTACAGCGAAGCGGCGAAGTTCCTGCCCGCCGGTTACACCAAAGACATTGCTGCGCGCTACCCCAAGCTGCCGCGAGCCATGCGTGCCTATCAGCTGGCCTGGCTGCTGGGCGCAGGCGGCGCGATGCTGGGCTGCTTCTTGCCGGTGGCCGGCATCATCGTGATGCTGCTCGGCGTGCTGGCCAGCCAGCTGGGCGCATTGTGGATCCTGCAGGAAAATGCCGGCCCGCCGGCAGGCACGGCCGATCGCCACGAGCAGCGCCGGTACCTCATCCGGTGCAGCGGCATGCACGCGGAAGGTTTCTGGAAGCGGGTGGGCCTGGTGCTGTGCCAGCTGGTGATCTTCGGAATTTGCCTGGCCAATGGAAGCCGGATTGCAGCCGTGCCAGCCGGATCGATAGCGGCCGGGCTGCTGTTCCCGGGATTCAGCCTGCTGGCGGCTCAATTCCGCCTGGGATTCAAGGAGAACGCCTTCGCCTTCGGGCTGGCTGCCACCACCTCGGCCAAGAACCGGAATCTGGCCTTGCTGCGCGGCAATATCGGCGGACTGTATTTCATCGGGGTGCACCTGTTCATCGGGCTGATTGCCGCAACGGCTTCGTTCACGCTGCTCGCATCGGGGGTGGATTCCTCACTAGACCCGGCGTCAGAAGACCAGACACCACGCCAGGAGAACGTCATCGACGAGAACCTGCTCAAGCGGCTCGAGGAATTGGAAACCAGGGATCGGCAAATCAGAGAATACGCCACCCCAACGCTGCCCGAGCTGCCCGACATTCCCTCGCTCAGCGTCCCGGAACAGTAAGCGGCAGGCAGCGCGTAAAAGTTCACAGCTGCGCGGGCCGTTCTGTCTTGGCACGCGCCCGCTGAGGAAATAAGATGAATTGCTACCGAATCCCGTGAGCACTAGAACCCCGACCACGAGGTGGATAATCTGATGGCACAGATGAGCGAAGAGCTCATTGAGCAGTGGGCCGACGCGACTGCTGAAATCTACAATGAGTCCCTGACTGGCATTAACCTGACACGTCTGCCTGAGGCAGTGGCTCAGTACGTCGAACTCTTCGCGCAGAGCGAGAACCTGACGTTCAACGGGGATGCCACCCCCACCGATTACTTCGACAATCACCCGTTCCTCGCAGTGACCGCAGTGCTCAACAGCCCTGAGGCGATGGAGGTGCTGGATTCCGACGCGCAGGACGCATTGGACGCTATGGCCGACTTCACCGAGGCCTGGTACAACTTCGACCTCGAGAACGAGCCCGAACTGGGCATCTCCGAGGCAGATGACGACGGCGACGAAGACTGGTAAGTCTTCCCCCGGCTAAGGCCGGCACCCAGCAGCACCATGCTCGCTGGGTGCCGGCCTTTGCCGTTGGATAGCGGGAAATGGATCGCATGGCAACAGCCATGGAACTATTCCATTTGGCCGCCGAGGGTGGCACTATTCGCATATGAGCCAGTTCAGCGTCTTCGAGAGCACCGTGGTCATCCACCTGCCGGTGCACCGTGTCTGGGAGCTGCTTACCGATTGGGCAGCAACACCCTTGTGGATCCATGGCATCGGTTCCATGCATTCGGACGACCCGGAACTCAAGGTCGGCACCAACCTCGTGTACCGCGTGGCCGGACATGAACGCGTGTATCGCGTCCATGACCTTATCGAGAACCGCCTGCTGATCCTGCATACCTCGGAAAATCCCGATGGGCTCTCCTACCGCTACGACCTGAAGGATGACGCGGGGCACACCGAGGTAGTGCTGCAGGTGGCGATCATCAATCCGGACCTGACAGTGGAGCAGTGCGAGGAGCTGGCGGCGAATATCCGTGAAAGCGAAGGCGACAAGCTGGACCAACTGCGGCTCTACGCAGAGCAGGCTCCCTGAGCGGCAGGCGTTGGCGGGCAGCTATTTGGCAGAGCCGGGAGCCGGCGCCGAGGCGTAGGCCTTCGAGTTCTCCAGCTGGCCATTGAAGAGCTGGTCCACGGTGACCGGGGTGTAGCCAGCGGCCTTCAATTTCTTCACCAGATCCGGCACGGCCTTGATTGAGCTCTCATGGATGTCATGCATCAGGATGATCGATCCCGGCTGGACTTCGTCCATGGCGATGCGCACGGTCTTCTTCGGATCATGGTGCTTCCAATCCAGGGTGTCCACATCCCATAGCACCAACGGGTAGGGGACCAGTCGATCATAAACGGCGCCGTGGCTCCCATAGGGAGGCCGGAAGACGGTCGGCTTCTTCCCGGCAGCCTTTTCCACCGCATCGCTGGTCCACCCCAGCTCATGCTCGATCTGCTCCCGGGTCAGCGACGTGAGATCCGCATGGTCCCAGGTGTGGCTGCCCAGCTGGTGGCCTTCGGCAGCCATGCGCTTGACCGTCTCGGGGTACTTGGCGATGTTCTTCCCGACGAGGAAGAAGGTCGCTGGCGCATCCGCCGCCTCCAGTTCGTCGAGCAGTCGTCCGGTGTATTGGCCGGGACCGTCATCGAAGGTCAGCGCCACGCAGCGGGCCACGGTGCAGTCCACCTGCTCGCTGGTGGCAGAGGCGGTCGGTTGCGCATCGGGCGCAGGTGCAGATACCGGGGAACATGAAACCAGGCAGGCCAGTGACAGCGGCAGCAGCAGGGACCGGCGCGCCACGCCGGGCAAACGGAAAATCATCCTTCCACCATCTCGCCAACCCGCAGCGATGCCCGGGACCTACACGCCCAAAGCCGCTGGGAATTTGATCCGTGCTCGCCTAACGCCAGCTGGCCGGAGCCTCTCAGCCGCGCCCGCCGTCCAGCGCGGCCGGGACAGGGTCCGAGAGCGGATGCGCGATCTCGTCGTGGGCAAATTTCCCTGCCCACCAGGCGATGATTCCGAACAATGGCGAGGCGAGGCCGGCGATGATGAAAATCGCCTGCAGGCTGAGCACCTGGGTCAAGGGCCCGGCGGCCGCCATGGACAGCGGCATCAGCGCCAGCGAGACGAAGAAATCCAGGCTGGAGATCCGTCCGAGCAGATGGCCCGGCACCCGGCGCTGGAGCAGGGTGCCCCAGATGACCATGCCCACGGCGTCGGTGATGCCGAAGGCCAGCAGGATCGCGAACAGCATCCAGGCTTCATCGACATAGCCCACCAAAGCCAGGGGCAGGGTGCCCAGGCACCAGCAAGCGGTCATCAGGCTCAGGTAGCGCCGCGGGAATTTCGCGGAGGCGACCAGCATCGAGCCGATTGCCGAACCGAGGCCGAAGAAGGCCAGGGCGAAGCTGAATAGCTGTGCATCCCCGTGCAGGTTGCCGCTGACGATGAACGGGAGCAGCACCTCGAAGGGGCCGATGAAGGTGAACACGGAAATGACCGAGAACAGCAGCGTCCACAGCAGCCAGCGGGTGCGCACCGTGTAGCCGATGCCCTCGCGCAGCTGGCGCAGCATCCCGGGCTGCCCCTGGCCGTCAACTGGTCCTGGAGCGTTGTACGCCTGGTGGTTGGGGATCCGGCGCAGCATCAGCAGCGCCGCCAGGTGGATCACCGCGATGCCGACGATGGCATGGGCCGGCGACAGCGCGGCCACAACGAAGCCTGCGGCCATCGGTCCCAGGGCGGTGTGCACCACCGGACGGGCGGTTCCCTCCAGCCCGTTGGCGGCCAGCAGCTGCTCGGCGGGCAGCATCTTGGGCAGCAGCGCCGAGTAGGCCGGGTAGAAGAAGGCCGAACCTGCCCCGGTGCAGAAGCCGGCGAGGATCAGGTGCGACAGCTGCAGGGCCCCGGTCATGGCGAGCACCGCGGTGACGACCATGACCGCCAGCGATAGCGCCTCGACCAGCATCACGATGCGCCGGCAGGAATGGCGGTCCGCCATGATCCCGCCGAGCAGCACGAAGCAGAGCAGCCCGGCGGCGCTGGCGGTGGCCACCGCTGACAGCTCCACCGGTCCGCCGCCCAAGCGGCGCACCTGGTAGACCATTGCCACGGCCCACATGCCGGCGGCAAAGGTGGAGAAGACGAGTGCGCTGGCCAGCAGGGCGTAGTCGCGGTAGGCGAACGGCTTGATGAGGCGCAGCGCAGAGGTTTTGAGTGCGCTCATGAAAGCTCCTGCGGTAGTGCGTAGGAACTATCATCCATCCAGTGATTGAGTTCTGTCAATCAGTGAGGAGGCTTTAAAGAAGCCGGGGACCATGCGGCGGCGCATGATCCCCGGGAAACCACTGGAAACTACTCGGCGTCGTGGTCGGTTTCCAGGATGGCCGCCAGCTGCTCCAAGACGGCCTCGGCACCTTCGCCCTCGGCACGCAGCACGACGGTGGAACCGTATTCCGCGCCAAGGCCCATCAGCGAGAGGATGCTCGACGCATCCAGCGCCTCGTCGGCGGGTTCGCCCTCGTGTGCGATGGTGACCTCAACGGGCGCTTCGGCCGCGGCCTCGGCGAAGATGGCTGCCGGGCGGGCATGCAGTCCGACCCGGCTGCCGATGATTGCTGTACGTTCTGCCATGATGGCTCCTTCGGGTTTTCGTGAATGGTTGATTGCGGTAAATTACGGGGCCTAGAGGCCAAAGCGGTCCAGCTCGCCCAATTGCGCGCGCACGGCACTGCGTGCCGCCTCGGCGGACTCGGCGTCCAGGGCCAGCTGGGCCAGGCGCTGGGCGGTGGCCAGATCCACGGTGCGCAGCACCGCGGCGACCGGTGCCAGGGCCCGCTTGTTCATCGACAGGGTGCTCACACCCAGCCCCACCAGCACTACGGCGAGGGCCGGGTCGGCGGCGGCCTCGCCGCACACGCCAACCGGCTTGCCGCCGGCTGCCTTGGCACCGGCGGCGGTGGCGGCCACCATGTGCAGCACTGCCGGCTGCCAGGGGTCGTTGAGCTCGGCCAGGGCACCGAGCTGGCGGTCCGCCGCCATGGTGTACTGGGTCAGGTCATTGGTGCCGATGGAGACGAAATCGCAGCGCTGCAGGATCTGGCCTGACAGCATGGCCGCCGAAGGGACCTCGATCATCGTCCCGGCGGTGGCCAGCCCGGCTGCCGTGGCAAGCTGCGCGAACTGCTGCGCTTCGGATGGAATGGAAATCATCGGCGCCATCACCCAGACCTCGGCCTGGTGCTCACCGGCGGCCTGCGCGATGGCTTCGAGCTGGCGTTCGAGCACCCCCGGGCTGGACAGGGTCGTGCGATAGCCGCGCACGCCCAGGGCGGGGTTCGGCTCGCTGGCGTCGGTCAGGAACGGCAGCGGCTTGTCGGCCCCGGCATCCAGGGTGCGCACCACGACCTTCCGGCCGCCGAAGGCGGCGAAGACCGCCCCGTAGGCTTCGACCTGCTCTTCGCGGGTCGGCTCCTTGTCCTTGCCCAGGAAGCAGAATTCGGTGCGCAGCAGGCCCACGCCCTCGGCTCCCGCCGCGGCTGCCAGCTGCGCGTCGACGCCGCTACCCACATTGGCCAGCAGCGGGACATGGTGCCCGTCAGAAAGCTGGCCGGTGCCGGAAAACTCCGGCAGCTCCTCGCGGTTGGCGTAGGTGGCGGCCAGGTGCTCTTCGGCTGCTCCGGGATCGGCGATGACCAGCCCGTCGATGCCGTCGACGAAGACCTGGTCCCCATCGGCCAGCGCGGTGGTGCCGGGCGCCGCCACGACGGCCGGAAGGCCCAGCGAGCGGGCGATGATGGCGGTATGCGATTGCGGCCCGCCATCGGAGGTGACCAGCGCCAGGACCTTCGCCGGATCCAGTGTCGCGGTATCGGCCGGAGCCAGATCCACCGCGGCCAGGATGAACGGCTCATCCGAGTCGGGGATGCCCGGTGCGGGCACGCCGCGCAGCTGCGCGACGATGCGGGCGCGCACATCGAGCACGTCCCCGGCGCGTTCGGCCATGTAGCCGCCGAGGGCCGACAGCTGCGTGGCCACCGCATCGGCGGCCTCCCAGATGGCCGATTCGGCGCAGGTGCCCGAGGCGACCAGCTTGGTGGCGGACTTAAGCAGGGTGCGGTCGCTGGCCATCAGCGCGGTGGCCTTGAGCACCGCCTGGGCATCGCCCGTGGCCTGCGCCGCGCGCCCCTTGAGCTGGGCTGCCACCGCTTGCGCGGCCGCGGCCAGGCGCTCGGCCTCGGCTTCCGGGCTGGAGCCTGCCGGCAAGGGGGCGCCGTCTGCGGGCGGGAGGATGGGTTCGGGCATGCGGCGCACGGATCCGATGACCCGTCCGGCGCTGACGCCTACTCCGGTGAATGCCTGGCTCATGCTGCGGCCTTTGCCTGTTCAGCGGCCCGGGCGGGGGCCTTGCGGACATATTTCTTCAGGATGATCACCAGCGCCGCGGATACCAGCATGCCGATCACGGTGGCCAGCAGGAACATCGGCCAGGTGCCGTCCATGGCGAAGAAAACGAAGATGCCGCCATGCGGCGCCTGGGAGAGCGCATCGAAGCTCATGATCAGCGAGCCGGTGACCCCGGCGCCCACCATGGAAGCAGGGATGACGCGCAGCGGGTCGGCCGCGGCGAAGGGGATGGCCCCTTCGGAGATGAACGCGGCGCCCAGCAGCCAGGCCGCCTTGCCGTTTTCGCGCTCGGCGGCGGTGAACAGTTTCGGCGAGAGCGCGGTGGCCAGCGCCATGGCCAGCGGCGGAACCATGCCGGCTGCCATCACGGCCGCCATGATCATCAGCGGGGCGGGGTTCTCCGCGACCGAGCCGGTGCCCAGGCCTGCCACGGCGAAGGAGTAGGCCACCTTGTTGACCGGTCCACCCAGGTCCACCGCCATCATCAGGCCCAGGATCAGGCCGAGCACGGCCGCTGCGGCGCCGGACATGCCCGAAAGCCAGTCGTTCAGCGCCAGGGTCAGCTTGGCGATCGGCCCGCCGAGGAAGAGGAACATCAGCCCGGAGGCGATGATCGAGCCGAGCAACGGCACGATGACCACCGGCATCAGTCCGCGCATGAAGCGCGGCACGGACCAGGAATTGATCCAGCGGCAGGCCAGGCCGGCGATCAGGCCGCCGATGATGCCGCCGATGAATCCGGCGCCCATGAACCCTGCCACCGCGCCGGCGGTGAAGCCCGGGGCGATGCCGGGGCGGTCCGCGTAGGCGTAGGCGATGTAGCCTGCCAGTGCCGGAACCAGGAAGGACATGGACAGCGAACCGATCTTGAACGCGACGGCGCCGAGATAGGCACCCAGCGGGCCGAACGGCGCATCCAGCTGCGACATCACATCGGCGCCGGGCAGGTTGAACAGGGTGCTGGAACCCAGCACGCCATCGGCCACGCCGCTGATCGAGTACCCGCCAAGCAGGAAGCCCAAGGCGATGAGCAGGCCGCCGCCGGCGACGAACGGGATCATGTAGGAGACGCCGGTGAGCAGTGCGCGCTTCAGGCCTGCGCCGAAGGATTCGCTGCCGGCGGATTCTTCGCTGGACGCGGCGGCACCGGCGGGAATGCGGCGTGCCTGGGGATCTTGGGAGGCGGCGATGGCGTCATTGATCAGCTTTTCCGGCTCGTCGATGCCGCGCTTAACCGGAACCTGGATCACCGGCTTGCCGGCAAAGCGGCCGCGGTCGCGCACATCCACGTCCACCGCGAAAATCACTGCGTCGGCGGCTTCGATGACCGCCGGATCCAGCGGGGTGGAACCCGAGGAGCCCTGGGTTTCCACCGCGAAGTCGACACCCATTTCGCCGGCGGCCTGGGCCAGCGAATCGGCTGCCATGTAGGTGTGCGCGATGCCGGTGGGGCAGGCGGTGACCGCGATGATCTTCTTCGTGGCAACGGCCGGGGCGGCCGGCGCGGCGGGGCTGGCAGCCGGGGCAGCGTCGGGGAGGGAGACCGCCGGGGCGTCGGAGACAACCGCGCGGATCAGCTCGACAATCTGAGCTTCGCTGCCTGCTTCGCGCAGCGAGGCGGTGAACGGCTTCTTCACCAGCGCGCGGGCCAGCTTGGAGAGCAGCTTGAGGTGGGCCTGGTCGGCGCCGTCCGGGGCGGCAATGAAGAACACCAGGTCGGCTTCGCCGTCCTTCGCGCCGAAGTCCACCGGCGGGGCCAGCCGGACCATGGCCAGGGTCGGCTCGGTGACCGCTGCCGAACGGCAGTGCGGGATGGCGATGCCGCCGGGCACCCCGGTCGCGGTCTTGGCTTCGCGGGCCTTGGCATCGGCGGCCAACGCGGCGGCGTCGGTGGCGCGCCCCTGGCTGGCCACCAGCTGGGCCAGCTGCTCGATGACCCCGCTCGTGCTGCTGCCCAGGTCGGCGTCGAGCAGCACGAGCTCTGCGGTGATTAGTTCACTCATGACTCGGTTCCTTGAGTTGAGGTAAGTTCGCTGACGGTTACGGCGCCAGCGGTGAGATCGGATTCGGCCGGGATGGTGGAACCCGGCAGCCGGGTTGCCGCGGCCCCGTAGGCGACGGCGTTTCTCAGCTTCTCGGGGGCGCTGGCTCCGGCAGCATCGGCCAGCAGGTAGCCGGCGAGCGAGGAATCGCCCGCCCCCACCGTGCTGCGCGGGGTAATCGGGGTGTGCGTTCCGTGCCAGGCTCCGGTCTTGGTGACCAGCAGCGCGCCCTGTGCCCCGAGCGTGGCCAGTACCGCGCCGGCGCCCCGGTCCAGCAGCTGCTGCGCGCAGCCGGCGGCCAGCTCGATGGAGCCTTCCAGTGCCGCTTCGCTGTAGCCGCCAGCCAGCTGCGCCAGTTCCTCGGCGTTGGGCTTGACCAGGTCTGGGATGTGCTGCTGGCCGTGGGCAAAGAGCTCGAGCAGCGGTGCGCCGGAAGTGTCCACGGCGATCTTCGGGCACTTTGCGCCCAGGGCCGCGCGCAATTTTGCGGTCAGCTGCGCATAGAAGCCGGCGGGAACTCCCGGCGGCAGCGAGCCGGCCATCACCAGCCAGCTGGCGCCGGCGGCCGCTTCGGCGACCAGCTCGCCGAGCTCGGCCAGCTGCTGCGCATCAAGGGCGGGACCTGGCTCATTGATCTTGGTGGTGGTGCCATCGGGATCGGTCAGGGTGGTGTTGGTGCGCAGCGCTCCGGCGATCGGCAGGTTCCGGTGAGCCAGCTGGTCGTGGGCCAGCGCGGTGACCAGCGGGTCGGTGTTGGCTCCGGGCAGCACGGCCAAGGTGGCGCCACCCGCCGCGGCGATGGCGCGCGAGACGTTCACTCCCTTGCCTGCCGCCTGGACATGGCTGGCCACAGCGCGCTGCACGGCACCGGGAGCCAGCGGGTCGGCCAGCTCGATGGTCTTGTCCAGTGCCGGATTGGCGGTCAGCGTGATGATCATGCGATCACCACCTCGACATCCGCGGCTTCCAGCGCGGCAGCGAGCTCCCCGTCGGGCTGCTGGTCGGTGACCAAGGTGTCGATGTCTTCAAGCCGGGCAAAGCAGACCAGGGTTTCCTGGTCGAATTTGGATCCGTCGGCCAGCAGCACCACGCGGCGGGCGCTGGCGACCAGGGCGCGCTTGACGGCGGCTTCCAGCGGGTCCGGGGTGCTCAGGCCGAATCCTGCATGCAGCCCGTTGGTGCCGATGAAGGCGATGTCCGCCCGGTACTGGGAATATTCCAGCACGGTGCGTGCTCCGCTGGAGGCGCCGGTGATGCCGCGGACCCGCCCGCCGATCAGCTCCAAGGCGATATCCGGGCTGTGGACCAGGGCAGCGGCGATGGGCAGGGCATGGGTGATGACCACCAGGCCGTTGCCCGCGGCGCTTTTGAGCATGCGCTCGGCCAGGATTTCCGTGGTGGTTCCCGCGTCGATGACAACCGAGGCGTCGGAGACCGGCAGCAGGCTCAGTGCGCGCTGGGCGATGCGGGCCTTGGACTCGGAATGGATGGCGGTGCGCACCACGTAGCTTTCCTCGCGGGTGCTCGCCTCGGTGATGGCAACCGCTCCGCCGTGGACGCGGCGAAGGTAGTTCTCGGATTCCAGCTGGGCCAGATCCCGCCGCACGGTTTCCCGGGTGATATCGAAGCGCTGCGCGAGCTGTGCGACGGTTACTTTCCCGTCAGCTTCCAGCTGCTCAACGATCAGCCGGTGTCGTTCTTCGGCGAACATTCTTGCCTCCGCAATTCATCATGACCTGCAACACATTGATCTGTGTTTCCATGACTTTATGCCCGATTGTGTGGCATCGTCAAGTGAAAATGTGGAGAATTTTTGGCTTTATTTGGTTTTAAGTGGGTTTCGGGGGAAGGCGAGGAAATTGCATCGCGCATGATTGCGCAGGTGAACTGTACGTTCCTGCCGAATGAGCCGCGGGAAAAGCCCAGTCCCGTCGGCCTGCACGGAAACTCTGGAGCTGTTCCGAACACATAATGGGTGCATGCAGCGGAATGCTGCATGCACCCATTATGTGGAGCTCCGGACTTCCTAGGCGAGGACCTGTCGCTTCGAGGAAATCACGCCGGTGTTGAATCCGGCCAGGCGCAGACCGCCATGGAAGCGGGCGTGCTCGATCTTCACGCAGCGGTCCATGACCACGTTCATGCCCGCGGCCTCGGCGCGATGGGCCACTTCCTCGTGCCAGGAGCCCAGCTGCAGCCACAGGGTCTTCGCGCCCACGGCCAGGGCCTCGTCCAGCACGCCGGGCAGGTCATCATGCTTGCGGAAGACCTCCACCAGATCCGGGGTCTCCGGAAGATCGGCGAGCGACTTGTACACCGGCTGGCCCAGGATCTCGTCGAGTACCGGGTTGATGAAGTACACCTTGTACCGTGAGGAGGAGAGCAGGTAGGTGGCCACGAAGTAGCTGGCACGTGACGGCTTGTTCGAAGCGCCGACAATGGCGATGGTCTTCGTCTCGCGCAGGATCTCCAGGCGCTGCGCGGCTCCCGGGCCTTCCCAGGTGGTTTCAACGGCAGTCATTAGTTTGCTCCCTTCGAAGCAGTTGGCAAGGCGCAGGCGGAACCGTCATAAGTTGGCGCTTCGAACTGCGCGGCGGAACCGGCGGCAGCTTCCTGCGAAGCGGCCAGCGCTTGGTCCAGATCCCAGAGGATGTCTTCGACGTCTTCCAGGCCCACCGACAAGCGGATCAGGTCTTCTGGCACGCCAGCGGAGACCAGCTGCTCGGCGCTCAGCTGCTGGTGCGTGGTGGAGGCAGGGTGCAGCACCAGGGTGCGGGCATCGCCGATGTTGGCCAGGTGGCTGGCCAGTTGCAGCGCCTCGATGAACTTGGCGCCGGCTTCGCGTCCGCCCTTCACGCCGAAGCTGAAGACCGAGCCGACGCCCAGGGGCAGCAGCTCCTTGGCCTGCTCGTGCTGCGGGTGGGAATCCAGGCCTGCGTAGTTCACGTAGGTGACGCGCTCATCGGATTCCAGCCAGGCGGCGACCTGCTTGGCGTTGGACAGGTGGTTGTCCATGCGCTGCGGCAGGGTCTCCAGGCTCTGCAGCAGCTGGAATGCCGACTGGGCCGGCAGCGACGGACCAAAGTCGCGCAGCTGCTCGCTGCGCAGCTTGGTCAAGAAGCCGTATTCGCCGAAGTTGTCCCACCAGGAGACGTTGCCGTAGCTGGCTACCGGCTCGGTCATGGTGGGGAACTTGCCGTTGCCCCAGTTGAACTTGCCAGACTCGATGACGACGCCGCCCAGGGTGGTGCCGTGCCCGCCGATGAACTTGGTGGCCGAGTGGATCACGATGTCCGCGCCGTGCTCGATGGGGCGAAGGATGTATGGGGGAGTGAGCGTCGAGTCCACGACCAGCGGGATGTTGTGGCGGTGCGCGACTTCGGCCAGGCCCTTCAGGTCGGCGATGTCGCCGGACGGGTTGGCCACCACCTCGGTGTAGACGGCCTTGGTGTTCTCCTGGATCGCGGCTTCGAAGTCCGCGGGATCGTTGGAGTCGATGAAGGTGGTGCTGATGCCGAAGCGGCGCAGCGAGACATCCAGCTGGGTGATGGTGCCGCCATAGAGCTTGGAGGAAGCCACAATGTGGTCGCCTGCCTGGGCCAAGGCCGCGAAGGTGACGAATTCCGCGGCCATGCCCGAGCCGGTGGCAACCGCGCCGATGCCGCCTTCCAGCGAAGCCATGCGCTCTTCGAAGGCCGCCACGGTCGGGTTGCCGATACGCGAGTAGATGTTGCCGTACTTCTGCAGGGCAAAGAGGTTGGCCGCATCGTCAGCGTCCTTGAAGACGAACGACGTGGTCTGGTAGATCGGCACTGCGCGTGAGCCGTGCTCAGCATCGGGGGTGCCTCCGGCATGCAGGGCGCGGGTGCGGAATCCAAACTTGTGATCTGCCATGGTGGCTTACGACTCCTTGTCGATTGGGGTTTCGCGTGCACCGCAGGGCGGGCCGCGATCGAGGCAGGAATCCCGGAATCAATGTCGCTTCCTGCCGTTCTCCAACGGGTAAGCGGCTGCATCGTTTCTGGCGGTAGCACCGTAACCACCGGATGTGGCAGGTTGCTGCGGCGTCATCGAACCAGATCTCTCGGCCGCTCGGGATGGTGTAATAATCTTCGCAACATGACCGTTCGTGACCCAACTATGAGTCGTAACGTTGCGTATCGGACCTGTGATCGGAGATTCTTCGACATCTATGGCACCGGTAGGCTGGAGCCATGGATACTTCGCTGGCACTGGTTCGACACGGGCAGACCGATTGGAACCTTGCAGGCCGACTGCAGGGGCAAACCGACATCCCGCTGAACGAAACCGGACGCGAGCAAGCTCGCGAGGTCGGGCGCAAGCTCATCGGCCAAGACTTTTCGCTCATTCTGGCATCCCCTTTGGCGCGTGCCCGGGAAACTGCCGTGCTGATTGCCCAGCAGATCGGGGCAGCGACGGGCAACGCAGTTCCGGAACTCATTGAACGCGGTTTCGGCCCGCTGGAGGGCCGGAACATGGCGGAGGTCAGCGACAAGGAATCGGCTGCCGCCGCAGACCAGATTGAGCCGTGTGCGCACATCTTGAACCGCGCGGTGCCAGCGCTGCTGGGCCTAGCCAGCAAGCATGCCGGACGCAAGATCATGATTGTCAGCCATGGCGCCACCATGCGCACCATTCGCGACGCCTTGGCAGGAACCAGGCAAGCCCAAGGCGTGGAGAATGGCGAAATTATCGACGTGGATTTGGCCCGGCTTGAGCAGCTCGCCGGTGAATCCGACTTGGTGGCATTCTAGGAATCCGTGCGGCAGCGGGGTGAATGAAAAAATTTTTCATTCACACCTCACAGAACAGGTGGCCGTTGCGTTTACATGGTGAGAGGCCAGCAGGTCGCGAAATCCCAGGAGAGCCATGCAAGCACCATTTGAGCGGATAGTCCAAGAATATGGACTGAACGTCCTGCGTGTTTGCCGCGCCCTGCTGGATGAGCACCGCGCGCAAGATGCCTGGTCCGAAACCTTCCTCGCCGCGCTCAAGACGTACCCGCAGCTGCCAGATGATGCCAATGTCCTGGCGTGGCTGGTGCGCATTGCCCGGAACAAGGCCATTGACGAGTTGCGCAAGCATAAGCCGGAGATCCTTAATGACCAGGACATGGATGGTCCCGCGTCCGGGATGAACCGGCCGGATCTGCAGTTGGACAATCTTCAGCTCTGGCACGAGGTGAATCAGCTTCCCGGCAAGCAAAGGCAGGTCGTGGCCTATCGGTACCTGGGCGGGATGAGCTACGCGCAAATTGCCGAAATCCTTTCGGGCAGCGAAGCCGCTGCCCGCAGGGCCGGTGCCGACGGGATCAAGAACCTGCGGGTCCGGCTAGACGACCAGGAACTATGGCGGGAGCAGCCATGAACGAAAAAAATTATCAGCAGCAGGCGACGGCCGCTGAAATGCAAACCCTCGACGCGCTGCAAGGCCAGCTCGCTGAAAAAGCCCGCGCGCTTGAACTTGTCGATGTCGCCTATCGGATGGTCGACAGCCCAGTGGGTTCATTGCTGCTGGCCAGCACCGATGCCGGGCTGGTGCGGGTGGCATTCGAATCCGAGGGCCACGACCGGATACTTGAGCTGCTCTCGGAAAAGCTCAGCCCACGCATCCTGCGCGACAAGTCGAGCCTGGATGGGACCGCCCGGCAACTCGATGAGTACTTCGCGGGCACACGGCACAGTTTCGAGCTCCCGGTGGATCTGCAGCTCTCTACGCAGTTCCGCCGCCAAGTGCAGCTGGAACTGGGGCATATCGATTACGGGCAGACCCTCAGCTACGCCCAGCTGGCGCAGCAGATCGGCAAGCCGAAGGCGGTGCGAGCCGTCGGCTCAGCGTGCGCCACCAACCCGATTCCCATCGTGCTGCCCTGCCACCGCGTGCTGCGTACCGATGGTTCGCTGGGTGGCTACCTGGGTGGCTTGGAAGCCAAGACGGAACTGCTGAAACTGGAGAATCCGGACTTCGCCGGCAGCGCGGCGACGTTGTTCTAGCGGCCAAAAACTGCATAAAAAAGTGCTGGGCTGTTGCTCCCCATCAGGGGAAGCAACAGCCCAGCACTATATGCTGCGAGATAGCAGCCAGCTAGCTGCTACTTGCGGCGCAGTTCGAAGCGATCCGCGTCCATGACCTTAGCCCATGCCTTGGCGAAGTCCTTGGTGAACTTCTCCTTGGCATCGTCCGAAGCGTAGACCTCGGCGAGGGCGCGCAGTTCCGAGTTGGCACCGAAGACCAGGTCCACGCGGGAACCGACCCAGCGGCCGTCCTTCGAGTGGTAGGTCTGCTCGTCCTCGGAAGCGGTCCAGGCGATGCCTGGCTCCAGCAAGTTCGCGAAGAAGTCGTTGGTCAGCGCGCCCGGGTTCTCGGTGAAGACACCCAGGTTCGAGCCATCCCAGTTGTTGCCCAGTACGCGCAGGCCGCCGACCAGTACGGTCAGTTCCGGTGCGGATAGGCCCAGCAGGTTCGCCTTGTCGATCAGCAGGTACTCGCTTGGCATCTTGATGAAGCCCGAGTCGTAGTTGCGCAGGCCATCGGAGACTGGCTCCAGCCATGCGAACTGCTCAACGTCGGTCTGCTCCTGGGTCGCGTCAACGCGGCCAGGGGTGAATGGAACGTCGATCTGCTGGCCAGCGGCAGCTGCCGCGAGCTCGACACCGACGTTGCCGGCCAGGACCACTACGTCAGCGAAGGACGTCTTGATGCTGGAGGTGGCGTTGAAGGTGTCAACGATTTCTTCCAGCTTGGCGATGACTGGCTTGAGCTGCTCCGGCTGGTTCACGGTCCAGGAGACCTGTGGTTCCAGACGGATGCGGCCGCCGTTGGCGCCGCCGCGCTTATCCGAGCTGCGGAACGAGGCCGCTGCCTTCCACGCGGTGGAGACCAGCTGCTGCACGGTCAGGCCCGAATCCTTGATCAGTTCCTTGAGCGCCGCGATTTCCTGGGCGCCCAGGGTGACCTCTGGAGCTGCCGGCAGCGGATCCTGCCATGCCAGATCCTCGGCTGGAACTTCTGGACCGAAGTAGCGGGACTTCGGACCCATGTCGCGGTGGGTCAGCTTGAACCATGCGCGAGCGAAGGCATCGGCGAACTCTTCAGGGTTTTCCTTGAAGTGCTTCGAGATCGGACCGTAGATCGGGTCGAAGCGCAGGGCCAGGTCGCTGGTCAGCATGCGCGGTTCGCGGCGCTCGAGGGTCTCGTGCGCTGCCTGGACCAGGCCGGAACCGCCGCCGTTGACCGGACGCCACTGCTTGGCGCCTGCTGCCGACTCGAACAGTTCCCACTCGTAAGCGAACAGGATGTGGAAGAACTCGTTGTCCCAACGGGTCGGGTGGTAGGTCCAGGTGACTTCCAGGCCCGATGCGGTGTTGTTCTCCGCGTTGCCCTCGCCGTAGCCGTTCTTCCAGCCCAGGCCCTGCTCCTCCAGCGGAGCGGCTTCTGGATCCGGACCGATGCGGTCGACGTTGTTGGCGCCGTGGGTCTTGCCGAAGGTGTGGCCACCGGCAATCAGGGCGACGGTCTCGTAGTCGTTCATGCCCATGCGGCGGAAGGTTTCGCGCACGTCGACTGCCGAAGCCAGCGGATCAGGGTTGCCGTCCGGGCCCTCTGGGTTCACGTAGATCAGGCCCATCTGGACCGCAGCCAGTGGTGCTTCCAGATCGCGGTCGCCGGTGTAGCGCTCGTTGTCCAGCCAGACCTTTTCAGGGCCCCAGTAGACATCGTCATCTGCTTCCCAGACGTCCTTGCGGCCGCCGGCGAAACCGTAGGACTTCAGGCCCATGTGCTCCATGGCCACGGTGCCGGCCAGGATCATGAGGTCAGCCCAGGAGATGGACTGGCCGTACTTCTTCTTCACTGGCCACAGCAGGCGGCGGGCCTTGTCCAGGCCGACGTTATCTGGCCATGCATTCAGTGGAGCGAAACGCTGCTGGCCTGCGCCGCCACCGCCACGGCCGTCGTGCGAACGGTAGGTGCCGGCCGAGTGCCAAGCCATGCGGACGTACAGCGGACCGTAGTGTCCGAAGTCAGCTGGCCACCAGTCCTGGCGGGTGGTCATGTTCTCGATCAGGTCGGCCTTCAGGGCCTCCATGTCCAGTGCGTTGAATGCCTCGATGTAATCGAAGTCCTCATCCAATGGGTTCGATACCTGCTGGTTCTTAGCAAGGATCTTCAGGTTCAGCTTGTTCGGCCACCATTCGGTGTTGGCGTTGCCCTGGGTCGGGTGAATTCGCCCCGCGCCAACTACTGGGCACTGACCTGCAGTCGTCTCAGACATGTGCTCTTCCTTCCGGATTTTTAGGGGTTTGTGCGGTTCATGTCCACCGCGCGGTATTGGCCCGCGTGATGGCAAATCTAGGGGTTAGCTACGACATCTTTCTGCGCATTCGCAGCCTGGCAATCGGGGCAGGTGCCCCAGTAGATCACTTCAGCCTCGTCGATGCTGAAGCCGTGATCATTGGACGCATGCAGGCACGGGGCCCCGCCGACAGCGCAGTCGACGTCCGCCAGCTTGCCGCACTGGCGGCACACCACATGGTGGTGATTGTCGCCAACGCGGGCTTCGTAGCGGGCAGTGTGGCCCTGCGGCTGTATCTGCCGGATGACTCCCAGCTTCGTGAAAAGCTTCAACGAGTCATAGACAGCTTGGTGCGACACATTGGGGTGGCCTTCGCGAACGGCCGAAATGATGGTTTCGGTATCAGCGTGAGGGTGCTCGGCGACAGCGGACAGCACTGCAACGCGTGGTTGCGTAACCCGCATCGATGCCGCTTTCAGCACCTGCTCGATCCCTGCCTGTGATGTCATGTAACCAGCATGCCTGCTTATTTTGAATCAGTCAAGATAAGTTCCCGTGTATTTCTGGTTAAAGCTTGGCGAGGGTTGGTTGGCGGGCCAAATGAGCGCCTGCGTAGTAGATATTCCTCATCAGGCATGCTTCGGCTTGGGGGCCCGGCTGGCCTATTTGCTAAATCCCGATCATTCAAGAGAAAAATGAAAGCAAATTAGTGGCCATTCCGGCTACGGAAATAGTTCGGCGCAAACAAGGATTTCGCGGATGCAGGGACAGGGAAATCGGATAGCGCGAGGAAGCTCACACGGACGCTGAAGCCAGCGCAATCATCGTGATTCCCGGGTGATCGAGATCCGAAAGTGGCGAGAATTCAAGGATCTGATTTGACCCTTGGTGGGATGTCGACAATGCTGGTAAAGGCCCATTTTGGGACTTATCGTGTCAATTCCGTGTTAAATCGGGTCAGCTCGCAGGAATAATTCGCGGGATATTTGCGCAGAATAGCTGTTTCATTCAAGCAGTTCTGAAGCTAGATTTAGACACAACGGACCGACACCCGAAAAGCAATTCGCAATCAATCACACTGCATGGCGATCGTTGACTCGAGAAACGATGGCTGGACAGATTCCGCCTGGAACTTCTCCACGGGATCTCACCAGTGAAGGAAGAACGCAATGAAGCAGACGGATCAATCAATCGTAGACCTCGTCGAGGAACTGCATTCAGTTCGCCACAGGCGACCTAAGAAGTACTCCCTTTCCGGTACGGATTATTGGGTATTCGGAATCGCCGGCGTTATCGCGCTGGCATTCATCATTTGGGGTTTCTCCACCCCATCGGGGCTGGGCAAGGCCTCCAGCGCAGCCTTGGACTGGGTTATCACCAACACTGGTTGGCTTTTTGTCATCGCCGCCGCATTATTCGCGGTCTTCGCTATTGTCGTAGCAGCGAAGAATTTCGGGCGTATCCCGCTGGGCAAGGACGGTGAATCGCCACAGTTCTCCACGGTTTCGTGGATCTCGATGATGTTTGCCACCGGCATGGGCATCGGACTGGTCTTCTACGGGGTCGGCGAACCGCTGTACTTCTACATGTCGCCTCCTCCGGGAACTGTGGAAGGCTCCACCAGCGAGGCACTGAGCACCGCTATGGGCACCACGCTCTTCCACTGGACGCTGTTCCCATGGGCCATGTACGCGATTGTCGGCTTGGGCATGGCCTACGGCAGCTTCCGGCTGGGACGCCCGCAGCTGTTCTCCGCCATGTTCAGCTCGCTCTTCGGCGACCGCGCCATCCACGGCTGGGGCGGCCGCACGATTAACATCCTGGCTATCATCGCCACGCTCTTCGGCTCGGCCTGTTCGCTGGGCCTTGGCGCATTGCAGATTGGCGGCGGCATCCAGGCCACCGGGATGATGGAGAAAGTCGGTTCCGGCGTTCTGGTGGTCATCATCGCGATTTTGACTGCCTTGTTCGTTGCTTCCGCTGTTTCCGGCATTGAGCGCGGCATCCAGTGGCTGTCCAACACCAACATGGTGCTGGCAGTGATCATCGCGTTGATCGTATTCATTGGCGGTCCAACGCTGTTCATCCTTAATGTCATCCCCAACGCCATTGGCTCCTTCATTGGCGACTTGCCGGAGATGGCTTCGCGCACGGCGGCTGGCGATGTTGCAATGTCTGATTGGCTGTCCTCGTGGACCGTCTTCTACTGGGCCTGGTGGATCTCCTGGAGCCCATTCGTCGGCCTGTTTATCGCCCGCATCTCCCGCGGCCGCACGATTCGCCAGTTCGTTACCGGCGTGCTGCTGGTGCCATCGACTGTCACCTTGATCTGGTTCTCGATCTTCGGTGGCGGCGCAATCGGCATTCAGGAACGTGCCGAACGCGCCGGGGAAACCGGGGAAAAGCTGGCCAATATCGTCGATGGCGCCCCAGACATCAACTTCGATCTGATCCTCTTCGACATGCTCGGCCGCCTGCCGCTGGCAGGCTGGGTGGCTACCGTGCTGATGGTCGTCACCGTGCTGCTGATTGCGATCTTCTTCGTGACCGGCGCAGACTCGGCCTCGATCGTGATGGGTGCGCTCAGCGAACGCGGCGCCGAAGAGCCAACCAAGAAGGCGGTGATCTTCTGGGGCGTGGCCACCGGTGCTGTTGCCGCGGTGATGCTGCTGGCTGGCGGTGATCATCCGGCGGAGGCATTGAACGGCCTGAAGAACATCACCATTGTTTCGGCGCTGCCGTTCGTCATCGTGATGCTGCTGCTCTGCGTGGCGTTGTGGAAGGACTTGAGCAACGATCCGCTGGTGCTGGGCGACAAGGTGGCCCGCAAGGTGCTTGAGCATTCCGTGGGCCAGGCGATTGACCGCCATGAGGGCAGTCAGTTCAGCTTGATGACCACCGAAATTCCTTTGGTCAGTGCCGATGGCAAGGAGGCTGAAGTGAAGATCTTCGCCACCGAAGCCACCGAGGCCACCATTGACCCGGTGGAGGACGGCAAGAAAACTGAGGGCGACGGCGAGAGCCCGAAGCCAACTGCCGGGGAGTAATTACCGGCAAAGCAAGTGAAGCTTCTTCCCGATTCCGGGAAGAAGCTTCACTTTATTTAACCTCTGGAGGCTTGGCCTGGCTGATTAGCCGCGAGCGCGGCAGATCGCGTTGATCTCCGGGATGCACGGCTCATTCTGCAGACTTGTCGTATCGCCGAGCGTGGTGCCCTCGAACAACTGGGTGAGCAGGCGGCGCATGATCTTGCCAGAACGCGTCTTGGGCACATCTGGAACCAGGACGATTTCACGCGGCTTGGCAATCGGGCCGATCTGGACCGCGACGGTCTCGCGAAGCTCGGCGATGAATTCGGCCTGCCGGGCAGCGAGATCCGCATCAGGCGACTCGGCGATCAGGGTCTTGTCCAGCGGCACCACGAAGGCGGTAGCAGCGTGTCCGGTCTTGGGATCCGGGGTGGGGCAGACGCCGGCTTCCACCACACCGGGGTTGGTGACCAGCGCCGACTCGATCTCGATGGTGGACAGCCGATGGCCGGAAATGTTGATCACGTCATCGGTGCGGCCCAGGATGTAGATGTCGCCGTCCTCATCGAAGCGGGCACCGTCACCGGCCAGGAACCAGCCTTGCTCGACGTATTGTTCCCAGTAGCTGGTGTAGTAGCGTGCCGGATTGCCCCAAACGGTACGGGCCATCGACGGGCCGGTGCGGGTAATGACAATATTTCCCTGCTCGTTGGCCGGCATGCTGCGGCCATTGGCGTCAACGATGTCCACCGAAATGCCCGGCAGCGGACGTGCGGCGCAACCCGGCTTGAAGTGCTCATCCGTAGGCAATGGGGAAAGCACTGTCGCGCCGGACTCCGACTGCCACCAGGTATCGACCATGGGCAGGCCCGCCGCGGTGTCGCGGCCAATCTGCTGGCGGAACCATTTCCACGCCTCGGGGTTGACCGCTTCGCCCACGGTGCCGCCGATCTTCACCGACGACAGGTCGTATTCTGCCGGGATGCCGTCGGGGAACCAGCCCATCAGCGAGCGGACCAAGGTGGGAGCGGTGTAGTAGCTGGTGACCTTGTAGCGTTCGATGACCTCGAAGTGCCGGCCCGGATGCGGGGCGTTGGGCACGCCCTCGTAGATGACCTGGGTGACGCCGTTAGCCAGTGGACCGTAGATCTCGTAGGTGTGGGCGGTGACCCAGGCCAGGTCAGCGGTGCACCAGTGCACATCGTGCTCGCGCTGGGACTCGTCCGGATTGGCGAACAGCATGTTGTAGCTGGTGGCCGCCTGCGTCAGGTAGCCGCCGGTGGTGTGCACCAGGCCCTTGGGCTGGCCGGTGGTCCCCGAGGTGTACATGATGAACAGCGGCGTCTCGGAGTCGAAGAACTCCGGGGTGTGCTCGGTGGACTGGGTATCAACCACCTCATGCCACCAGACGTCGCGGCCCTCGGCCCACGGGATCTCATCTCCGGTTCGGCGGATCACCAGCACCTTTTCGATTTCGTTCTCGCCGGCAACTGCCGCATCGGCGTTGTCCTTGACCGGGACCGAGGTGCCGCGGCGGAACTGGCCGTCGGTGGTGACCAGCACCTTTGCCTTGGTGTCTTCCACGCGGAACTTCAGCGCTTCGGCAGAGAACCCGCCGAAGACCAGCGAGTGGATGGCGCCGATGCGGGCGCATGCCAAGGTTATGACGATGGTTTCAATGAGCACCGGCAGGTAGATGACCACGCGGTCGCCCTTCACCACGCCCAGGGATTCCAAGGCATTGGCAGCTTGGGAAACCCGCTCCTGCAGATTCTTGTAGGTGACTGCAACGCGGTCGCCGGGTTCGCCTTCGAAGTACAGCGCAACCTTCTCGCCGCGTCCTGCGGCGACGTGGCGGTCGGCGCAGTTCACTGCCGCGTTCAGCTTGCCGCCGAGATACCAGGAAATTTCCGGGCCGCGCTGCGCCTGGGGGTCAGCCGGAATGATGCGGCTGGTGGTGTGCCACGGGGTGTCCCAATCCAAAAGGTGCGCCGCTTCGTCCCAGAATTCCTGGCGTGCCGCCTCTGATTCAGGTGCTGAGGTTGTTGCCAATTCGGTGGTCATTGCAAACTTTCTTTGGTGAGGGAAGGGGTAGCGTTGCCAGCCGGTGCTAGCTAGTCCGGGGCTAGGTCCAGCGTTTGATCGCCCAGCGTTCGGCTATCGATAGCAGGGCATCGGTGATTTTTCCGAAGACGGCCAGCAGCACGATGGTCATGATCAGGCGGTCTAGGCGGCCATTGTTCTGCGAATCGGTGAGCAGGAAGCCCAAGCCCATCGACGCTCCGAGCAGTTCAGCCGCGACCAGGAAGAGCCACGCTTGGGCCAGTGCCAAGCGCAGTCCGGAGAAGATGGAAGGGACTACCGCGGGGAGCTGGACTGTGCGCAGCAGCTTCAGTCCCTTCAAACCGAAGGAGCGAGCGGCCTCGATCAGGTGGGCATCGACATGGCGCAATGCCAAGGCGACGGTGGTGAAGACCGGGAAGAACGCGCCGATGATCACGAGCGTGACCTTGGAATCTTCGCCCATTTTCATCCAGAGCACCAGCAACGGAACCCAAGCCAGCGAAGGGACGGCGCGCAGGGCGCTGATGCTCAGGCCCAGAAACGCATCTGCCAATTTGGACAGGCCGACGAGGGCGCCCAGCGCCAGGCCGAGCAGGGAACCAAAGGCGAAGCCCAGCAGTACACGCTGGGTGGAAATGCCGATGTGCTTACCAAGATCGCCATCTTCGAGGAGCTCAAAGGCGGCGGCAACGACCGAGCCTGGAGTCGGCAGCGTCCACGGGGCAACGATGCCGCTCACCGTGACGAATTGCCAGACAGCCACGGTGGCCAGAGGCAGGATCAGCGCAAGCAACCATTTGGGTGCGCGCAGGATCGTTGCGGCGATGCCTGTCTTGTGCTTGGCAGGTGTCGGATTTTCGCGGGTATCAGCCGCGTTTGCGGTGCTCATCGCTGTTTACTCTCCGGAGATCTTCGTTGCATCTGCCTTGAGGGCAAACTGGTCGTCAACGAGGGTTGCTAGTGCTTCATCTACGGATTCCTGCTTGGAAACATCGCCGCTGGCGACCAGGGTGGGGCCAATGTTGCTCAGCACTCCGGTGAATTTGGCGTCGGGAACCGCCGGAACGTCCAGATTGGAGCGTTCCTCGATCACGGTCTTGGCAACTTCTGGTTCGAGCCCTGCAACGTCGGCCAGGATCTCAGCGGTTTCCCCAGGGTTTTCGGCCGCCCAGCCGCGAGCCTTCTCATAGGCGTCGACCACGAGCTGGGCCAGTTCGGGGCTCTGCTTGATGAAGTCTTCGCGAGCGTTCAGCGCACCGTAGGTGTTGAAGTCCAGGTTCCGGTAAACCAGCTGCGCGCCGTCTTCTTCGGCGGCTGCCATGATTGGATCCAGTCCGCTCCAGGCATCGACCGAACCGTTGACCAGTGCGGTGCGGCCATCGGCATGCTGCAGGTTCTGCAGCTTGATGTCGTCTTCGCTCAGTCCCGCGGTGTCCAGAGCCTGGAGCAGGAAGAAGTATGGATCGGTGCCCTTGGTGGCGGCCACGGTCTTCCCTGCCAGGTCTTCAACGGATTCGATCTTTGAATCCTTGTCCACTACCAGGGCTGCCCATTCCGGCTGGGAGTACAGGGCGACGGTCTTGATTGGTGCACCGTTGGAACGGTTCAGCAACGCTGCGGAACCGGCGGTGGAACCGACGTCAATCGCACCGGCGCGAAGCGCCTCATTGGCCTTGTTGGAACCTGCGGACTGGATCCACTCGACGTCAACGCCCTGTTCCTTGGCGGCCGCATCCAGCCACCCCTTTTCCTTGAGCACCAGGCTCAGCGGGTTGTACGTGGCAAAGTCGATGGACAAGGTCTGATCACCGGAGTCGGCAGTAGCGTTTTCGCCAGCGCAGCCGGTCAGGGCAACTGCGCCCATGAGCAAAGCGGCGGCGGACAGAGCGGTGCGGCGGGAGAAGCGGTTCAAGAGCATGGAGAATCCTAGAATTATGCGTGCAAGCGGATGGACGATAGGGCAAAGAGCAAGGATCGCCGAGGATCCAATGCGTTCCCTGGATTAATGGTTGGTTGGGTCGACGCCGAGCAGGCGCAGCAGGTGCAGGCGATCGGCAACGAACTTCTCGTCCGTGTGCCGGCGCGGTTGCCCGGCGGAGATCGCTAGGTCTTCGATGACACCAGCCGCGCCGTTCCCGGTGCTGCGTCCCAAGACGATAACGCGGTCAGCCAAGGTCAAAGCCTCGTCCACGTCATGGGTCACCATGAGTACCGTGGTGGGGAATGATGCGTGAATTGAGAGCAGCAAATCCTGCATCTTCAGGCGGGTCAGGGCATCGAGTGCGCCGAAGGGCTCATCGAGAAGCAATACGCCCGGGCGGCGGGCCAGCGCGCGAGCCAGCGAAACACGCTGGGCCATGCCGCCGGAAATCTCCCGCGGGCGCAGGCTGGCTGCATGGCTCAGCCCGGTCAGCTCGATCAGCTCATCAATCAGCGCGTCGCCAGAGGCCTTCTCGGTTCCTGGGGCCAGACCCAGCGCAATGTTCTCGCGCACCGATCGCCACGGCAGCAGCCGTGGTTCCTGGAAAGCAACGGCGCATAGCTCGTTGATGCCGTTGACCTCGTGGGTGCCTGTGCGGATGTCACCGGTGGAGGGGTGGTCCAACCCGGAGACCGAACGCAGCAGCGTGGATTTTCCGCAGCCGCTGGCGCCTAGGATCGCGAGGACTTGGCCGGCTGGAATGTGCAAGTTGATGTCGGCCAGCACGGTGCGGCTTTCCTTCTTTGTGGTGAAGGTCCGCGACACGTTGCTGAATTGGACGTCCAGTGCGGTTGAGGTGGTTGAAGTTGCCTCGGGCGCTGCAATGGTAAGAGCCATATCAATCTCCATCGGTCCTGGCGGTAGCACCGGCCTGCGGAGCCAGAGCTCCGAAGGTGGTTGCTGCGGCGTCAAAGAGCCAGATCTCTCGGCCGCTCGGGATGGTTACCCCTCTATTACAGCGAGTCGAACGATTTGGACGCAAATCTTGCGTAACATGAAAAAATCTTCGACACCTGCGTCACATTGCCCAGAAATTTCGTTATTTATTTTACCTAGGACCGGTTTGATCGACAGCATGCCAATCCTTGCAACTCATCTTCGATGGGACGGGGATTAGGCTGTGGGATTTGAGCATAGGCCCTTCCAAATCTGAGGCGAAATATGACTTCGCGGCTTGGAAGCGCCGGATTATTACCGTTACAAATGAATCACGACCCATCCAGAGCGGCTGAGAGATCTGGCTCCACGACGCCGCAGCAACCACCCGAAGAGCGGGACGGTGCTACTGCCAGGACCGATGGAAAGAATTGAGAACCCTGATGCCTATTGGCGAATCACCGAATGCCCCAGGGCTGGACTTCAACCAGCTCAGTGATCCTTCGCAAGCCAGCGCTCTGGAACTGGACGAGTTCGAGGAGCAGCTGCCCACGCGGCAGCTGCTGAAGATCACTCCCGGTCCCGGTGCGGATGAGCAGTACGACCGGCTGGCCGAAATCTTCCGCCCGGTCTTCGCCCAGATCGCCGCGACCGCCAAGGACCGCGACCTGAACCGCGTGCTTCCCTTCGAGCAGGTAGGCCTGCTGAACCGCGAGCGCTTCGGCGCGCTGCGCCTTCCCGTGGCCGACGGCGGCTACGGTGCGCGGCTGGTGGATGTCTTCCGCCTGCTCATCGAGCTCTCCGAGGCCGACTCCCATGTAGGCCAGCTGTGGCGCGCGCATATCGCTTTTGTCGAGAATGTGCTGGCACTGGAAGACGAGGCGCTGCGCAAGAAGTGGGTGGCCCGCATCGCCGCCGGGCAGATTGTCGGCAACGCCTACACCGAGCGCGGCGGCAACGCCCTGGGCACCTTGAATACGAAGGCCAGCTTCGTGGACGGGCGCTGGGTAGTCGACGGCGAGAAGTACTACTGCACCGGCACCATCTTTGCCGACTGGACCACTGTTGCGGTGGCCCACCCTGAGCTTGCCGGACGCCAGATCGCGGTGGTGTCCACCCAGCGCAGCGGCGTCAAGATCCTCGATGACTGGGACGGATTCGGCCAGGGCCTGACCGGAACCGGCACCACCGAATTCCATCAGGTCCCGGTGGACTGCTTCATGCCGCAGCAGCGCAATGACTCCGAAGCGGCGATCTTCCAGCTGGTGCTCATGTCCGTGCAGGCAGGCATCGCCCGCGCCGCGCTGAACGACCTGCGCAGCGCGGTGCAGGCACGCACCCGCATCTTCACCACCGGAACCGGGGTGCCGGTATACCAGGAACCCCAGGTCCTGCAGCTGGTGGGGGAGGTGTCCGCGGAATCCTTCGCCGCCGACTCGGTGGTGATCGGCGCGGTACTCGAAGTCGAAGCGGCCCTGGGCGATCCGGGACTGAACGACGAGGAACGCTACGCGGTCTGCGAGCTGGCAGCCAACCGTGCGCAAACCGTGGTGCAGCCGCTGGCCATCGGCGTAACGAGCAAGCTCTTCGACGGGCTGGGGGCCTCGTCCACGAGAAGCGGCTGCAACCTTGACCGGCACTGGCGCAATGCGCGCACCATCGCCACGCACAACCCGGCGATCTACAAGGCGCGCATCGTCGGGGACTACGAGATCAACGGCGTCCAGCCGCAGCGGCTGTCCGTCACCGGCGAAGATTCGACCCAGCGGGCCTGAGAGCCCGCGACGCAAACCAGGAACTTTCCATGAATATCGACCTAATGGGGGCAAAGGCATGAGCGAGAACAAGCGCGAGATCCTATTCAACGCATTCGACATGAACTGCGTGGTGCACCAGTCGCCAGGCCTGTGGCGCCACCCGGAGGACAAGGCCTCGACCTACAACACCCTGGGCTACTGGACGCACCTGGCCAAGGTGCTGGAGAAGGGCAAGTTCGACGGCCTGTTCCTCGCCGATGTGCTGGGCACCTACGACGTGTACAAGGGCAACAACATCACCCCGCTGACCTCCGGCGCCCAGGCGCCGGTCAACGACCCGATGATGCTGGTCTCGGCCATGGCCGCCGTGACCGAGAACCTCGGCTTCGGCGTCACCGCGGGTACCGCCTATGAGCACCCGTACGCCTTCGCCCGCCGCCTGGCCACCCTGGACCACCTGACCAACGGCCGCGTCGGCTGGAACGTGGTCACCGGGTACCTGCCATCGGCTGCCCGCAATATGGGCCAGGAAGACCAGATGGAGCACGACGAGCGCTACAACCACGCCGATGAGTACCTCGAAGTGGTCTACAAGCTGCTCGAAGGCTCGTGGGAAGACGACGCGGTGCAGAACAACAAGGAAACCGGCATCTACACCGATCCGGCCAAGGTGCACCCGATTGAGCACGAAGGCAAGTACTTCAAGGTCCCGGGCATCGCCATCACCGAGCCGTCGAAGCAGCGCACCCCGGTGATCTACCAGGCCGGCGCCTCCAAGCGCGGCACCGAATTCGCCGCGTCGAACGCCGAAGCCATCTTCGTCACCTGCCCAACCCGCGAACTGCTCAAGGAAGCTGTCACCAAGATCCGCGATGCCGCTGAAGCGGCTGGCCGCGGCCGCTACGACATCAAGGTCTTCGCCATGCAGACCATCATCACCGCCGAAACCTCGGAACTGGCCCAGGCGAAGTTCGAGGACTACCGTTCCTACGTGGATACCGAGGGCTCGCTGGCGCTGCTGTCGGGCTGGACCGGCATCGACATGTCTGTCTACGGACCGGACGATGTCATTGGCGATGACGTGAAGTCCAACGCCATCCAGTCCTCGGTGGAAACCTTTAAGAAGGCCAGCGGCGATACCGGAAAGCCATGGACCATCCGCCAGCTGGCCGAATGGATCGGCGTGGGCGGCTTCGGCCCGGTCTCCGTCGGCTCGGGTGCCGAGGTTGCCGAGAAGCTCATCGACTGGGTGGAATACACCGACGTGGACGGCTTCAACCTCGCCTATGCTGTCACCCCTGGCACCTTCGAGGACATCGTCGAGTACGTGGTTCCCGAGCTGCAGGCCCGCGGGGTCTACAAGACCGAGTACACCGAGGGCACGTTGCGCAACAAGCTGTTCGGCGCCGGCGACCGGGTGAAGGACACCCACCGTGCAGCCAAGTACAAGATCGTCAACCGGATGGCCGCGCAGGCCTGAGCATCCGGCTAGATAGCGCAATCGGCGGCGGCCTGCGGCAACTTCGCAAGAATGTTGCCGCAGGCCGCCGTTTTCACTGCGTGCCTACTTGATCGGCTCCAGCACCATGGCCGAACCGCCGCCGCGCCTGGTGGGCTCGGCCGCTGCCGTGAGCGTGCCATCGGCCGCGATCTCCACGGCTTCGACGGCGCCGATTTCAGCCTGCGGGGTGAAGGAATCGCCAGCCGGCGTGAGCTTGTGGCCAAAGGCCTCAAGCGCAGGACCATAGGTTTCGATGAACTCGGGTTCGGCGGTGACCGCGGCCGTATTGCGCTGAGATGCCCGCGGCGCGGCGATGGCTTCGCTGATGCTCATGCCCAAGTCGATGCGGTTCACGAGGGTCTGCAGCACCGTGGTGATGATGGTTGAACCGCCCGGGGAACCGATGGCCAGCACCGGTTCGCCCTCCTGCAGGACAATGGTGGGCGCCATCGAGGAGCGCGGGCGCTTGCCCGGCTCGATGCGGTTCGGATCCTGCGGATCATAGACCGTGGAAAAATCGGTCAGCTCATTGTTCAGCAGGAATCCGCGGCCGGGAACCACCATGCCCGAGCCGCCGGTCTGCTCGATGGTCAACGTGTAGGAAACGACGTTGCCCCAGCGATCCACCACCGACAGGTGGGTGGTGGAGATGTTTTCCGTGTCCCGCTCTTCAACCGGCTCGCTGGTGGCAGCCGGGCACTGGCCATCATAGTTCTCGATATCGCCGGGAGCGACCGGCTTGGCCGCGGCCTGGTCCGGATTGATGGCGCACGCCCGATCCGCACCGAACAGCTTGTCGGTCAGGGTCTGGGTCGGAACATCGGCGAAAGCCGGGTCGCCGACGAACTTGCCGCGATCAGCGTAGGCAAGAGCAGTTGCCTCGAAATAATGGTGCAACGCATCGGCTTCGTCCATGGCCGCCACGTCGAACTGGCCCAGGATGTTCAGCGATTCGCCGATGGTGGTTCCTCCGCTGGAAGATGGAGCCATGCAGAAGACATCGTAGCCCCGGTAATCCACTTGCGTGGGTTCCTGCTCAACCACTTCGTAGCCGGCCAGATCGGCGGTGGACAGCTGCCCCGCGGGAACCGGGAGGCCGGTATCTGCGCTCTTTGGCGGTGCCTGCACCGTCTGGGCGATCTCGGCGGCCAAGTCTCCCGCATAGAACCCGTCGAGGCCTTGCTTGGCCAGCATCCGGTAGGTGTCCGCCAGATCCGGATTCCTGAAGATGGTCCCGACCTGGGGAGCATCCCCGCCGGGCAAGAACAATTCGCTCGTGGCAGGAAACGCGGCGAACCGTTCCTTGTTGTCCAAGGTCTGCTCGCGGAACGTCTCATCAATGGCAAAGCCGCGGGAAGCGATTTTGGTTGCCGGCCGCAGGACCTGCTTCAGGTTCTGCGAACCCCAATTGTCCAGGGCGCGTTGCCATGTGGCCAAGGTTCCGGGCACGCCGACTGCCACGCCGCTGGTAACCAGTTCCGGGGTGAAGTTGTACGGCTCGCCGGTTTCAGGATCGATGAATGCATCTTTGGCCATGCCTGCCGGGGCGGTTTCGCGACCATCGATCGTGCTGACCTTTCCCGACTGTGCATCGTAGTAGAGGAAGTATCCGCCACCGCCAATGCCTGCGCTGTAGGGTTCGGTGACGCCCAGCGCCGCCGCGGTGGCCACAGCCGCATCCACGGCGTTGCCTCCCTTGCGCAGGACTTCGATGCCGGCGGCGGTGGCCTCCGGGTCCACCGAAGACACCGCGCCTCCGGTTCCGATGGCCGTCGGGACTTTTTCGGTGTGGCGTGGATCCGCGCTCGCCGGGACAGCCGAGAAAGCTCCCAGGCCCAAGGCGATGGCTGCAGCGCAGGCAACTGGCCTCAAACGTGCTCGTGGCATACTCTGATCTCCTCTTCAGGTGGGGATGAAGTATGCGCAAATTTACGGGAGCGGGCTCTCCCAGCGAGCTTGTGACACGCAGCACAATCTATCTGGGCGTTAAAATTCCTCCTTGTCGCGCGAATATTCGCGGTTATGAAGCTTAAATGCTGCAGGGCATGCACCGCGGCAACGACTGCCGCGAGTGCCTGCCCGCTGGACCCTCGATGATCGGTGCTACTTGTCCAGGTTGTCCTTGATGACCTTGCCCAAGGACGCTGGAGCGCGGCCGATCAGCTTGGCCAGATCACCGGTGCTGACCTCCAGTGCTCCTTCGCGAATGCGCACGTCGGTATCGACGAGGATGTGCGCGAAGGGTCCTGGGACTCCGGCATCAGCGTAGATCTTTTCCAGCTGCTCGGGATCCACTTCCTGATAGGCGACGTCCTGGCCAGCGGCGGCGCCGACAGCGCCAGCAAGCTGGTTGAGGGTGAATGGCTTGTCGCTGCCCAACTCGTAGATCTTGCCGTTCTGCTCTTCATCGGACAGCAGCACCGCGGCGGCTGCCTCCGCGAAATCGGCCCGGGCGGCAGCGCTGATCTTGCCCTCGCCCGCGGCACCGAGGATTACGCCGCTATTGAGGTAGCCCATGAGCTGGTCGGTGTAGTTCTCGATGTACCAGCCGTTGCGCAGCAGCACGTACCCGATGCCGGATCCGGCCAGCAATCGCTCGGTGGCGATGTGCTCCTCGGCGAGCTCCATGCCGCCGGTCATCGCGTTGGCAATGGACGTGTAGGCGATCAGCGAGACGTCCACCTGCTTGGCGGCGTTGATGATGTTCTCATGCTGGGCAACGCGCTGGCCCACTTCGCTGGAGGAGATCAGCAGCAGCTTGTCGACGCCTTCAAGCGCAGAAACCAGATCTGGCTGGACGTTGTAATCGGCAACGCGGGTTTCCAAGCCCTTGCCTGCCAGCGGGGCCAGCTTTTCCTCCGAACGGCCGATGGCCACCAGCTGCGCGGGATCGGCCCCGCGCTCCAGCAGTGCATCGATGACGAGTTTTCCCAGCTGTCCGGTGGCTCCGGTCACGGCAATCTTCATGGCATTCCTTTCCAAGGCATTCGGTGATTCCAACCGTAGGCCAGCAGCGCGTATTCCCGATGCCGGGCCGGGGCACCAATTGCCGGCGGTTGCCGGAGAAGGCCCCCGGCTGAGCGCAAATCCGCCGGAGCACTTCCGACTTGGAAGGTCATATGAACGGCAATGAGACGAATCATGACGCCGAAGATGACGCCGACGGCCCGCAGTGCCGGATCGGAAATGACGTGATGTCGCAGTGTTGCGCAACTCTTGGCTCTGTTCGGACAGGGAACGCAGACTGGGAACACCTGGCCGCCAAGGCCGGGCAACCCATCCAGAGCGACCGAGAGACCTGGCTCGTTGACGTCGCAGCAACCACCCGAACCGCGGGACGGTGCTACCGCCAGGACCGATGGAGCAGTGGCTGCCACCGGGCCACGCCTGGCTACGAGCCGGCTCAACCTCGGCCCAAGGCAGTCCTTCACGGTGCAACAGCCAAGGAGCACGCAGCACATGATCGAGATCAAGGATCTGCACAAGCACTATGACACCGCGCAGGGGCGCATCGAAGTGCTCAAGGGGATCGACCTGTCGGTGCCGGAAGGCTCGATCACGGCAGTGGTCGGCCCTTCCGGGGCCGGCAAATCGACCCTGTCCCATTGCATCTCGCTGCTGGAGAAGCCCAGCAGCGGGCAGATCCTCGTTGACGGCAAGGATCTCGGTGCGCTCTCTGGCAGGGCGCTGCGCGCTGAACGCCGCGCCATCGGCACGATCTTCCAGAACTCGGCCCTGCTGAGCCGGCTGAGCGTCGCCGAGAACGTGGCACTTCCGCTGCGGAACCTCGGGGTGGTCCACCACGAAATGCAACAGCGGGTGGCCCAGCTCCTGGACCGGGTCGGGCTGCTGGAGAAGGCGGACGCCTATCCCGGGCAGCTCTCCGGCGGCCAGCGGCAACGCGTCGGCATCGCCCGGGCCCTGGCCCTGCGGCCGCGGCTGCTGCTCTCCGACGAAGCCACCTCGGGCCTGGATCCCGAATCCACGCACCAGGTGCTGGGGCTGCTGGATTCGCTGCGCAGCGACCTGGGCCTGTCCATCATCCTGATCACCCATGAGATGGATGTGGTGCGGCATGTGGCCGACGAGGTCGCCCAGCTGGCCGGCGGGCGCATTGCCGAGCACGGAGCCCTGCATGAGCTGGTGGCCTCGCCTGGCTCGGCGACCGGGGAGAAGCTGCTGCCGCTGCGGTCCGAGGAACTGCCGGCAGGCTTCGACTATGCCGTGACGGTGGCCTACCGCAAGGACCGGGTCGATCCCGGCTGGATCTCCCGTCTGGGCATCGAGCACGGGATCGCGGTGGCCCTGCTTGGCGGCGCCGTCGAGGCGCACCATGAGGGGACCTTGGGCCGAGTGCGCTTGGGCGTGCGGGGCGCGACCCCTCAGGACCTGCTCCGGTTGCTGGACGGGTGGGGCCTGCAGGCCGACCCGGGCAGCCTGGCCCGCAACAATCACGAATTGGTGGAGGCCAACGCATGAGAATCCCATTTGAAAGCGCAGCCGTGGGCACCGACACTCCATGGCAGCAATTGCCCGCGTTGATGCTGCCGGCCTACGGCCAGACCTGGGCCATGGTCGGAATCGTCATGGCCCTGGTCATCAGCCTCGGAGGGCTGATGGGCATCGCGCTGTACAACACCGATCGGCAGGGGCTCTTCCCGCGGGCGCGCTTGCATGCGGTGCTCAGCTGGATTGCCAACATGGGGCGCTCCCTGCCGTTCCTGGTGCTGATGGCAGCGATCATCCCCTTCACCAAATGGGTCACCGGCACCACCATCGGCATTGCCGCGGCCGCCGTGCCCATGACCATTGCCGGCATCCCGTTCTTCGCCCGGCTGGTGCAGAACGCGCTGAACGACCTGCCGAGGCACAACCTGGCCGTAGGGCTGGTCACCGGCGGTTCGGCCGCGCAGATCATCGGCACCACGCAGATCCGCGAGGCGCTGCCGGCCCTGGCTTCGGCCATCACGCTGAACACCATCTCGATGATCGAGTATTCGGCCATCGCCGGGACCATTGGAGCCGGGGGCATCGGCTATCTCGCCGTGACCTACGGCTACCAGCGCTTCGACATGAACGTCATGCTGGCGACCATCGTGGTGCTGATCCTGACCGTGCAAATTGTCCAATTCCTCGGCGACCGCATCGCCCGCGCCCTGGCGCGTCCCTGAACACCATCGACGAACGAACGAGCGAGACCATGACTACACCGCACACCGGGCACGACCACGGCTTCACGCTGCGCAAGAACCGCAATGCCCTTCCCTGGACCATCGCCGCCCTCGCGGCCGTGGCCGCCCTCATCCTCGGCGTGCTGCTGGGCCAGCAGCGCTCCGCCCCTGCCGCCGCCTCGGCCGCCGGAAGCCAGACGAAGTTCACGGTCCACTTCGAACCGGCCATGGCCGGGGAGGAGAAGATCCTGGATTTCGTGGCGCGCCAGATCGCGCCTGACTACGGCATCGAAATCGAGAAGGTCGGGCTGCAGGATCCGATCCAGGCCAACCAGGCGGTGGCCAGCGGCCAATTCGATGCCACCATTTTCGAGCACCAGTGGTACATGGAGCAGTCCGCCGAGGCTGCCGGAGTCGAGCTGGAACCCACGGTGGAGCTCTTCCAGTGGGGTTTCGGGCTCTACTCGAACCATTACGAATCGGTCGAGGACATCCCGCGCGGCGCCTCGCTGCTGCTGCCCAACGACGTGGCCAACCAGGGCCAGGCGCTGTGGCTGCTGCAACGCGAGGGCCTGCTCGGCCTGGACCCGGACATCGAACCGCGCACCGCGAAGATCTCCGATGTGGTTGATAACCCCCGGGGCTTCGAGCTCAAGGAAGCCGACCTGCTGGCGATGCCGCGCATGCTTGACGACGTCGGCGTGGCGATCGGCTACGTCTCCCAGTTCGATGCGGGCAAGGTCGACCGCGACCAGGGGATCTTGTTCCCCGAGCCGCCCAAGACCTTTGCCTCCCGCCTGATCATGGGCGCGGAGTATGCCAAGAGCGCCGATGCGCAGAAGCTGGTGGAAGCATTCTCCGATCCGCGGCTGCAGGAGTACCTGGCCACGACCGAGGATCCGCTGGTCCAGGGAGTGCTCACCCCGGTCTCCGGTTCCTGACGGCAACCCCCATTGCGCCGCACGGATCGGCGTTCGCGAAGCGGCCCGGCACCGACAGGAGCCGGGCCGCTTCACGCTCCTGATGACGCATTATCTCCGCCGAGGCCAGCAGCGTCAAGGATTTCCTGTCAAGGTGCTTAATCCTTGGACTTGTGACAGAGAATTACGCCCAATATGACGAACATCGGGCATTTCAGAATGCGTTGTGTGACTTCATGACCCCTGTCTTACGTAACGCTTGTCTGCTGAATTCACGGGTTGCAGACTTGAATTGTTCGGCCGGTACAGCCGGACACCCCATCCAGAGCGACCGAGAGACCTGGCTCGTTGAAGTCGCAGCAACCACCCGTGAACGGGAGCGGTGCTAAGGCCAGGACCGATGGAGATTGCTAATTTTCACGACAGTCTGCCGGGAGAAACTCGCCAAGAGTAGTCCCACGAATCATGGCAGAACGTACAGGGAATCTAGGCGTAATCCTCGGGTCACCAACCGAGAGGACATTTGAAATCATGCGTACAGCACATTTTGGACTGAAGACCACTGCGATTCTTGCCGTTCTGGGCTTATCGCTCACCGCGTGCGGCGGCAACGCCAATAAGACGGGCGCAGCGCAGGCGGTAGCCGATCCAGGGACGCCGGTTGAAGGAGGCACCTTCACCTTCGCTGAAGTCACCCCTATCAACAATTGGCAGACTCAGGCAGCACGCTTCTATGAGAAGGCGAATGTTCTGAACTCAGTGCTTGATCGCCTGACCTACTATGACGTGGAAGCCGGCAAACTGGTTGGCTGGATCGCCAGCGAGTTCGAAGCCAATGAGGACCAGACGGAGTTCACTTTCACCATTCGCGACGGTGTCACTTTCTCAGACGGCTCCAAGCTGGATGCTGAGGCTGTGAAGCTGAACCTGGACGCCCTTGGAAAGGGAATCAAGTCTGCCCAGATTGCGCCAAACGTTGATTTTGCCGCCTATAAGTCGGCAGAAGTCGTAGGGGGCAACAAGGTCAAAGTAACGCTCAAGCGACCAGATGCCAATTTCCTCAGGTCGACTTCCTCCGTAACTGCTGGTTTGGTGTCCCCGAAGACCCTTGAACTGGACAATGCCGCGCAGTCTTCGATCTCCAAGATAGTTGGTTCCGGCCCATTCGTCTTCGAATCGGAAAAGCCTGATGAAGAAGTCGTTTTCAGCAGCCGGGATGACTACGCCTGGGCGCCAGAAACTGCCCCGAACCAGGGCGATGCCTACCTGGATACCCTGGTTATCAAGTACCTTCCAGAGGTCGCTAGCCGTGCCGGCGCCGCCCAGTCCGGGCAGGTGGATCTCGTCCGAGGATTGCAGCCGGTAGACGAACAGGTGCTGGCCTCCAGCGGCGGCAAGGTTTATGCCGCCGAAGGGGTGGACCTGACCACCAACCACGCGGCCGTGCGCATTGGCTCGGGAAAGCTGGAAGACGTCAAAGTCCGCCAGGCACTGCAGGTTGCAATCGACCGCCAGGCCATCAAAGACACCGTTCTCTCGGATAGCTATGTCATTTCGGGATCGATCCTCAACCACAAGGCACCAGGGTTTGTAGACCTGTCAGCAGAATTGGCTTATAACCCGGAAAAGGCCAAGCAGTTATTGGACGAGGCCGGATGGAAGCCGGGCGCAGATGGCATTCGGGAGAAGGACGGGAAGAAGCTGGAAGTCACGGTTTCCACCTCCAATAACTCCGTAGTCATCAAGCCAGCGTTCGAACTGATTGAGCAGCAATGGCGCGAGATCGGCGTCCAGCTGATCAACCGCGCGGCGGACAATACTTTCCTGACCAACGCACTTGTCGACGACAAGGTGGAGTTCTTCGGAACTCGCCAGTTTGCGTACGGCGGACTGGGCCCGGTCTATGCACCTGCGAACAACAACCAGACCCTTCGCGCTGATCCTGAACTGAACAAGCTTTTCACCAAAGAGCAGTCGGCGGCCACCGATGAGGAACACCTGAAGCTGGTCGAAGAAGAACAGCGTGCCCTGGTGCTGGACAAGGCCCTGACGCTGGTTCTTTGGGACGAAGTCCAGGTCTATGGCGCCAATAGCTCGGCGAACGTCGAGTTCACTTCCGGTACCGCGCCCATCTTCCAAGGTGCTTGGAAGAGCGAAGGCTAGGAACCAAATCCATGGGCACTTACATCGTAAAACGACTGGGACAGGCGCTTCTGGTCATCTGGCTTGCCTACACAGCGGTTTTCATTGCCGTGCAATCCTTGCCGAATGACCCGGTCACGATCTTCCTGAGCACTGACTCGGCGGCGGATCCGGCCACCATTGCCCAGATGAAGGCATACTACGGATACGACCAGCCGCTCTTCGTGCAGTACTTCTCGCAGTTGCTCGGGCTGCTTCGCGGGGATCTTGGATATTCGTTATCCAATGGTTCGGAAGTGGCAACGCGCATCGGGGAAGTCGCTGGATCAACCTTGATTCTGGCTGGCAGTGCATTCGTTCTTTCAGTGGTATTCGCCCTGATCATCGCCTCGGCTGCGAGCCTAGCCAGAGGCGGGAAGTTGCGCAAGGCGCTGCTGAACCTGCCACCTTTGATGGTTTCGATACCTGTTTTCTGGTTGGGGCTGCTGCTCTTGCAGCTGTTGGCCGTGCAGCTCGGCGTGATGTCGCTGTTCCCGGATGGATCGTTCATGTCGTTGGCGGTGCCAATCTTCGTGCTGGCCGTGCACCTGAGCGCTCCGATTGCCCAGGTCCTGATCAAGAGCGTGCAGGAAGTGAATAGGCAACCGTTTATTGAAGTTTTGCGCGCCAAAGGCGCAAGCGAAGCATGGATCTTCTACCGGCACACCTTGAAGAACGCGGCCCCGGCCGCGCTATCCATTGCCGGTATCACCATCGGTGCCTTGCTCGCTGGTTCCGTCATCACCGAGACCGTGTTTTCCCGCGCGGGATTAGGCCAGCTGATCTTGCAGTCAGTGACGGCGCAGGACATTCCACTGGTCCAGGGATTGGTGCTGCTGACCGCAGTCGTTTTCACCGCAGTCAACTTGCTCGTTGATCTCATCCACCCGCAGCTCGATCCACGCATCGTCACGTCAACAAGCGGCGCAACCCGCTCGCTTGTTGCGTAAGGAAAGTAGGACTAATGAGTCTCATAACCGAACACGTTGGATCGGTGGACACAGCAGACCAGCCGCTAGCTTCAACCAAGCCTGCAACCAAAATAGGAAATCCAGCAGCACGCTGGTTTGCCGCCTGGTGGGTTCTCATTCCGCTGGCCGTATTTGTGGCGTGGGCTTTTCTTCCATCGCTCTTTACGGGCCACGACCCGATTACTGGTGTGCCGGCTGACAAGCTGCTAGCGCCATCCGCGGAACACCTGTTTGGAACCGACCATCTGGGGCGTGACATCTACAGCCGAGTTGTCTACGGAACGCGCCAGACGCTGCTGACCGCGGGCCTGGCGTGCTTGGTTGGAAGCGTTGTCGGGTCGATCCTCGGTCTGCTGGCGGGCACTGCTGGACGTTTCGCAGATACCGTGGCAATGCGATTTGTCGATATTGTCCTGGCAGTTCCGGCCTTCCTCATTGCGCTGATTCTGGTCACCGCGACTGAACCTGGACCGCTGTCCTTGGGCCTGGGTGTAGGCATCGCCTCGATCGCTGCATTCGCACGCCTCGTGCGCACAGAGGTGCTGAGGGTCCGCTCTCGAGATTTCGTGCAGGCAGCGTTAATGAGTGGCGGGAAGTACTTCACGGTGCTGCGTCGGCACATCATCCCGCATATCGTCGGTCCGGTGCTGTCCTTGCTAGCTGTGGATCTGGGTGCTGCAATTCTTGCGATCTCCGGTTTAGGGTTCCTCGGCTTCGGGTCGCCACCGCCAACCCCTGAATGGGGACTGCTGATTTCCGAAGGCCGCCAGTACCTTTCGGTGGCTTGGTGGCTGACGACATTGCCGGGATTGGTCATCGTGTCGGCGGTCATGCTGACAGCCGTACTGGGACGTGCCATCAACAAGGCATTCCGCTTCTAGCTCTACACTTCGATGAACGGACAAGACCATGAACGCAACCAGCAACGCTTCTTCTGCGGTGATCCGCATAGAGGACTTAACAGTCCAGTATGCCCAAGGCACCGTAGCTGCTGACAGCATCAACTTGGAAATTCCAGCGGGACAAATCGTTGCCATTGTCGGTGAATCCGGCTCGGGCAAATCAACGCTGACCAAGACCCTGATTGGCCTATTGCCACAGGGGACGGAGGTCCAAGGAAGCGTGCGTTTCGGCGGTACTGAAGTCACCAATCTTTCTTTGTCCGACTGGCGTGCCATTCGTGGTGCCGGAATCGGCTTAGTCCCGCAGGATCCGGGCGCCTCGCTGGATCCCGTGAAGACCATTGGCTCCCAGATCATCGAAGTATTCCGTTTGCATCCGTCACGCTCAGTTCCAAAGGCCCAGTGGCGCTCTAAGGCAATCGAACTGATGCAGAGCGTTGGCATCGACCGGGCGGAAAGCCGGCTGGATCAATTTCCGCACGAGCTTTCTGGCGGGCTGAAGCAACGTGTATTGATTGCCATCGCCTTCGCGTTGAATCCTCAACTGCTCATTGCGGATGAACCCACCAGCGCCTTGGACGTCACCGTCCAGCGCACAGTTTTGGAAGTTTTCGTTTCGCTGGCTCGGAAGAAGGGAACCACTGTACTCTTCGTAACTCACGATCTGGCTGTTGCGACTGACATCGCAGACCGGGTACTGGTCATGAATTCGGGGAGGCTCCTCGAAGATCGCAGCGTTCCGGCGCTGGTTGCACAGAGCACTGAACCTTACACCAAGGCACTGCTCGACCAGGCCTATGCGCATCAGGACAGGCAACAACCTTCAACCTCAGACGACATCGCGATCACAGTGGAGGGACTCGGCAAGGTCTTCGGCAAAGGCCGCAACGAGCACCAGGTTCTTTCCGACGTCAGTTTCGAAGTGCAGCGAGGCACCACGTTCTCGCTGGTAGGCGAATCCGGTTCCGGAAAATCCACAACAGCAAAAATCATCATGGGAATGCATCCAGCCACCGAAGGATCGGTGCTGGTCAACGGCAGAGAAGTTGCCAACATCAGCGGCAAGCAGCGCTATGACCTGTGGAGGGACGCGCAACTGGTCTATCAGAACCCCGACTCTGCTCTGGACCCTCGACAGTCGATCGGCTCGATCATCGCTGAACCAATGGTCAACTACCGTCTGGGTGATTCCGCTTGGCGTGCCCAGCGAGTAGCGCAGTTGATGGATCAGGTGAACCTGCCAGAACAGCTGGTCGGAAGACGCCCAGGAGAGCTTTCCGGGGGACAACGCCAACGCGTCGCCATTGCCCGGGCTCTGGCAAGCGGTGCCAAAATTCTCGTCCTCGATGAAGCATTGAGCGCACTTGATGTACTCACCCAGGAACAAATACTTGAGTTGCTCGACCAGCTGCAGCGCGAAGAACAACTGACCTACCTGTTCATTTCCCATGATCTGCATGTGGTGGAACGGATCAGCCACCGCGTAGGCGTGATGTGCCGTGGGCAAATTGTGGAATCGGGAACCGTCGATGAAATCTATTCCAATCCCCAGCATGAGTACACCAGGACCCTGCTTGCGGCGAATCCCGGCAAGGTACTTCGCGAATTGGCCGATACGCGTATCGCCTAGCCATTTCACACCAATTCCAAAATCTACAAGGAGCATCCATGAGCACTGAAGCCTTGGCAACATTCCGTCCTTCCGCTCAGCAGCACACCGAAGCCGCTTACCAAGAACTTTTGGCACACTTCAGCCAGGTATTTGCCCGTATCGCGCAGGGCGCTACCGAACGCGAACAGCAGCGCATCCTGCCTTTCGAGCAGGTGCAGTGGCTCAAGGACGCAGGATTCACCACCTTGCGCGTGCCAGCCAGCCACGGTGGCTCGCCGATTAGCCATGAGCACCTGTTCCGCCTGCTTATCGAGCTGGCGGCAGCCGACTCCAACGTAGCCCACTTGCTGCGCAGCCACTTCTCGTTCGTGGAAACCATTGCCCTGCAGCCTCAGGAGTTCCAGGACCGCTGGTTCCCGCGGGTGCTTGCGGGGGAAATCTTCGGCAATGCCGCCACCGAGCGCGGCGGCAACGCCCTGGGCAGCACCAACACCAAGCTCGTCAAGACGGACGCCGGGTGGGTGCTGCGCGGCGAGAAGTACTACACCACCGGATCGATCTTCGCGGACTGGGTTGTCGTCATGGCCACTACCGACGGCGTTGAGGGGCGGCAGTACGCGGTAGTCGAACGCCACGCCAAAGGCGTCGAAATCCTGGACGACTGGGACGGCTTCGGCCAGCCGCTGACCGGCACCGGCACCGCGATCTTCACCGACGTCGCGGTGGACGAGCAGAACATCATCCAGCGCAAGGTGGCTTCCACCCTGGAGCCGGCGTTCTTCCAGCTCTGCCTGCTCTCGGTACTGGTTGGCATCGGCAAAGCAGCCCGCAACGAAGCCGCCCGCATCGTGGCGACCCGCACCCGTACCTTCAACACCGGCTCCGGCGCGCTGTTCAAGGACGACCCGCAGATCCAGGAGCTCGTAGGACGCCTTGCCTCGAACGTATTCGCCGCAGAATCAATTGTGGTGTCGGCGGCCCGCGACCTTGACGCAGCACTGGATGAGAGCCTCGGCTTGAACGCGGAGGAAGCCTTCCTGCGCGCCGAGCTCGCCGTGCAACAGGCGCACGTGGCCGCACCGAAGCTGGTCTTGGATGCCACCAGCGAACTCTTCGACGTCACCGGCGCCTCGGCGGTATCCACCTCGAAGTCGCTGGACCGTTTCTGGCGCAACGCGCGCACCGTCGCCACCCACAATCCGGTGGCCTTCAAGGCGCGCTCGGTCGGCGACTACTTCATCAACGGAACCATCCCGACGGGTCTGCACTCGATCGGCGAAGCCAAGGGAGCCAAGTAGCCATGGGAACCTTCGAATCCCGGCCGCGCTTCCTGCTGTCGGCCTTCCTCATGAACACCTCAAGCCACATCCTCGGCGGCATGTGGCGCCACCCCGAGGCGCAGCAGCACAAGTTCAACGAGCTGGAGCTTTGGGTGGAGCTGGCCAAGAAACTGGAAGATGCCAAGTTCGACAGCCTATTCTTCGCCGACGTGGTGGGCCTCTACGGCGACCACGAAGGCGGCTGGGCCTCCCACGTGCGCAAAGGGCTGCAGGTGCCCAGCCACGACCCGCTGGTGCTGCTCTCCGCGCTGGCCGCAACCACCAAGGACATTGGCCTGGCGATGACCAGCTCGGTCATCCAGGCGCACCCGTTCCAGTTTGCCCGCCAGCTGTCCACGCTGGACCATCTCTCGCGAGGCCGCGTGGCGTGGAACATCGTCACCAGCGTGCTCGAGAACTCGCACCGCAACTTCGGCGGGGCGAGCCTGGTCGCGCACGATGACCGCTACGCCTGGGCCGAGGAATATGTGGAATCGGCCTACAAGCTGTGGGAAGGGTCCTGGGAGGACGACGCGCTGCTGGCCGACAAGGAGTCGGGCATCTACGCCGACCCTGCACGGGTCAACAAGATCAACCATCGTGGCAAGCTGTACTCCATCGATGGCCCGCATCTGGCTTTGCCCAGCGCGCAACGCACCCCATTCCTATTCCAGGCAGGCTCCTCGCCACGAGGCTCGCAGTTCGCCGCGACGCATGCGGAAGCGACGTTCCTGTTTGCCCCGCACCCGCAGTATGTGGCGAAGAAGAATGCGCAGTTGACCAGCAACCTGCAGGCCGCCGGCCGCACCCGCGAAGACATCAAGGTCTTCGCCGGACTGTCCTTCGTGGTCGGTTCCACGGAAGCTGAAGCCAAGGCCCTTGAAGCTGAATACGACCAGTACCTGGATCCGCACGCCATCATCGCCCACATCGGCGGAGGCATCGGAGTGGATCTGGGTGGACTGGATTTGGATACCCCGCTGGGGGATGTGAAGACCGAAGGCGCCCAAGGCGTGCTGGAAGCGGCGCTGGCCTCGACCCCGGGACGCAACCCAACCCTTCGCGACCTGGCGCACTATCGCGCCAAGGCTCAGCAGATCGTCGGCACTCCGGAACAGATCGTTGATGAGCTGGAACAATGGCAGGACGCGGGGATTGATGGGTTGAACATCATGAACCACGTACTGCCCGGATCCTATGACAACTTCATCGAAGGCGTCCTTCCGGAGCTGCGTCGCCGCGGCCTGGCACAAACCGAGTACACGCCGGGGAGCCTGCGGCAGAAGGTGTTCGGCCGCGGGGACAAGCTTCCGGAAAATCATCCGGCGGCCCAATACCGCGGAGCGTTCACGCAGAACAGCGCAGCATCCACCCAGAAAGCAGCGCAGCTGCAGCACTGAATTCCGCAAGCTTGAAAGACCAGTGGCATGGATGGGTCCGGGCCACTGGTCTTTCTTTGATGCCCGGAAGCTGAATCGCCGGCAACGCGGTAGGGTGTCGTGCATGGACACCCATCACGTAAATGATCCAGAGACGATCCGCAGGCTGTTGAGCACACCGGGGCGCTGGGCCGTTGTCGGCCTGACCAATAATCCCGCTCGCGTGGCTCCTTCCATCGCACGGTTCCTGCGCGACGAGCTGTCGATGAAGATTTTTCCTGTGTCATTGAGCGGAGAAACCGTGATGGGCGAACCGGGATTCACGAAGCTTGCTGATATCCCGGAACCCATCGATGTGGTGGATTGCTTCGTGAACTCCTCCAAGGTGGGGGACATCATTGACCAGGCGATCGCCGTGGGAGCCAAAGCGGTGTGGCTGCAGCTCGGCGTGATCGACGAAGCCGCTGCCCTGCGGGCCAAGGACGCGGGATTGGACGTGGTGATGGATACCTGCCCTAAGATTGAGTACCCATTCCGATAGCGAGGAATTGATGGCAATATCAGCTGCTCAAGATGAACTGGAAAATGCGTGGGCGCAGCTGTGCCTGAGCATGCCGTGCGCTTATGCCGATTATCCTTTTGGCCCTGAGAGCACCGTATTCAAGGTGGCGGGCAGGGATCCTGGCAAAGGCAAGATGTTCGGGCTGATCATGCACCTGAATGGTGAATTGGTGCTGAACCTGAAATGCGAGCCTGCCCTTGCTGACCAGCAACGCAGCGAGCATCCGCAGATCACCCCGGGCTATCACATGAACAAGAAGCACTGGAATTCCGTGCGTGCTGGACTCGACCCGAACCTGATGCGTGAACTCATCGAGGATTCCTATGATCTGGTGGTCGACGGCATGCCCCGGAGGGACAAAGAATACATCCGCCTGCAAGGCACAATTAACAAGGGGAGCATAGACTAGAGGCATGTACTTCATCGTTGTTAAATACCAGGTAAAGCCAGAATCAACCCCGACCTTCATGGATCAGGTCGCTGAATTCACCGCGGCTACCCGCGCCGAGGAAGGCAACATCTTCTTCGACTGGTCCGTGAGTGTCGAAGACCCCAACGAATTCGTGCTGGTCGAGGCCTTCCGTGATGACGAGGCCGCTGCGGCACATGTGAACTCGGCGCACTTCGCTGCAGGTCTTGAATCCATGCGGCCACACCTGGTCTCCACCCCGAAGATCGTCTCCCGCAAGGTGGACGGCGAGGGCTGGGATTCCATGGGCGAATTGGTCATCGATTAATTTACCGGGATAAAGGCAAAGGGAAGAACCGCAGCGGTTCTTCCCTTTGCCTTTGCCTATGGATCTTAGCGGCCGGCCTTGTTGCCGAAGCGGCGTACCAGAATCAAGGCGATGCCGGCCAGGACAACGACACCGGCGATGATGCCGATCCAGCTGGCGTTGAAGCCGGTGTCGGCCAGATCATCGGTGTTCTGATCCGGGGATTCGTTCTTTGGCTCGTCAGAAGCATCTGGGGATTCGCTTGCATCCCCAGTTGGCTCTGGCGAACTGGTTGGCTCTCCGGTGGGCTCGTCGGTCGCATCTTCAGATGGTTCCGGCGAAGCGGTTGGCTCGGTTGGATCCTCGGTCGGGTCATCCGAAGGAACCGGCGACTGAGTTGGCTCTTCCTCTTCGAGCAGGACCGCGCGGCCCAGGGGAGCCGGCTCGACGACGTCGTGCGCCTTGAAGTAGTTAACGGTGGCGTCCAAATCGATCTGGCCGGAGTCGGCGTGATCGGTGCCGTCTGCGAAGGCGATGAAGTTATCGCCACCGGTCGCCAGGAAGGCGTTGGCCGCAACCCGGAAGGTTGCTTCCTCGTCCAGCGGCTCGCCCTTGAAGGTGATGTCCTTGATGTGCTCGCCCTGGGCGGCTTCCTCAACGTAGGTGTAGGACAGTCCCTCGGAAATGCCCAGATGCAGCTTGGAGCGCTCCGAGCCAGCCGGCTGCCACTGCTGCTCCAGGGCCTCGCGGATCTGCGCTCCGGTGAGGTTGAAGGTGATCAGGGTGTTGGCGAATGGCTGGACCTCGGCCGCGTCCTTGTAGGACACGGTGCCGTCTTCACCGTAGAGCAGGTCGGCACGCAGGCCGCCCGGGTTCATGAAAGCGATCTCCGCTGGTTCGCCGGCAAAGTCGTCGTTCGAGGTGGCCCACAGGTGGATGTCGGCTACGGTGTTGCCCAGCGTGGATTCAACTCCACGGTCTGAGCCTGGTTCTTCGCCGCCGCGCAGGATGTCTTCGGAAATAGCGCCGATCTTCACGCTGCCGACCACTTCAGCTTCGACTTCAGCGTCGCTGACGATCTCTGCAACCTGGGCGTTGGCCTCGAAGTTGCCGGCCCATTCGCCGTCGGCGCCCTCAGCGGCCAAGGCGATTCGTTCGGTGGAGGCTTCGGTGACCTCGCCGGATTCGGGATCCACCTGCAGGGAAACCTTGCCCAAGGTGGTGCCGTACTGATGGGACTGGATCACTGGGCGGTCCGCGATGTCGCAGTCGTAGGACTGGTGGGTGTGGCCCGAGAAGATCGCGTCAATCTCATCGCTGGCTTCACGGATGAGCGTGCCATAGGTGCTGTTTTCGGTGGCAATATCTGCGCACTGGTCGCCAGCGGAACCGTTGTGGGTCAGCAGCACCACGACATCAGCTTCGCCGTTTGCTGCATCTCCATCGGAGAGCTGGGCTGCTACCCGGTTCGCTGCTTCCAGTTCACTGCCGAAATCCAGGTCGGCAATGCCAGCTGGGGAAACCAGCGAGGGCATTTCCTCGGTAACCGTGCCGATGAAGCCTACGGAAACCCCGGAGACTTCGCGGATCGCAAATTCTTGCAGGGCAGGAGTCTTGGTGCCCTTTTCGTAGACGTTGGCGCCCAGCGCGAAGTCTGCACCGTTTTCACCGGTGGAATCGGCATAGCTGTCGATGACGCGTCCAGCCAGATCAGCAAAGCCCTTGTCGAACTCGTGGTTGCCTACTGCCGAGACATCCAGGCCGCCGGCTCCGAGCGCCGCGATGGTTGGTTCATCATCCTGGGACGCGGAAGCGAAGGTCGAAGCGCCAATGTTATCGCCGGCAGAGACGAACAGGGTGTTCTCGTTTTCTGCGCGCAGTTCATCAACGGCGCCGGCGAGCACCGCGGCACCGGCGGAGCTTCTGTCTGCGGAAATGCGCCCGTGGAAGTCGTTGATGCCGACTAGGTCCACGGTGACTGCTTCGGCACCCGCGGCTGTAGACGACGAGGGGCCCTGCGTGGATGTAGCCTGGGCTGCTGCGGCACCGCCGGCCGCCAGCGAAATCGTCGCCAGCGAGGCGAGACCGAGTTTGCTTATCTGCCTGAATGCAGACATGGGTACTCCTAAAAGTGACGAGTGTGACAAGACATATGTCTATCGCATCTGAATGAACCTGTCGATGCTTTAGCGTTAAATTTAGGTGCAGAAGTACAACTGCTGGCGGTTATTCAACAGAAGCAACCTCCCAGCCATAGGCCGAGAGGTTGCTTCTGGAAATGGATGTTTGCAGTTATTGCCGACGCTTTCGCGGTGGGTCTCCCGCGGTAACGGTGGAGGAGCCAACAATCGCTTTCAGCAGCAGCATCGCTGCTCCAATGAACATGAGGGTGGAGACGACCCAGCAGGCAGTAGCCGCATCGCGCTGCGCGGTGTTCAGAGCAAAAGAGAAGATGAATCCGCTGGTAACCAGCAGGAGGACCCCGGGAATTCGTGTCTTCATCATGCGCCTTTGCAGTGGAGGATTAGGCCAAACGATCGCAGAACATAATCGCCATCGTGTTGAATAACATCCATCCTGCCACAAATCCATCGACTTTACGATAGGCCTTAAGGCGGATATTACCTTGGGATATCCTGTGTCCGGCTATTGATGCAGGCAAAGCTGCTTGGCTGCTAGATGCAGGATTTCAGCAGTTTCCCGATCGTGGCGTGCTCTGCCTTGGTCATCCAAACGCCGTATTTGGCTTTTACCTGGGTCTGCCGCGAGACGTAGTCGCAGCGGAAACTCTTGTTCGGCGGCAGCCAAGATGCGGCGTCCTTATCGCCCTTAGCGGCATTGGTCGGCCCATCGGAAGCCAGCAGGTTCAACGGATCGTTGGCAAATTCCAGTCGCGTGTCGGCATCCCAGCCCTGCGCTCCCTTTTGCCAAGAATCGGACAGCGCGACCACATGGTCGATTTGCACCGCAGTGCTGGTGCCTTGGCCGCGCTTGAATTCAATGGTCTTGCCTGTATAGGGATCATCGAACCGTCCGCTCAGGACAACGCAAGGTCGAGCGGCCGACTTATAGGTCACGTCTACCAAATCACGCGACAGGATGTCGTTGCGCGCGTCGCATCCATTGCGGTCCGGATCTTTCCACCCCTTGCCGAACTTTGCTCTGTCGTAGCCGGTTTTCGGCGCGCGGCCCTTCACAGCAATTTCGGCGAGCAGTTCAAGGGATTCCGCATAGATCTCGCGTTGCTCTGCGGTGCTTGGGACAGGTGCGCCTTGCGCATCAGGAAGGGGAGGGAGCTCTACGCTTTCCAGCGCAGAGCACGAACTGAGTGCAAGAGTGGATACGAGGGCGAAAAACGCAAAGGTGCGACGCAGCAAACGCATGCGGTAGTACTACTCCTAAAATGGCCGGTGCTTGAGCAGGAAAATGCCTCTGGCTTGAACTATAGGCAGTGGGGCTGACTATTCAGCAGTGCCTGCTTCGTGTGGTGGCGTGACTTTGAATGCACAGGCATAAGAGACTGATGCTATTCAAGCTCGGAAGAACTCAGACCTGGGAAATCTTGCTCGAAATAGTCCAGGATTTCCTGGGCCGCGTAGTAGTCCAGCAGGTGCGGGGCGCTGAGCGGGAAGACGCTGCCGCTTTGCACCGAAGGCAGCTGGGCTAATGATTCATCGGCGGTAAATTCCATGGTGGTTTTCTTGTTTGCCGCCAGCAGGAAGGTGGCATCGCCAGTGAGCGCCGCTGGCAGGTCTTGGTAGCTGACGAAACTGAAATCCTCCCTTGGCTGCGTGGAAGTGTCGAGCTGCTTTGGCGTTGAAACCACGGTGAAGCCGAGTCCGCTCAGCAGCTGCGCGTACGGCCCGGCGGCCTTGGCGATCGGAGATGTCCCGCGGGCTGCATAGGAAATGAGCGAAGCGGTGGTTCCGGAAGGGATTGCCAGCTTCGCTCTCAGTGTTGAGATCCGTTCGGCAACGGCTGCGGTGTTCTGCTGTGCCTTGTCTTCTGTGCCGGTGGCTTCCGCCAGCAGTTTTGAAAGTTCGTTCCAATCCTTATCCGCATAGTCTAAGACAATGGTTGGTGCAATCTTTCGCAGCGCACCAATCTTGCCTAATTCGGAGTCTGCGCCTGTCGCCGCCACAACGATGAGGTCAGGCTTCTGTTCGGTGATTTCTTCCAGATCGAACTTTCCAACTTCATAGAGCGGATCGACTTTGCGGGCCGAGGCAACATCAGCCCAGTGCTTGAAGAAGCCGTCGCGATCAGCATCTGGTCCTTCCGGTGCCGTCGCGCTGGCAATGACCGGCGCGTCCAGGGCCAGCAGAGAGCCCGTTAGCCCTACCGAGGTCGAGACGATGCGTTCAGGTTTTGCCGGGATCCTTACGGCGTTCTGCATTGAATCCGTGAACGTGCGAGGCCAGTGCCCGACGTCAAATGCCGCTGTGCCCGTATCCCGCGCTGGCTCGGCAGGTGTCGTCGCGCACGAGCCAAGGGAGAAGGCTAATGCGCTGATGGACAAGGCAACTGCGATTCGTGACAAGCTGGGGCGCACTAAAGTTCTCCTGGGCCGATGGCCAGAAACTGGCCAGGTGGCATATGACGGCAATGTATTACTCGAAATCTCTTTCCGAACCCATTTTATGTTCCCCAGCCGCAGGCACGCCCTTGGCGCAAGAACAAATGGATCACGTTGACTGCGTAAACCGCTGCTTCTTGCGCATCGGGGCCGCGGAAGAGCCATTGCCGATGCCGACGCTCATGCTGCCTGGTCTTTAGCGGCGCAACCTCTCTTCACGGAGGGTCCAATATGAGGAGATATGGGTGGAACGCTTGTCGAGGTGCCAGTGCCGGGCGACTTGGCTGATCTCCTTGACCGCGGAACGCTCTGCATGAGCGATTAACCCAATCCGAAGATGAGGCAGCGGCAGGGAACGGAGCTCATCGGCCAGCAATGTGCTGCGTCCCGCCGAAATGCCATCGCGCGGCAACCAGCGTAAATCAACTCCAGGAGGATGTTTCACGTCAAACATTGCGTCCCGATCCGCAACTTCGAGCAGCGCTATGCCGTGCGCGTCGGCGGGCAATGCTTCCAGAGCCTTGCAGATCGCCGGGATGCCCGCTTCATCTGCTGCCAGCAAATAATAGTCGGCGTTCAGTGACAGCGAGGACTTGCTGCGCGGTGGCGAAATGACCAGAGGAGCCCCGGGCTGCACCGTTCCGGCCCAATGGCCAACGGTGCCCGGCTCGCCATGAACTACGAAGTCGATGGCAATTTCCGGGACAAGCGCGTCGATCCATCGGATCGTGTACGACTTGGAACGTGGAACTTTTTCGCGGGGCAGGCGTTGGCGCAAGGCACGCATGTCATAGGGAGGCTCGAGTCCAAGGGCAGGATCAGCGACAAAGACTTTGACATATTCGTCGATTGCTCCGTTGGAACGGTAGCCATCCAGATCCGGGGCTCCGGCGATGATGCGCACCATCTGGTCATTCAGCCGCTCTACCCGGGTGACCGTCAGAATGTGCTGATCAACCTTTTTCCTTGGCGGTTCTTGATATCCCAGGGCAGGGGTGTGCCTTGCGATGGGCTCTTCATAGGTTTCCGCGTAGCTGCGCGTTTCCGTAGGGACTGCGGGTGGCGGCGCAAGTGGGACGGGCGAGGCCTGCGCCGGTGCGTGGTGGTAGTGCTTGAAAGAGGTGCGCAGTGTCTTGTCCAGGACCTTTCGTGCAGCGGCAAGCGCCGCAGCGGCGCCGGCACGTTCGGCAGCTGCCAGCAGTTCGTCGGTTTGCTGCTCGTTGAGCATCGAGTTGTCGCCGATATTCCGGTACAACTGCTCCTTGGCCACCGCGTATCCGGCCTTCGCTCCGGCCTTTTCTGCCTGAGCGAGGACTTCCAAGGTGAGCCCTTCCCTGGGTGTCACCGTGTATTGCGGACCGTAGCTCTTGTACTTGTGATGCTTAGACATGGTGTGCCCCTAACCCGGCCGGTGTGAGCACCCGCCCGTATGCCTGAGTATGGGGGATATCGGGCATGGAAAACAAGTCATTGTAATTTGCAAACGCCAAGCGCTCTGGGCCTGGTGCCTTGGCCATTTCTACCGCGGAATTCCGCGGATTATTCGATATTCGATTCATTCGACAATGAGCAGATCCGGTCACTAAAATTAGCCCCATGTCTGATACCTTGCCACCGTGCCCTGAATGCTCCAGCGAATACACCTACGCCATGGATGCCCTGTTGGTCTGCCCAGAGTGCGCGCATGAATGGAATGCTGAGACCGAACACACCGAAACCGCCGAAGCGGTGATCAAGGATGCGGTCGGCAATGTGCTGCAGGACGGTGATACCGTCAGCATCACCAAGACCATGAAGGTCAAGGGCTCGCAAAGTGCGTTGAAGGCCGGAACCAAGGTCCGCGGCATCCGATTGGTCCAGGGTTCTGGCGATCATGACATCGCCGCCAAGGTCGATGGCTTTGGGCAGATGGAGTTGAAGTCTTCCATCGTCAAGAAGATCTAGTTTTCCTATCCGGAGTCCCATAAGTTGCCAAAATCCTCCGAGGGAAAGCATCCCGAACTAAGACGCTCATCGCAGTTCCCGCAAGTGGCAGGCCCATCGCTTCTGTCTGCCGCTGGGGAAGATCCGTGAAGTGTTGACGGAAGCAGGCCGCGGGAACAAGACACGTGCTGGAAAGAAGGTTTCAGCAGCGAGGGATCGTCATGGATTCAGCAAGCGAGGACGAAAAGCTCGACGCGATAATCATCGGGTGGGGCTAGGGCGGCAAGACCTTGGCAGGAACCCTGGCCCGGGCCGGCCAGCGGGTGGCAATCATCGAGCAGTCATCCCAGATGTATGGCGGCACCTGCATCAATATCGGTTGCGTACCCACCAAGGCGCTGATCCATGATGCCGAAAACCGGGATGGCAGCGGATATGACCAGAAGGTTTTCGATGCGGCAGTCGATCGCCGGGACAAGCTCACCGCCAAGATGCGCGCCAAGAACTTCGCCATGCTCGACGACCTGGACTCGGTGCTGGTGGTCAACGGCACGGCGGCATTCACCGGGCCGAAGCGCATCAAGGTCAATGCCGGTTCAGAAGAGCTGGAACTGAGCGCAGAAACGATCATCATCAACACCGGTGCCCTCCCGGCGGTCCCGGAAATCGACGGCGCGCAGATTGGCGGGCGGGTGCATGACTCCACCACCATCCAGCACGCCCCGTTGCCCAAGACCCTGGCCGTGGTGGGCGGCGGATATGTCGGCATCGAGTTCGCGTCGATGTTTGCCCAGTTCGGATCAAGGGTCACGGTGCTGGATCGCGGAAGCCGTGCACTGTCCAAGGAAGATGCGGATGTGGCCGCCGAGGTCCAGGGGTGCTTGGAAGATGCGGGAGCCGAGATCATCAGCTCGGCCTCGGTGCGCTCAATCAGCCAGGACGAGCACGGTGCTACCGTCAGCTATGAACGCGAGGACGAGGTGCATCGGTTGCAGTCCGATGCGGTGCTGATCGCGCTGGGGCGCGTGCCGAATACTGCCGCCCTGGGCTTGGAAGCCGCCGGGGTTCGCACGGGGTCCCGCGGGGAAATCGTGGTGGACGAGTTCCTGGCCACCAGCGCTCCGGGCATCTATGCCGTGGGTGATGCCAATGGCGGTCCGCAGTTCACCTATATCTCGCTTGATGACCATCGGGTGCTGGCCAACCGGCTGCTGGGCGACGGATCGCGCAGCACCAAGGACCGGGTGGCCGTTCCGTACACCATCTTCACCACCCCGCCACTGGCACGCGTCGGTTTGAGCGAAAAGCAGGCGGCGCAGCAAGGGCTGGACACCAGGATCGCAGTGAAGAAGGTTGCGGAGATTGCGGCAATGCCGCGCCCCAAGATCGTGGGTGATCCGCGGGGAACCATCAAGTTCGTCGTCGATGCGCGCAGCGATGAGATCTTTCGCGCGGCGTTGATGCACGTGGACTCCCAGGAGGTCATCAACCTGGTGGCACTGGCCATGCGGCAGCGCATGGGCGCTGCCGAACTGCGCGACCAGATCTTCACCCACCCCTCGTCCACCGAAGCGCTGAACGAGGTGCTCGGGCAGCTAGGCTGAGGCCTGGATTTGTGCGGAGCTGATCAGCTCGGCGAGCTCGGCCAGCGGCTTGTTCGCACCGAAGGCAGGCTGGCCAGGCTGCAGGCGCAAGCCTTCGTCCAGGGAACCGATGGACAGCGGGTCGAAGCCGAACTCGTCAACAATCCGTGCCACCTGCTCAACGTCTTCGGACAGATCCCCGGCCACCGCGATGGCCTTGCGGCGCTCGGCGCCGGACGGACGGGCCTCATCCTCCAGATCGTGGTAGCCCATGTGGTTGAAGGCCTTGACGATCCGCGAGGCTGGCAGGAAGTCCTGGACCAGGGTGCTGGTGGAGACCTCCGGATCGTTCAGGTCCTCGCGGATGCCGTCGGTTTCCCACCAGTAGTTCATCGCATCGATCACCAGCTTGCCCTGAAGCTCGGCAACCGGAAGGTTCCGGTACTTGCCCAGCGGCAGCGCCAAGATGGCGATATCGGCATCCCGTGCGGCAGTTTCCGGATCCACGGCCACCGCTCCGGGAGTGAGGATCTCGATGGTCAGGGCAATGGGGCCGGGGTCGCCGGAGCCGGCGATGAGCACCTTGTAGCCGGCTTGCACCGCGCGGCGGGCAAGGACCGTGCCGATCTTCCCGGCACCGAGGATGCCGATGGTCTGCTGAGCCATTTTCTCTCCTTCAGGCATGTTCGCGAATCCGTTCCTAGCTCTGGGCGAGCATGTCGCGCACCAGCGGGATGACCTTCTCGCCGTAGAGCTCCACCGCACGCAGGCGGGCGCCGGCTTCCACCGCGCCGCCGGAGTAGATCAAATCGAAACGGCCGATATCCAGGGACTTGATGGTCTTGGCGATCTTGCGCGCCACGGTTTCCGGCGAGCCGACATACAACGAGCCATCGCTGATCTCATGCTCGAATTCGCCGCGGCTCATCGGGCTCCAGCCGCGGCTGGAACCGATGCGGTCTCGCTGCTCCTTGTAGGCGTCGAACATGTGCTCGCGGGCCTGCTCGTCGGTTTCTGCCACGAAGCCGGGGGAGTGCAGGCCCACGGGCAGGGATTCGTGGCCGAACTGGTCGTTGGCCCGGCGGTACAGGTCGATGTAGGGGGCGAAGCGCTCGGGGGAGCCGCCGATGACCGCGAGCATCATGCGGAATCCGTAGTGCGCGGTGCGGATGACCGACTGCGGGGAGCCGCCCACGCCCACCCAGGTGTTCAAGCGGCCTGACTCGGTCTTCGGGAAAACATCCATGTCCACCAGCGCCGCACGCTTGGTGCCCTGCCAGGTCACCGGCTTCTCGTCGAGCAGCTTGTGGAACAGGTCGATCTTCTCGTCGAAGAGCAGTTCGTAGTCGGCCATGTCGTAGCCGAACAGCGGGAAGGACTCCGTGAACGAGCCGCGGCCCAGCATGACCTCGGCGCGGCCGTTGGACAGCGCATCCACGGTAGCGAAGCGCTGGAAGACGCGCACCGGATCATCTGAGGACAGCACGGTCACGCCGGATCCGAGGCGGATCCTCTCGGTCGCCGTGGCAATGCCGGCCAGTACCGTTTCGGGGCTGGAGATGGCGTATTCCGGGCGGTGGTGCTCGCCGACGGCGACCACGTCGACGCCTGCCTGGTCGGCCGCAATGGCCTCCTGGACGGTGGCGCGGATACCCTGCGCGTGGGTTGCCAGCTTGCCCGTCTTGTCGCTGGGCACGTCGCCGAAGGTGTCAAGGCCGAATTCGATAGTCTCGCTGGCGGTCATTGCGTGTTCCCCGTTTCAAATACTTGGTTGATGCATCAATTATCACTCAATATCATTGACGTGTCAACTACTTTAGGCCGGCCCTCTCCAGCTGATCTCTTGGGGGCAGCAAAGGAGCCAAACTGCAATGGATTCGTGCTGGATTGGGTTCACCGCGCATGGCTACGGTAGGAAAACCATTCGTTCGAGTCTGGCGAGGAGGAATCACCATGCGAACTCAACGAACCTCCCCAGCGCCACTGGCGCTCGTTCTTGCGGTGCTCATGCTCGCTGCCGGCTGCAGCCAAGGCCCCGGCGGCGAGATGGCCGAAAGCCCTGCACCGCCAACCAGCGCGAGTACGGAAACTTCGGCATCGCCAACTAGCCCTGGCGGCTCTACACCGGCGCAGAGCACGGAGCCTGCGGCAAGTTCCGCAGAGCCAACCACCGCTGCCCTGACGCTGTTCTATGTTGCCGTGGGCGATGAAGGGAAGTCGGGGCCGCAGATCGGCTGCGGCGACTCGCTGGTCGCGACCGAAACGCGGCCAGAGGAATTCACCAACCAAATTGAGGCCTCGATTGACGCCCTTCTCGACGACGACGAGGAAATGCTGGGAGAATCAGGGCTGCGCAACGCGTTGGCCGGCTCCGATCTCGACTACGTTTCATCGGCAGTGGATGGTGATGTGGTGACCGTCGAATTGAGCGGAACCGTGAGCTCCGGCGGCACCTGCGATGATCCGCGCATCATCGGGCAGCTCGAATACACCGCGATGACGGCGGCCGGTACCGGCGAGGCACGGATCCTTGTTGGCGGAAAAGAGCTCGAAGAAGTGCTCAGCGCCAAATAAGCAGCCTAGGCAAAACGGCGGCCCTCCTCAATGAGGAGAGCCGCCGTTGACAGGTTGGCTGGAGCCTAGCCGAAGTACTTCTTCATGGTGCCTTCGGATGCTTCGCGCAGCTCGTCCACCGATACGGTGAACTCGCCCTGGATTTCCAGGGCGCCGGACTGCGCATCGACAATGCCCAGGCGGGCCACGGTGACGCCGCGGGCGACGGTCATGTCGTTGAAGCGGACCTCTTCGCTGCGTGGAACCGCAACCAGGGCGCGGGCCTGGGACTCGGAGAACAGTGCGGTGAAGGAATCAAGTCCGTCACGCTGCTTGATCTCGTCCAGGGCCACGCGGGCGCCAACGCCGTAGCGCAGGACCATTTCGGACAGGGCCGCAACCAGGCCGCCCTCGGACAGGTCGTGCGCCGCGTCGATCATGCCGTCGCGGCTGGCGTTGATCAGGATCTCGCCCAGTTCCTTCTCCGCTGCCAGGTCGACCTTCGGCGGCAGGCCGCCGAGGTGGCCGCGCAGGTTCGCGTACTCCGAGCCGTCCAGCTCATCAGCGGTGGTGCCGATCAGGTAGATGGCCTGGCCATCGGCCTCTTCGCGCCAGCCCGATGGGGTGCGGCGGGCGACGTCATCCAGCTTGCCCAGGGTCGCAACCACCGGGGTCGGGTGGATGGCCTTGTCGCCGGTCTGGTTGTACAGCGAGACGTTGCCGCCGGTGACCGGGACACCCAGCTCCATGCAGGCATCCGACAGGCCGCGGATGCCCTCGGCCAGCTGCCACATGACATCCGGGTCCTCGGGGGAGCCGTAGTTCAGGCAGTCGGAGACGGCCGCAGGCACGGCGCCGGAGGTGGCGACGTTGCGGTAGGACTCGGCCAGCGCCAGCTGCGCGCCGGCGTAAGGATCCAGGTAGGTGTAGCGGCCGTTGGCATCGGTGGCGATGGCCACGCCCAGGCCGGTGGACTCGTCGATGCGGACTACGCCGGCATCATCCGGGGCGGCCAGCGCGGTGTTGCCGCCGACGTAGCGGTCGTACTGGCTGGTGATCCAGGACTTGTCGCACAGGTTCGGGCTGGCGATCAGCTCCAGGGTGGCGGCCTTCAGCTCCTCGCCGGTGGCCGGCAGGTTGGCGCCGGCTGCCGAGGACTTGAAGGTGTCTGCCTGCAGCGCGTCCTGCCACTGGGGGCGGGCGTAAGGGCGGTCGTAGACCGGGCCGTCGTGGGCGACGGTCTTCGGATCCACGTCGACGATGACTTCGCCGTCCCAGGTGATGATCAGCCGGTCGGTGTCGGTCACCTCGCCCAGCCAGGAGTACTCCACGTTCCACTTGGCCATGACCGCCTCGAATGCCTCGACGTTCTCTGGGGTCACCACGGCCATCATGCGTTCCTGGGACTCCGACATCAGGATTTCGCCCGGGGTCAGGGTGGAGTCGCGCAGCAACACGTTGGTCAGCTCGACCTGCATGCCGCCCTCGCCGTTGGAAGCCAGTTCGGAAGTGGCGCAGGAGATGCCCGCGGCGCCCAGGTCCTGGATGCCCTCGACCAGCGAGGCCTTGAACAGCTCCAGGCAGCACTCGATGAGCACCTTCTCGGCGAACGGGTCGCCGACCTGCACGGCCGGCCGCTTGGATGGCTTGGTGTCGTCGAAGGACTCCGAGGCCAGCACCGAGGCGCCGCCGATGCCGTCGCCGCCGGTGCGCGCACCGAAGAGCACCACCTTGTTGCCCACGCCCGAGGCGTTGGCCAGGCGCAGGTCCTCGTGGCGCAGCGCGCCGACAGCCAGCGCGTTGACCAGCGGGTTGCCCTGGTAGATCGGGTCGAACACGGTTTCGCCGCCGATGTTCGGCAGGCCCAGCGAGTTGCCGTAGCCGCCGATGCCGGAAACCACGCCGTGCACCACGCGCTGCGAATCCTCGTGGTCGATCGCGCCGAAGCGCAGCGGATCCATCACGGCGATCGGGCGGGCGCCCATGGAGATGATGTCGCGCACGATGCCGCCGATGCCGGTGGCGGCCCCCTGGTAGGGCTCCACGTAGGACGGGGAGTTGTGCGATTCGATCTTGAAGGTCACGGCCCAGCCGTCGCCCAGGTCGGTGACACCGGCGTTCTCGCCCATGCCGACCATCAGGTCCTTCTTCATCTCCTCGGTGACCTTCTGCCCGAACTGGCGCAGATGGTTCTTGGTGGACTTGTAGGAGCAGTGCTCGGACCACATGACCGAGTACATGGCCAATTCAGCGGCGGTCGGACGGCGGCCGAGGATCTTGACGATCTCGGCGAACTCGTTCTCCTTCAGGCCAAGCTCTGCCCAGGGCAGTTCCACGTCCGGGGTGCCCGCTGCGTTATCGACGGTGTCGATATTAAATTCCTTAGTGGCTTCCTGGCTCACTTTTTGCCTCCAACAAGGTGGGTCAGAACACTGGTGAAGAATGCCAGGCCGTCGGTGCCGCGGTGATCCGGGCCGAAGCCGGCTTCGATGGCATGCTCCGGGTGCGGCATCAGGCCGACCACGTTGCCCGCCTTGTTGCTCACGCCGGCGATCGAGCGGCGCGAGCCGTTCGGGTTCCAGCCCACGTAGGAGAACGCGATGCGGTTCTCGGCTTCGAGCTCGTCCAGCACCTTCTCGTCAGCGACGTACTGGCCGTCCTGGTTCTTCAGCACGATGGTGATCTCCTGGCCGGCTTCGAACCCGTTGGTCCACGCGGTCTGGTTGTTCTCCACGCGCAGCAGCTGATCGCGGCAGATGAACTTCAGGTGATCGTTCTTGATCATCGAACCGGGCAGCAGGTGCGACTCGGTGAGGATCTGGAAACCGTTGCAGATGCCCAGCACGGGCAGCTTGGCATCGGAGTTCGCGGCATCGGCGATCTTCGCCATCATCGGTGCGAAGCGGGAGATTGCGCCTGCACGCAGGTAGTCGCCGTAGGAGAAGCCGCCGGGGATCACCACGGCGTCGACGTCCTGCAGGTCGGTGTCGGCGTGCCACAGGGACACTGCTTCGGCACCGGCGGCGCGCACTGCGCGCGCGGCGTCCCGGTCATCGAGGGTGCCCGGGAAGGTCACCACGCCGATGCGCGCTCCGGAAATTTCGGTGCTTGGCGTTGAATAATCGCCAATCAGGGGAAGTTCGGCGCTCATTAGTCTTCGACTACCTCGACGTTGACGACATCTTCGATCACCGGGTTGGACAGCAGGGTTTCTGCGGCCTCGCGAGCCTGTGCGAGGATTTCTTCGGTCACCTCGCCATCTACGGACAGTTCAAAGCGCTTGCCCTGGCGGACAGCTTCGAAGGAGGTGAAGCCTAGGCGGGGAAGCGCTCCCGCGATGGCCTTGCCCTGTGGGTCAAGGATTTCTGGCTTGAGCATGACATCTACAACGATGCGGGGCATCCGGCATATCTCCTGTTGGCGAGGTTAAGTTAAATGCCACACGGAGATGCCGTCTCACACCAGGGGGATTTGGCGCTCCGCGAGCTTGCCCTCATAGTCTACCCGTGAATGTGACAGGGAAAACGTGCCTGTGTGCGATAGCACCGATATCACGCGGTTTAAGTCATGTGATCTTAGGCTCATGGGATTCCCGGCAGCGCTTGGCGCGTATGCTGAAACTGTGAAAAATGCTAGTCAAGCCGTCTGCGCCTGCCGTGTTCTGGACGCCGCGAAACTGTCCTACGAAAACTGCTGCAAACCATTGCATGACGGAAGGGAAGACGGTTCGGTGCTGCCTGAGACCGCAGAGCAGCTGATGCGCTCGCGCTACAGCGCCTTCGTGCTCGGCTTGCAACGGTATTTGCTGGCGACCTGGCATGAGAGCACCAGGCCCAAGGAGCTGGAATTGGATGCGCAGCTGCGCTGGAGGGGTTTGGAGATCATTTCAACCCGCGCCGGCGGTGCAACAGCCTCCCGCGGGGTGGTGGAATTCGCCGCGCACTACCGCGATGGACGGCATGAATCGCAGCAGCATGAGGTGAGCACCTTCGTGAAGCAGGAAGGAGCCTGGTACTACCTCGACGCGCTCTAGGGCTGGGGGTTCAGCCGCTCAGCGCTTGGCCGCGGCCTGCAGCATCGTCAGCATCTGGGTCTGCTGGCGTTCACGGGCCAGCTTGAACGCATCGGAACCGGAATGGTCCTCCAGGTGCGGGTTGGCCCCGTGGGTAATCAGCAAGCGCGCAATGGTGATGGCGTTGCTGGTGCCTTGGCCCAGGACAATGGTTTCGTGCAGGGCAGTCCAGCCCAGGTCATTGACCTGGTCGACAGGGATGCCGGTGCGCAGCAGGTGGCGTACGGCCTGGACCTGGCCATTCTCGCTTGCGACTGCCAGCGCGGTGCCGCCCATGCGATTGACCGAGGCGAGGTCCGCTCCGCCGTCAATGAGCATCTTGAGCGTTTCAACTTGGCCGTTGGCGCTGGCACGCAGGAACGGGGTCTCGTAGAAGTCGTCCTTCTTATTGGGATCCGAACCGGCCTTGAACAGTTCCTTGGCAATGGCATGGTTCTTGTTGATGACAGCACGCATCAACGCGGTGCGGCCGGACTGGTCTTGCGCATCAACGTCGGCGCCCTTCTTCAATGCCGCCTTGACGTCCTTCAGCTTGCCCTCGTTCACCGCAGCGAAGAGCTGGGTAGTGGACTTGGGCATGCCAGCCGATGCGCTGGGAAGGGCCTTGATGGAAGCGCCGGTGTTGGCGCCTGAAGCCAGTGGCGAGAGAGTTGTCTCGGAGCTTTCCGGGGCGGCAGGGCTGCTGGTCTGCTGAGCCTTATTGTCCGGCGTCGTGGTCGGTGCGGTGGTGCCGCTTTGGGAGGAAGCCGGAGCCGGGAGGCTGGAGCCAGATGCGGCCTTGCCCGGGGTAGGCATGGATGCCTGGGCTGAAGCGGTGGAGGCAGGGGCGGGAGCCGGGTTGGAAGCAACTTCTTGGGCCTGGGGCGAGGAAGCGGAACAGCTGGAGCATGCGCCCATGATCGCGGCCAGCGGTAGCGCCAGCAATGCCAATCCACGGCGGTTCGTGGTGGGACCGGTATGAAGTGCCATCTGTCCTTTCGCGGTTCAACAACCCATCCCGGAATGGTTTTCGCACCATCCAGGGACTCTGCTCAGTAACTTTTGATCACTTGCGAGCTTAGCGGCCGAAGCTGAAAATTTGCGGTCAATCGGCGCCGAGATTGCTCTGTGCCCGCCCCCTGCCGATCTTCGCTAAAATCATTAGCACCATGGAATGCCTTTACTTTTCTGCCTCCCGTTGCCGCTCGTGCACCTTGATGACGGTGCCCTACGCCCGGCAACTGCAATCAAAAGTCGAGGATTGCCAGCAGCTGCTCTCCGGCTTCCAGTCCCTGGAATTCCTTCCGCCCCAAGCCAGCAACGAGCAGGGCTTCCGCAACAAGGCCAAGATGGTCATTTCCGGGACCACCGAGCAACCGACCATCGGCATCCTGGATGCCGACGGCCATGGTGTCGATCTGCGCAACTGCGGCGTCATCGCGGCACCGCTGCGGGCAGTGTTCCCGGTCATCGAGCAGTTCATCCATGATTTGAAGCTCATTCCCTACGATGTTCCCAAGCGCAAGGGCGAACTGAAGCATGTGATTCTCACCCTGTCGGACACCGGGTCGGTGATGGTCCGCTGGGTGCTGCGCACCAAGAAGCATTTTGTCGCGCTGCGCGATTCGCTGCCGCAGTTCCTCGAGCAGCTTCCGCGCCACAGCGTGGTGTCGGTGAACTTCCTGCCCGAGCACAAGGCGGTGCTGGAAGGCGAAGAGGAAATCATCCTGACCCGCCGCAGCGCCTTGGAATTCGGGTTGAATGGTGTCCCGATGCACCTGCGTCCCCAGGGTTTCTTCCAGACCAATAGCGAGATCGCCGCCGCGTTGTACCGCCAGGCCCGCCAATGGATCAACGATGCCAACCCGGAAAGCGTGTGGGATTTGTACAGCGGGGTGGGCGGTTTCGCGCTGCACTGCGCTGCGGAGGACCGCACCGTGTACGGGATCGAGACCAGCACGGAAGCTGTCGAAGCGGCCAAGACCAGCGCGAAAGCCATGGAATTGGAAGACGTCCACTTCAAGGCCCAGGACGCTACCGAATTCGCGCTGAATGCCGGCTGGGCACCGGACGCGGTGATCGTGAATCCGCCGCGCCGCGGCATTTCCGCGCAACTGGCGGCATGGCTGAACGAGTCGGATGTCCAGCACGTCATCTACTCCAGCTGCAATGCGAAGTCGCTGGCCAGGGACCTGGAGCGGCTGGATAACTACACCCCGCAGCTGGCCCGCGTGATGGACATGTTCCCGCAGACCAGCCACTACGAGGTCATCGTGAAGCTGGAACGCAAGGTCGCCTAGCGATCCAGGGTTGCGGTGCGCCGGTCAAGGCGCCCGACAATCTCATCAACAAGGTGCGGGTCGATATTCGGTTCGCGGCGGGCCTTGAGCAGCTCGTCGCGGGCGGCTTCCAGTGCGATGGCCTGGATCGAATCCGCCTTGGCGATCACCGCACGGATCTGCGTGTACTTCTCGTCCGAGATCGCATCATGCGGATCCGGGTCCTTGGCCAGGATGGTGTGCAGCGAGTTCATGCGCCGACGCACCGCCTGCTGGTAGTTCTCCGGCAGCTCTTCCAGCTCGACATTCTTGCGCAGCGCCGACAAGGCGACGGCTTCGGCACGGCGGGCCAGGGCGCGGCGGGCGCGCTTGGTGTCCTGCTCGTTATTGCGCAGCTTCAGCACGCGCATCAGCGCCGGCAAGGTCAGGCCCGGCAGTACCAGCGTGCACAGCAAGACCGAGCAGGCGGCCACCACCACGAAGTTGCGGCCCTCGATGGCAGTGCCATCGGCCGTGACCTTGGGCAGCGCCAGTGCCAGGGCCAGTGTTGCCAGGCCGCGCATGCCGCACCAGGTGAGCACCAGCGCGTCCTTGCGTGCAGGAATCGCGGGCTTGGTGCGGTTGGGCAGGTAGTAGGTCCCCAGCATCCACAGCGCACGCACGGCGATGACCACGAAGCAGATCGCGGCAATGCCCGGGATGAAGCCGATCAGGTTGCTGCCTTCCTCCTGGATCACCTGGTTCATCTCGATGCCCATCAAGCCGAAGGCCAAGCCGGTGGCCAGCAGCTCGAGCACTTCCCAGAAGGACTGGCGGGTCAGGCGCTCGGCGGAGTCCTGGGGACGGTCGCGGCGTACCATTTCAAGAGCAGTGACCACGACCGCGATGACGCCGGAAATATGCAGCTCCTCGGCAATCATGTAGACCGCATAGGGTGCCACCAAGGTCGCTGCGCAACGTGCCGCCAGGTTGGGAACGAAGCGGTTCAGTGCGCCGATGGCCCAGCCCATGGCCAGGCCCAGGACTACTGCGCCTGCGGCGCCAAGCAGGAACTGCGGAATGATCTCAAACCCGACCTCTGAGCCGTTCAGGGTTGCCTGCACTGCCAGCTGGAAGATCACGATGGCCATGGCGTCGTTGAACAGGCCCTCGGTTTCCAGCAGGGAGGTCAGACGCCGCGGCATCTTCACCTTGGTGGCAATGGCATCCACCGCCACCGGGTCGGGCGGGGCGACAACGGCACCCAAGGCCAGCGCCAGCGGAATGGAAACGATCGGGGAGAAGGCCAGCGCGGTGGCGGCCACCATGCCTGCTGTCACCACGATCAGCACCACGGCCAGCCTGATCAGGGCCTTCCATCGGAAGCGGAACACCGACCAGCTGCTGCGCTGGGCCGTAGCGAAAAGCAAAGGGGGCAAGAAGATCGGAAGGATCAGTTCCGGCTCGATGTGCATTTCGGGCATGAACGGCAAGAAGCCCGCCAACGTCGCGAAAATCAGCATCAAGATCGGGTAGGGCAATTTAATGCGTTCCCCGACGCCGACAATCAGAATCGTGGCGAATAGCAGTGCGATGATCAGCAGGAAAAACTCCATAGTCTAGCTATTCTACTTTCTCCACGTCCCTAATCGTGATTATTGACTTATCGTTTCACCGGACCGAAAAGAAATGCCGCGGTGTCCCAACGCTCGATGGCGCAGCCGTTATGCCGCGAGAAACTCGCATCGACCGGATCGCCGTGCAGCGTTCCGCTGACTTCGGCCCGTTGCGGCCCGCCATAGATTTCGGTGCAGATCTCGTCCGGACCGGGCTTCCCGGTGATGATGCTGGGTTCAAGCTCGAGCTGCAAGCAGGCCTTGGACGCGTCGGGAAGGGTGCTGGAATCAGCGGCTTGCTCGCCAGAGCATTGCAAGGTGTACTGCTGCGAGATTTCGGTGCCGTCATCGCGGATGGTGATTTCCAGTCGGGTGCGAGTTTCATGGCCGCTGCCGGCGGCGCAAGAAGCCAGCAAGAGGCCCACGGCGCTGGCCGCGATGCCGGCCAGCAGCAGGTGGTTTCCGCGTGCTGCGCCCATGCATCCATGATGCCCCGGCCCTAACCAGAGTTCTAGTCTTCCGGGGAGATTGGCAGTTTGTTGGCGACGTCCAGCAATTGCTTGCGCAGCGCATCGGCGCGCTGCGCAAATTCCTTTTGCAACCGCACATACTCGGCCTTGCCCTCGGGAGTTTCAATCCGGATGGGTTCGTGGCCCCAATCGCCCAAATCATAAGGGGAGGCCTGCATGTCCATGGTGCGGATGTCCCAAGCGAGCTCGAAGCAATCCATGAGCAGTTCGCTGGGTACCGCCGGGGAGAGCTTGTAGGCCCATTTGTACAGGTCCATGTTGGCGTGCAAGCAACCGGGCTGTTCCAGATCGCGCTGGGTTTCCCTGGTTGGCTGCAGCTCGTTGAGCTCGATGGCCTGGGGTGCGTAGAAGCGGAAGGCATCGAAGTGGGTGCAACGGATCTTGTGGGTTTCCACCACTTCATCGGTTCCCTGTGCGCCCAGGCGCAGCGGAAGGTACTCATGGCGGATGCCGTTTTCCTCCGACTTGTAGGCCATCGCCCACTCGTGGAGGCCGAAGCAGGAGAAATTGCCTGAACGCTGAGAGGTGCCGGCCAGGATGATTCGGGCGAACTCGATGGCGCGTGCGCGCGCCTTGCCGAACGCCGGCGCATCAAATTGGTAGCCCGTGCCGTGGCTGCCCTGGACAACGCGGTAGAACTTCCAGTCGCGGCGTTCTTGGGCGGTCTCTCCGGTGAGAACCACGTCCATTCCGGGATGCCATCGGTAGAGCTGGCCAGGCTTTTGCGTGTAGTAGGTGAACAGGAAATCCTCGATAGGGTGCTTCTTGCCTTTCATGCGCCGATCCACGAAAGGTTCGCCAAAGGCCCGCGCCCGTGCTTCATGCTCGGCGGCATCAGGCATCCACTGCGAGGGTTCCAAAATGGTGGAGGTCAGAGGCATACTTCTAATTATTCAATTCATGGGCCGATGAAACCAGTTTGGTACGCCAACTCACACTTCCTGGAAAAGGGGGACGCGATGCAAGACTTTCCTGTCTGGGAACCGCCCATGGGCGGTACCGAGCAGCAGCATCTGTTCGGGATGCTCGACAGGCTGCGCACCACTTTCCGGTACAAGGCCGACGGGCTGGACATCCGCCAGCTGGCCACGAAGCTGCCCAGTAGCCAGCTGAGCCTGGGCGGATTGCTGCAGCACCTTGCTTTGGTCGAGGACGAGAAATTCACTTACTTCATCGCCGGGCAACGCCCCGAGGTGCTCCTTGAGCTCACAGCCGACGGGCGTGAGCAGTTCGTTGTGGATCTGGACGACGATCCGGAGATCCTTTACCAACGCTACGACCATGCGGTGGCCAAGAGCCGGAAAATCCAGCAGTCGATCATCGAGGAAGGGACGCTGGATGCGGACTCGGGATTGGAATTCGAAGGCAAGCATGCGTCGATACGCAGAATCATCTGCGATCTGATCGAAGAGTACGGCCGGCATGCAGGGCATGCAGATCTCCTGCGGGAAGCAGTTGACGGGCGAGTGGGCGAAGATGCTCCGTGGGATTATCTGCCCGCGTGGTACGGGGATTAGCGGCAGAAGACAGCTTCCCTTGAGCAGTGGCGGTTTCCAGAGGCCTGGAACCATGATGGGCCTTTGAGCCGGTGCCGACTCAGTCCCTTCCCGCATAATCCAATGGGGACCGGCTTGGCGCGAGTTATGGAAGAAACCTGAAAGCCCGTGGGGAAAACATGCCCCCGCCCCTACGATGGGGCCATGAACATTGAGCGCTCCAGCCAGTTGCCGGTATCTGCCCCTGTCGTCTTCGACTGGTTCTCGCGACCCGGGGCCATCCAGCGGCTCCTGCCACCGTGGCTTCCGCTGAAGGTCATCGAGGAAGCGGGCTCGCTGAAAGACGGAACAGCCGTCTTGGGTCTTCCCGGCGGATTGCTGTGGAATGCCAAGCACCAGCCCGAAGGCTTCGCTCAGAACCGCAGTTTCGTCGACCAGCTCGAACCGGTTGGGCTGCGCGGCCTTCCTGCGCGTGCCGTGCGGTGGCGGCACGAGCATTACTTCGAGCCCGCTGGCCAGCAGTCCACCACTGTGCGCGACTGCATTGAGTCGAATATGCCCGGGCGGCAGATCGAATCGATGCTCGCCTACCGGCACCGCCAGTTGGCGGACGACTTTGCCGCCCACCATCGTGCAGCGCAGTCCGGGCTGGAACCGCAGGTGATCGCCGTAACCGGCTCAAGCGGACTGGTCGGCCAGGCCCTCTGCGCCTTCTTGTCCACCGGAGGGCACCGGGTCATCAAGCTCGTGCGGCACGCACCGAACACGGCTAGCGAACGGCGCTGGGATCCAGCGGACCCCGACGAAGGCCTGCTCGAAGGGTGCGATGCGGTCATCCATCTGGCTGGGGCGAGCATCTTCGGACGATTCAGCCAGGCCCATCGCCAGGCGATCGCCTCCAGCCGGATCGAGCCCACCCGCTCCCTCGCCCTGCTGGCGGCACGTTCAGATGTCCGTACCTTCATCAGCGCCTCGGCCATCGGGTTCTATGGCGCTTCAGCCGGAGCGGACCCGCTGGACGAGTTCGATTCCCCGCCGGCCGGCACCCCGGACTTCCTTTCCGGCGTCGTGCAGCGATGGGAGCAAGCCGCCGAAGAAGGCGGCGGTTCAATGCGCCGGGTGCAGATCCGCACCGGTGTCGTGCTCAGCCCCAAGGGCGGGATGCTCGCTGTTCTGCGCCCGATATTCTCCGCAGGCCTGGGCGGACCCTTGGGCGGTGGACAGCAGATGCTGTCGTGGATCGGCCTTGATGACCTGCTGGACATCTACCATCGCGCGCTCTGGGATTCGCAATTGGCTGGCCCCGTCAATGCGGTAGCGCCGCAGCCGGTCAGCAACGCCGAATTCACCCGGGCCCTGGCGCGCGCGGTGCACCGGCCCGCAGTAATACCAGTCCCCGGTGCTGCCCCGAAACTGGTGCTTGGCGCCGAAGGGTCGCAACTGCTGGCCATGGCCGATCAGCGGATCGTCCCGCGCAAGCTGCTTGATTCCGGGCATCAATTCCGCAACGAGCGGATAGAGCTCGAACTGGCCCATAGCCTCGGCGCGAGCTAGGTGCTGGAACCCCCTGCCACGCTTCGAATGCTCCAGCGCTAGGTCGCTGCAGGGAACCGGGCTCGCCCAGCCGGGTGCAGGCGAATTGGAGATAAGCCAGCCAACGGATTATCATTAGCTTAGCTAGATAATAGCCAATCTAGATAATTTTTTGCATCTGCCGGCGGCGGGAGGAGCTTGCCCATGCCGGCAGTTGTTCCAGGAGAAAGTGTGGAAGATCCTGATGGGAAACATGTCGGTAGCCCCGTTCGATGCAATCCTGTTGATGTCGTTTGGCGGACCGGAGAAGCCAGCTGATGTCCTTCCCTTCCTGCAGAACGTCACTCGGGGACGAGAGATTCCAGATGAACGTCTCGAAGAGGTGGGCGAGCATTACTACATGTTCGGTGGAAAATCACCGATCAACGAGCAGAACCAGGCTTTGCTGCGGGCGCTCCAAGATGAATTCGCGAGCCGCGGCATTGATGCGCCGCTGCTCTGGGGCAACCGGAACTGGGAACCGTATCTCGCTGAAGTGGTCGGTAACCATGCGCGCATGCACGGCTCGCGCAGGTTCCTGGCTATTGATACTTCGGCGTACTCCTCGTATTCCTCTTGCCGGCAATACCGGGAGGATTTTGCAGGTGCCGTGGCCGCACTGGAAGCAGAAGGCATCGAGGTGATGATTGACAAAGTCCGCCAGTACTACAACCACCCGGGATTCGCCCAGGCCCAGCTCGAATGCCTCCGGCGAGGGCTGGCAGATCTCAAGCGGCTTGTCGGCAGCCTGAATCGCAGTCGCCACAAGATCCTCTTCGTAACCCATTCAATTCCGACGGCGATGCAGAAATCATCGGAGAAGTTCACCGCTGGTTACCAGGGGCAGCATGAAGAGCTCATGGCGTGGCTTAGCGGGGAATTGCATGGAGATGAACAATTGGATGCCGAGCTGGTGTTCTGCTCCCGATCCGGATCTGCGCACACCCCTTGGCTGGAACCGGACATCAATGACCGCATGCGCGAGCTTTCGGAATCTGGAACTGAAGCGGTACTGGTGGTTCCGCTAGGTTTCGTCTCCGACCACATGGAGGTGAAATTCGATTTGGATACCGAAGCGGCGCAGACAGCGCGTGAGTTGGGGATGGCGTTTCTCCGCGCCGATAGCGTCGGCATTTTGCCCGCCTTTGTCAGCGGCTTGGTCGATTTGGTCCTGGAACGCGCAGCTCAAGTGCGTGGAGAGCACCCGGAGCAAAGAACCATCTCCGGCAGCAAGGCGCTGGGCCCGGGCAGCGGTGCCTGCTCCCGGAATTGCTGCGAAGGCACCAGAGGAAAAAATACTGTTCCGAATTGGAACCTCGATAAGCCCGCAAGCTAGGCAGGCAGTTGCTTGCTGGCCATCACTGTTGGCTGGCAAGCCACCGGAACTGCAACGGTCCCCGTTGGGTCCGGAATTCGTGTGCTCGCGATGATGATCCCGAGTGCTGCGGGCTACGAAACAGGGCCGGCTTTCCGAATCATCGATGATTGGTTTCTGCTGGATCAAGCCTGGCTTTGCCGACCCTGCGTGGCCCGCGGCCGCCCGGGCACCTGAGAGCGAAGCCAACTAGGTGCTTTCGTCGTCAAAGGGAGCCGGGCCGGAAGGCGCTGGCGGTGGCGGTGAGCGAGGCGGTGCAGGCTTCCTCGCAGTAGCGGAATCCGACAGCGCCTGGCCTGTCAGTTCATCGAGATTCTCGCGTAGCGCGTCGCTGATGATCCTGCGAGGATCATATTGCCGAGGGTCGAGCCTTTTCAGATCCAGATCCTCGAATTCATCACCGAGATCCTCGCGGAGCTGTTCTTCGGCATCAGCGGCGAGACGGCGCAACTGCCGAATCAGCGTGGCAGTTTTCCGCGCATAGTCCGGCAGTTTCTCGGGCCCGAGCAGAACGGCCGCCAGAATGGCCAGGACGATGAATTCATTGCCGTTGATGCCTGCAATGCTCACGGGGAACCACCTCGCAATGTAGAGCTTGGACAGACGAAAGCAGCCGGGATTCCCGGTCTTGCCCGCCTTGGCGCCGGGCTAGCCGCAAAGATCCTGGTCGGCGTTGCGGCTGTCCATCTGGATGGGCTTCTTCTCGGGCCGCTTCAGATCCTGGTAGTCCTGGCCCAGGATTAATTCGATGCTTTCGACCTCGGCGACCGTGGCCTTGATATCGAGATTCATTGTTTTTGCGAATGCAGCGGCTGTGCTCCTGGCATCATCGGTGTCCGGAATCAGCATCTTGGTCTGCGCCTGCAAAGTCGCGGCGGTAGCTATCGAGATGACCGTGTAGCCCTGCTTCGTGGCGTCGTTCGCGAACTGTCCGGCAAGACCGCTTACGTGCGCGCCGTTGACGATGCTCAGAGGCAACTTCCGGTTGGCGGATTGCTCAGCAGCAGTTGTTCCGGTCGCGGAATCGGAGCCGGGATTCACCGGGATGCCTTGCTTGATGCGGTCGAAGATGAGGGCAGCGTCAGGGGCTGGGACCACCCTGTTGGCGTTTGATGGCGCTGGCTGGTTCGGCATGGTCATGAAGGAGATTTTGTCCGTGGGGACCTCCTTGATCCTGGCCGCCAGTGACGCAAGGTCCTGCAGCGAACTGAGCTGCGGGTCGACGGTCATCGAGGAGGTGGTGGCGTCGAGGAAGGAATAGAGCCGGTCAGGGCGTGCGAGGACTTCCTTGCTCGTGGCACGCTGGACGATGGCGGACATGACCTTCTGCTGGTTTCCCAGCCGGGCCAGGTCGCTGCCATCGCCAACGGCATGGCGCGTCCTGGCCAAGGCCAGCGCGTCGGTTCCGTCCAGTTCCTGCCGCCCGGCGGGAAGATCCAGATTCGCTTTCGGATCCGACATCGGCTGGGCAAGGCACACCTTGACACCTCCCAGCGCGTCGATGATCGAAATGAATCCTTCGAAGTCCACTTCGATGAAATGGTCGAGGCGAACTGCCGTGAGGGCTTCCACCGCTGCGACGGAGCATGCGGGCCCGTAATTCAGCGCGGAGTTGATCATGCCGTAGCCACCGGCATAGGAACCAGATCCGGTATCCGCGCATGCGGGAAGCTGCATAACGGTATCGCGGGGAATCTGGATCGCTTCGATGCGCTCATTCCCGGGAGACACATGGACCAGAAGCATCGAATCGCTGCGCCGGGAACCGGTGTCGGAGCCGAAGCCGGTGGAACTGAAATCCCGGCTATCCGAACCGAGCACCAGCACATTCAGCCCTTCGCTGGAATCGGGGATTTCCGAGTCGGATGCCCTGAGTGCAGACACCGAAATGTTCCCCTGCAGCCGCAGGAACGCGAAGCCCGCAGTCACCACGACAGCCAGAACCAGGGCAGCAGCCATGATGGCGAACATCCTGCGCCGCGTCCGCTTGGAATTTCGCATGGCAGCGGATGCCGTCCGCAGGGAATTCACGATTCTGCACTCCTTGGTCAAGCCTTGGCTGGATTACCCCTCCAGCTGACCACGTCAAACGCGGAAGGAACCAATAGCAAGGCTGGGACGATCCATGCATTCAGCGCATGAAACGCCAATTTCCCGCAGAAGCCCAAGGGCACTGCAGCCGCACCGAGACTTCGGTCTCAGAGGAACTTGAGGAACTCGTCCACTGCCGGATTGCGGTACTCGTCGCGTCGATAGATCACGCCCAGCGGCCTGCTGGCCGGCAAGAGCAGTGGAACCTGCTTGCCGCCGAAGATCACGGCGGTGCTGGCCATGATTCGCGGAACCAAGGTGATCCCGCCGGTCGCGACACTCAGATGCACCAGCGCGTCACGTTGCGTTGTGGTGATGAGCCGTGGAGCGGTGGCCTTGAAGCTGCGGTACACCTCGTCGGTGATCTTGCGGATCGAGGTGCCCTGCGGGAGCGTGGCAAGGGTGAGGGAATTGAGCAGTTCAGCGCTCAGCCCGGTATCGGGGTCCACCTCGGTCTCCTCGGATACGACCGCCGAGAACTGCTGATCGCGCAATGATTTTCCGATGAGATCTGCAGGGATGCGCTCGTTCACGCCGAAGGCCAGATCGGCGCGATTCAAGCGAAGCGCGTCGGCAAGCTGCTCGCCATCCTCCACGCTCAGGATCTCGATCCGGACGCCGGGATGGCGGCGATGGAATGGGCCGATGAACTCGGGCATGATTCCGCCAACCAGCGAGGGCAGGCCTGCGATGCGCAGGGACCCGGTGGCCAGCGCACGGGTGGAGGAAGCGATGCTTCCGATCGCGGCGACTTCGCGCAATGCGCGGCGTCCGGCGGGAATGATGCTCCGGCCGATCTCGGTCAGGACCATGTCCCTGCCGGAGGCCCGGAAGACGGGCAGGCCCAAGGTGCGTTCCAGGGCGCTGATGCGGCGGGACAAGGAGGGCTGGGAAATGCCGAGGATATCCGCGGCGGCCGTGAATGAGCCGTAGTCCACGATCATGACCACGGCTTCGAGCTGGGCCAGGGAAATGCTGTTCTCGAGAGGTTCTCTTTCCATGCGCTGGATGCTTCCTTCGCTTGGGGACGGGGTGGGTGAATTCCTTGAATCCCGGAGGGTTGGCCCTGACTCCAGCATTCCACGAGAGGCCGAGCTTGCCGAGCGGATGCGGAAGTGGCGGTTTCCGGAGAGCCGCCATGGGTGTCCGGCTCAAAGTGATGGGCCCAGCTTAAACACCGGGCTCCGCGCTGCCCGAGTCGATAAATCCGGGTGGCGCGGAGCCAGGCTGACGACGGACCATCGGTCCTTGGGGCATTAGCCCATGTGGATGACACCGAGGAGCATGCCTGAAGCAAGCATGACCAAGGAGACCACCAACGCGCGCCACAGCACCTTCTTGTGGTGATCGCCCAAGTCCACACGAGAGAGCGACACCAGCAGCAGGATGGCTGGAACGAGCGGAGACTGCATGTGCACTGGCTGACCGGTGATGGAGGCACGAGCCATATCCACCGCTGGAACACCGAAGTGCGCGCCGGCTTCAGCGAGAACTGGCAAGACACCGAAGTAGAAGGCGTCGTTGCTCATCAGGAAGGTGGCAGGAATCGAGATCAGGCCGGTCAGCACCGCCATGTAGGGGCCCATGGAGGAAGGAATGACATCCACCAGCCACTGGCTCATGGCATCAACCATGCCGGTGCCGGAGAGCACGCCGGTGAGCACTGCCGCAGCGAGCACCATGGAGACCACTGCAATTATTTCGCTGGAGTGCGAGGCAATCATCTTCACCTGGTCGGAGACCTTCGGGAAGTTGGCAATCAGCGCGATCGCGGTACCCACCATGAACAGGTATGGCAGCGGCATGACATCGACGACCAGCAGCACCATGATGGCGACGGTCAACGCAAGGTTGAAGTAGAACACCTTGGGGCGCAGGGTCTCGCGATCCGGATCCAGCACGGTGCCGTCCATGGTGGAGAATTCGGTGCCATCGCCCTTGCGGGCCACGGATTCCAGAACTGCCAGGTTGCCACCGGCAGGGGAGATGCCGCCCGGGGTCTTTCCTCCGGTCGGGGTGGCAACGTTGCCGCCACCGAGCTCGGTGCCCCAGATTTCCGGACGCTCGCGCTGCAGGCGGCGGCGCTCGGAAACACCCATCTGCCATGCGAACAGAGCAATGACGATGAGGGCAATGCCCAGCGAAGGCAGCATCGGAACGAAGATTTCCGAAGCGTCCACACCCAGTGCCGCGGCGGCGCGGGCCGTTGGGCCGCCCCATGGAACGATGTTCAGGGTGCCGTTGGTCAGGCCGGCCACACAGGTCAGGACCACTGGGCTCATGCCCAGGCGCTGGTAGATCGGCAGCATGGCGGCGGTGACCACGATGAAGGTGGTCGATCCATCGCCATCCAGCGAGATGACCGCGGTGAGCAGCGCGGTGCCCATGACGACCTTGGCCGGGTCGTTGCCAACCAGTTTCTGGATGCCGGAGACCAGGCGGTCGAACAATCCGACGTCGATCATGATGCCGAAGTACATGATCGCGAACATCAGCAGGGCTGCGGTTCCGGACATGTCCTTGACTGCGTCCATGACCATGTCGCCCAGGCCGAATCCGGCACCGGTGAATAAGCCGAAGATGGTCGGTACCAGAATCAATGCCAGCAAGGGCGTCATGCGCTTTGTCATGATCAGCACCATGAAGGTGGCGACCATGAGGAATCCGAGTGCAACAAGCATTGACCCGACCTCCATTTCAGTGTGAGTGAATCCTTTGGCCCCGCAAGCCGGGCGAGGCACTAATCCAAGGTACGTGGCGGTGCTCACTTTGCGCGTCTTGTGCTTATTGTTGAACGGTTAAGTTCTTTGCCATCTTTTTGCTCATTAAAATCACGAGCGTGGGAGGATGGGTTTATGCTGGGTGGCATGTTCCGTTCTGGCGCCGGCACCCGGCATTTCGCCTCCCGCATCATGCGACTGCAATTCCTGGTCGTAGGTGTCTTGATTGTCCTGGTTACCGCAGGAACGCTTTTCGCCAGCTATGACCGGGTATATTCGAAAGCGGAGGACACTTCGCTGACCATCGCCCGCACCGTGGCGGTGCTGCCGGAAGTCGTCGAGCGGGTTTCACGCTACGCCCAGCAGGACAAGCTGGATCCGCAGGCGCTCGCCGAGGGAGAGCTGCAACGTCTTGCTGACGCCGTCATCGAGCAGGAGCAAGCCTATTTCGTGGTGATCACCGAAGACCGCGGACTGCGCCTGAGCCATCCGAACCCCGAAGAACTGGGCAAGATGGTCTCCACCGACCCGGTCGCCTTGAAGGGAATCGAAGATGTCTCCCGGGAACACGGAACCCTTGGGGAATCGGTTCGCGCCAAGGTCCCGATCTACAGCACCGCTGGTGCCGTTGTCGGCGAGGTTTCCGTGGGCGTGACCACCGACTCCTTGACCGGGGCACTGCTCGGATCCTTCGCCTGGATCGTCTTGTTCGCGGCGCTCTCCGCGGCCCTGGCGGTGTTCGCCGGGCGGGTGACCGTACGCCGCTTGAAGCGCCAGACGCTGGGGCTGGAACCGGCCGAAATCGCCCAGCTGGTCAGGGACCAGCAGGCGGTGCTCTACGGTGTCACCGAAGGCGTCATGGGCATTGGCGCAGACAAGCGGATTACCGTGCGCAACAAGGCTGCCCGGCAATTGCTGGGGCTGCCGCACCGCACGGAATTGGAAGATGTGGTGGGCCGCCACTTCGAATCCGCTGGCCTGGATCCCCGGCTGGTCAAGGCCATCAAGGAATGCGACCCGGCACCTGTCCGTTTCGGAGCGAATGGCAACTCGCTTATCGCCCGCGTGACCAAGGTCGACCGTGATGGAGTGGATCTCGGGCTGGTCGTGCTGCTGCATGATGTCACCACGCTGGAAGCGCTGGGAACCAAGCTCGACGCGGTCCAGGACATGGCCGACGCGCTGCGCGCGCAGCGCCATGAATTCGCCAACCGCATGCATGCGGTCCTCGGGTTGATCAATCTGGGCAAGATTGAACAGGCCGAAGACTACCTGCGCGAGGTGATGGAAGCCGGGCCGAAGATCGCCCAGGTTCCCGGGCTGGAGGCCATCCAGGATGCCTACCTCGCGGCGTTCATTTCGGCTAAGGCGGTGCGTGCCCACGAATTGGGTATCGAACTGCGGGTGTCCCCGCAATCCATGCTTTTCGGGCAGATCGCCTCGGCCCATGATGCCCAGGATGCCACCGCGGTCCTGGGAAATCTGCTGGATAACGCCTTCACCGCGGCGCTTAGTGCGGATGCTGAACCCTGGGTGGAAATCGATCTGCTGTCCGAGGGGAACACCCTGCACATTGCCGTGGCCGATTCGGGACCTGGCATCACCACCGACGAGGATGTCTTCGCGCGGGACGTCAGCACCGGATCCCATCTGGGCAACGAGCATGGGCGTGGCGTAGGACTGCCGCTGATCAAGCGGCTCGCCCAAGCCCGCAGCGGGGATGTCTGGATCGCGGATCGCGGCACCGATGGTTCAGGTGCAGTGTTTGCAGCACGCTTGCCGGCGGTGCTGGCTGAACCATCCAGTTCAGAAAATGACCACAGTGAAGGAGTGCAACTTTGAACGAGAACAGCAGCGGAAATTATCGGGTGCTGATCGTTGATGACGATTTCCGGGTTGGCGAGCTGCATGCGGAGATGGTCAATGCCATCCCCGGGTTCCAGGCTTTGGAACCTGTGCAGGATCCGCGCGTGGTCCCCAAATTGATGCAGAGCCTGAAACCCGATTTGGTCCTGCTGGACCTCTACCTGCCGCATGTGAGCGGAATCGAGCTGCTCAGAGAACTCGATGTCGATGCGATCATGATCTCCGCGGCGATTGAGCCGAAGAACATCGACAAGGCGCTGCGCTCAGGCGCGCTGGCCTTCATCATCAAGCCTTTCGATGCCAAGACCCTGGCTTCCAAGCTCAAAGGCTGGGCGCGCTACCGCCGCCAATTGGCCGGGACCACGGAGTTCAACCAGCAGGGCGTGGACCGGTTGTACCGGTCGCTCCAAGGCGGCGAGGAAACCAGTGCGTCAGTGGGTGCCGCCCCGACCGAGCATGCAGTGCTTTCCTGCGTGAAGGAAGCGGCCGAACCGATGAGCGTTGCCGAAGTTGCAGAAGCCGTGGGTGTTGCCCGGGCGACAGCGCAACGCTATTTGGCGGCACTGGTGGCCAACGAATCCCTGGAGCTCCAGCTCGGATACGGAACCCGTGGCCGCCCTGAACACCGGTACGTGGCACGCTAGCGAAGGCATCCTAGGCGGCGTCCCAGACCCGGCGGTAGAACGAGATCTTCCACTCGTCCGGTTCGATGCCGTAGCCCGCGTAGACGTCCTGTTCGAAACCAGGCCCGTAGTTCCACTCGGTGCTCCACGCGGCAATGGCCAGATCTGCCCAGCGGTCTGCGAGTCCCAGCATGCCCAAATCCACATGCGCGCTGAACTCATGGTCGTCGGTGATGATCGTGTTTGGCAGGCACGCATCGCCATGGCACACCACAAGATCCAGTTCCGGGACGTTGTCGAGAAACCCGGCCTGCTGATCGGCTGGCAGATGCTGAATACGGGATTCCAGATCCCAGTCGAAAGGGCATGCTCCAACGGGCAAGGCATCGTGCATTTGCCGCAGTCCGAGGCCGACAGCGTGGGCTGAACGCGCAGGGTCGCTTTTGCCCAGGCTGCTGGCTGCGCTGTGCCCGTGCAATGCGGCGGTGATGAGCAGCTGGCCGTCAGCGTGTTGTTCGCAGGAGAGCACTTCCGGGACCCGAATGAATTTTCCTGCCCATCTCATGCGCTGGGCTTCAGTTTTCAGATCGCCTTCCGCTTCCGGAGGGCACCCCGGCGACCACTTGGCGAAGCGTATCTGTTCGCCCGAGCCGATGCGGTAGGTGACTCCGCCAAGCGCGTTTTGCCAGATACCCTCGATTTCTGCCGGACCAGCTGCTGCGCGCACCGCCAGGGGAACAGGATGATCCGCCGAGGGCGGGCCAGAAATCACTCGCGTTGAACTCATTGTCCAAGTCTGCCAGCAATCGGCGTTCCGGTGGCGGTCCGGAGGAACCCCAAGCGGCTTGCAAATTCGCGCAGGTGCGCTCGCTCGCGCACAGCCACTGGATTGCCAGGAATTAATTTCTTCTTGTGTTCATCTTGGCTCAAGGAAACGGCTGATCGAGTCGTGAACACTGAGGCGCATGACTGATATTTCGCGTCGCAAATTGCTCACCGGTGCTCTCGGTGCCAGCGCCCTGACCTTGGTCGGGCCGACGGGAGCAGCGCTGGCTTCCAGCAGCCCCCGCCTCGTGCGTTCCCGACTTGGCCTGACCAGCGGGTTTTCCATGGGTGATGTCTCCACGAGCAATGCCGTGCTCTGGGCACGCAGCTCCGGCGAAGGCCGCTTGCGTGCTCAACTGCGCGCGGTAGACGAGACCGGGGAAATCATCCGCGGCCGTGGATCATTCGCCAGGACTCTGCGCGGCGCCTACGCCCGCGAGGCCACCGACTTCACCGCAAAGATCAATGCTCAGCATCTGCCTGCCGGAACCCGCTTCGCAGTCACCATCGGTTTTGAGGACGACAACGGAACCCTTGGCGAGACGCAGGATGGCTGGTTCAGCACCGCACCTGCACTGACCGGTCGCCGCAATCATGACGCCTCCCGAGCCCAAAGCTTCGTCTGGTCCGGCGACACCGCTGGCCAGGGCTGGGGCATCAATGAAGAGATCGGCGGCATGCGCGCCTACGCGGCCATGCATGCGACCAAGCCGGATTTCTTCGTGCACAGCGGCGACACCATCTACGCCGATGGCCCGATCGCCGCAGAGGTCGTGGAACCTGATGGCCAGATCTGGCGCAACCTGGTCACCGAAGAAGTCTCCAAGGTGGCCGAAACCCTGGACGAGTACCGCGGCCGGCACCGCTACAACCTGATGGACCGCAACGTGCGGGCCATGTATTCCGAAGTTCCGGTGATTGCCCAGTGGGATGACCACGAGACCCACAACAACTGGTGGCCGGGCGAGATCATCGAAGATGAGCGCTACACCGTGCGCGATATCAACACCTTGGCAGCTCGCGGACGCCAGGCCTGGCAGGAATACCAGCCCATCGCCGACCCGCGCGCCATGCGCTCAGGCACTGGTTTCGAGGCGGCTCGAATTTACCGCAAGATCTCCCGCGGCCCTGCGCTTGACCTGTTCGCGTTGGACATGCGCAGCTACAAGTCGGAGAACACCACTGGAATGGAAGTGAAGTCCACATCCATTCTCGGCGAAGAACAGCTGAATTGGCTGGTGGATTCCCTGGCCAAGTCCAAGGCCACCTGGAAGGTCATTCTCAATGACCTTCCGCTGGGCATCATCGTTCCAGATGGCAAAGCCCAGGAATCAATTTCCAACGCTGACCACGGGGCACCGCTGGGCCGCGAGCTGGAGCTTGCCCGCCTGCTCAAGGCGATCAAGGACCGCGGCATCAAGAACGTCGTTTTCCTGACTGCCGATGTGCACTACTGCGCAGCCCACCACTACTCGCCGGAACGCGCGGCATTCCGCGAGTTCAATGAGTTCTGGGAATTCGTGGCCGGGCCAGTCAATGCCGGTTCCTTCGGGCCGAACCAGATGGACGGCACTTTCGGGCCGCGTGTGGACTTCTCGCTCGCAGGCACCACGAACCAGTCGCCACGCGATGGCAAGGGCCAGTTCTTCGGCCACGTCGATCTTGACGAGCAGGACCTGTTCACTGTCACGCTGCGCAACGGACTGGGCGACATCGTCTACACCAAGACGCTGGAACCGGCCAAGTAGAGACCAAAATGGAGAACGCCTGCGAAACAGGAATTGTTTCGCAGGCGTTCTTCCCTTGGCTAATCAGCGCTTAGCGTCCGGTGCCGCCGTAGACGGTGGCTTCCACGTCGGTATCCAGGTCGAACGCGGTGTGGATTGCACGTACGGCGTCGTTGAGCTTGTCGGCATCGGTGACCACGGAGATGCGGATTTCTGACGTCGAGATCATGTCCACATTCACGCCGGCGCGGTGCAGCGCTTCGAAGAAGGTGAAGGACACGCCCGGGTTCGAGCGCATGCCTGCGCCGATCAGCGAGAGCTTGCCAACCTCGTCGTTGTGCTCGATATCCTCGAAGCCGATTTCCGGCTTTGCGGTGTTCAGCGCTTCGAGCACATGCTTGGTTTCGGTCATCGGCAGGGTGAAGGAGATATCGGTGGCACCAGAGCCGCGGGTCGAGATGTTCTGCACAATCATGTCGATATTGGCTTGCGCAGCGGCGATCACACCGAAAATCTGTGCGGCCTTGCCCGGAATGTCAGGTACGCCAATGATGGTGACCTTGGCTTCGGAGTGGTCGTGGGCGACACCTGAGATGATTGGCTGTTCCAAGGGTTCTCCCTCTTGAATTTTGATTTTGTCTTCGGGATCCGGGAGCACCCAGGTGCCCTCGTTGGTGCTGAATGAGGAGCGCACGTGCAGCGGCACGCCGAAGCGGCGGGCGTATTCAACGCAGCGCAGGTGCAAGATCTTCGAACCGCTGGCGGCCATTTCCAGCATTTCCTCGCTGGTGATCTTCTCGATCTTCTTTGCCGAGGCGACCACGCGTGGGTCGGCGGTGTAGACGCCGTCCACATCGGTGTAGATCTCGCAGACATCGGCGCCCAGAGCCGCGGCCAGTGCCACGGCAGTGGTGTCCGAGCCGCCACGGCCCATGGTGGTGATGTTCTTGGATTCCTTGCTCATGCCCTGGAATCCAGCGACGATGGCAACGAATCCGCGGTCGATGGCCCGGCGCACCCGCTGCGGGGAGACCTCCATGATGCGGGCCTTGCCGTGGGTTGAATCGGTGATCAGGCCTGCCTGCGAGCCGGTGAATGATGCGGCCTGCTCGCCGAACTGGTTGATGGCCATTGCCAGCAGCGACATCGAGATGCGCTCGCCAGCGGAGAGCAGCATGTCCATCTCGCGAGCCGGTGCATCATCTGTAAGCTGGCCTGCCAGATCCAGCAGGTCATCGGTGGTGTCGCCCATTGCAGAAACAACGACAACCACGTCATGGCCCTTGGACTTGGTATCAATAATTCGGCGCGCTACGCGCTTGATGCCTTCGGCATCTGAAACGGAAGAACCGCCAAATTTTTGAACAATTAGGCCCATGGGCACTCACTCCACCTGTTGAAAGCTGTGCCTCGCCGCCGGTGGTTGCTGACAGAACTTTGGCGCGAGGCATCTACCAGATAAATATTGTGACAGCTATGAGGGGCCATGTCCTAGTTGGGGCGGTAACCATTGGTCATATTGCCTAGGAACACCAGCGCGAGTTGTCGAAAAACACTGGCTATCCCTTGAATTCAGCCAAAATTTGTCGCCAAAAGCTCTTCCATTCAGACACCTGCTCAGGCGTTTCAGCCTTAGTGATATTTATGGCTACCGAGGATTTTCCGCCCTTGAGCCCAATGTCCACCTGCGCCTTGGTGCCATCGCTGAAGTCCGCCCGCCAGTAGCGCCAGCGCTCGGAGGCGCTGGTGCGTGCAGGCTCGGATAGCTGGTTCCCATTGAATTTCTTGCGGTCTTTCACGCAGGCGACCCAGCGCTCCAGCGCCGTATCCAAATCGGCATCGATGGTGCTGCTGACCGAGCCCTGGAAGGTGCCGTCCTGGGCTTGGCCGGGTACGCGTCTTCCGATGTGCTGCTCATAGGCCACCGCGACGGATTGGGCCCACCATTCTGGATTTTCGACTGTTTCGGGTATGTGGGTGATGGCCAGTTCGGCCATCTCCTTATGCGCCAATTCGTCGGCTCCGCCGGCACGCAGCTTGGCGCACCACTGGTCCCACTCGATGCCTGTGGCATTGGCGATGGCTGACGTGTTGCTGCTTTTGATTGCCATGAGCTCAGTCTACGACCCGCTCAGAGCTGCCGGTACTCGGAGGCAATGCGCCGTGCCCAGAGAAGCCTCTGGCTTTCCTGCCGGTCCTTCGTCAGTGGAAGCAGCATCTGCACCTGTTCGCTCTGCTTCATGCAGCGCAGACCGGCGGAGTCCATCGTGCCTGCCCATTCGTCCATGCTTGATCCGGCGTGGTCTTCGATTTTCTCTGCTCTGCTCAAGGATTCGCTCATGTGCCCGAACCTAGCAAGCCGAACCGACAGGATGGCCGCTGCAAGCTTCAGCGCGGAGGAATGCCCCTACGAGCAAGGGAATTTAAGCGGCTCTGGCCGGCCTTCTCGGTATTTCCGAGAAGGCCGGCCAGAGGGCGAAGCGAACTAGAGGGACTGGATTTCCAAGTTCAACCGGCCCAAAAGATCGATGAGTTTCGACAGGTCCTCATCATCCCAATCGGTCATTCGCGAGCGCAGATCCGTGCGCCATCCTTGGAAGGTTTCATGCCACCGTTCGCCAGCAAGATCGGTAGGCAGGAGGTGTGACACCCTTCGGTCTTCCGGATCGACTTCCCGCTTGACCAGTTCCAGCTGTTCCAGCTTCGTGATCATGCGCGACAGCGAGGCCTTGTCAACCAACAGCCTTTCGCAGATTTCCGACTGGGTGATGCGCTGGCTGCGCAAGATCATGCCCAGCACCGGAAGGTGGCCCGGGGTGAGCCGGCTGTCGAGCCGGGTGGCCAGTTCCCGCTTGGCACGCGCCGTCAGCGCGATGAGCGAGAATAGCTCCTGTTCGGCGCTTGCGTACAAATCGGGACGTTCCGCCACCGGGACGCCATCGGCTTTGCTTGGAACCTGCACTGGATCTCCTAGTTGCCAGCTGGCTTTTCTGCCTTGGCTGCGCCCTTGTCCTCAGCGTCCAGATCCTGCATGCGCTCGCTGGCGGTCTGGGTCTTCAGCGACTGGTTGGGGATCAGGCATACAGCCACGACGACAATCAGCGACAGCGGAGCGGCAATGGCGAACAGCGAAGGTACTGCATCGCCGTAGATGGACTCGAAGATCACGCGGACCGGTTCAGGCATCGCGGCCACCGAAGGCAGGTTTCCGGATCCCAGAGCCGCGGTCAGTTCCTTGGCCTGGTCGCCCAGGGAGGCCAGGGCCGCGGCCAAATCGGACTGGCGGTCGGCGATCATGTTCGGCACGGTGGTCGCCAGTACGGCGCCCAGGCCTGCGGTACCTGCAGTGCCGCCCAGGGTGCGGAAGAAGTTCACAGCCGAGGAGGCTACGCCCAGTTCCCTGACGTGGACCGAGTTCTGCACCACCAGCACCATGTTCTGCATGACCAGGCCCATGCCGGCGCCGAGGATGAACATGTAGGTAGCGACCAGCGCGTAGTTCGTGTCGTAGTGGATGGTTCCCAGCAGGAACAAGCCAATGACAACCAGCACAGAACCGGTGACGACCAGCGCCTTCCACTTGCCGGTGCGCGAGATCAGCGCACCGCCGATGGTGGAGATGACCAGCAAGCCGCCCATCAGCGGGAAGGTCATCAGGCCGGCCATGGTGGCTGATGCGCCACGGGCCATGATCATGTACTGGCTGAGGAACACCGAGGTGCCGAACATTGAAACACCAATGGCCAGCGAGGCGATGACCGCGAAGGTGAAGGTGCGGTTCTTGAACAGGCCCAGGCTCAGCAGCGGCTCCGTAGCCTTGGTCTCAACCAGAATGAACAGTGCCAGCAGGACTACCGCGCCGGCAATCATCAGGTAGCTGGTCGCCGAGGCCCACTCGAACTGGGAGCCGCCCAGCGACATCCAGATCAGCAGCAGCGAGACGCCGGCGGACAGCAGGACGATGCCCCAGTAGTCGATCTTGACCTTGCGCTTGGCAATGGCCGGCAGGTGCAAGGTGCGCTGGATCAGGATGACCGCGGCGATGGCGAAAGGCAAGGCGATGAAGAAGTTCCAGCGCCAGTTGATGGCATCGGTAACGAAGCCGCCGATCAACGGGCCGCCCACGGTGCCAACGGCCATGACAGCGCCGAACAGGCCCATGTACTTGCCGCGTTCACGAGGGGAGAGGAAATCGGCCATGACAATCTGTGCCAAGGCGCCAACGCCACCGCCAGCCAGGCCCTGGACCACGCGCATGGCGATCAGGAAGCTGGTGTCCTGCGAGAAGCCTGCCGCGGCCGAGGCCAGGACGAAGATGGAAAGCGAGATCTGCAGCAGCAGCTTGCGGTTGCCCAGGTCGGCGAGCTTGCCCCAGATCGGGGTGGCGATGGTGGTCGCCAGCAGCGTGGCGGTGACCACCCAGGTGTAGGAGGTCTGGCTGCCGTTGAGATCCGAGACGATCAGCGGCAGCGAGCTGGAAACAACGGTGTTGGCCAAGATGGAGACGAACATGCCCATCAAAATGCCCGTGAGGGCAGTGAGGATTTCGCGGTGAGTCATCTTGGGCTTGGCGACCGGTGCGGTTGCGGTCATTAAAGCTCCAAAAAAATAGGGTCAGGCGTGGAACGCCTGAATGGTTGATTGATGTCAACTATACGAGGATAGTTGACCTTTATCAACTAAGCGTGTTTCACCGCACATCGCGCTGCAGGAATGGAAAAACGCCCTGCACTCATGCCGGTAAAGCGGTCGAGTGCAGGGCGTTCAAAAACTGCGGGAATTAGTGGCTGCGGCGGCTGTCCATCTCGGGAACAACTGGATGCGACGACGCTTCGCCGGTGTCACCCGTGTCGCTGGCAACGCGCAGCAGGCGTGGCTCGGAAAGCTGCGCCTTCGGCTTTTCTGCGGTATCCCCAGCTTCTGTCTGCGGTGCTTCCTGCTCGGATTCCTGCTTCTCTGCCTTGAGCCGGGCCGGGCCGGGTGCGGTGCGACCGGCAGCCCGGCGTCCTTCGAAGGCGCGGGCCAAGGTCACTTCATCGGCGTATTCCAGATCGCCGCCCACCGGCAGGCCGGAAGCCAGACGGGTAATGCGGATGCCCAGGGGAGCCAGCGCGCGCACCAGGTACACGGCGGTGGCTTCGCCTTCGAGATTCGGGTCGGTGGCCAGGATCAGCTCGGTGATCGAGTCATCGGCCAAGCGGGTGACCAGCTCACGGATGTGCAGCTGTTCCGGGCCAATGCCTGCCAGCGGATTGATGGAACCGCCGAGCACGTGGTACTTGCCGGAGAACGCCCGGGTGCGTTCAATGGCCAGGACGTCCTTGGACTCCTCCACGATGCAGATCTTTGTTCCATCGCGGCGCTCATCGCGGCAAATGGCGCAGGTATCCTGCTCCGAGATGTTGAAGCAGATCTCGCAGAATTTCACCTTTTCCTTGACCAGCTGGATCGAGGCGGCGAGCCGGGTCATGTCCTCGGCATTGGCATCGAGAATGTGGAAAGCAATGCGCTGAGCCGACTTCGGGCCGATGCCAGGCAAGCGACCGAGCTCGTCGATCAATTCCTGTACAGCACCTTCGTACACGTGCGCCTACTTTCTAGCTTGCTTCACTACCTTGAAATTGTTCCGTGGTACACCCTAGTGTCTCACTCCGACAGCTCGCCGTGGTGCCGGCTACAAGCTGCGTTTGATTTCCACTACATTCCCGTTTACGTCGCGCTGCTCGATGACCATCCCGCCAAGCAGGCGCTCCACGGCTGGAACGCCGATCAGTGCCGAATCCTCGACCTCGATGTCATCGTCGCTGGGGACGAACTCCTCCGGATCCTGCACCGGGGCAGGATCGGGAGCCGATGCCGGGCCGCCCCAGCCGCGTGCCGACTGGGCAGGCGCTGGCGCGCTTGGTGCGTTCTTCGCCTGGTTCATCAGCTGCTGGTACCGGCTCATGCGGCCCGTGCTTGCCGGTGCCGATGCAGCGGGGGCCGGTTCCGGCTCAGGCTGCGGAGCACCCCAGCGCGGTGCCGCCTCCGGAGCAGGTGCCGGGGCTGCTGGCGAAGGCGCCGGTGCAACCGGCTCCGGGCGGGGCTGCTCCTGCTCGCGTGGGCGAACCTGTGGCTGTGCAGGGGCGGGCGCAGGCTCCGGAACCGATCGCTCTGGAGCTTGCGGAGCCGGCTGCTCTGGTGCAGCAACCGCCAGATTCTCGAAGGAATCGGTGGTGCTGTCCGGGTGCAACGGAGTCGAAGACACCGGGCGCGCAATATTCGGAACTCCGCCTTCGGCCTGGCGCGCTGCCAGGCCGGCAGTCATCCGGGGCTTGGGGGCTACCGGAGGCCCGTCGAAACTGCGTGGCGCACTGGTTGCCGGGGCGGGCGCCACCGGCTCTGGCTGGGCAGCCGGGGCCGGGGACTGCTGCTGCGGCTGAACCTGCGGTGCCGCCGGGGCGGGGCCAGCCGGCGAATAGTACGGGTCATCCGGGAACGGCGGCTCGTCGAAATACGGCTCTTCCGCGGGTGGCGGAACGTCATCGTAGGAGCTGGCGTACCCGTCATGCGCGCGTGGTGCAGGTGCGGCTGGTACCGAGCTCTGCACCGCCGAGGCAGGACGCTGCTGCGGTGCCGGAGCGGCAGCTTGGGCCCGCGCTGCGGCGCGCGCAGCGGCCCCAGCAGAACTTACAGCCTTGGTGAACTTAGTTGGTGCTGGGGTTGGCGCCGGGATTGGCCGGCGCTCACCTTTTGGGGAACCACCACCGTTGGGGTTGGAACCGCCTTCGGTCAGGACCACTTCGATTGGCGAACCCGAGACCTGGGAGAGGACTCCGGTCAATGTATTCATCAAGTCCGGCCGGTTGCGCAGATTCACGATGGGGCCAGTATTGCTGAACGCCAGGGTAAGGGTGCGGCCATCGAAGCCTGCCACAGAGCCATAGGTGGCGACCATGGAATGCAGGACGCGCGAGCTGCCCTGCAGCTGCTGCAGGATCGTTGGCCACGCCTGCTGGAACATCGCCACTGGCGAGCCGGCGCCTGGTGCTGCAGGCTGCTGTGGAGCATGCTGTTGCTGTTGCTGTTGCTGTGCTTGGGCACGCTGGGCTCGCTCTTGTGCGGCGCGCTGTTGTGCTTCGCGTTCTGCTTGCTCGCGCTGGGCTCGCTCTTGTGCGGCGCGCTGTTGTGCTTCGCGTTCTGCTTGCTCGCGCTGGGCTCGCTCTTGTGCGGCGCGCTGTTGTGCTTCGCGTTCTGCTTGCTCGCGCTGAGCTTGTTCTTGCGCGGCGCGCTGTTGTGCTTCACGTTCATCCTGCTCGTGCTGGGCATGTTCCTGCGCCGGCTGGGCAGCGTTGCGCTGGGCATCCATGCCAGGCTGGCTGGCCTCCGGCGCCTGTTGCGACTGCTGCGGCTGGGCAGGCTGCGGTGCTTGTGCTGCGCGGTTGGCTGCCGCGCGACGTGCGAATTCGGCCATGGCAGGATTCTGCTTCACGTCATCGATGGAGACACCGGTGCCGAACGACAGATCTTCACCGCTGGACGGATCAGGAACCAAGCTGAATGGTGCCACGCCTTCCGGACGGGCTGCCGGAATGCTCGGACCAGGCTGCACCTCGGTGGTCACCGAGTAGTTTTCGCCCTTTGGCCCCCAAGTGGCGCCCCAGTCAGCGGCTTCGCCGGTGTTCAGGGAAGCTGCCGCGCCAGGATCCAGCGGGGCATTTGGGTCATCATCAGCCGGCTGCGGCTGCGGCTGCGGCTGCGTCTGTGGCTGTGGCGGCATGGACTGCTGCGGCTGCTCGGTGCGCTGTGCCTGCGCTGGTTCTGCGTGCTGCGCAGGCTGCTGTGCCGGTGCGGGAGCCTGCGCATCCTGCTGCGGCTGAGCCTGAGCCGACTGGACCTGTGGTTCCTGCTCTTCAGCCGGTTCCGGGGCAGCTCCTCGACGGGACTTGGCAGCGGCCAAGGCCTCGCGCACTGCGGCAGCACCCTGACGCGCGGCGCCAGGATTCGGTGCAGCATTCGTTGAGGGTGCAGCACCCGCGGCGTCGTCTTCATTAAGCGCAGGCAGCGCTCCACCGGTCATCGCATGGCGCTCCAGGCGATCCAGACGGGCGGCGAAGGAGCTGTCGGAGTTCTGCGAACCCGGCAGCATCAAGCGCGCCGCCAGCAATTCCAAGTGCAGCCGAGGCGAGGTAGCGCCGGTCATCTCGCTCAGGGCCTTGTTGGTGACGTCTGCCCATCGCGACAGTTCGCCTGCGCCGACCAGTCCCGCCTGCAAGCGCAGGGCTTCGAGCTGGTCTTCTGGCACGCCGCGCAAGATCTTCTCAAGGCCTTCGGGCATCGCCTTGGCGATGATCAGATCGCGGAAGCGCTCCAGCACATCTTCAACGAAGCGCCGAGGATCCAGACCGGTCTGGATGATGCGGTCGATCGCGCCGAACAGCCCGGCGCCATCGGATTCGTGCAGCGACAAGGTGACCTCGTCGAGCAGCGTCGAGTGGGTGTAGCCCAGCAGCGCAACCGCGGTCTCGTAATCAAGGCTGCCATCGCGGGCGCCAGCGATCAGCTGGTCCAGCACCGAGAGGGTATCGCGGACCGAACCGCCGCCAGCACGGATCACCAGCGGCAGCACGCCTTCGGCTACTGCGACGCTTTCCCGTTCGCAGAGCACTTGCAGGTACGCCAGCAGCGCCTCGGGCGGAACCAGGCGGAATGGGTAGTGGTGGGTACGCGAGCGGATGGTGCCAATGACCTTTTCCGGCTCGGTTGTCGCGAAGATGAACTTGATGTGCGCCGGTGGCTCTTCAACGATCTTCAGCAGGGCGTTGAAGCCTGCCGCGGTGACCATATGGGCCTCATCGATGATGAAGATCTTGTAGCGGTCGCGGGTAGGCGCGAACGTTGCGCGCTCGCGCAGGTCGCGGGCGTCATCGACGCCACCGTGGCTGGCCGCGTCGATCTCGATGACATCCAGCGAACCTGGTCCGCCATTGGCCAGGTCCACGCAGCTTGGGCAGGTGCCGCAAGGAACCGGAGTAGGACCTTGTTCGCAGTTCAGGCAGCGGGCCAGGATGCGGGCAGAGGTCGTCTTGCCGCAGCCGCGCGGGCCGGAGAACAAGTACGCATGGTTGACGCGATTCTTCTCCAGAGCCGTCATCAAGGGCGCAGTAACGTGCTCCTGCCCGATGACGTCGCCAAACGTATCGGGACGATATCTGCGATAAAGCGCTGTACTCACACCGGTTCCCTATCAGTTTCCTGATGCCCTGGGCATCAGCTGTTGGACAATATTCTCTGGTTCGACGATCCACGGCTCGCGTGGCAGATTCGCCGGATCGAAAGCTTCCAAGGCTGCCTGCAAACTTGTGCTGGGCAAGCCCAATGACTCTAGCAAAACCGCCACAACGTTGGCTGGATGCACACCTTGTTCGGTGATCTCTTCGAGTGTTACCGCGCCATCGCGCTTGGCCAGGCGCTGGCCTTTGGCATTCAGTGCAAGCGGGACGTGTACATAGGAGGGGATTGGGTGGCCCAGAAGCGTTGCCAGATAGGCCTGACGTGGCGCGGAAGAGAGCAAATCATCTCCGCGTACGACCTGGTCGATGCTTGAGAAAGCATCATCGACGACCACCGCAAGATTGTAGGCTGGTGCGCCGTCGTTGCGCACCAGGACAAAATCATCAACCGCGCCGGTGTAATCGCCGAATAGTTCATCGTGAACAGAAAATTCGTTCACTTCTGAGCGGAGACGCAAGGCGGCCGGACGGTTCTGCGCTTTGGCCGAGCGTTCGCTGGCGCTCAGATTGCGGCAGGTTCCCGGGTAGGCACCGGGCGCAGCATGCGGAGCGCTTCCGGCTTCGGCGATATCCTTGCGCGAGCAGTAGCATTCGTAGACCAGACCGCGCGCTTTGAGCTGCTCAACGGCTTCAAGATATATCGGAAGGCGGTCGGACTGGCGGAGCATGTCACCGTCGAAGTCAATGCCCAAGGACGCTAGCTCGGCAATCTGGGTGGCTTCGGCGCCGGAACGAACACGGTCCAGGTCCTCAATGCGCAACAGGAATTCGCGTTGCGTGGAGCGGGCGAAAAGCCAGGCGAGAATTGCCGTGCGCAAATTGCCAAGATGGAGCGGCCCCGAAGGGCTAGGGGCGAAACGGCCAGCGCCCACGTGGACTCCATTCGGCTTGCGTAAGAAAGTAAAAGACCCCTCATGCACCTGCCAGAGCCCATCTACCCTTGCTACCTTCCGGTCCTGGGGGAGTTCAACAGGATGACACCACACGAGGGGTCACCCAAAATACTACCTGAGGTTGGCGCTTGGATAAAATCGGCAGGCGTGCGCTTGATCTCAACTGGCCAATCCTGAGCAGGATTGCTGTTAGTTCTCAGGCGGTGCTTTCTTCAGGCGGTTCTAGCCAGCCAAGCACGCGGCGAACACGGTCATTGAGTTCGATGGTTGGCAGCATGGGCGTTTGCTCTTTCTCGAAATCGAAGTTCTGCACGCTGGTGACGCTGCCGGGAAGCTCAACGCAGATCATGCCGTTGGGGGAGCGCCAGTTCACCGAACCGTCCGGAAGGTATGTCGCCTGCCACCCCAGCACATGCTTGAACATCTGATGCCGCTTGCACAATAGATGAGTGTTGCTCCGGGTGGTATGCCCGCCCTGGGCCCAGGCATCGATATGGTCTATCTCAGATGATTCGGCTGGCCGATTGCATCCTGGGAATCTGCAAACCACATCCCGGCTCCGCAGCAGATCACGCAGCGCCTTCGACGGACGGTACTTTTCACGGCCAACGTCTATGGCCGCCCCGGACCATGGATCGGTGAGCACCTTGATGAAGGACGGGGCATCCTTGGCAATCAGCAGTGCCGTCCCCACGGGGATGGGTCCGTAGCCTTCGAGATCCGCCAGTGCGCGTTTGGGATCCGCCAGCATTTCCAGGGCAGGAATCGTGACAGCCACACGAGCTTTCAGCGGGGTGCCTTCGGTTGCCGGCCAGCCATCGAGCAAGGCATCGCAAATAATATCCAGCCGTCGTTGCTGTTCGGTCCGATGATCCTCTGGATCAGCATTGCGTACTGCATGCCAATTGACCGTATTGATGATGGCCAACGCTTTTTCTGCTGGCAAGTGCAGTTGGATAACGCTCATGCCATTGGCCTCATGCCAATAGATGACCTTGCGGTCCTCTGCACTTTTCTTGTGGCGTTCCTCGATCGGCTTCGGGTGCAGGCGATCACGCATTTTCCGAGCGCGTTGGGCAACTGCGGAGTCGGTGGCCTGCCGAGCTATCGGCAGCAAGGTTTGCTGCATCAGCTGCACATCCTCGGGTGCTAGATCCTGGGAGTGCTTGACGATCTCTTGCGCGGATCTAGTCGTGATCTCGCCGACGCTCAGCGAGTCCAAGATATCTGGGCAAAGATGGCGCAGCCCTTCGGCAAAGAATAACTTGTCCTGGACTTTCCTTTCTGAGGATCGCAGGGCCACCGCTGCCTCGGCGACAAAAGATGAACGGATCAGCGATTCATCGGAACGATTGACACCGTAGAAATATGCGGATTGATCTTCAACGGGCTCTTCAATTTCCCCAGGGTCATCCAGCAGAGATTCTTGGGACCCCTGGCTGACTGTCTCGGCAACCAAATATTCGTAGCTATCGGCCAATACTGCTGCCTCGGCAGCATCGAGCATGCTGTGCAACCGTGCAATCGCCTTCAGCCGTTCCAGCCCCTGGGCGGAACTTGAGACCGGTGTTTGCTCGTAAAGGTGTGTGGCGGTGGCGGCAATCTGGGTAAAGAGATTGTCCTTATCCAGGTTCGCTGCCCAAAGCCCGTCAATTCCGGGGATGCGCCTTGTCCCCGGAGGGCTAATGGGCAGCCGCCGAGGATCATCTTGGCTGTGAAATGCCTCTCTTTTACTCATGCTTACAGTATTGATTTGTTCAAACTGCGGTTTTCAAAGAAAGAACCGAGGTGGTGAAAAGGTGAAAAACCGCCGAATTTCAGGGGTTTGGCACCTTGGAGATGCGCCGGGGATCGTCGGGGGAGTGCTCGATTCGTGATTGAGCGAGAATTTAGATATGCTGGATCCTGCTCCTCGGAGCAAACTGAGGAGGATTCGCCTAGCGGCCTATGGCGCACGCCTGGAACGCGTGTTGGGTTAACGCCCTCAGGGGTTCAAATCCCCTATCCTCCGCCAATGTAATGTCTCGGGACATCGTACGAACGATGTCCCGAGACATTATTTTTTTGCTTGCCGGCATTGCCCGAATCTGAGGGGTAGTATCCGTGGCAACTGTTCAGCAATCTTTCGACAAGGTAAGACTATGGCAAGTGTATTGAGCGAAATCGCTGTCGACTGCGCCACCCCGATGCTGGTGGCCAGGTTCTGGTGCGAAGCACTGGACTTCGAGGTGCTGGAAGAAGAAGCCGGATTGGTCAGCATTGGATCCGAAGCCCAAGGCGAGCGCGGGTTGAAGCTGACGTTCGCTCAAGTGCCTGAAGCCAAGAGCGTCAAGAATCGCCTCCATCTGGATCTGCGTCCTCAAGGCTCCAGCCAGCAAGAAGAAGTCGACCGTCTCCTTGCCTTAGGGGCCAGCTATGCCGAAGTGGGCCAGCAAGAGGACGAGAGCTGGATCGTGATGGCTGATCCTGAGGGAAATGAATTCTGCGTGCTTTCAAGCCTTGAATGAGCAAGCCGCTTTAATGACATGTGGCGCCGGGCCGGCAATTTCTCACCGGCTCGACGCCAACAGGATTCGCGGTTGGGCTCCTGATCCCCGCAGGAGCTCAATGCCTAGGCGCTCTTGCGCCCTCTGGCCAGCTCCGGGTAGTGGATGGCCGCGGTCTGCGGGTGGGCTCGCAGCCAGCCCTTGAGCACGTTTGCGCCATAGGAAGCCAGCATTGGATTCTCTGGATCATCGGAAACGCCACGGGCGTCGGCAGCCAGGTCGGCTGGCAGCTCGACCTTGTCGATCACTGCATCCAGGCGAGGGGAGTAGAAGAACGGCACAGAGTAGCGGTCTACACCAGCTGGAGGAGCAATGACGCGGTGGATGGTGGCCATCAGGTAGCCATTGGTGGCCACTTCAAGCATTTCCCCGAGGTTCACTACCAGTGCACCTGGGGTAGGCGGCACCTCGATCCACTCTTCCTGGCCGTAAGGCTGCACCTGCAGGCCTCCAACCTGGTCCTGCAGCAGCAGGGTGACGAAGCCGTAGTCCGCGTGCAGGCCAACGCCCTGGTTGCCCGACTCAGGGACAACGTCGCCCGAAACGTAGTGCACCAGCTTGCCCATCCATGACGGGGTATCGGCGAATGGCTCATCGAAGTGGTCTTCGGGCAGGCCCAGGCCTACGGCGATGGCCGAAAGCAGCTCGTGGCCGGTCTTGTTCATCAGTTCGGCCCACGCCATGGCGCGCTCTTCGAGCTGGGGGAAGTCTGCTGGGAACTGGTTAGGGCCCTGCAGGTTCAAGTACGGCTTGTCCTCGGGAACGACGCTCAGGGTCTCGCGTTCCGGTCCGTAGTCAATCTGCTCGCGGGCGTCGGCGCGGCCGCGGGTGATTTCCGTGCCCATGCGGGTGTAGCCGCGGAACTGGGCGCTGTTGCGGTTATCGAGCTTGACCTTCTGCTCGACCGGCTTGCGGAAGAATTCTGCGATGGTGTCAAGCAGCTCCTGGTCCTGGCCGGCGTACGCGCCGTAGCCGACGATCTGGAAGAACCCGACGCGGTGTGCGGCATCGCGAAGCGCGGTTACGAATTCCTCGTTGAAGGAGCCGTCAGCATTGCGCGCGGTAGAAATATCGAGCAGTGGGATCTCGGTGACGACGTTATTCATAAACCTAGAGTGCACCTTATGACGCGATTGTTACTAGCTAAAGTTACGCCCGGTTCCCCCACATTTCCCGCAGCGTAACAATCCTTGCTTTTTCCCATTGCGTGCCCGACTATTCGCATTCACTTGTATTATGCCCCCGGCATTCGGGGGCCGAGCCCGGGTGCTGGCGGCCAGCCCGCACCGTCTTCGGAACCGGTATCTCCGGCAACCGCGAACCCCTCACTGATCTGGAAATATGGGGCTCGCAAGAGTTTGTCCGTATGCTTGAATAGTGATTTTTCGAGCGGTCGGTGAGGGCCGGCCATACCCAGACCACGGCTATTCGTCGACGCGTGATTGGAGCGGCCTTCCCCCTCAGCAGGTGAAGTTGGCCGATCTGGTCACCACCAAAGCGACCCTGGATCTTGAAACATTGCTCTCCGAGGATTCCACCTTCTACGGCGACTTGTTCCCGCACGTGGTGCGCTATCGGGGCGTGTTGTATCTGGAAGACGGGATGCACCGTGCGCTGCGTTCGGCGCTTCATCATCGCTCCGTAATACACGCGCGCGTATTGGATCTGGACGCCAGTTAGATAAGCTAGCGCCACGAGGATGACGATGAGGTATCCTTCAGGGCAGCGGCTGCCGAAGGCTGACCAGAGCAAGGTGGAATGATGCGTGATCGCGATGATCCGGGGCAATGGCACGGTGCGCATATTGTCGACGAGCAGGAATTGAGTTTCAGCTCGGATGGACAAGCGAAGAAGCGTGCCCGCAGACGCCAGAATATTGTTTTCTCCGTGATGGCCCTGCTGGTGATCGCGATACTGGTCGGCGCCGTGCTGGTTTTCAATGGAACGATCAAATTGGGTGCCGAACCCGCCGCAGTTGAGAGCCCGGGGCCAAGCGAAGCAGAAATCGAGAATCCAAACTGCCCGGCCATCGACTTCAAGTACCAGACGCCTGCAGAAGTAGAAATACGCGTGCTGAATACGACCAGCATTCCAGGGCTTGCCGGTGACACCGCCAAGGCACTGGAAAAGCGCGGCTTCAAGATTTCTTCGCTGACTTCCGGGTGGAAATCGCTCTCCGGTACCGCCGGTGCAGTCATTGCCGGACCTGATGGCTATGCCCAGGCATTCACCGTGCAGCGCCAGATCCCCGGCATCGTCTTCATCTACGACGAGACGAAGTGGGGAAGCCGGGTGGACCTGGCGCTGGGGGAGAAGTTCGAAGGCCTCGTAAAAGAACGCAAGCTCGATACTTCGGATGGCAAGCTCGTCTGCGCTAAATAGCCCGCTACCGGGTCTGCACGTTTCCGGAGTGGACCTGGGTCAGGGCGTTGGCAAAGACCTCGGCTGGCTGCGCGCCGGAAATGCCGTACTTCCCATCGATGATGAAGAAGGGGACTCCGCTGATTCCCAGCTCACGGGCCTGGGCGATATCTGCGTTGACTTCTTCGGCATAGGCGCCGGAAGCCAGATCTGCGCGGAGTTCGCCAGTATCCAAGCCTAGCGATCCGGCCAGCTGTAGCAGGGTTTCTTCATCCCCGGTATCCAGGCCTTTTTCGAAGTGCGCAGAAAGCAGCGCTTCCTTCATTTCGCTTCCAGCGCCATGCTGCTTGGCATATTCCAGAACTCGAAGCGCGGTGAAGGAATTAGCGACCTTCAGATTGGCGAAGTCGTAGTCCAGGCCTTCGCCAGCTGCCTGGGCGGTGACATGATCAAGCATCTGGGACACCTGTTCCTGGCCCAAGCCCTTCATCTTGGAGAGGTATTCGGCTTCGCTGCCGTCATAGTTCTCTGGCAGGCTTGGATCCAGCTGGTACGAATGCCAGTAGACGTCCACGTTCTGGGAGTATTCGAACGCTTCGACGCCCCGCTCGAAGCGGCGCTTGCCGATGAAGCACCATGGGCAGGCAATGTCGGAGAAGATATCGACGCGGATGCGCTTTTCTTCCAGGGAAGGGGCAGCAGTATTTTCACTCATGCTTGAGGTAACAACTTTTGCTCCCCGGGAATTCCGCATCCGTGGTTGCCGACTCCGGCTAGAGATAATGGGAGGGCTCCTGCAGAATGGGGACAACGGCGATGGCGAGAGAAAGCGAGACAGGTGGCAAAGAATCTTCGATGGCGGGGGATCCTTTTCGCCGGGACGATTACGGCGATGGCAGGGTTCGTCGATGGTGTCGGATTCGTGCACTTCGGCGGCTACTTCCTGTCATTCATGTCAGGCAACTCCACCCGTTCCTCCGCAGCTCTGATGACAGGAGATTTTGCCGGATGGGCCCTGGCCATGTCACTGGTCGGCTGCTTCGTTGGCGGCGTCATCCTCGCAACCCTGCTGACACTCCGGCTGGAGAAGCTGCGCCGGCCAGTGGCCATGTACTTCAGTGCGGTACTGCTGCTCGCTGCGGCCATTTCAGGGCAGGCCCTGCCGCAGCTGGCGGCGCTGCTGCTGGCCGCCGCCATGGGTGCGGTGAATGTTTCCTACACCCGTTCGGGCGAGGTTGCCTTGGGCCTGACATATATGACCGGAACATTGGTCAAGCTCGGCCAGGCGTTGGGCGGAGCAATCATCGGGTTGGCCACCGGATCGGATCGTGGCGGCTACCGTCTGCTCTGGATGCGTTACGCATTGCTGTGGCTGATGATCACCGTGGGTTCCCTGGGTGGCGTCCTGGCCTATCTCCGGCTGGGCCTAGGCAGCTTGTGGATCGTTGCCGGCGGCATGCTTGCTTGGGCCAGCCTGGCGCTAATCCAGGAGCTACGCATTTCCAAAGGCCGGGATGCTTCCCCGGGACCGCGGAACGGATCCCTGACCGAGATCGAGTAAGAAGAAAAAAATATGCTTGGCTTCGCTATATGCGAAGCCAAGCATATTTTATTACTCGGTGGTTAGCCCAGTAGTGAGTCGCTGTCCTGCTTGACCGGCGCGGCTGGGCGAACCAGCAGCTTGAAAAGCACGGCCAGGAGCATGAGCCAGGCGATACCGGTGTACAGGGCTACGCGTGTAGCCGGGCTCAGGGCCAGGAGCACAACGACGAAGACCATGAAGACCAATGCGATCCATGCGGCTGTGGTGCCGCCTGGCACAGCATATTCGCGGGCTACATCCGGTCCGCGGCCCGCAGAGGCTTCCTTGCGCCGCATCGACAGGTACGAGGTCAGGATCATGATCCACACCCAGACGGTGGCGAAGGTTGCGATGGAAGCGATGATGGTGAAGAGCGCTTCGGGCAGCAGGGCGTTGAGCACCACGCCGACCAGCAGCACGATGGCCATGATGACGACCGTCATCCACGGCACGCCGTTGCGGGAAATCCGGCCGAACGACTTCGGGGCGTGGCCGATTTCGGACATGGCGAAGAGCATGCGTCCAGCGCCAAAGGTATCGGCGTTGATCGCCGAGACGGCCGCGGTGATCACCACGGCATTGAGCACGTGGGCGGCGGCCGGGATGCCCAGTCCGTCGAAAATCTGCACGAATGGCGATGCCGAGCCGTCGATCTGGCGCCAGTCGAAAAGCATCATGACAACTGCCAGCGAAGCTACGTAGAAGAGCAGGATGCGCCACGGCACGGTGTTGATGGCCGCCGGAACCGACTTGGCCGGATCATCAGCCTCGCCGGCGGTGATGCCGATGGTTTCAATGCCGCCGAAGGCGAACATCACCACGGAGAAGGACAGCAGCAGGCCCACGAAGCCATTGGGGAACAGGGTGCCGGCGCTCATCAGGGTAGCGATGCCGGTAGCGGTTTCGGTCTGCGGGGAATTGAAGCCGAAGATGATCAGCGCCGCGCCGCCAACGATCATCGCGATAATCGCGGTCACCTTGACGATGGCCAGCCAGAATTCGGTTTCGCCGAAGACCTTCACCTTCATCAGGTTGATCGCGGCGATCAGCAAGACAATGGCCAGAACCCAGATCCACTGCGCGACCTGCGGGAACCAGAATCCCATGTAGATGCCGAACGCGGTGACGTCAGCAATCGCGACAATGGCCATCTCGAAGGCGAAGGTCCACCCGGTGACGAAGCCTGCGAAGCGGCCAAGGTAGCGCGAAGCGTAGTGAGCGAAGGATCCGGACACCGGATGCTTGACAGCCATCTCGCCCATGGCGCGCATGACGATGAAAACGGTAGCGCCGCCAACCATGTACGCGAAGAGAACGGCAGGGCCAGCAGCCTGGATGGCAGAAGAGGAGCCGTAGAAAAGGCCCGTTCCGATAGCTGAGCCGAGGGCCATGAAGCGGATGTGGCGGGCAGTCAGCCCGCGGGCGAGAGACGCCTTTATTTCGTTCACGATAGTAATGCTCGGATCTTTTAAGGGGTGCGTTCGATGGGGGCGGGCCCGCGCAAATGGCAGGGCGCAGCCGTGAAAATCTTATGTGTTCCAAGGAATTTTGACGCACTTAAGTGTTGCAGATCTATCGTGAGCTTTGCCACCAGCCAGTTCACGGGCCACTGGACCGGGTGGAAGAATGGGGCTCATGAAACTTGGATTCGTCCGCCACGGACAGACGCAATGGAATCTCGAGGGCCGCTTGCAGGGTTCCAGCGACATCCCCTTGAACGACACCGGTCGCGCCCAGGCCCGCGAGGCCGTCTCCGTGCTGGAACCCGGGCAGTGGGATGCCATCGTCTCCTCGCCGCTGTCCCGTGCGCGCGAGACCGCGCAGATCATCGCCGACGGGCTGGGCCTTGAATTGGGCCCGAGCTATGACCTGCTGATCGAGCGCGACTACGCGCAGGGCGAGGGCATGGTGGAAACCGAGGCCCTGGCCCTGTGGCCGGATAAGCACGGCGGCGGAATCGAGCCGCTGGATTCGGTGGTCGAGCGCGGATTGCGCGCCATCGAGCAGATTGCCGCAGACTACCCGGGCAAGAACGTCGCGGTGATCTGCCACGGCACCATCATCCGCTACACGCTCTCGCACTTCGCCGGCTACAAGCTGGACACCATCCGCAATGGCTCGGTAGCGGTCATCGGCAACGAGGCCGGGGACTGGCAGCTGGAACTGGTCAATGACCAGGTGCCCAACCAGGTTGCCGGCTAGGCCTTGCTAGCTGCCGGGAGGAAGGATCCGGCGGATCGTGGCGGCCAGCTGCGAATCCCGTTGGCGGTTCTTGACCACCGCCAGCCATGAACCCAGCGCCATGTAGGCCTTGGAACGGATCTTCGGCGACGAGAGGAACACGTCGTGCAGCGCTCCGGGCAGGCGCACCAGATGCAGTTCCCGGCCCAGGTCGATGCTGCGCTGGGCGACGACCTGCACATTCAGGGCCACATCGGCGCGGGTAGCGGTGTCATGCCAGCGGGGCAGCAGGTAGTCCTCCGCCGAGAGCATCACCAGCGTGGGCATTTGCAGGTCCAACCCCTTCTTCACCTTGGCTTGCGCAGTGAAGACCGCAGAAATGAAACCCGCGGTGAGCTTGAAGCCGTTGGCCGGACGCCAGCCCAAATCGTAGTCCCACTCCCCGGAGAACTGGCTGGAGACCGTGCGGGTGTAGAACCCGGGGTCCACGGTGGGCAGCAGGCGGTGCGGGTTGCGGTTGCTGGCAGCCTGGACGATCCGGGCCAACGCGGTGCGCCCGATCTCGCTGGCCTGGAATTCCAGCCACGGGCTGTTCAACGCCAGCGCATCGACCTTCTGCGGGTTGGCCGCTGCATACAGCGACGCGCTGAGCCCGCCGGTGGAATGGGCGAGCAAGACAAAGCGGGTTCCCGGATGCGCGCTGGATATGATCCTGTGGGCCGCGTCGAACTCCTCGAAGTACTCTTCCAGGTCGGTGGTGAAGCCGGGGCCGCTCTGCTCGGCGATGCCGCTGGCCCCGTCCACCGGCAGATTCCGTCCGTAGTGGCGCAGGTCCAGGGCGTAGAAATCCGCGCCGGCTTCGGAGAGGAATCGGGCCAGCTCGGACTGGAAGAAGTAGTCGGACCAGCCATGCACATAAAGCACCGCGATTCCGCGCAGTGGCGGAGGCCAGCGCAGCGATCTGCGCGGACGGTGCCTGACCAGCGTGGCGGTGGAACCGTCGGACAGCGGCAGCGGCCGTTGCGAGAAATCCTCGCCAAGCAGGTCCGGCTGCCACAGGTCCTCGGCCGGATTCTTGAACTGGAAGGCCATGGGTAAAGCGTATCCACTTTTGCGCACGAAAAACGGCATTCACCCGTTGGAGTGGCTACCAACTGATGAATGCCGTTTGACGCGGCCGGTGTTCAGGGACGACTGTTTCTTGCCGGCCAGGTCTGGCGGTTGCCTAGCCTGCCATTTCCAAGGTGCGCGCTGGTGCGTCCAGGTAGCGCAGGTAGGCGTTCTTGGTCAGGAAGGTCGGGAAGTCGTCGCGCAGTGCGCAAGCCTCGAAGATCTCCATGGCTTCCTCGAAACGGTCGCCTTCGAAGCGCTCCAGGGAATCCATGGTTTCCTCCGTCAGTTCCTGCACCCAGCGGCGGGTGATGATCTCGCCCTCGTCGGTGATTGCCGACTGGTGGATCCATTGCCACAGCTGCGAACGGGAGATTTCGGCGGTGGCGGCATCTTCCATCAGGTTGCGCAGGGCCACCGCGCCATTGCCGCGCAGCCAGGACTCGATGTAGCGGATGCCGATCTCGATGTTGTCGCGGATGCCGCGTTCGGTGATCTTGCCGGTCACGCTTTCCACGTTCAGCAGGGCAGCACCCGACACCTCCACATCTTCGCGGGTGCGCTGCAACTGGTTGGGGTTCTCGCCCAGCACCTCGTCGTACACCTCGCGGGCCACCGGCACCAGGTCCGGATGGGCCACCCAGGAGCCGTCGAAGCCGTCAGCGGCTTCGCGGGCCTTGTCCTCGCGGACCTTTCCGAAGGCCATCTCGTTGATCGAGGCATCCTTGCGGTTCGGAACGAAAGCGCTCATCCCGCCAATGGCCGAAGCGCCGCGGCGGTGGCATGCACGCACCAGCTGCTCGGTGTAGGCCCGCATGAACGGTGCGGTCATGGTGACGGTGTCGCGATCCGGGAAGACGAAGCGCGGTCCGCGGGAACGGAAGTTCTTGATGATCGAGAAGATGTAGTCCCAGCGTCCTGCATTCAGCCCCGAGGAGTGCTCGCGCAGCTCGTAGAGGATTTCCTCCATCTCGAAGGCTGCGGTGATGGTCTCGATCAGCACGGTGGCACGGATGGTGCCGCGATCGATATCCATCAGGTCCTGGGCCAGGTTGAACACGTCGTTCCACAACCGCGCCTCCAGGTGGTTCTCCAGCTTCGGCAGGTAGTAGTACGGACCGCGTCCGGCGGCCAGCAGGCGCTTGGCGTTGTGGAAGAAGTGCAGTCCGAAGTCCACCAGCGCACCGGACATCGGGGTGCCGGCAACCAGCAGGTGCTTCTCCGGCAGGTGCCAGCCGCGAGGGCGGACCACGATGGTCGGCAGCTGCTTCAAGTCGTAGGTGTTCAGCTTGTACTCGCGGCCATCAGGTGCGGTGAAGTCCAGTTCCTGATCCAGCACGCGGATCAGGTTGACCTGGTTCTTGATCACGTTTTGCCAGGTCGGCGAGGATGCGTCCTCCATGTCGGCCAGCCAGACCTTGGCGCCGGAGTTCAGCGCGTTGATGGCCATCTTGCGTTCGATCGGGCCGGTGATTTCCACCCGGCGGTCTTCCAGCCCCGGTGCAATCGGGGCCACCTGCCATGATTCATCATCGCGGATTGCGCGGGTCTCGTCCAGGAATTTCGGATCGCGGCCGTTGGCAATGCGGGCCCGGTTGACCTGGCGGCGCTGCATCAGTTCGGCACGGCGCGGTTCGAATGCGGTGTGCAGGGCCGAAAGGAAGTCCAGGGCTTCGCTGGTCAGGATCTGCTCCTGGTAGCGAACGGGGGTAGCGGTAATGGTGATGTTGTTCAGGGTGATGGGGGAGTTCATGGCAGCGTCCTTAAAAACTTGTAAATGGTGTTGGTGCTAGCCGGCGCCTTTGCCGGCTAGCACCATCGACCCATCAGGGTCTAATGGAATTGGCCTTCTTCGGTGGATCCCACTAGGGCCAGGGTGGAGGCGTTGGGATTCAGCGCCGTGGAGATTGCATCGAAGTAGCCGGTGCCGACTTCGCGCTGGTGCTTGGTGGCGGTGTAGCCGGCGGCCTCGGAGGCGAATTCGCGTTCCTGCAGCTCGACATAGGCGCTCATGCCGTCCTTCGCGTAGCCCTGGGCCAGGTCGAACATCGAGTGGTTCAAGGCGTGGAAGCCGGCCAGGGTGATGAACTGGAAGCTGAAGCCCATGGCACCGAGTTCGCGCTGGAACTTGGCGATGGTTGCGTCGTCCAGGTGCTTCTTCCAGTTGAACGATGGCGAGCAGTTGTAGGAAAGCATCTGGTCCGGGAAGTCCTTCTTGACCGCTTCGGCGAACTTGCGGGCCAGCTCCAGGTCAGGGGTGCCGGTTTCCATCCAGATCAGATCCGAATACGGTGCGTAGGCCTTGGCGCGGGCGATGCATGGCTCGATGCCGTTGCGGACCTTGTAGAAGCCTTCGGGGGTGCGCTCGCCGGTGATGAATTCCTGGTCGCGCTCGTCGACATCCGAGGTGATCAGCGTTGCCGCTTCGGCGTCGGTGCGGGCGATGACCACCGAAGGGGTGCCAGCCACATCGGCAGCCAGGCGGGCCGCGTTCAGGGTGCGGATGTGCTGCTGGGTCGGGATCAGCACCTTGCCGCCGAGGTGGCCGCACTTCTTTTCGGATGCCAGCTGGTCTTCCCAGTGGACGCCCGAGGCGCCGGCGGTGATCATGGATTTCATCAGCTCGTAGGCGTTCAGCGGGCCGCCGAAGCCGGCTTCCGCGTCGGCGACGATCGGGACCATCCAGTCCTCGACGGTCTGGATGCCTTCGGAGAATTCGATCTGGTCGGCACGCTGCAAGGCGTTGTTGATGCGGCGGACAACCTGCGGCACCGAGTTCGCCGGGTACAGCGACTGGTCCGGGTAGGTCTGGCCCGAGAGGTTGGCATCTGCTGCCACCTGCCAGCCCGAAAGATAGATGGCTCGCAGGCCGGCTTTGACCTGCTGCACTGCCTGGTTGCCGGTCAGTGCGCCCAATGCGTTGGTGTAGCCGCCGGTAGGGGTTTCCTCGGTGAGCTGCTTCCACAGCTTCTCGGATCCGCGCTTGGCCAGGGTGTGCTCTTCCTGGACCCGGCCCTGGAGCTTTACAACGTCTGCGGCGCTGTAATCGCGGGTGACGCCGGCCCAGCGGGGGTTGTTTTCCCAGTCGGTTTCGATGGCTGCGATGCGGTTGTCGATCGAGGTTTCGTTGGTGTTCTCGGTAGTCATTGCCTTGGCTCCTTCGCACAAGCTGCGGGTTCATGTTGATCGGAAGGTGATCTTGTGAACTTCTTCGTGGCAACTACTTTTCCGCAGGGGCAAGGGGTTCACCAGAGGTTTTTTGAATTAAGATTTGCGGTTCTTCGCGAAAATGAAAATTTTTGGGTTCTTGCGGTGCTTGTGAGCCAGAACATGGAAAATTAGTGAAAGTGACCGATTTGGCTGCGAAGAAGAATGAAATTTAACTCAAACCTCGGGCAGCTGAAGGGTGAAGGGCCTCTCAAAACGGACCTTCGCAGAAGCCCACGAATCGCCGGTGAGCTGGCATTTCCGGTAATCCGCCGGTGCTGGCTCGCCCATTAGGTCGCCGTGGAACGAGCCAGGAAACGTGAAATGTCCGAGTTTCGGACGGGTCGCGGTCGCTGCCCGGTGAACGACCGGGATTGCTGTTATGCCCAGGCATTGCTGGCCGGAACTGCGAATGGCGGGGCGCGAAGATCTACGGATCTTGCGAAAACGGATGCGATCGCCGGATTAGGCTAAGGCTGGTCGAAAGAGGCTACGGCCATGAAACCGCGGCCAGAGATGCGTGGTTCAGCGGCATCGGAGCCTACGACGGTGTCGCGCAGATTCAGCTGCCGTTCGTTGTCGCCGAGCAAGAGCTTGGCAGAACCTTGAACCATGATGCCCAGCTGCCCGTCAAAGAGGTACTGCTCGCGCTTCTTGGACAGTTCCACAATGCGAACGGTGGCCCGCACCTGCGCCGGTTCGGCAGCCACGTGGACGATGAGCAATTCCTCGGTGGGCTGGCTCCCCTCGACGGGATTGCCGGTGTCGAACTTCAGGGGGCGCAGCGGTTCCAGTCCGTGCTGGTGCCCATCAACTTCCAGTTGCGCGAAGTCGCCGGCGATCAAGGTGAATACTTGAGCCGAAAGCGCCGGCGTGAAGCTTGCGGCTTTCTCTATGGAACGAACCGACAGCTGCCAGGTGGCTTCGTGCAGGCTGCTGGGCTGCAAAGTTCCGTCCTGCGCCAAGGTGCCGCTGGCAATGAGCCGGACCTGGCCCAGCTCCCACTGCTTCTTGGTGCTCTGCGCCAATTCGAGGATGGAACCTGGTGCTAGAGATGCCTGTGCTTCGCTCATAGGATGAGTCTACTTGCCGGCGATCATGCGAAGCTGTTCAACCAATTGAGGTGTGGGTATCGAGGCATCAAGGATGATCCAGCCATGATGTTGCGCCAGGCGGAGGTATTCAGCTCGGCTCGCTTCAAGGTACTCCAAGCTTTCTTCATCTGTGCCGCGGGTATTGATTCGCTTGAAGGCAAGGTGGGGATCCACATCGAGCAGGACAATTCTCGCCTCCTCGGTACTTTTCCGGGCAAGCCAGGGCAGGAGCAATCCGTCAGGATGTCCACTCAGGCGCCGCAGCACCAGCTGGCAATAAAGGTGGCGGTCCATCACGCTGAGCCCGGGGGAATGCGCGGCAATGAACGTGTTGCGTGCAAGGTTGAAGCAGCGGATGGACGTTTCGAGGAAATCCTGGGTGAACGTCGGGAAGGCGATTCCCGCCGCGCGGGAGAATTTGGTCAGCCAGCTTCGGGCGGCGACGTTTGCGAGCTTGCGTGCTTGAATGCGTTCGTTGCGCAACTGATGCACCAGGGCATCGATGCTGGTGCTCTTGCCTGCGCCATCCGTTCCGACGATGACCAATGTTTGGGGTGGGTCGTGGGCAGGGCTCGTGACGGGTAGCGGGCTGGTGGAAATTGCGTGCATGCTGCTCCTCGGAAAGCGTCTTTGAAGTTTCAACGTGTGTGCGGCAACGATGATTCCGCAGAACGGCTGTGTGTTTGATGAGAGAAGCTCGTCCCGGCATGAAAGAAGAACTGGAAAGTTTTGATGGCGAACTCAGGATGGGTCAAAGAATTACCGTCAAAAGCAGGAAGATCTGGAAAATTTCCTGGTTCTTGGCCTAATCTTGATATGTGACTGCAACCACATGGAATCGCTCAGTGAACTCAGCGGGCAACGACGCTGGCAGCGAAGATACGGAACTCGACTCCATCGCCCTAGGCCGGAGAATCCGTTTTCTGCGCAAAAGCAAGCAACTGACCTTGGATGATGTTTCGGCCCTGGTCGATACCGCGCCGAGCCAACTGTCGTTGATTGAAAACGGAAAGCGCGAACCGAAGCTCTCTTTGCTCAAATCCTTGGCAGGCGCTTTGGGAGTCGGCGTCGATGATCTTCTGGGGACCGAACCGCCATCGCGACGCGCTGCCTTGGAGATCGAATTGGAACGTGCCCAGCGCGGCCCCTTGTACGCTTCCTTGGGATTGCCGACTGTGCGCGTTGGCGCACGCCTGCCGATGGATGTTCTCGAGTCGTTGGTGGGTTTGCAGAATGAATTGGAACGCCGTTTGAATGAGCAGGCCGCTACCCCTGAGGAAGCGCGGCGGGCCAATACAGCGTTGCGCCATGAGATGCGCCAGCGCAATAACTACTACAAGGACATTGAGCAGGAAGCCGCCAAGGTCCTCGCGGCAGTCGGGCACGATGCAGGCCCGCTCTCGCATCATCGAGCAGCGGATATTGCCGAGCATCTGGGATTCAGCCTGCGCTTCGTGGGCAATCTTCCGCATTCCACGCGTTCGGTGACTGATCAGAAGAACAAGCGCATCTACCTGACCCAGACCAACCGCTCGGAACATGATCCCCGCTCTGTGCTGTTGCAGGCGCTAGGGCATCATGTATTGGGGCATAAGCCGCCAACCGATTATTTCGATTTCCTCTCGCAGCGCGTGGCGACCAATTATTTTGCAGCGGCATTGATGATGCCGGAGAAGTCCACGGTGGAGTACCTGAGGCGCGCCAAAGACAATCGTGAATTGGCCGTCGAGGATCTGCGCGATGCCTTCGCCGTGTCCTATGAGTCCGCGGCCCACCGCTTCACCAACCTTGCCACCGAGCATCTGGGAATGACCTGCCACTTCCAGAAAGTCCACGAATCAGGCATTCTGCACAAGGCCTATGAAAATGATCGGGTGAATTTCCCGGCCGACCACACCGGTGCCATTGAAGGGCAGACCATCTGCCGCTATTGGACAAGCCGAGTGGTGTTCGAGCAGATGGACAAGTTCCGCTCCTTCGAGCAGTACACCGATACCGTCAATGGAACCTTCTGGTGCACCGCACGCACCGAGCGCCACTCTTCGGGGCTGTATTCATTATCCATTGGCGTGCCTTTTGAACACGTGAAGTGGTTCCGGGGACGGGATACCAAGGAACGCTGCCAGTCCACCTGCCCGGACGAGAATTGCTGCCGCCGACCACCTGCCGACCTGTCCAGCCAATGGTTCGGCAATGCGTGGCCTGCAACGCGTGCCAATACGCACCTGCTGGCGGCCATGCCGACCGGTGCCTTTCCCGGCGTGGATGAAACCGAGGTCTATCGATTCCTGGAAAAGCAGGTCGACTAGGTCTGCTGGGCTAACCCAGATGTTTCATCACGCCTTACACGGCCACCGAAATCCATTACCGAGTGATTCCCGGTGGCCGTTTCCGGTTGCGCGCACGACCAAGAGCACCTGAACCACCAGCGCTGGGTGCCAGGCTCCACCAACCTGGACTGAAATGACCTTTCGAAACCAAAGAAATAACAGGACAACCGCCAGTTCAGGCAGCGAGCTCGCCGTGCCGC
>NZ_SCKZ01000005.1:0-288350 GCF_004100365.1 Glutamicibacter sp. HZAU | reverse complement strand
CGTCGCGATGACAACCGTGGTGGCGGCTTCAAGCGCAACGATGACCGTGGTGGCTTCCGCGGTGAACGTCGCGATGACAACCGTGGTGGCGGCTTCAAGCGCGCCGATGACCGCCGTGCCAAGGGGGAGCGTCCAGCACGCGAGGACCGCTTTGCCGACAAGCGCGAGAATGCGCCACGCGCGCACAACCCGGGCGACCTGCGCATCTCGAACCGAGCCGATCGCGAGCAGTCCCCGGACATCGATGAAGACGTTACCGGCAAGGAGCTGGACCGCGTAGCACGCGCACAGCTGCGCTACCTCGAAGAACGTTCGGCAAGCTGGGTCGCCAAGCACCTGGTGATGGCTGGCCGCCTGCTGGAAGAGGACCCGGAGCTGGCTTACCAGCACACCCTGGCGGCATCGCGCCGTGGCGGCCGCGTCGCAGTGGTTCGCGAGGCCGTTGGCATCGCTGCCTACCACGCCGGCAAGTACGCTGACGCACTGCGCGAGCTGCGCACCCACCGCCGCATTTCCGGCTCGGACTACAACCTGCCGTTGATCGCCGACTCGCTGCGCGGCCTGGGCCGTGCGGAGAAGGCCATTGAGCTGGCGCACTCCGAGGAATGCGCGAACCTGGAAACCGCCGTCAAGGTCGAAATGCAGATGGTTGCCGCTGGCTCCTACGCCGACCTGGGCAAGCTGGACAAGGCGCTGGCCGAGCTGGAGTCGCTGGAGCAGCTGAACTTCAACCGCGCCTTCTCCTTCAGCCCGCGCCTGTTCACCGCCTACGCTGACCTGCTTTCGGCTGCCGGCCGTGCAGAAGACGCGAAGCGCTGGAACGCACAGGTCGAGGTTGCCGAAAGCGCCCTGGGCATCGAACGCGAAACCGAATCCTTCATCATGGACCTGGCTCCGGAGCTGGATGAGGAAGAGGAAACCCCGCGTGCCAAGGATCTGATCGAACCTTCCGAGTCCTCGGAAGCGGCCGCCGACGCGACCGCAGAAGAAGCTGAAGAGCCTGAAGCCGAGCAGACCGGCATCGACGAGGAGGATGACCTGAACGTGGTTGTCGAATCCGACACGGACGCCGCCTAAGCCGACGTGGAAGACGAATCGACGAAGTAAGCTTTGGCGTAGCAGCCAAATAACTCAAGTAGTAGGAACCACCACCGAATGCTGATCTCCGGATTTGATTCTGTCCTCTCCGATTTGGATGGCGTCGTCTATGCTGGCCCGAACGCCATCGACGACGCCGTCGAGTCGCTGAACACCCTCGCGGAAGTGAATGTCACGCTGGCGTTCATTACCAACAATGCCGGGCGTTCGCCGATGTCGGTCGCGGCGCACCTGCGCCAGCTGGGTGTGAAGACCAGCGCCGAGCAGGTCTTTGGCTCGGCCGACGCCGGCGCGGAGATGCTGGCCCGCGAACTGAATCCGGGATCCAAGGTCCTGGTGGTGGGTTCCCCCTACCTGCGCGAATGCATTGCCGTGCGCGGGCTGGAAGTCGTCGAAACCCATAAGGACGAACCCGTAGCGGTGATCCAGGGGTTCGACCCGGACATCTCGTGGACGAACCTGGCCGAGGCCAGCTATGCGATCAATAACGGCGCCGCATGGGTTGCCACCAACACCGACCTGACGATCCCGCGCGCCGAGGGCCTGGCCCCGGGCAACGGGTCGCTGGTCAACGCGGTGAAGCTGGCCACCAGCGTGGAACCGCGCGTGGCCGGCAAGCCCGAATCCTACCTGTTCGCGCGGGCCGCCGACCGGCTGGATTCCCAGCGCCCGCTGGTCGTCGGCGACCGCCTGGACACCGACATCCTCGGCGGTTTCCGTGCCGGATTCTCCACCGTACTGGTGCTCACCGGCGTCGATACCCCGCGCACCGCGCTGGGCGCGCCGGTCGAGCAGCGTCCCAACTACCTCATCAACTCCCTGGCCGACCTCTACCGCCCGTACCCGACCATCAAGGTGCTCGGCTACGGGGTGCAGGTCGGCGACGCGGTCGCCAAGGTCGATCACGGCGCGATCGAAGTGACGGGCAGCGACCAGGACCTGAACGCCTGGCGTGCCGCCTGCCATGCCTGGTGGCTGGCCCACCCGCGCCAGTCGCGGCATGAAGAACCGGAGATCCGGTTCACCGAACGCGGGCTGGATGCCCTGCGGAAGGTGCGGGGCTAGCCATGCAGCCACAGAATCCTGTACCAAGCCCCGGCCCCCGCGGGCTGGATGACGCGGCCGTGGAGCAGGCGCTGTCCTCGCTGGCCGACCACGACATTACCGAGCACGCCGGAATCTACGAGCAGCTGCTGGCCGGCCTGCAGCATGAACTGAACCGTACGGAGCACGGCGCGTGAATCGTCTGGATCAAGAACTCGTCACCCGGGCGCTGGCGCGCTCGCGCACCGAAGCTGCCAAGCTGATCGATGCCGGTCGGGTGCTGCTGAACGGGCAGGCAACCGCCAAGGCCTCCAAGAAGGTGGCCGCCGCCGACGAGCTGGCCCTGGTGCCCAGCGAGGGCGAGGAGTACGTCTCCCGCGCCGGGCACAAGCTCGCCGGCGCACTAGATGTCTTTGCGACTATTGATCCTGCCGGCCTGCGTTGCCTGGATGCCGGCGCCTCCACCGGCGGTTTCACCGACGTGCTGCTGCGCCGCGGGGCAAAGGCCGTGGTCGCAGCCGATGTCGGACATGGCCAGCTGGTCGACGAGATCCGCGAAAATCCGCGCGTCACGGTCCGCGAAGGGCTGAACGTGCGCTATCTGGTCCCCGAAGATATTGGTGGACCAGTCGACCTCGTAGTAGCCGACTTGTCCTTTATTTCACTGCGCCTGGTGATCGACGCGTTGGCTTCGGCCACCAAGGACGGCGGCGGACTGCTGCTGATGGTCAAGCCGCAGTTCGAGGTCGGGCGCGAATACCTGAACCGCACCGGCGTGGTCACCGATCCGCAGCTGCGCCGCAGCGCGGTGGAAGCGGTCGTGGCCAGCGCGCAGGCCGCGGGCCTGCAGCTGCGCGGGCTGGCCCGCAGCCCCCTGCCGGGACAGGACGGCAACGTCGAATTCTTCCTCTGGCTGGCCGCCGGCGGGAATCCACAGCCTGCCGATGTGCCGCTCATCGGGCAGGACGTTGACTATTCTTAGAAGTGACGTGTTTTAGCCGTGGTCGATAACCACGGTCATTTTGCACCTCGCGAAGCTGAGAGGGGCCGACCGCCTTGCGCCGAATCCTGATTTTCACCCATACCGGCCGCCAAGAAGCGATCACCGCGGCCATCGAAACCTGCGCCCTGCTCAATGAAGCAGGCGCCATCCCGGTGATGCGCCGCAAGGACCAGCTGGCGATGACCGAAGCGATCGGCGCGGCTGTGCCCTCGGTGCAGGTGCTCGACGAGGATTGCCAGATCGAAGACGTCGACTTGGGCGTGGTGCTCGGCGGCGACGGCTCGGTGCTGCGCGCCGCGGAACTGGTGCGCGAATCCCCGATGCCGCTGGTGGGCGTGAACCTCGGGCATGTGGGTTTCCTTGCCGAAGCTGAACGCAGCGAACTGGCCTCCACCGTCCAGGCGCTGGTCAATGAGACCTATACAGTGGAAGAGCGCATGACCATCGAGGTCAAGGTGTGGCTGGATAACGTCTGCCTTGCCGAAACATGGGCCTTGAACGAGGCCGCCGTGGAAAAAGCCAACCGCGAGCGCATGGTCGAGGTAGTGATCGAGGTCGACGGGCGTCCGATCTCCACCTTCGGATGCGACGGCGTAGTGATGGCCACGCCGACCGGCTCCACTGCATATTCCTTCTCCGCCGGCGGACCGGTGGTGTGGCCGGATGTCGCGGCGCTGATCATGGTGCCGATCTCCGCGCACGCCCTGTTCGCCAAGCCCCTGGTCATTTCCCCGGATTCGATCATGGCCGTGGAAATGCTCACCCGCACCGATGCCGGCGCGGTGCTCTGGTGCGATGGTCGGCGCACCATCGAGTTGCCGCCGGGAGCCCGCGTGGAAGTGACGCGCAGCGATCGGCCGGTATACATGGCCCGGCTGAACACCACTCCATTCTCCGAGCGCCTGGTCAACAAGTTCGAACTGCCGATTACCGGCTGGCGCGGTCCGGCAAAGGAAGAGGCGCGCCGTCCGGCAACCACGGCATTGCCGGTGATCGGGCCGGGGCTGCAAAGCGTGGATCCGCACTACCGCGATGAACCGGGCATTCCCATGGTGGGACGGCCCGAGGACCAGGGCTAACCGCCCGCACCAGCGAAAAATTCTCCACACGCTCGAACATAGTTGCGAAAAACAGGATTAGAACACATATACTAAAAACGCACGGTACGACTTGAACTCGACATTCGGGAGCAGGCAATGATTCAGGAAATCCAGATCTCCAACCTCGGAGTGATTACCGAGGCCACGCTGCCGCTTGGCCCCGGGCTCACGGTAGTCACCGGTGAAACCGGAGCTGGCAAGACCATGGTGATCACCGCCCTGTCCCTGCTGCTCGGACGCCGGGCCGATGCCGGTGCGGTCCGAAACGGTGCCAAGCATGCCCTGGCCGAAGCCGTGGTGCACCTGCCCCCGGATCACCACGTGCTCGATGCGGCGGGCCAGGCCGGTGCCTTCATCGAGCCGGCAGGGGAGAGCAGCGAGCTGCTGCTGTCCCGCTCGCTCTCTGCCCAAGGCCGTTCCCGGGCCACCATTGGCGGACGCAGCGCCCCGGTCGGGTTGCTGGCCGAGCTGGGACATGACCTGGTTGCTGTCCATGGCCAGTCGGACCAGATCCGCCTGAAAGAACCTGTTGCCCAACGCGACGCGCTGGACCGCTTTGCCGGCAGCTCGTTGTCGCGCACGCTCAGCAGCTACCAGCGAGCCTACCGCCAGTGGCGGGCGGCATCCAAGGAGCTGGCTGGCCTCAAAACCGATTCGCGAAACCGCGTACGCGAAGCGGAAAACTTGCGCCTGGCGCTGGACGAGATCGATTCGTTGGATCCGCAGCCCGGCGAGGACGAGTCGCTGCGAGAGCAATCCATGAAGCTGGGCAATATCGAATCCCTGCGGAACGCCTGCCAGCAGGCCCAGGCCATCATCGACTCCGAGGATTTCGAAAACCCGGGCGTGACGACCTTGGCCGAGACCGCCCGCGGCGTGCTGGGCCAGGCCAGCGGCGATGACACCATGCTGGCGGCTTTCGCGGAGCGGGCTGCTGAATTGGGCATTCTCGCCTCCGAGCTCTCCACCGATCTTGCCACCTACGTTGCCGACCTCGACGAAGAAGGACCGGAGCGCTTGGCGCAGATTGAAGCCCGCCGCGCCGACCTGAACAAGCTCATGCGCAAGTACGCACCGAGCATCGATGAGGTGCTGGCCTGGGCGGCCGAATCCCGTTCCCGGCTTGAAGAACTTGGCGGGGACGACTCGCGCATCGAGGAACTGGAAGTGGAAGTCGTCGACTTGGAGCACAAGGTCTCCTCGTTGGCCTCGGACCTCTCCGATGCGCGCCGCAAGGCAGCCAAGAAGCTCTCCGCGCAGGTTTCGGCCGAACTGAAGGCGCTTGCGATGCCCGATGCCAAGCTCGTCATCGAGGTGACTGAATTGGAAGAGCCCGGCGGTTTCGGGCAAGACGCAATCTCCATGCTGCTTGCCCCGCATGCTGGCGCCTCGCCGCGACCGCTGGGCAAGGGAGCCAGCGGCGGCGAGCTCTCCCGTGTCATGCTGGCCATAGAAGTGGTCCTGGCAGCGGTCGACCCGGTGCCGACCTTCGTTTTCGACGAAGTGGACCAGGGCGTGGGCGGCAAGGCTGCGGTGGCCATTGGCGAGCGCCTGGCCATGCTGGCCAAGCATGTGCAGGTCATTGTGGTGACCCACCTGCCCCAAGTGGCCGCCTATGCGGATCGGCATATCCGTGTGATCAAGAATTCAGATGCCAAGTCGAAGGCCGGAGCTGGCTACACTGCCAGCGATGTCATCAGCCTGGATCAGGAAGCCCGCGTCAAGGAACTTGCGCGCATGCTCGCCGGCCAAGAGGAATCCGGCACCGCGCAGGCGCATGCCGAGGAGCTGCTCGACGATGCCCAGAAGCTAGTGTCATCGCTCACCTCCAGGAAATTGGCGAAGGCCTAAAAGTCTTGGTGAACCCCTGAATTACGCGGATGCTATGGCATTGGCCAGTGGTGCACTAGAGTCTTATGAGGATGCGAAATATTGGAATGGTGATAGGATGAAATCCCGTGGTGCAGCGTAATTCAACTCGTGATTCTCGGTCGTCTGAAACGACAAAGCATATCTTCGTCACCGGCGGTGTGGCCTCTTCCCTGGGCAAGGGATTGACGGCATCCAGCCTCGGACATCTACTTCGAGCTCGTGGTCTCTCAGTGACCATGCAGAAGCTCGACCCGTACCTGAACGTCGATCCAGGTACCATGAACCCTTTCCAGCACGGTGAAGTCTTCGTTACCGACGATGGCGCAGAAACCGACCTGGATATCGGCCACTACGAGCGTTTCCTGGATGAGAACCTGCCAGGTACCGCCAACGTGACCACCGGGCAGGTCTACTCGACCGTCCTGGAACGTGAACGCCGCGGTGAATACCTCGGCGATACCGTCCAGGTCATCCCGCACATCACCGATGAGATCAAGCGCCGCATGCGCTTGGCGGCTACCGATCCTGGTGCCGGCAAGTCGGCTCCCGACGTGATCATCACGGAAATCGGTGGCACCGTCGGCGATATCGAATCCCAGCCATTCCTCGAAGCAGCGCGCCAGGTCCGCCAGGACATCGGCCGCAAGAACGCATTCTTCGTGCACGTTTCCCTGGTTCCGTTCATCGGCCCGAGCCATGAACTGAAGACCAAGCCTACGCAGCACTCCGTTGCGGCGTTGCGCTCGATCGGCATCCAGCCAGACGCACTGGTGATCCGCTCGGACCGTCCAATTCCTGCAGAGATGCGCGCCAAGCTCGGCCGCACCTGCGATGTGGACACCGAAGCAGTCATCAACTGCGCCGACGCTCCAAGCATCTACGACATCCCCAAGGTCATCCACTCCCAGGGCCTGGACGCCTACATCGTCCAGACCTTGGAGATGAAGTTCCGCGATGTCGACTGGGAGTCGTGGGACCGCCTGCTCGAAGTTGTGCATAACCCGGCAACTGAGCTGACCGTCGCTTTGGTGGGCAAGTACATCGATCTGCCGGATGCCTACCTGTCGGTCACCGAAGCGCTGCGTGCCGGCGGTTTCGCCAACAACGCGAAGGTCAACATCCGCTGGGTGCCAGCTGATGACTGCGCTACCGAAGCAGGGGCCGCCAAGGCGCTTGAAGGCGCAGAGGCAATCTGCGTCCCTGGCGGCTTCGGCATCCGCGGCCTGGAAGGCAAGCTGGGCGCACTGCGCTTCGCTCGCGAAAACAAGCTGCCAACCTTGGGCCTGTGCCTGGGGCTGCAGTCGATGGTCATCGAATACGCCCGCAACATGGCTGGCCTCACCGATGCCTCGTCCACCGAATTCGATCCAGAAACCTCGACCCCGGTCATCGCGACCATGGAAGAGCAGCTGGAGATCGTCGACGGCAAGGGCGATCTGGGCGGCACCATGCGCCTGGGCCTGTACGACGCAAAGCTGCTTGAAGGTTCGGTTCTGGCTGAAACCTACGGCAAGACCGAGGTCGCAGAACGCCACCGCCACCGCTACGAGGTCAACAACGCATACCGTGCCCAGCTTGAAGAAGCTGGTCTGGTCTTCGCTGGCACCTCGCCAGACGGCAGCTTGGTCGAGTTCGTTGAACTGCCGAAGGACGTGCACCCGTACTACGTCTCCACGCAGGCACACCCAGAGCTCTCCAGCCGCCCAACTCGTCCGCACCCGCTGTTCGCAGGTCTGGTCGAGGCAGCCCTGGAGCTGCGCAAGTAATACAGCTTGCCAGGGGTAAAACTCTGAAGGCAATGCGCGCCGGTCATTACTGACCGGCGCGTTGCTGTTTAAGCTGGAGAGTAACGACCAGCATTTTCTACCGAAGGACGATCCTCGTGCCGCTGCATCCGATAGCCGATGAATTCTCGCCGCGTGCATTGCTGAACCGTGAAACCGTGTACGAGGGCCGCATCTGGGACGTTGTCCATGACACCGTGAAGCTCTCTGAATCAGGGGCGGCGATCGAACGCGACTACATCAACCACCCCGGTGCGGTCAGCGTGCTGGTCATGGATGCCGAGGAACGCATCTTGATGGTCAACCAGTACCGCCACCCGGTCGGCATGCGCCTGTGGGAAATCCCCGCCGGCTTGCTCGACGTGGCTGGCGAGCCGCCGTTGGAAGCCGCCAAGCGCGAATTGTGGGAGGAAGCGGACCGCACCGCCGATCACTGGTCGATCCTCACCGATGTCTTCTTGAGCCCGGGCTCGTCGGCGGAGGCCGTGCGGATCTACCTGGCACGCGATGCGAAGCTGGTCGCAGCAGACCAGCGCCATCAGCGGACCGAAGAGGAAGCCGAAATGGTCAGCACCTGGGTTCCCCTGGAAGAAGCTGTCGCAGCAGTGCTGGCAGGAAAGATCCATAACCCCACCGCGACCATCGCTATCCTGGCCGCTCATGCCGCCCGCGCCAACAAGTACCTCGACCTGCGCGATGCGAACGAGCCATTCGACGTGCACCCGTATCTGCGCGAAGGATGAGCAACCAGTTCGAAACCCCGCTCAAGCGCTACCTGCAGCATCTGGCGATCGAGCGGGGTCTGGCCGAGAACACCTTGTCGTCCTACCGCAGGGATCTGACCCGATACATGGATGCGCTGCAAGCGGCAGGCATCGCGCAGCCGCAGCAGATTACCGAGGCAGCCATCAGCAGCTACCTGCAGGACTTGTCGCGTGGAGACGATGAGCATCAGCCGTTGAGCGCCCGCTCCGTCGCACGCCATTCGGTCGCCATCCGCCAGCTGCACAAGTACTGGGAGCTCGAAGGGATCTGCGCGCCGAATCCTGCCCGCGAGATCCAGCCCCCGGCCATCGGCCAATCCCTGCCCAAGGCAATATCCATCGACCAGGTCACCCGGATCCTCGAATCGGTGAGCATCGAAACCCCTGCCGGACTGCGGGACCGGGCGATCCTGGAATTCTTGTACTCCACCGGCGCACGCATATCCGAAGTCGTGGACTTGGACGTTGACGATCTGCACTTTGCCGACGATGCCGTGGTACGCCTGTTCGGCAAGGGATCCAAGGAGCGGGTGGTTCCGGTCGGCAGGTACGCCCAGCGTGCGGTCAGCGATTATCTGGTGCGTGCTCGTCCAGGGCTGGCTGCCAAAGGCAAGGGCACCCCGGCATTGTTCCTGAACCAGCGCGGGGGACGGCTTTCGCGCCAATCGGTATGGCTGCTGCTGGCCAAGGCGGCCGAACGGGCCGGGATAACGACCGAGGTCTCTCCGCATACGCTGCGGCATTCTTTCGCCACCCATTTGCTGGAGGGCGGAGCAGATGTCAGGGTGGTCCAGGAACTGCTGGGTCATGCATCGGTCACCACCACGCAGATCTACACCAAGGTCACCGTGGATTCGCTGCGCGAGGCCTACCAATTGGCCCACCCGAGGGTGAACTAGTGGCGGGCCGCCGGATGCCCGGCGCCAAGCAGGTAGCCCTCGTTGCCCTGCTGCAGGAGCGCGCCGGGCGCCTGCACGTGCTGCTCGGGCGCAAGCGCCGCGGGTTCGGCAAGGGAAATATCGTCTTGCCCGGCGGGAAGATCGAGCCCGGGGAGAGTGCTGTGCAAGCAGCCATCCGGGAATTCCGCGAGGAAACCGGTCTGGTGCTCGCACCGCAGGAACTGGAGCTGGCGGCGCACATCAATTTCCGATTCCCGGCTCAGCCGGCGGCCGACATGGAATGCGCAACCTTCATTGCCCGGCAAGCAACGGGCCAGCCGGAAATCTCCGAGGAGCTGGAGCCGCTGTGGGCAGATCCGGCCGCCTTGCCCGTCGAGCAGATGTGGCAGGATTCCCCGTTGTGGCTGCCGCAGCTCGTAGTCGGCGGGAATTTCACCGTTGAGATCGTGCTGGCGGCGGACAACATTTCGGTGCAGGAGATCAGCTTCGAGAACTGGGACTAGCCATCGGCCAGTTGCCCGTCTTCATCGGGTTCGAAGACCAGCAGGTCGCCAGGCTGGCAATCCAGCTCCCGGCAAAGCGCTTCAAGGGTGCTGAAGCGTACCGCCTTGGCGCGCCCGTTCTTGAGCACCGCGAGGTTGGCAGGGGTAATGCCGATGCGTTCGGCCAACTCGCCGACGGCCATTTTGCGGCGGGCCAGCATCACGTCGATATCCACGCGGATTCCCATCAGATGACGCCGCCCAGCTCGGTCCGCAGCTCAGCTGCCTGGGCCTCGGTCATCGCGGCTTGCTCGAGCAGCTGGCGCAGCACGAGCACGATGATGCTGATCCCGATCATCAGCAGCCCGGCTCCGCCAACGAGGAGGACGACCCCAGGGGCGATCTCGGTGCTTGCGGCAAAGATGGCGCCGAGGGCGAAAGTGGCAAGCGCTCCAACCGCGAAGGCGACGATGATGGGTGTGACATAGCCCAGGGACGCGGGATCGAAGACGGTGCCGCGCTTGACCCTCGTGGCCAGTTTCCACACGCTGTAGACACAAGTTTCAATCACCAGCCCGGCGAGAATCAGGTAGCCGAGGAACGCGGCTTGGAAGAACTTGTCGGTACCGTTGCTTGGCGATTCATGGATGAGGATCATCGGTATCATGAACAGCTGCACAAAGAGCGTGCCGGCCAGGATGACGGCGAGAACTACCTTCAAGCCGATAATGCTGTATTTTCCCATGGCTAAGATCTTATCGTTCTTCGAAATATTTCCATCGTTAAACGATAAGACAAGTGGTCTGCGACGGCAACTCCGGGTAGCTTGGGCACGCAAATGGCCACGGGCTGACGCGGTTGCGCCATTCCCGTGGCCAATGCCAGGAAGCGAAGTGCTTACAGCGAGCGCTGCTCCACGCCGTTGTAGGCCGAGAGCGGGCGGATCAGCGCGTTCGCTGCGCGCTGTTCGAAGATGTGGCTGGTCCAGCCGGTGATGCGCGCCGCGATGAAGATCGGGGTGAACATCTCGGTGTCGAAGCCCATCAGGTGATAGGTCGGGCCGGCAGGGTAGTCGAGGTTCGGCTTGATGGCCTTCGCCTCGTCCATGGCGGCCTCCAGCCCGTCGTACAGGCCCAGCATTTCATGGCGGCCATAGTGCTCGATCATGCGATCCAGTGCGGCCTTCATGGTCGGCACGCGGGAGTCGCCGTGCTTGTAGACGCGGTGGCCGAAGCCCATGACCTTCTTCTTGGCGGCCAGTGCTTCTTCCATCCAGGCCTTGGCGCGCTTGGCGGCATCCTCGCGGGATTCCTCCTTGTTGATGCCGATCTCGTTGAAGGTGTGCATGACTGCTTCGTTTGCGCCGCCGTGCAGCGGGCCCTTCAGTGCGCCGATCGCCCCGGTGACTGCCGAGTGCAGGTCGGAGAGGGTCGAGGTGATTACGCGGGCGGTGAAGGTCGAGGCGTTGAAGGAGTGCTCCGCGTAGAGCACCATCGACACGCGGAAGGCGTCGACGACCTCTGGGGCCGCTTCTTCGCCGAAGGTCATCCACAGGAAGTTCGAGGAGTAGTCGAGATCCTCGCGTGGAGCGACGGCATCCTGGCCGCGGCGGCGACGCTGGTCGTAGGCAACCACTGCAGGGAAGGCGGCGAACAGTTCCTTGGCCTTGAGCAGCTCAGCCTCGGGGGAGGAGTTCTCGGCCTCGGGGTGGTTGGCGCCGATCACCGAGACCGCGGTGCGGCCCACGTCCATCGGGTGGCAGTCGGTTGGCAGCAGGTCGATGGCCGCCTTGACGCGTGGGTCCAGGGCGCGGTTGGCCCGCTCGAAAGCGCAGAACTCGGTCAGTTCGCTTTGGGTTGGCAGCTCGCCGGTCCAGAGCAGCAGGGCCACCTCTTCGAACGACTTGTTCGCGGCCAGATCCTGGACGGGGTAGCCGCGGTAGAGCAGCGAGTTGGTTTCTGGATTGACCTTGGAGACGGCGGTGTAGTCAACGACGACGCCTGCCAGGCCCTTCTTGATTTCCTCGGTGGCAGTCATTCTTGCTCCTCTTCATTGCCGGAGAATAATAATGCTTTGGGTTGCGCCGGCCAGCGGGTGCCGGCCGGCGCAGATGGTGCTAAATGCTTGCGAGCCTAGAGGTTCGCGCTGTTGGAATCAATGTCCAGGGTCGGGACCTGGAAGTTGAAGATTCCGGTATCGAAGCGGTTGTAGGCCTCGTAGTCCACGAGCTCGTACAAACGTGACCTGGTCAACATGTTATCCACTTCGCGCTGCTGGGTGCCATCCTCGCTGATGGCATCCAGTACGCGTTCAGCGGCGCCCATGGCGCTGCGCAGCAGGGTGACCGGGTAGATGATCAGCGCGACGCCTGCATCTGCCAGTTCCTGGCGCTTGAACAATTCGGACTTGCCGAACTCGGTCATGTTGGCCAGCACCGGCACGTCGACCGCGTTGCAGATCGCCTCGAACTCGGCGACGTTCTTCATCGCTTCCGGGAAGATCGCGTCCGCTCCGGCGTCCACCATTGCCTTGGCGCGATCGACGGCCGAATCCAGGCCCTCGACCGCACGGATGTCGGTGCGGGCCATGATCAGGAAGTTCTCATCGATGCGCGCGTCGGCGGCGGCCGCGATGCGCTTGAGCATGGTTTCGGTATCCACTACGTTCTTGCCATCCAGGTGGCCGCAGCGCTTCGGGTTGAACTGGTCCTCGATGTGGCAGCCGGCCAGGCCGGCGTATTCCAGCTCCTGGATGGTGCGGGCCACGTTCATCGGCTCGCCGAAGCCCGTGTCGGCATCCACGATCGACGGCAGATCGGTCATGCGGGCGATCTGCCCGGCACGGGTGGCCACCTCGGTCAACGAGGTCAGGCCGATATCCGGCAGGCCCAGATCGTTGGCCAGCACCGCACCGGAGATGTAGACGCCGTCGAAATTCTTCTCGCTGATCAGCTTGGCCGAGAGCGGGTTGAAGGCTCCGGGGAACTGGCGGGCAGCACCCGGGGTGAGCATCTCGCGCAGCGCAACGCGCTTTGCAGCGGGGGTCTTGGTTGAGTACAGCATCTTAGAACAGGCCCTTCGGTGTGGCCGCGGTGTCGATGACGCCTGCTGCGGCCTGGATGTTCAGCTGGTCCAGTTCGCCGGCGGCCAGGTTTTCCAGGTTCTCGGCGGCGGCGATGAAGCGGTTGATCTCCGCCTCATCGACCAGGCCCTTAGCCAGGGTGCGGAACTTGTTGATGTACTGCTCGCGGGCGAACGGGCGTGCGCCCAGCGGGTGCGCGTCGGCCACGGCGATCTCATCGGTGATCACGGTGCCGTCGTTCAGGGTGATTTCCACCGAACCGCCGAAGGCCTTCTCCGAGATGTCCAGCGAGTGGTAGCGGCGGGTCCACTCGGCGTCTTCCTCGGTGGTGACCTTGTTCCACAGCTCAACGGTATCGGCACGGCCGGCGCGCTCCGGCGAGTAGGAATCCACGTGGTGCCAGGCGCCGTCCTGCAGGGCGACGGTGAAGATGTACGGGATCGAGTGGTCCAGGGTCTCGCGCGATGCGGTCGGATCGTACTTCTGCGGGTCGTTGGCGCCGGAGCCGATGACGTAGTGGGTGTGGTGGCTGGTCTTGATCAGCACCGACTTCACGTTCTTCGGGTCGGTGGCTTCCGGGTGCTCGCCGTGCAGCTTGCGGGCCAGGTCGATCCAGGCCTGCGCCTGGTACTCGGCCGAGTGCTCCTTGGTGTAGGTGTCCAGGATGGCGCGCTTGGCTTCGCCGGCCTCTGGCAACGGCACCTCGTAGGCGGCATCCTTGCCATCGAGCATCCAGGCGATGACGCCGTCTTCGCCTTCGTAGATCGGCACTGGGGAGGTCTGGCCGCGCATGGCGCGGTCGGCAGCCTCGACTGCCATCTTGCCGGCGAAGGCCGGGGCGTGGGCCTTCCAGGTGGAGATTTCGCCCTTGCGCGACTGGCGGGTGGCGGTGGTGGTGTGCAGGCCCTGGCCCACGGCCTGGAAGATGGTCTCGACATCGAGTCCGAGCAGGGTGCCGATGCCGGCGGCGGCCGATGGGCCCAGGTGCGCTACGTGATCGATCTTGTGCTTGTGCAGGCAGATGGCCTTGACCAGGTCCACCTGGATTTCGTAGCCGGTGGCGATGCCGCGGATCAGGTCCTTGCCCGAAGCGCCGGTGTGCTGGGCAACGGCCAGGATCGGCGGAATGTTATCGCCCGGGTGGGAGTACTCGGCGGCCAGGAAGGTGTCGTGGTAGTCCAGTTCGCGCACGGCCACGCCGTTGGCCCAGGCGGCCCATTCGGGGGACACCTTCTCGGAAATGCCGAACACCGAGGCACCCTTGCCGCCGGTGGAAGGGGCGTGGGCCAGCGCCTGGGCGCGGGCAGCGACGATCGGGCCGCGGTTCAGCGACGCGATGGCAACCGAAGCGTTGTCGATGATGCGGTTGATGATCATTTCGGTCACTTCGCTGGTGACCTCTACCGGATCGGCGGCAACCTTGGCGATCTTATGTGCCAGCTGGTCTTCGCGAGCCAGGTTTTCCTCGGAGCGGTATACGCGTACTGGGTGGTTGATCATGCTAACTGCCTTTCTGATCCGACCGCGTGGGTCATGATGTGGGTGAAGGATTCGTGCAGGTGGACTGTGGTGGCCGCGGCTGCGACCTCTGGGTTACCGCTGGCAATCGCTCGTGCGATGGCCGCATGCTCGGAAGCGGAAGCCTTGAGCCTTTCGGGGTTGTCCTTGGCCAGGCGCCGCACCCGTTGCAGGTTCACCCGCAAGGTGCGCAGCGCGTTGGACAGGTACTTGTTGCTGGCCGCTTCGTCGATCGACTCGTCCAGCAGCTGCACCAGCTGATAGTAGGACTCCCGGGATCCGGGAAGCTCCACTTCCTTGACGGCTGCTTCGAAGCGGCTGGCTAACTCGTTGAAGGCCGATCGCCCCGTCGACTTGGCAGCTTCGCGTGCGCTGGCGCATTCCAGCGCCACGCGCAGAACGAACAGGTCCTCTACGTGGTCTTCGCTGACCTCGGACACGACGGCGCCGCGTCCGCGTTGCTGCACCGCCAAGCCGTCGGCGACCAATCGGCCCAGGGCCTCGCGCACCGGAGTGCGGGAAACGCCCAGGCGTTCGGACTGCTCTACTTCTGCAAGAACGGTGCCGGGAGCCAGCCGCCATTCGACGATGTCGGCGCGGAGGCTCTCGTAGACCTTATCGCTTGCTCTCATGGCTCCAGTGTATACATAGAAGCGGGAAATGTGTGAGCTGGATCCAATTTATTTGGAATTTTTTCAAAATCTGTATACAACGTAGTTGCGATCATGTGATCGTACTCATACAGTTAATGCCAAGAGGACGACCTCAATCACCACGCAGGTGCCGGGTAATGACGCCCGGGGCCAGGAGGAGAGAACCATGGTGCAGGAATACCGCCAGGCCTTTGAGCAAGCCACCACTGACCCAGCAGCATTCTGGCTGCAAGCCGCCCAGGATATCCGCTGGGATACGGCACCGCAGACGGCGCTGGATGATTCGCGCAAGCCGTTGTACGGCTGGTTCCCGGATGGCACGCTGAACCTTTCGGCCAACGCACTGGACCGCCACGTCGAAGCCGGCCGCGGGGAGAGCACCGCGCTGATCTACGATTCGGCCATGCTGGGCACCGTCACCAAATACACCTACTCCGAGCTGCTGCGCGAAGTGGAAATCTTCGCCGGCGTGCTGGCCGAACGCGGCGTGAAGACCGGGGACCGCGTGCTGATCTACCTGCCGATGATCCCGCAGGCGGCTATCGCGATGCTCGCCTGCGCACGCCTGGGTGCGATCCATTCGGTGGTCTTCGGCGGGTTCGCGCCCAAGGAACTGGCGGCACGCATCACCGACTGCGCCCCGGTGGCGATCGTCACCGCCTCGGGCGGCATCGAGCCGAGCCGCCGCATCGAATACCTGCCGGCGGTGGCCGAGGCGCTGAGCCTGGCGGAGCCTGCGGTCAGGGACGTGATCGTCGCCCGCCGCGAAGGCTTCGAGCACTCGCTGGATGAATACCAGGGCAAACCGGTCAACGGGCAGCAGATCAGTTGGCTGGACTGGGATGAGCAGGCGAAGACCGCGTCGCCGGCCGGGCCGGTATCCGTGCCATCCACCCACCCGCTCTACGTGCTCTACACCTCGGGCACCACCGGGGCGCCGAAGGGCGTGGTGCGCGATACCGGCGGCTACGCCACCGCGCTGCAGTTCTCCATGAACGCGATCTACGACGTGCATCCGGGCGATACCATGTTCACCGCCTCCGATGTGGGCTGGGTGGTCGGCCACTCCTACATCGTCTACGCGCCGCTGATCGCCGGCGCCACCACGGTGCTCTACGAGGGCAAGCCCATCGGCACCCCGGACGCCGGGGTCTTCGGCCGCATCATTGCCGACCACAAGGTCACCACGATGTTCACCGCGCCGACGGCCTTGCGCGCGGTGCGCAAGGCCGATCCGGAAGGTGCGCTGATCGCCAGCCACGACCTGTCCAGCCTGCGCGCGCTGTTCGTCGCCGGCGAGCGGCTGGACCCGGACACCTACCACTTCGCCTCGAAGCTGCTGGGCATTCCGGTGGTGGACAACTGGTGGCAGACCGAAACCGGCTGGCCGATCGCCTCGAACCCGCTGGGTCTGGAGGAGCTGCCGGCCAAGGCCGGTTCGCCCACCACCCCGGTGCCTGGCTTCGACGTGCAGATCCGCGACGCGCTGGGCGAGCGGCTCGAAGCGAACCAGGAAGGCAACATCGTGGTCCGGCTGCCCTTGCCGCCCGGTGCCCTGACCACCCTGTGGGGCAACGACCAGCGCTTCATCGATACCTACCTGTCGCAGATCGACGGGTTCTACCTGACCGGCGATTCCGGCTATCTTGACGACGACGGCTACCTGTTCGTCATGGGGCGCACCGATGACGTGATCAACGTGTCAGGGCACCGGCTGTCCACCGGCGCCATGGAACAGGTGCTGGCCAGCCATCCGGCCGTGGCCGAATGCGCCGTGATCGGACTGGCCGATGCGCTCAAGGGCCAGCGGGCCAGCGGCTACGTGGTGCTCAAGTCAGGGATCGACGTCGAGGAGGAGGCGCTGAAGAAGGAAATCGTCGCGCTGGTGCGCCAGCACATCGGTGCGGTCGCCGACTTCCGCGAAGTCACCGTCGTCGCCGCGCTGCCCAAGACCCGTTCGGGCAAGATCCTGCGCAAGACCATGCGGCAGATTGCCGATGGCAAGGAATACTCGGTCCCGTCGACCATCGAGGACACGAGCGTGCTCGACGAACTGGTGCCGCTGCTGCGTCCAGAGGCCTAGATCTCGGCAGTGCTAGCCATGGGAGGCCGCCCGGTATTCATATTCCGGGCGGCCTCTCGTGCCATGCCGGGGCTGCTTGACCACGGCCTTGGCCTCGGCCAGATGCTCCAGATAGCGCCGTGCGGTGACCCGGGAGATGCCCAGCTCTTCGCCGAGCTCGGTGGCGGACAAGCAGGATTCGGGCTTGCTGCGCAGCAGGCCGGTGATCTGCGCCAGCGTTTCAGGGATCAGGCCCTTGGGCAGCGACGCCGAGGCAGTGGTGGTGCGCAGTGCGGAGAACGCATTATCCAGCGCAGCCTGGCTGGTATCCGGGCCGCTGGAGCTGATCTCGGAAATGAAACGCCGGTGGTTCTCCAATTTCTCGGTGAACGCCGCGAAGGTGAAGGGCTTGATCAGGTACTGGGTGATGCCTGTGGCGACCGCCGAACGCACCACCGCCAGGTCGCGCACCGCGGTGATCGCGATGATGTCGGTGGTCAGCCCGTGGCCGCGCATGCGCTTGGCGACATCGATGCCATGCAGGTCGGGCAAGGTCATATCCAGCAGGACCAGGTCGAACGGTTCGTGCGCTGCGCGCGCCTCGGACAGCAGCGCGAGCGCCTGCTGGCCATTGGCTGCAATGGCTCCGGTGGCGAATCCGGGCACGCGGTTGACGTACTTCGCGTGGGAAGCTGCGGTTTCCGGTTCGTCGTCGACAACGAGGACCTTGAAGGTGTGCGCGGGCAAGCCCGGCGCGGGCGTGGCTGCAGCGGAGTCGTGCACTCAAAACCTCCCGGTCTGGTCGCTGTTTTTCAGGGGCAGGGTGACGGTGAAGATTGCTCCGGCATCGTTGTCAACATTCATTGTGCCACCTAGCCGGAGCACCGCCTGCTGCACCAGCGCAAGGCCGAGGCCGCGCGGTTGGCCGCCGGCCTTCGTGCTGACCCCGAAGCGCAGCAGCTGATCGAGGAATTCCGGCTCGATGCCCGGACCCGAATCGGCCACCGAGATGATCAGCTCGTCATCGGCCGCTGCGACTTCCACCCACACCGTCGCGTCCTCGGTGCCGGCCGAGGCGTCCAGCGCGTTATCCAGCAGGTTGCCGACGATCGTGACGATATCGGTGGCGGCGAACGCGTCGCTCGGGATCTGTCCCTGCGTGTTGATATCGAGCTGCACGCCGCGCTCGTTCGCCTGGGCGGCCTTGGCCACCAGCAGGCTGGAGAGGTAGACGTCGTCGATGGAATGCACAATCGCATCGGTGAGCTTCTGCGAGTGCTGGCGGTCATCGACCGCGAAAGCCAGCGCCTTGCCGCTCTGCCCATTTTCGATCAGCGTGGCAATGGTGTGCAGGCGGTTGGCATGCTCATGGGTCTGCGCTCGCAGGGCGGTGGAGAAGGTCTTCAGCGACTGCACCTCGCCGGCCAGCTCCTGCACTTCCGTCAGATCGCGCAGCGTCATGACCTGGCCGGTCAGCGGCTGGGAACGGAACCAGCGCACCGGCAGCCCGCCGCGCCGGGGCAGGCGCGCGTTGGTCAGGCGGGCCGGCCCCTGGGAGATGGACAGCACCGTGCGGGCGCCCAAATGGATCTCGTCCTTGCAGCTGCGCCCGGTCGCCATCAGGGTGCGCAGGGTTTCGGGGATCTGCACCTGGTCGAGAGCCAACCCGCCGGGAGGGACTTCTTCGGGGAAGCCGAGCAATCGGGCCGCTTCCTGGTTATAGAGCACGATGCGGTGCCGCCGATCCAGCAGCACCAGGCCTTCGCGCACCGAATGCAGCGCGGAGAAATAGAAGGCGTAGAGCCGGCGCAACCCGTGCGGGCCGAAGCCCAGCGTGGCCTGGTTGACGTAGCGGGAGAAAGACCATGAGCTGAAGCCGGCCAGCAGCAAGGCCAGCGCCGACACGGCCAGGATCTGCGGCAGCTCGCTGCGGTAGATCGACTGCAGGCTCTCCAGCGTGATCCCCGTGGCAACCATGCCCACCAGCTTCCCGTCGTGGTACACCGGGGCGATCGTGCGCACCGAAAGCCCCAGGGTGCCCAGGGCCACCTCGTTGTAGGTCTGGCCGGCCTGCGCCTGGCGGATGCTTCCGGAATACGGCTTGCCCAGCTGCGCGGGATTGGGGTGGGTGACGCGCAGGGCTTCGGGGGTCATGATCGTGATGAAATCCACGCCCTGCCCGCGGTCCAGGATCTTGTTGGTGTAGGGCTGCAGCAGCTCGGTGGGGTGCTCGCCGGCCAGGGCTTCGGCCACGAAGGGGTCGTTGGCCAGGGTGATGGAAATCGTGGCCACCGTGGCCTGCTTGTCGTCCTGGATCACCTGCGCCTGGTGCTGGTAGGTGGCGACGGCCAGGCCCGCGACGACGAGGATGACCACCAGCATCTGCGCCGCGAAGATGACGACCGCCAGGGACCAGCCGTCGCGGCTCAGCGGGGCGGGGGAAGCGGTGTTGCCGGCGGGGCGGGCCAGCGACAGGTCGGTGAAATGATCGGTCACTGCGCTCATCTCCTCGTGCTGGTTGCTCCTGGCATGCCCACCGCGTGACCAATATGAACGCAATGGAGATGCGGATCACTTTGCGCCGCACCATGGATACAGAACGATTCTACGTAATGCCGGCCGCGCAAGGGTGCGCCGTCCGGTTCCACACGCACACGAGGGTAGGACCATGCAATGGCTGTCACAGATCAGATGACGCCGGCAGGCAATTCGCCGCAGGCCGGAACGAAGAAGAAGGACAAGACCCACTGGCTGTACATCATGGTGATTGCCGCCGTGGTGCTCGGCGCAGCGGTCGGCCTGATGGCCCCGGATCTCGGCAAGGCGCTCAAGCCGCTGGGCACCGGATTCGTCGCGCTGATCAAGATGCTGATCGCTCCGGTCATCTTCTGCACCATCGTGCTGGGTGTCGGTTCGATCGCCAAGGCGGCGACCGTCGGCAAGGTTGGCGGCCTGGCGCTGCTGTACTTCATCACCATGTCCACCTTCGCGCTGGCCATCGGCCTGGTCGTGGGCAACATCATCCACCCGGGTTCGGGGCTGCAGCTCGAACCGTACGAGTCTGGCGCCAAGGGCGAAGAGAACTCCACCGTGGCCTTCCTGCTGGACATGATTCCGGGCGACATCCCCGTGCTGCCTACCCTGGTGCTGGCGCTGCTGGTCGGCTTCGCGCTGCAGTCCATGGGCAAGAGTGGCGAACCGGTGCTCAACGGCATCAAGCACATCCAGGCCGTGGTCTTCCGCTTGATGATGATGATCATGTGGGCTGCCCCGATCGGCGCCTTCGGTGCCATCGCCGCAGTGGTCGGTGCCACCGGCTGGGCAGCCATCGGCTCGATGGCGATCCTCATGGGCGCCTTCTACGTCACCTGCGCGCTGTTCATTGTCGTCGTCCTGGGCAGCCTGCTGCGCCTGGTCACCGGCCTGAACATCTTCCTGCTGCTGAAGTACCTGGCTCGCGAATACCTGCTGATCTTCTCCACCTCTTCCTCCGAATCGGCGCTGCCGCGCCTGATCGCCAAGATGGAGCACGCTGGCGTGTCCAAGCCGGTTGTCGGCATCACTGTGCCGACCGGCTACTCCTTCAACCTCGATGGCACCGCCATCTACCTGACCATGGCTGCCCTGTTCGTCTCCACCGCCATGGGCATGCCGATGAGCCTGGGCGAACAGGTCGGCCTGCTGGTCTTCATGATCATCGCTTCCAAGGGCGCCGCCGGCGTGACCGGCGCCGGCCTGGCAACCCTGGCTGCAGGCCTGCAGTCGCACCGTCCGGAGCTGCTGGACGGCATGGGCGTGATCGTGGGCATCGACAAGTTCATGTCCGAGGCCCGCGCGCTGACCAACTTCACCGGCAATGCCGTGGCAACGCTGCTGATCGGCAAGTGGACCAAGGAAATCGACATGGACCAGGCCCAGGCTGTGCTGGCCGGCAATCGTCCGTTTGACGAGAACAGCGTCGAAGGACACTAGTCCGCCAGGCCCTTAGCCAGGAATCCGTTATCCGACATGTTCGGGTAGCGGATTTCTGGGTTTAAGCTCTATTGGCACCAGATGCCCAAGTGTCGCGACTGCCAGACGCATGCGGCTAGGCTGGAGCCATGGACGCAACACCGCACGAGCTGCCCTGCCGTGAACTGGCAGAAGCCGACGTAGATCTGGTCGAGCTGGCCCGGCGAACCATCGAGGCGGTGGCCGACGCGCCCGATGGCGGCGACGGGATGCGCACCATGGGGCCGCTGTGCTTGCTGCCGATGGCACGATGCATGCAGGAGTGAATTTCTGCCATTTCACCGGAGGCCCGTGCGCAGAGCTGGTGGCCCTGGGGGCCGCTCGCGCCGCCGGGGCGGTGGATCCGCAGGCGGTGGTCGCGGTGGGCAATCAGGGGCGCGGAGTCAAGAACCCCTGCGGTCGCTGCCGGCAGGTGATGGCCGACAGCTATCCGCGGCTTCGGGTCATCGTCCAGACCCCGGCCGGGGCGCGCAGCACCGCCATCGGCGAACGGCTGCCATGGTCCTTCGATTGGGTGGCCGGGCAGGCCTGAGCACCTGGGGCCAGGCTCAGCGCGAAAGTCCCACCAGGGGAGAGGCGAGCACCACCCGGTTGCCGTCGGGGTCCTGAAGCTGCAGGATCCGTGCCCCGCCGCCGGGCTGCGGGCCCTGGTGCTCGATGCCTGATTCGAGCAGGCGTTCGGCCTGGGCATCCAGGTCGGCGACTTCCAGGACTACTGTGCTGTGCCCTGCGCGATCGGGGTCCGCGAAGACCTGGACGCCGAAGCCCGGGACCAGATGCCATTCGATCAGCCCGTCCATGGGCCGCGCATCCGGCGCCCTGCCAAAGACCCGGGCATACCAGTTCTCCGCCCGAGCCACATCGGACACCGTGCAATTGCCGAGCATTCCCGTGAACATCGCCCTCGCCCCTTTGGCCGCCACATACCAGCGCCTGTTCAACCATTCGACCACCGCACGGCGGCAGGTGCAAGAGCTGGGCCGGAGCGCCAGCGAATGACCGGGCTGGGCGCCGGATCAGCGGCCGCTCGAGGCGAGCAGCCGCTGCAGGCGCGGGCCGAAACGGACCTCGTGCTCCAGCTTCACCAGCTCCTCGGTGGGCTCCTGGATCTGCTGGGCGGCCAGCAGGGAGGCGATGTACTCCCAGTAATCGTGCAGCGCCTCGGCCTGCGTTCGCTCCGGCGCCGGCTCATCCGGGCCCACCATAGCCAGTGCGGTGTCGCGGATCTCCTCCGGTCTCGCCTGCTGCCACTGCGCGCTGGTGGAGAACCCGCGGTCATCGAGCAGCACGATGCATCTCCCGTCTTCCAGCTGGGCCTGGAAGAGCACGCCGACGCTGACCTGGGTGCTGCCCGGCTCGGCTTCGGCCAGGCTGGGGAACTTGGCAATCGCCTTCATCGCTGCCTTTCGGTTAACGCCAGTTGGCATTCAGCTCGCATACAACATTAGAGCTAAGGTTCAAGGTAAAGGCTCGCCGTGAAAGAGCCCAAAAAACCAAGATCTTTTGCTTCGGCCGATAACCTTGGAATGAGCTTACAGCTCGAGGAATCAGGTTTATCGAACGGGAAGTGTGGTTTACCCATCGTGAGCGAGGAACAGGGAAATAAGCACCGCGGAGCGGGGATGCTCAAGGAGCCTCGCCCGGTGGGTCCAACTGGCAAGCCATTGACAGATTTCCCCGTGCCAGCACCGCTGCCGTCGCACGGCCCGGCACGCGTGATCGCCATGGTGAACCAGAAGGGCGGCGTCGGCAAGACCACCTCCACCATCAACCTCGCCGCCGCGCTCGCCGAGTACGGCCGCAAGGTGCTGCTGGTGGACTTCGACCCGCAGGGCGCGCTGTCCGCGGGTTTCGGAACCAACCCGCACGAAATGGACATCACCGTCTACAACGTGCTGATGGACCGCAAGGTCAAGATCACCGATGCGATCGTGAAGACCGACGTCGAGAACATCGATCTGCTGCCGGCCAACATCGATCTGTCTGCCGCAGAGGTGCAGCTGGTCAACGAGGTCGCCCGCGAGCAGGTGCTCGAACGCGCGCTGCGCCACGTCATCGACGACTACGATGTGGTGCTCATCGACTGCCAGCCTTCCCTCGGCCTGCTGACCATCAACGCGCTGACCGCCGCCCACGGCGTGATCATCCCGCTGACCGCAGAGTTCTTCGCGCTGCGTGCGGTGGCCCTGCTGATGGAAACCATCGACAAGGTCAAGGACCGGCTGAACCAGGTGCTGGAGCTGGACGGCGTGGTGGCCACCATGTACGACGCGCGCACCCTGCACAGCCGCGAGGTCATCACCCGGCTGGATGAGGCCTTCGGCGACAAGCTCTTCGAAACCGTGATCAAGCGCACCATCAAGTTCGCCGACGCGAACGTGGCCGCCGAACCGATAACTTCCTACGCGGCCAACCACCCGGGTGCCGAGGCGTACCGCAACCTCGCCCGCGAACTGATTTGGCGTGGTGGTGCCCCGTAATGAGCGCCACGCTCAGCGAGGAAACCGCCACCGAATCCACGACGCCAGCTGAAGCTGGGCAGGAATCGGCTGGCGGTTTTCGCCTTGCCCTGCGGAATTTCAACGGGCCCTTCGATGTGCTGCTGCACCTGATCACCAAGCGCGAGCTGGATATCACCGAGGTCGCACTGGCCGAGGTCACCGACGAATTCATCGCCTACCTGCGCGAACTGCAGGCCGCCAGCGCAGAAAGCGGCAGCGACGGGATGAAGGTGCTCGACGAGACCACCGAATTCCTCGTGGTCGCCTCCACGCTGCTGGATCTGAAGGCCGCCCGGCTGCTGCCTCGCGGCGAAATGGCCGACGAGGAGGACTTCGAGCTGCTCGAAGCCCGCGACCTGCTGTTCGCCCGCCTGCTGCAGTACAAGGCTTTTAAGCAGGCCGCCGAATTCCTGGGCGAACGCTACACCGCCGAGGGCGCCCGGCATCCCCGCGAGGTCTCGCTGGAACCGCAGTTCGCGGCCCTGCTGCCGGAACTGGTGTTCACCATCGGGCCCGACGCGCTGGCCGCGATGGCTGCCAAGGCGCTGGCGCCGAAGCCCGAACCTGCCACCGAGGTCGGGATCGGGCACCTGCACGGGGCGAATGTCACGATCGCCGAGGAAGCCGAGGCGATCACCGCCCTGCTCGAAGCCCGCGGCACGCTGGCCTTCACCGAGCTGGTCGCGGACGCGTCGGCGCAGCTGGTGGTGGTCGTGCGTTTTCTGGCATTGTTGGAGATGTTCAGGCAGAAAGCCATCAGCTTTGCGCAACAAGATCCGCTCGGGCCGCTGCTGGTCTCGCTGGTCCAGGAATCGAGCTTCGACGCGCAGGCGGTGCAAGACGACTACGAGGGGAGTGGTGGTGAGGTGAATCATGAGTGAGATTGCACCCATTGACCGGCTGCCAGGAGGCCTGGAATCGGGTCTTGAAGCGGTGCTGATGGTCGCCGATATCCCCGTATCCTCGGCGCGTTTGGCCGAAATCTTCGAGGTGCCCACGTCCAGGGTTGCCGCCGCTTTGGAGAATCTTGCTTCCGAGTATGATGGTAAGGATCGCCCGCGCGGATTTGAACTGCGTCGCGTCGCCTCCGGGTGGCGCTTCTATTCGCGGGCCGATTACGCCGATTTCGTCTCCAGTTATGTGCTCGACGGGCAGACAGCACGCCTGTCGCAGGCCGCCCTAGAAACCCTGGCTGTCATCGCTTACCGACAGCCGGTCTCGCGTGGACGTATTTCGGCGATTCGAGGTGTCAACGTCGATTCAGTGGTGCGCACGCTGCTCACCCGCGGATTGATCACGGAGTATCCGGAAGTTGGGGATGGCGGAGCGACGCTGTACCAAACCACCGAATACTTCCTGGAACGACTGGGACTGGGCTCGCTTGATGAGTTGCCTGCGCTGTCCCCGTATCTTCCCGGGGTGGCCGATCTCGAATCGCTCGATTCGGCAACCTACGACGACTAGGTAGCTGCCAGCCGGCAGCTACACCGGACCAACCACGCGTGAAGCCGATGCCACTGGCGGGCTCGCGCAGCGAACACGTAACAGCAAGGGACACAGGCAAGCATGAGCAGGGGATCCTCCTCCGGCCGCAATGATCGCGGCGGCAATTCAAACTTCGGCGGCAAGCCAGCAGGCGGCCGCAACGGCAACGGCGGCAAATCCGGGGGCAAGTCCTACGGCAAGCCAGGCGGCGCAGGCCGCACCGGCGGCAAGTCCTTCGGCGAGAAGCCGTACGGCAAGTCCGCCTCGGGCAAGCCGGGCGAGAAGTCGAACCCGGCCAAGCGCAACACCTCGGCAGCGCGCAAGAACTCCGAGCGGGCCTTCGCCAAGGAACGCTTCGGCAACTCCGTGCCGAACAACTACGCACGCCCGACCCAGCGCGCCCGCGCCCAGGCCCGTGCCGAGAACCAGGCGGCCCGCGAGATCCACGGCGAGCAGCAGGACGGCATCCGCCTGCAGAAGGCCATGGCCAACGCCGGGGTGGCATCGCGCCGCGTCTGCGAGGAGATGATCCTCGAAGGCCGCGTCGAGGTCAACGGCAATCTGGTCGTCGAGCTGGGCACCCGCGTGGACCCGGACAAGGACCGCATCCACGTCGATGGCATGCGCATCCAGACGAACCAGGCCAACCGCTACTTCGTCTTCAACAAGCCGAAGCACGTGATGTGCACGATGGACGACCCGGAAGGCCGTCGCACCATCGCCGACTACTTCAAGAACGAGCACAAGTCGCTGCGCCTGTTCCACGTCGGCCGCCTGGACTACAAGACCGAGGGCGTGCTGATCCTGACCAACGACGGCGAGCTGGCCAACCGCCTGCAGCACCCGAAGTACGAGGTCCCGAAGACCTACCTGGTGCAGATCCCCGGCCCGCTGCCGCGCGCGGTGAGCAACCAGCTGCGCGAGGGCATCAAGCTCGAAGACGGCTGGATCAAGGTCGATGACCTGAAGATCATCGCCACCACCCCGAAGCACGTGATGGTCGAGGTGACCCTGCACTCGGGCCGCAACCGCATCGTGCGCCGCATGTTCGACGCCGTGGGCCACCCGGTCCAGCGCCTGGTGCGCGTCGCCGTGGGCCCGGTGCAGCTGGGCGACCAGAAGCAGGGCACCATCCGCTCCCTGGGCAACCAGGAAGTCGGGCACCTCATGGCCATGGTGGGGATGTAGCAGATGGCCGCCTCGCACCTCGCAGGCCCGGTGCTGGTCATCGGCACCGGCTTGCTGGGCACCTCGGTGGGACTGGGACTGCGCGCCAAGGGCGTGCACGTCTACCTGTCGGATATTTCGCCGACCGCGGCCGGGGTCGCCCAGGACATCGGCGCCGGCGTGCTGCTGGATAACCAGCAGATCGCCCCCGAGCTGGTAGTGATCGGCGCTCCGCCGGATGTCACCGCCGCGCTGGTCGGCGACGCGCTGCTGGCCTACCCGAACGCCACGGTGGTGGACATCGCCAGCGTCAAGGGCTCGATCCTGGCCGGCGTGCTGGCCGATGCCCGGCTGGGCGAGGCAGAGAGATCCCGCTATGTGGGGACGCACCCGATGGCTGGCCGGGAGAAATCCGGACCGGCCGCCGCCCGCGGCGAGCTGTTCACCTCCATGCCGTGGGTCATCTGCGCCCACGAGGGGGCGCAGGCATCGCGGGTCAAGGCCGCCGAATCCCTGGCCATCGACCTGGGTGCGACCATGCACCGGATGAGCGTCACCGAGCATGACGAATCCGTCGCGCTGATCAGCCACTTCCCGCAGGCGGCCAGCTCGATGATCGCCTCGCGCCTGCTGAACGCCGAAAGCCACCAGCTGGCCCTGGCCGGCAACGGGCTGCGCGACACCACGCGCATCGCGGCCAGCGACGAGAAGCTCTGGATCCAGATCTTCTCGCACAACGCCGAAGCGCTGGTGCCGATCCTGACCGGGATGAAGGAAGACCTGGACCGGCTGATCAGCACGCTGCGCAACCCGCAAGGGGCCGGCGCGCTGCTGGACCTCTCGCAGCTGATGACCGAAGGCAACGCCGGGCGCGCCCGGATCCCGGGCAAGCACGGCGCGCCGCCGCAGGCCTTCGCCCTGGTGACCGTCGTGATCGACGACCGCCCGGGGCAGATCGCGCAGCTGCTGACCGAAATCGGCGACGCGCAGATCAACATCGAGGATCTGCGCATGGAGCACTCCGCCGGCCACCAGGTCGGCATGGTGGATGTTTCGGTCGTGCCCGGCCGGCGCGATGAACTGATCGACGTATTGACCAAGAACGGATGGAAAGTAGCCCAGTGAGCACCTTGAACAACGACAAGCTTGTTATTGCCATCGACGGCCCCAGCGGCTCCGGCAAGTCCTCGGTCTCCAAGGCCGTCGCCCGCAAGCTGGGCGCCGCCTACCTGGACACCGGTGCCATGTACCGCGCGATCACCTACTCGGTGCTCGCCGACGGCACCGACCTGGCCAACGCAGGCGCCGTGGCCCAGGCAGTGCGCGATGCGAAGCTGTCCATCTCGGTTGACCCGGATGCCGAACTGGTCGAAATCGGCGGGGTGGATGTGACCGCGGCGATCCGCGAACCGCGCATCTCCGAGCAGGTCTCCACCGTGGCCACCAACCTGGACGCGCGAGCCGAACTGGTCCGCCGCCAGCAGGAGATCATCGCCGCCAACGCCCGCATCGTGGCCGAAGGCCGCGACATCACCACCGTGGTCGCCCCGGATGCCGATGCGCGTATCCTGCTGACTGCTTCGGAGGAAGCCCGCCTGCGCCGCCGCGGCCTGCAGCTGGGCGGAACCCAGAACGACGCGCAGCTGGCCACCCAGGTGCTGGCGCGCGATGCGAAGGACTCCACCGTGGTGAACTTCACCCAGGCCGCCGACGGGGTCATGACCGTTGACTCCTCGGACCTGGATTTCGAGCAGACCATCGACGCGGTGCTTGACGCCATCAGCACCGCAACGAAAAACTAGCCTCAAGCTGGTGCCCATCCTCGGCGAGAGCCGATGAAGATTACGATCGCTGTGAAGGGAAAATCATGAGCGAGAACAACTCCACCCACGACGAGGAATACATCCCCGTTGGAGACGACGATATCGCCGAGCGCCTGGCCGAACTGAGCGAGGAAGAGGCCGACGTCCGCGCCAAGGCCCTGCTCAGCGGACTGGAAGACTACGAACTGGACGACGAGGACTCGGCCCTGCTGGCAGGGCTGGACCACTTCGACGACGACGATGAAGACGTCGTCATTCCACCGGTCCTGGCTGTCATCGGACGCCCCAACGTGGGCAAGTCCACCCTGGTCAACCGCATCCTCGGCCGCCGCGAAGCGGTCGTGGAGGACACCCCGGGCGTCACCCGCGACCGCGTGTCCTACTCCGCCGAGTGGATGGGCCGCCCATTCACCATCGTGGACACCGGCGGCTGGGAGCACGATGCCAAGGGCATCCACGCCTCGGTGGCCGACCAGGCGGAAATCGCCGCCGACGTCGCCGACGCCATCCTCTTCGTGGTCGACTCCCATGTGGGGGCCACCGCCACCGACGAGGCAGTGGTGAAGATGCTGCGCAAGAAGGGCAAGCCGGTCTTCCTGGTGGCCAACAAGGTCGACGACTTCAACCAGGAAGCCGAAGCCGCCGTGCTCTGGGGCCTGGGCTTCGGCCAGCCGTGGCCGGTCTCGGCCCTGCACGGCCGCGGCACCGCCGACCTGCTGGACGCGGTCATGGAGAAGCTGCCGGAGCATTCGGCCTTCGGCGGGATGATCCCCTCGGGCGGTCCGCGCCGCATCGCGCTGATCGGCCGCCCGAATGTGGGCAAGTCCTCGCTGCTGAACAAGGTGGCCGGTTCCGAGCGCGTGGTGGTCGACGACTACGCCGGCACCACCCGCGACCCGGTGGACGAACTGGTCGAGCTGGGCGGCGAGGTCTGGCGCTTCGTGGATACCGCAGGCATCCGCCGCCGCCAGCACATGGCCGTCGGCTCGGACTACTACGCGTCGCTGCGCACCCAGACCGCGCTGGAGAAGGCCGAGGTCGCAGTGATCCTGCTGGCCGCCAACGAGACCATTTCCGAGCAGGACGTGCGCATCATCCAGCTGGCCATCGAGGCCGGCCGCGCGATGGTCATCGTCTACAACAAGTGGGATGAGGTGGACGAGGACCGCCGTTACTACCTGGAGCAGGAGATCGAGCGCGACCTGGCCCATATCGAGTGGGCGCCGCGCGTGAACATCTCGGCGAAGACCGGCTGGCACAAGGACAAGCTGGTTCCTGCGTTGAACACCGCGCTGGAATCCTGGGACAAGCGCATCCCGACCGGCAAGCTGAACGCCTTCCTGGGCGAGCTTGTCGCGGCCCACCCGCACCCGGTGCGCGGCGGCAAGCAGCCACGCATCCTGTTCGGCACCCAGGCCTCGGCCCGCCCGCCGCGCTTCGTGCTGTTCACCACCGGCTTCCTGGATCCGGGCTACCGCCGCTTCATCACCCGCCGGCTGCGCGAGACCTTCGGTTTCGAGGGCAGCCCGATCGAAGTTTCGATGCGAATCCGCGAACGCCGCGGGCGCAATCGCTAAATTTCGAATTTAGCCCTTCACTTGGTGTAGGCTAGTAGAGGAGCTTTTCGCAGACGGCACCCTTGGTTCTCACGACTTGGGGATAACGGCTGCGAGGGCATCGGGCTATGGCGCAGCTTGGTAGCGCGCCTCACTGGGGGTGAGGAGGCCGTGGGTTCAAATCCCGCTAGCCCGACCAGCCGATCGCAAAACCCCGTCGAGATGACCTCTCGGCGGGGTTTTGCCGTGCCCGCCCGCAATTGCGCACCCGGCGCCCGAACATCCGGAAGATGGTCCAATGCAACGCAGATTCCAGCAGGTCGATGTCTTCAGCACCCGTCCGTACAAGGGCAACCCCTTGGGCGTGGTGCTCGATGGCGAAGGCCTGGATGCCGAATCGATGCGCGACTACTCGCTCTGGTCCAACCTCTCGGAGACCACCTTCATCCTCCCGGCACGCCATGAGCAGGCCGACTACCGGTTCCGGATCTTCGCCCGCGACCGCGAATACCCGTTTGCCGGCCACCCGGCCCTGGGCACCGCCCGCGCCTGGCTGCACGCCGGGGGAGTGCCACGCGACCCGAAGCAGCTGATCGCCGAATGCGGTGCCGGGCTGGTGCCGATCAGGATCGATGGCCAGCTGCTGTCCTTCGCCTCGCCGCCGGCGACGCGCACCGGTGCGATCGGGCGGCAGGAGCTGGCGGAAATGCTGCAAATCCTGGGCATCGGCCCGGAGCAGGTGGTGGATGCGCAATGGGTGGATAACGGACCGGGCTGGGCCGCCATCCTGCTGCAGGACGCGCAGCAGCTCCTGGAGATCTCGGCGCAGGCTCCGCAACGGTCCGGCCGCTGGAAGATCGGGGTCCTTGGCGCGTTGCCACCCAGTACGCCAGGCGGGGGCTTCGAAGTGAGGGCGCTGACCATTGAAAACGGCGCAGTGCGCGAGGATCCGGTCACCGGGAGCTTGAATGGCGCGGCCGCGCAATGGCTGATCGACGCCGGGCATGCCGCCGCGCCTCTGGTCAACCGGCAGGGCGCCAAGGCGGGACGCGATGGAGAAGTGCATTTGGAGATGGCCGACGGACAGCTCTGGGTGGGCGGCGCCACGAATGTGCTCATCGAAGGCAATATCGACCTCTAGCCGCACGAGCCTTGCCAGCACCGAACCCAGAGCATTAGCCTTGGACGATGGGCACGATAATTCTTGGGATCCATTTCCTCTAGGCGCCAGCCAGCAGTGGGCTCTGCTTCGCTGCCGCCAAGTCCTCGGCACCTGCGAGTGCCTCCAACCACCAGCACCGAAGCCTGCTCCGGCGGGCGGAACCGGTGCGAGGCAGGAATGACCCATGACCCACTCCCGGAATGTGCGCCCCTCCGATCGGCGCGAACAAGACACCGAACCGGATTACGTCTGCTTGTTGCAGGACATCGCGGTCAGCTTCGGCGAACGAGATGTCCTCGCCGGCATCGAACTGTCCATTTCCGCTACCGGTCGCATCGCCGTGCTTGGCGATAATGGTTCGGGCAAATCTACGCTGATGCGTGTCATCGCCGGAAATCTGGCACCCGACCGCGGGCAGCGCACGATGAACGCGCCCGGCGCCGTGGCCTATGCCGCGCAGAACCCGCGCTTCGCGCAAGCGATGAGCGTGCAGCAGGTCATCGATTCCTACCACCAGCGCTTCCGCGAACTGGAAACCTTGATGCGCGTCATCTCGCATAGGCTCGACGATGCCCCGGAGGATCAGGCCCTACGGCTCCTGCAGCAGCTGCAGAAAGTCACCGATCTGTACGAAGCCGCCGACGGCTATTCGCTGGCGCAGCGCCTGGATAGCGCGCTGGAGCAGCTGGGGCTGGGGCAGATGGACCGGCAACGACCCGTTGCGCAGCTATCCGGCGGGCAATCCTCGCGTCTCGCCCTGGCCTGCGTGCTGTGCTCCGGTGCGCAATTGCTTCTGCTGGATGAACCGACGAACGACCTTGACGAGACAGCCATGAACTGGCTGGAGCGGACCATTGGCAAGCACCGCGGCGCCCTGGTGCTGATCAGCCACGACCGGATGTTCCTCAAGCGCTTCGCCCGGTCCATCATCGAGGTCAGCGATGGCCAGCTCGCGCACTACGGCAACGGCTATGACGGTTATCTGCATGCCAAGGAGCAGGAGAGAACCGCCATCCGCGTGGCCTATGAGCAGTGGGTCCAGGAGCATGAGCGTTCGCAGAATCTCATCGACAAGTACGCTTCGCGCGTTGCCGCCATCCCGCGCAAGCAGGAGAAGGCAGGTTTCGGGCACGGCAATTTCCGTGCCCGCGATTCCAGCCACGGCTCGACTTCGAAGATTCGCCAGGCCAAGTCGCGTATCGAGGAACTCGAAACCCACCGTGCCCCTGAGCCTGCCGCCGAATTGGCATTCGCCATGCCTAGCGGCGGCGGCGAAGGTCAGCACCGGGGTGAAACCCTGCTGAAGGTGATGAACGCGCAGCGCAGCATCGCGCCGAGACTGTCCACCGGCAGCTTCGAAATCAGGCTCGGTGAGCGTTGGCTGGTCACCGGCTCCAACGGCGCTGGCAAATCTACGTTGCTGAAGATGCTTGCCGGCGAACTGGAATGCACCGCGGGGCGGATCGAGCGCGCTGCTCACCTGCACTGCGCTTGGCTGCGCCAGGACATCGGGATCCTTCCCGGCGACAGCCTGATCGAAGCTTTCGCCTTGGCCACCGGCCAGTACGTCCAGGATGCTGGTGCGTCCTTGGCCAAGCTTGGCTTGTTTGCGCCGCAGGATTTCCTGCGGCATCCCATGGCGCTGTCGGTGGGCCAGCGCCGCCGATTGGAGCTGGCCGTTGCGGTCAGCGCCAAGGCGCAGGTGCTGCTTCTCGACGAGCCGACAAACCATCTTTCCCCGGCCCTGGTCGAGCAGCTGGAAGCCGCACTGGTGGATTACCCGGGCACCGTGATCACGGTGAGCCATGACCGGCGATGGCAGCAGAAAATGCGCGAGCACGCGGTAGTTCATCGCCTCTCAGTCTCAGCCGGACGCGTCGAGCTGGTTAAGTAGCCCTCTGCCAGCCAGCATCTGCCACTCAAGCCGCCGTTTCGATTCTCCGGTTCGCGGCCCGAACCGCCGACGAACGTGCCGCGGGGTGGGCACGGCTCAGCTGCAATCCAATTCATCCGCTGCTTGCTGCCAGCTGCACAGTCCCGGCTCCCGGGTGGTCTGCGCAAAGGCCAGCAGTGCACAGAGCGCTCAAGTGCAGTTCGAACCTCCATGGACAACAAGTACTGGAGTCTGCTGGCGCGCAGTGGGACCATCTGTAGCAACGAGCATCAGCGGATCCGAGCGCGTGGGGTGCAGCTTACGTCCGCTTGTGTGTGAGCTCACAGATCGTATATGATTAGTGTGCGATAAAAGATCATGTCGTTCTAATATCGAACAAGTAGCTTATTGACTGAGGTCATCAGAGGGAATTGGGGGATGAAACGGTGCAGTTTCACCACAACGGATACATTTCGGCGGATCCACGAGTGCAGCCAGCTGCTGGTGCGGGCGTAAATCGTCCCGCCGAGCTGCCGGATGAAATGGATGTGCTGATCGTCGGCGCCGGTCCTGCCGGGATCATCACCGCCGCCCAGCTGTCCCAATTCCCTGATGTGCACACCCGCATCATCGACCGGCGCCCGGGCCGCCTGGAAATCGGCCAGGCCGACGGAATCCAGTCGCGCACCGTCGAGACCTTCCAGGCCTTCGGCTTTGCCGAGCGCATCACCGCCGAGGCCTACATCATCACGGAAACCACCTTCTGGAATCCTGACCCGGCCAACCCGGAGCACATCATCCGCACCGACCGGACCCCCGATGACCCCACCGGCGTCAGCGAATTCCCGCACCTCGTGGTCAACCAGGCTCGTGTCATCGACTACTTCGCCGAATTCGCCGCGAACTCGCCAGCCCGCACCGTGCCGGACTACGGCTGGGACTTCAAGGAACTGGTTGTCGAGGACGGCGAGGAATACCCGGTCAGGGTCACCCTGGTTGGCTGCGGGGACGACAACAACGGCGTCGAGCGCGTTGTGCGCGCCAAGTACGTGGTCGGTTCCGACGGAGCCCGAAGCAATGTCCGCCGCTCGATCGGCGCGAAGCTCTCCGGCGACAAGGCCAACCACGCCTGGGGCGTCATGGACACCCTGGCGTTGACCAGCTTCCCGGACGTGCGCACCAAGTGCGCCATCCACTCCAAGGCAGGATCCATCCTGCTGATCCCGCGCGAAGGCGGTCAGCTCTTCCGCCTCTACGTCGATCTCGGCGAAGTCCCGGAGGATGACAACGGCAAGGTCCGCGAGACCCCGCTGGAAGAAATCATCGAGCGCGCCAAGGCGATCCTGAATCCCTACACCCTGGAGGTCAAGGACGTTGCGTGGCACAGCGTGTACGAAGTGGGCCACCGCCTGGCCGACCGCTTCGACGATGTAGTGGTCGAAGAAATCGGCAGCCGCGAACCGCGCGTGTTCATCACCGGCGATGCCTGCCACACGCACTCGGCCAAGGCCGGACAGGGAATGAATGTCTCCATGCAGGACGGATTCAACCTGGCCTGGAAGATCGGCTACGTGCTCTCCGGCCGGGCTCCGGAAAGCCTGCTGCGCACCTACTCGGAAGAACGCAAGGTGATCGCCAAAGACCTGATCGACTTCGACAAGAAGTGGTCCTCCATCATGGCCGCCTCGCCCGAGGAGCTCGAAGGCCAGGAAGGCGTTGCCGAGTTCTACGTGCGCACAGCCGAATTCCCTGCCGGCTTCATGACCGAGTACGCGCAGTCGTCGCTGACCGCCGGCAAGGACTACCAGGAACTGGCTGCCGGCTTCCCTATGGGCAAGCGCTTCCGCTCCTCGCAGGTCATGCGCCTGGCCGATGCCAACCCGAAGCACCTGGGCCACCACCACCGGGCTGATGGCCGCTACCGCATCTACGTCTTCGCAGACCAGCTGCCAATCGGGCAGTCGCAGAAGATTGCCGACCTGTCGAGCTGGCTGCTGGAGGACGAGCGGTCGCCACTGGTGCGCTTCACTCCGAAGGGCGCCGACACCGATGCGATGTTCGACGTCAAGGTCGTCTACCAGCAGGACTACACCACGATGAACGTCAACGACGCGCCCAAGGTGTTCCGTCCGAACATCGGGGACTTCGGACTCATGGATTACGAGAAGGTCTACACCACGCTGGAAGGCTCAGATATCTTCGAGGAGCGCCAGATCTCCCGCGATGGCGCGATCGTGATTGTCCGTCCGGACATGTACGTAGCCAGCATCCTGCCGCTGGACGCTACCGAAGAGCTGGCCGGCTTCTTCGAACCGATCCTGCTCGATCAGCGCTAAGCAGTGCGCTGACTGACGGCATCCAAGATACCGATGGCACCGCGAATATCGCGGTGCCATCGGTATCTTGCTGGAGTCGGTCGCAGCTTCAAGTCCGGAATATTTGCCGGGCTGGTGGGGTTGTACCACGTGGACAGGGCTATTCGACGAAAGGTGCCACAGTGGGCGGGGAATTCAGCTTCGATCTTCAGCACGTTGCCGCTTCGGACATGGTGTGCGCCGACGGCGTGTGCTTCGTGCCTCCTACGGAGCAGACAGCTGATCCAGCAGATAGTCACGCAACACCACCGCGTGATTAGTCTGCTCATCCTTCGCTCCGTAGACGAAGGTGACCACTTGATGCTGGGAGAGTAATTCCAGGAAGTCGTCGACTGCGGGATTCTGGTTCAGTTCGGTGCGATAGTGCTGCGCGAATTCATCAAAGCGGGCGGGGTCATGATCCCAGCCTTTGCGCAGCTCGGTGCTCGGCGCAATGCCCTTGGCCCAGTGATCCAGCTGGAGCACCGCCTTGCTTTGCCCGCGCGGCCAGAGCCTGTCAACCAGAATTCTGTAGCCATCCTCGGCGCTGGGCGCTGCGTATGCCCGCTTGAGCAGTATTTTCGTCATGATTCACCTGAAAGTTCCTGATATGGCCTTGCATCGATTTTATCTGTGCGAAAAGATCGAAGTGTTGGCGATCCCAGTGCATCTTCTTCTCTAATGGCATCATGCCACACTGGCCATCCGGCGCATCGGAAAATATGTACTTTCTGTTATCACTTGGGCAGTGAGTAGGCTAATCTGTAAATAGTTTGGTAATACTGACTGTGCCAACGTAGAACACAAGGTCGTCACGCACGAACTGTAAGCAGAATTTTCTGGAGGACCCCACAATGTCGGAACATCGGCCGGTTGACCCGCACAACGAGTCTGCCTCTGAGACGACCAATATCGCTCTTCCTGGGGCGCACAAGGGTGCTGAACCTTCGGTCATCTACACCCTGAGTGAAGATGAGAAAAACGCAGTTAACGCCCTACCGGCTGGTTCTGCGCTGCTTATCGCCCATTCAGGACCGAACAAGGGGGCGCGTTTCCTGCTGGACACCGACGAGAGTATCGCAGGCCGGCATCCGAACGCCGATATCTTCCTGGATGACGTAACCGTTTCGCGTCGTCACGCCAAGTTCTCCCGTACTGGCGAGCGCTTCACCCTCAGCGACATCGGATCGCTCAACGGCACCTACATCAACGGGGACCGCATCGACGAAATTCCATTGAGTACCGGCGTGCAAGTTCAGATTGGCAAATTCCGCCTGAATTTCTACCAAAGCGTTCCCAACCTTTAAACTGGTAGAGTTCGAGGTTTTGTCCGCCGGCGTCTAGCACGCCGACATATCCATACATCCGAGGTGTAGACCCTTTGCCGATCTTTGACGCAGCCCGCAGCCCACGACTCGAGGCACCACGCCACGAGACCGTCCGGCAGGCCGCGCTGAATATCGGCGAAGTGCTCTCGGAACTCAAGGATGAATTCCCGCGCGTCACCGCTTCCAAGATCCGTTTCCTGGAAGACAAGGGCTTGATCATCCCGCAACGCACCTCAGCCGGATACCGGAAGTACTCCGCGTCGGACGTGAGCCGCTTGCGTTTCATCCTGTCCGTGCAACGCGACCAGTACCTGCCTTTGAAGGTCATCAAGGACCACCTTGACTCGGTGGACCGCGGTGAAGCACCGGCGGCATTGCCTGGGGGAGCCCCGGTGGCTCCCAAGGCAGTCAACAACGACATGGCCGAGGCCGTGGAGCGAAAGGCCCGTTCGGTCTCCATGGCTGAGCTGCAGGGGCTGACCGGCGCCAGCGAGGATCTCATCGGCGAATTGATCAAGTTCGGCTTGATCGAACCGTTGGCTGGCCTGTTCGACGCCAGCAGCATCAAGGTCACCAAGTCGGCGGTACAGCTGGCCGGTCATGGCGTCGAGCCCCGCCATCTGCGGCAGTTCCGCACAGCGGCCGATCGCGAGTTCTCGCTGATCGAATCGATTGTCGGCAACGAACTGAAAAAGCCGGAAGTTTCCGCCCGCGCCCGTGCCGCGGAAGAGGCCCAGGAAATCTCCCGCCAGTGCCTGGAAATACACGAAGCCCTAGTGCAACGTGCTATTTCCCAACTAGATCGCTAGGCTGAATTCCAACAGGAAACCACAACTCTAAGGGGCTAGCATGCTGGAACTGGAGTTTGCCGGGATCCGTATTCAACTGCCGGCGAATCAGCCGCTGCTGCTGCTCAAGTATCCAGAGCGGAATCTCTACCTGCCGCTGTGGATTGGCGCGCCCGAGGCTTCGGCCATTGCCATGTCCGAGCAAGGGCTCACACCGCCGCGTCCGATGACTCACGACCTGTTGATCAGCGTCATTGAAAGCATGGGCGTGAAACTTGAACGGATCGAAATCGTCTCGGTGCACAACGCCGTATTCGTCGCCGAACTCGTCCTCTCCAACGGCAAACGCGTGGATTCGCGTTCCTCTGATGCGGTGGCGCTGGCCGTGCGCGCGCAGTGCCCCATCATGTGCGCCGAGGATGTCCTGGAGGAAGCAGGAGTGGCGATCGAAAACGAGTCAGACGGCGAAGAAGCGCCTGAAGAGCAAATGCGGGAATTCCGGGAATTCTTGGACAACATTGATCCAGAGGATTTCTCCTCATAGAAATCGGACGTTTGGTTTCAGCGGAATACAGGCCTTGAATTGGGTAATTCCCGAAGCTCGCGCGACACGCCTTAAAGTTAAGCTTGAAGGTCTTTGACCATTAGGCATTATCGCCGTACCGTCTTTGCATAGGGACATTTAAATAGAGCTGTATTTTGATGGTCATCACTCGCATCTGCGCGGTTCTTATCCGGTCCCTGGATACTCGTTTAGGAACGTGCTGACACGCAAGGAGCAATTGGATGGAGTCTCGCCAGACTGGACCTCACTATGGGGTCGATGGTGGCACCAAGCAATCCAGTACCCAGGGGTTGCTCTTCACCGATGACCTGCCTGAGCTGGACGAGCATGCAGGCTACCGTGGTCCGATTGTGTGCAAGGCGGCAGGCATCACCTACCGGCAGCTCGACTACTGGGCACGTACCGGCTTGGTGGAGCCAGCAGTGCGCGGAGCCAAGGGCTCTGGCAGCCACCGGCTTTACTCCTTCCGGGACATCCTCGTGCTCAAGGTCGTCAAGCGGTTGCTGGACACCGGAGTATCACTGCAGCAGATCCGTTCGGCTGTTTTGCATCTGCGTGAACGCGGTGTCGAGGATCTTGCCCAGATCACCCTGATGAGCGATGGCGCTTCGGTCTACGAATGCACGAGCGCGGATGAGGTCATCGACCTCGTCCAGAAGGGCCAAGGCGTGTTCGGCATCGCCGTGGGCCGCGTCTGGCGCGAGGTCGAAGGATCGCTGGCCCAGCTGCCATCTGAGAGCTCTGCGCAGCAGGCCCTGCCTGAAGACGAGCTGGCTGCCCGTCGTGCCGCCAAGGCCGCTCGCAACGCCGGCTAAGCCCGGGACTGGAAACCAATACTTAAACTACTGGCCGGATCTTCCACGAAGGAAGATCCGGCCAGTAGTTTAAGTTCCAATTTGTCCAAATATTGTCCGGAGATCCTAGGTGTTGTTCGGGCCTGCGGCAGACATGACTTCCTTGAGCAAGGCGTCGAACTGGGCCAGCATCGGAGCGGTGGCTTTCGAAGGCCACTGGTGCACCGAATACGCGGCGCCCTGGATCTGCTGCCACTCCGGGTGCTCGGGAATTTCGGGCTTGACCATGGAATCGCCGAACATCTGGCGCATTTCGCCCAAGCGGAAGGTGTGCTCTGCAGAATCCTTGCGGACCCGGTTGGCGACGACGTGCACCGGTCCCAGGGACGGAGCGAACTCGCGGCGGAACAGTTCCAATGCGCGCTGGGTGCGCTCGGTGCCGGCGACGGAGAACAGGCTCGGTTCTGCGACCAGCAGGAGCTGATCCGATGCGCTCCATGCCATGCGGGTCAGGCCGTTCAGCGATGGCGGGCAGTCGATGAGCACCAGCTGGTAGCCGCTGGTGCGGCTCAGGAGCTGGGAGAGGCGGCGCAGGTCGCGGGTGCGCAGATCAGGGCGATCGTAGATTCCGGTGAAGGCATCGCCAACGGCAACGTCGAGCACTGGAATTCGGGTGCGGGACTTCTTCTCTGCTGCCTTGGACTGCCAGGCGCTGGCGACAACCTGATCCTGCAGGCGGGCACGGCGAGCGTTCTTGAGCATCTGCCCAATTGGCTGCTTTCCGTTAGCCCGGACTCCGAGGCCAGTGCTGGCATCCGCATGGGGATCCAGGTCAATGACGAGAGTCGGAATGCCGGCGGCAAGTGCTGCTGAAGCCAATCCGAGTGTCACGGAGGTTTTTCCTACGCCACCCTTGAGGCTGCTGATGCTCACTACGTGCACGGACCAGACCACGCCTTTCACTGTTCGTTAGTTTAAACGTCCCACCGAATTTTTAGTCTCTCATCATCATAGTGTGCCGACCGGCGATTCTCCGACTTTGCAACGTGAGTTTTTGCCATTAGGCACAAGTTAGTGATTAAAACTTCACAGCTCCAATTATTTCATGTGGTCTGACCACAAGATGAAATGTTTGGACGTTCTGGAGATTCCCCGTGTAGGGTATTTCACAGAAGTGGCAAATGCTTGCCGCTTTTCGAGACCCGACACGCTGGTGCGGCGGGCAAGCACCTGACGGAAACAGTCCCGAGGGTGCCGTTGTGCCAGCGTGTAATGATTCGATGTAGGGACACTATGTTTGAAAAGATCTTGGTCGCCAACCGCGGTGAGATTGCAATTCGTGCCTTCCGTGCCGGCTACGAGCTGGGCGCAAAGACCGTTGCTGTCTACCCACATGAAGATCGCAATTCGATCCACCGCCAGAAGGCCGCAGAGGCCTACCAGATCGGCGAAGAGGGCCATCCGGTCCGCGCCTACCTGGATATCGACGAGATTATCCGCGTTGCCAAAGAAGCCGGCGCGGACGCAATTTACCCGGGCTACGGATTCCTCTCGGAGAACCCCGACCTCGCCCGCGCTGCCGAAGCAGAAGGCATCAAGTTCATCGGTCCAAAGGCGGACGTGCTTGAACTGGCCGGCAACAAGGTCGCGGCACTGAAAGCAGCCCGCGAAGCAGGCATTCCTGTACTGGAATCCTCCGAGCCAAGCGATGACGTCGACTACCTGATCGCCGAGGCCGATCGCATCGGCTTCCCGATCTTCGTCAAGGCAGTAGCCGGCGGCGGCGGGCGCGGCATGCGCCGCGTCGACAAGCGCGAAGACCTGCCGGAACTGATGGGCGCGGCCATGCGCGAAGCCGGCACCGCCTTCGGCGACCCAACCGTCTTCCTGGAGCAGGCAGTGCTGCGTCCGCGCCACATCGAGGTGCAGATCCTCGCCGACGAGCAGGGCAACATCGTCCACCTGCATGAGCGCGACTGCTCGCTGCAGCGCCGCCACCAGAAGGTTGTCGAGATCGCTCCGGCACCGAACCTGGACGAGTCGATCCGCCAGGCGCTGTTCCGCGACGCCGTGAAGTTTGCCCAGACCCTGGGCTACCAGAATGCCGGTACCGTCGAATTCCTCGTCGATACCGTGGGCGAGCGCGCCGGCCAGCACGTCTTCATCGAGATGAACCCGCGCATCCAGGTGGAGCACACGGTGACCGAAGAAGTCACCGACATCGACCTGGTCCAGTCGCAGATGCGCATCGCCTCCGGCGAATCGCTGAAGGACCTGGGCATCAGCCAGGACGCAGTCCAGGTGCGTGGCTGGGCACTGCAGTCGCGCATCACCACCGAAGATCCGGCCAACGGCTTCCGTCCGGATGTCGGAACCATTACGGTGTACCGTTCGGCCGGCGGCTCGGGCGTGCGCCTGGATGGCGGCACGATCTACACCGGCGCGGAGGTCTCGCCGCACTTCGACTCGATGCTGGTCAAGCTCACCTGCCGCGGCCGCGACTACGCCACCGCCGTGGCCCGCGCCCGCCGTGCGCTGGCCGAGTTCCGCGTGCGCGGCGTGGCCACCAACATCCCGTTCATCCAGAATGTGCTCAGCGACCCGCAGTTCCTGGCCGGTGATGTCGCTACCGACTTCATCGATTCCCGTCCGGATCTGCTCACCGGCAACGAGTCCCAGGACCGCGGCACCAAGGCGCTGAACTACCTGGCCCATGTCACGGTGAACCAGCCCAATGGCAGCCGCGTCGAGGGCATCGACCCGCGCAAGAAGCTTCCCGCGTTCCCGGGCGACAAGTCCGACGAGCCGGAGCGTTCGCCATTCGACGGCCCATCGAAGTCCGCCGCACCGGTTGATGGCTGGCGCCAGAAGCTGCTGGAGCTGGGCCCCGAGGGCTTTGCCAAGGCGCTGCGCGACTCGACGGCAGTGGGGATCACCGATACCACCTTCCGCGACGCGCACCAGTCGCTGCTGGCCACCCGCGTGCGTACCCGCGACCTGCTCGCCGCCGCTCCGGCCTACGCGCACAATGTGCCGCAGCTGTTCTCCATGGAGGTCTGGGGCGGTGCCACCTACGATGTGTCCCTGCGATTCCTGGGCGAGGATCCATGGAAGCGCCTGGAGCTGCTGCGCGCCGAGCTGCCGAACATCCCGCTGCAGATGCTGCTGCGCGGGCGCAATACCGTGGGCTACACCCCGTACCCGACCGAGGTGACCGACGCGTTCGTGAAGGAAGCAGCCTCCGCCGGCATCGACATCTTCCGCATCTTCGATGCGCTGAACGATGTCTCGCAGATGGCCCCGGCCATCAAGGCAGTGCGCGAAACCGGCACCGCGGTCGCCGAAGTGGCCCTTTGCTACACCGGCAACCTGCTGGATGCCGAAGAGAAGCTGTACACCCTGGACTACTACCTGGACCTGGCCCAGCAGATCGTCGACGCCGGCGCGCACATCATCGCGATCAAGGACATGGCAGGCCTGCTGCGCCCGGCCGCTGCCACCAAGCTGGTGACCGCGCTGCGCGAACGCTTCGACCTGCCGGTGCACCTGCACACCCACGACACCTCCGGCGGCCAGCTGGCAACCCTGATGGCTGCCATCGATGCCGGCGTGGACGCCGTGGACGTGGCCAGCGCGGCCATGGCGGGCACCACCTCGCAGCCTTCGGCGTCCGCACTGGTTGCGGCGCTGGAATTCTCCGAGCGCGATCCGGGCCTGTCGCTGGATGCCGTGGCGTCGCTGGAACCGTACTGGGAAGCAGTGCGCGCGATGTACAAGCCATTCGAATCCGGACTGCCGGCGCCGACCGGCCGTGTCTACCAGCATGAGATTCCAGGTGGCCAGCTTTCGAACCTGCGCCAGCAGGCCATCGCGCTGGGCCTGGGCGAGCGTTTCGAAGCCATCGAGTCGATGTACGCATCGGTCAACGACATGCTCGGCAACGTGGTGAAGGTTACCCCGTCATCCAAGGTCGTCGGCGACCTGGCCCTGCAGCTGGTCGGCTCCGGCGTGCCCGCCGCGGACTTCGAAGCGAACCCGCAGAACTACGACATCCCGGATTCGGTCATCCAGTTCCTCTCGGGCGAGCTGGGCAACCCTCCAGGCGGATGGCCAGAGCCATTCCGCACGAAGGCGCTGCAGGGACGCAACGTCAAGGCCCGTATCGAGGACCTCTCGGCGGAAGACGCGGCGGCGCTGAAGTCGGATTCGGAGACGATCCGCGGCACCCTGAACCGGCTGCTCTTCGCAGGCCCAACCCGCGACTTCGAGAAGTCGGTGGAGAACTACGGCGATTTGTCCGTGCTGCACACCCGCGACTACCTCTACGGCCTGGTTCCAGGCATCGAGCATGTCATCTCGCTGGGCACCGGCGTCCGACTGCTCGTCCGGCTGGTATCGGTGTCGGAAGCTGACGAGAAGGGCCTGCGCACCGTCGTGGTCAACCTCAACGGCCAGTCCCGCCAGGTCAGGGTCCGCGATGAATCGGTGGAATCCACCGTGAAGTCCGCGCCGAAGGCCGACCCTAACGACAAGGGCCATGTCGCCGCACCATTCGCCGGAGCCGTGACGGTCAACGTCAAGGTCGGCGACTTGGTCGAGGCCGGCCAGTCGGTAGCCACCATCGAAGCCATGAAGATGGAGGCAGGCATCACCGCCAACACCGGCGGCGTGGTCAGCCAGGTAACCCTGAACGGCACCAGCCAGGTGCAGGGCGGTGATCTGCTGCTGGTCATCGAACCGAAATAGCACCCGCCGTACCCGGAGCGCAGGGGCTCGCGACCACGGTTGCGGGCCCCTGCGCTCTGCCGCAAATGATCGTGCGAACCAACTAGCTGAAGGAGCAGGGATGCGCGCACACAAGACGAAGCCCGGGGCTGCGCCCGAGGAGCTGAAGCAACAAGTTGCCGAGCTGGGATCCAGGATCCTGCCCATCTCGGTACTGGTCTTCACCCTCGACACGCATCTGCCATTTTGCGAAATTGCCGAGCACTTGGCCGAGCAATTCGGCGAGCTGGAGTGCCAGGCCACGGTAGCCACGGCCGGGCCGCAACGCGTGCAATCGGTGAGGGAAGGCAAATTCACCGGTGTGAACGTGCTGGTGGCGGTGGGGGATACCAGCGCCGAATCCGAAGACCGGTTGATGGAACTGGTGGAATGGCTGCTGGCCAACGGCCGCAAGGAGCTTGCCGCGAACCTGATCTACGCGGTGCTCGGCCACGAGCACCAGAACCATCCCGCCCCGGCGTTCAGCCGCGTGGTCCTGCCGCGCAGCTACTATGCCCGGACACAGCAAAGCGGCCTCAAGTTGCCTTGGGCCGCTTCAGCTCGCGAATCGTGGGAGCTGGCTCATGCTGTGCTGGATTATGCAGTGGGCTTGGGGGCCGAATAGATCTGATCGATCACTGCTTCGTAGTCCTTGAGCACTACCGCACGCTTGATCTTCATAGAGGGAGTCAGATGGCCGGTTTCCTCGGTGAAGTCAGCGGGCACGATGCGGAAGGACTTGATTGCTTCTGCCTTGGAGACCGAAACATTGGCCTTGTCGATTACCGCCTGCACGGTTTCGAGCACCTTCGGGTGGGTCGACAGCTCCTCCAGCGACAGGTCCTTGTCCATCTGGTGGCGGCCCAGCCAGCCTGGCAGGGCTTCCTGGTCCAGGGTCACCAGGGCCGCAATGAACGGCCGGCCCTCGCCGATGACGACGCATTGGGATACCAGCGCGTCGGCGCGGATCTGGTCCTCGAGCAGGGCAGGAACCACGTTCTTGCCGCCAGCGGTCACGATGATTTCCTTCTTGCGGCCGGTGATCTTCAAGAATCCATCGGCGTCGAGCTCGCCAATATCCCCGGTGTGGAACCAGCCATCGGTGAAGGTCTCGTCCTGGAGTTCCGGGCGGTTGCGGTAGCCGCGCATCACGCAGATGCCCTTGGCGAGGATCTCGCCGTCAGCGGCAATGCGCACGGCGTTGCCCGGCAGCGGCTTGCCGACGGTGCCGATCTTGATGCGGTCAAGCGTATTGACCGAAATCGGCGCGGTGGTTTCGGTCAGTCCGTAGCCTTCCAGAATGGTCACGCCCATCCCGTTGAAGAAATGGCCCAGGCGTTCGCCCAGCGGGCCGCCTCCGGAGACGGCATGGCGGATGTTGCCGCCCATGGCGGTGCGCAGCTTCTTGTAGAGCAGGGCGTCGAAGAGCTTGTGCTTCAGATTCAGCGCCAGCGGAACCTTGCCCTGCTGCGTGGCCTTGGAATACGCCACCGCGACGCTGACGCCGGCGTGGAAGATCTTGCCCTTGCCGCCGTCCTCGGCCTTGAGCATGGCCGAGTTGTAGACCTTCTCGAAGACGCGCGGCACGGCGAGGATGAAATTCGGCTTGAAGGACTGCAGGTCCTCGAGCAGGTGCTTGACGTCCGGGGTATGCCCGGTGCGGCAGCCGGCAGCCACGTTGACCACAGAGATGAAACGGGCGAATACGTGGGCCAGCGGCAGGAACATGATGGTTGACGCGCCCGGGTAGACGGCACCGGGCAAGGCAGCCACCGCATTCTCTGCCAGCTCCACGAAGTTGCCGTGGGTCAGCTCGCAGCCCTTGGGGCGGCCGGTCGTGCCGGAGGTGTAGATGATTGTGGCGACATCTTCCAGGGATGCGCCTGCCCGGCGGGTTTCGAGCAGCTGGTCATCGACGTTCTTGCCATCTTCGGAGAGCTGGTCCAGCCCGCCGTCGAACTGCCAGACATGATCCAGGGAATCGAGCTGCTCCTGATGGGCGGCGCGGCGCACGACCGCTTCTTGGGCGGCGGCCTCGACAACCACGGCCTTGGCGCCGGAATCCGAAACGATCCAGGCAACCTGGCTGGGGGAGGAAGTTTCGTAGATGGGAACGGTGATGCAACCGGCGAACCAGATGGCGAAGTCGACCAGTGTCCACTCGTATCGGGTCTTGGCCATCAGGGCGATCCGGTCGCCGGCCTCGATGCCGTTGGCGATGAAGCCCTTCGCGATGGCCCGGGCATCGGCAGCGAACTGCGAGGCAGTGACATCATTCCATGTTCCGTCGGCTCCCGGCTTGGAGAACAAGGCCGGGTTCGCCGCTGAATTCGCGTGGCGCAGTAGCAGATCGGTAATGTTCGACTGCTCTGGCGAATGAATGCGAATTGGCGAGCTGTATTCGCGCATCTGGTCTTCAACTCCTGAAACTTCGTGTGACCCCATTAGCAATTGCGGGTAATCCGCATCACATGTTTATTACTATAGAGTAACCTACGGTGGTTCGTGCTCAAAGCCGTTTTCTAGACTTGCGCCCCATCATCTCCCGGATCGCGTTCAGTGGGAAGACGTTTCAGCAAGTATGCGACTCCGAGCAGGGCAATGATTCCCAAACCGAAATAAATGAACGCCGGAGCCGAGCGGAAAAACAGCACGCACAGCAGCAACCCCAGCGGGCCGCCAGCCGCGCCAGCCCAGGCGAGATTCAGCATCGGATCGCCCGAACCCAGTGCGGCGGGTGCTTCTGGAACGAACTCCTCGCCGGTGTCGTCGTTTTCGTAGTCGCGTGGACCGCGAACCGCGGCAGGTCCGGTGTTGAACAGCTTCTCCAGCTGCGCCTTGCGCTCTTCGGCGCTGGGTTCGCGTGGTGCCGTGGTATCGAGCTGGCGGAAATTCTCGACCAGCTGATCCCATTGGGGGTCTTGCTGGTTCGAAGGATGGGCATCATCTTGATTCATGCGTGTTTCTCCTTCCGCTTCTGCTCCTTGGCGGCCAGCTGCGCGAAGAAGCGGGCCGATTCATGGAAGATCTGCTCGGCATCGTAATCCAGCGTGGCCACATGCTTGGAGTGCAGGAGCATATGGTGCTCGGCCAAGGTGCCCGGGTTCAAGCCCGCGACCAGTTCGCGCACCGATTGCTCCGAAACCACGTTGTCAACGGTGGACCGGAAGAGCTGCACCGGGGCGCTGACCAATTCCAGGCGGCGGCGGGTTTGGGTAAAGAGCGCGTGGAGTTCGGCTACTGCTGCTACCGGGGTGCGCGGGTAGGCCCCTTCATCGACGCCGCGCTTGGCAATGTCATTGCTGATCGGGGCGACAGTGCGCACGGCATGCTTGAGCCAACGGGTATAGGGTGCCAAGCGGGAGTCCACGACCAGTCCCGGGTTGACCAGCGACACACCAGCCACGTTGCGCCGGGTCGCCAGGTGCAGGGCCAGCGCGCCGCCCATCGATAGCCCGGCGACGAATACCTGTTGGTGGGTCCTGGCGAGCTCGTCGAACGCTTCTTCGGTGGCATGGATCCACTGGTCGTACCCTCGGCCGACCATGTCCTGCCACTGTGTGCCGTGGCCTGGCAAAAGCGGGACGTCAGTGTCGAACCCGGCCAGCTCCAGGGAATCCGCCCAAGGCCGCATGGCGACGGGGGAGCCGGTAAAACCATGGATCAAGAGCACTGCGTTGGAGCGCACGGGTTCATTGAGCGGAGTATTGCCTTCATCAATTTTCATCTTGGTACCCTCCCGAATTCTGCCTACACCTCCGAGCGTAGTGCACAATTGAATGGTGCGGAGTGCGCTTCGACCAGCAAGGTCGCGGTTTCTCTTCCCGCGTAGCTGGTCAACTAGAAGAAGGACTTTTCCCGCCGTGCTGTACGACTTCCTCAAGCGTTTCGCTGTCCGGCCACTTATCCGAATTTTCTTCCGCGTCAAGATCCAGGGCATCGGCAATGTGCCGGAAACCGGCGCGGCAATCCTGGCTTCGAATCACTTGTCGGTGTGCGACTCGGTGTTCCTCCCCGCTGCGCTGGACCGCACCGTCATCTTCCTGGCCAAGGACGAGTACTTCAATGGCACCGGCATCAAAGGCCGGATCACCGCGTGGTTCTTCCGCAACATCAACCAGCTGCCCATGGACCGGTCAGGCGGGCAGAAATCGGCGGCCTCGCTGGCCAGCGCCAAGAAGGCGCTGGAGCAGGGACAGGTGCTGGGCATCTATCCCGAAGGGACGCGTTCTCCGGATGGCCGGTTGTACCGGGCCAAGCTCGGTGTCGCCAAGCTCGCCTTGGAGACCGGCGCACCGGTGATACCGATTGCGATGATCGGTACCGACAAGGTGCAGCCCATCGGCCAGAGCCTGCCGCATCCGGGAAAGGTCGGCATCAAGATCGGCAAGCCGCTGACCTTCGAGCACCTGGGCGGCCAGCCATCGAACCCCGAAACGCTCCGTGCCTGCGCCGACGAAATCCGCAAGGCGATCAATGTCCTCTCAGGCCAGAGCTACGTGGATATCTACGCACCGCGCAAAGCGGAGAAGTAGCAGCGCATCAGTGGCAGTGTTACGGCTCGTTGTTACATTCGTCGCGGTGCTTTGAGCCGACGCCACGTAGAATGGGCAAGGTGAGCGAAGAAAACCGAACCCCATTGCCCGGCTCTTCTGTAGCCGGCCCCGCCACCGATCCGCAACTAGATTTGTGGCGTGAACTGCCAATTGCCCAGCAGCCGACCTGGCGTGAGCACAAGGACTATCAGTCCTCCATCAAGGAATTGGGTTCGCGTCCGCCACTGGTATTTGCCGGCGAAGTCGACGTATTGCGTGAACGCCTGGCCGCGGCGGCCCAAGGCAAGGCCTTCTTGCTGCAGGGAGGCGACTGCGCCGAAACCTTTGCCGACGCGACCGCAGACAAGATTTCCTCGCGTGTGCGCACCATCTTGCAGATGGCCGTCGTGCTGACCTATGGCGCCTCGATGCCGGTCATCAAGATGGGGCGCATGGCTGGCCAGTTCGCCAAGCCGCGCTCCTCGAATGACGAAACCCGAGATGGTGTAACTTTGCCGGCATTCCGCGGCGACATCGTCAACGGCTTCGATTTCACGCCGGAGTCCCGTGCCCACGATCCAAAGCGCATGGTGCAGGCCTACAACACCTCATCTGCCACGTTGAACCTGATTCGCGCCTTCACCCAGGGCGGATTCGCCGACCTGCGCAGCGTGCACTCTTGGAACAGCGGCTTCATGGCCAATCCGGCGCACTCCGCCTACGAGCAGCTGGCCGGGGAAATCGACTCGGCCATCCGCTTCATGGATGCCTGCGGAGCAGACTTCGAAGCGCTCAAGCGCACCGAGTTCTTCGCTTCCCACGAAGCCTTGCTGCTGGACTACGAGCGTGCGCTGACCCGTACCGACTCCCGCACCGGCCTGCCGTACGCGACCTCGGGCCACTTCCTGTGGATCGGCGAACGCACCCGCCAGCTGGACCACGCCCACGTTGATTTCCTTTCGCGCGTGCGCAACCCAATCGGGGTGAAGCTGGGCCCAACCACGGATCCAGAAGATGTCTTGGCGCTGATCGACAAGCTCGATCCGAACCGCGAGCCGGGCCGACTGACCTTCATCACCCGCATGGGTGCGAAGAACATCCGCGAGAAGCTGCCGAACCTGGTGGAGAAGGTCACTGCATCAGGAGCACAGGTGCTGTGGGTTACCGACCCGATGCACGGCAACACGGTCACCAGCCAGAACGGCTACAAGACCCGCAACTTCGATGATGTCATGGACGAAGTCCGCGGCTTCTTCGAGGTGCACGACTCGCTGGGCACCTTCCCGGGCGGTCTGCATGTGGAGATGACCGGCGACGATGTGGCTGAGTGCCTCGGCGGCGCGGATCCGATCCGCGAAGAAGACTTCGATTCGCTGTATGAGTCGCTGTGCGACCCGCGACTGAACCACCGCCAGTCCCTGGAAATGGCCTTCCTGGTCTCCTCGGCACTGCAGAGCCGCAGCCGCAATCGCTAGCAGCTAGAAAAGTAATCCGGTTCCCCAAGCGGGAACCGGATTATTTTTTATGAACTGGAAGCGCCAACGGCCCTAGAAAGCGTAGATGCTGATCTCGCTGCCGCGCACAGCTTGCTGGTGCAGCGGAGATTGCATGCGCACGGTTTGGCCGAAACCGCCAAAAACATCATGGGTCTTGACGGTAAAACCGGCGGATTCCAGCGTCGCGACGGCTTCTTCCACGCCCATGCCAATCACGGACGGGATCTGGACGTACTCTGGTCCCTGCGAAAGATTTACCGTCACGGTGCTGCCATATGGGATGGTCCCCTGAGTTGGATCCTGGAGCGCGATGAGGTCTTTTTCGACCGTCGAGGAATGGACGGCTCTACCCGCCTCAAGTTCCAGGCCAACCGCCTCAAGCTTCTCCTTGGCCGCCTCCTTGCCAAGGCCGATGACCGAAGGAACGCTGACCGGAGCATGTCCCTTGGAAATGGCAAGGGTGATGATGTTCTTCCTCGGCAATTTCTCACCGGCGGCCGGCGAGGAACTGATGACTTCGCCCTCCTTGACCGATTCCGAGTAGGCTTCGGTGGTCTTAACGTCCTCGAAGCCGACCTCGGCCAGGGCCGTGGTGGCCTGCTCAAGGGGATTCCCAGCAACATCCGGAACCGCAAAAAGCTCCGGGCCTTGTGAAACGATCAGGTCGATTCCCTGGAACTTCATGATGTTTTCGCCGGTTCCAGGTTGCGAATCCACCACCCGGCCGATGGCAATCTCATCGTCGTAGGCGGTGCCTATGCGAACGGGAACGCCTTGGCCGTCCATCTGCGCGATTGCCTGCGACTGGAGCATGCCGGTCAATGACGGGATGCGGATAATTGTTCCGGGGCCGCGGCCGAAGAACCATCCTGCGCCGGCCACCAGAGCGACGACGAGGATCCACATCAGGGTAATGACGAACTTTTGCGTTCCGGTGCGCGGCTGGCGCAAACGGTGGGTTGGCACCTGGGCTTCCTTGCGCCACTTCCTTGCCGCTTGCTTCTGCGCACGCTTCTGGCCACGGACCGATAGCGGTGATTCATTGGCTTCGCCAGGTTCTTCGGTTGCGCCCAACTCATCGCGACGGGTGTACACCGACGTCGCGGCAATTCCAGGATCCGAGCCGGGATCAGCCGCACGAGGCTGGGCCAAGGTGGCTTGCGCATCGCGAAGGTCCAGGACTTCGGTGGCATCGGCCGCGGCTATGACCGTCGTCCGATCAGTATCGGCTGGAGCATCATCTAGTTCGTAGCCGGCCTCTTGCTGTGCAGCATTCCGCTCCAGCCACAGCTGTTCACGTTCTTCCTCGCGCTCGCGTTGCATCGCATCAAGGCGCTGCTGCAGCGTCGTAGGCATCTGGGCGAATGCTTGCGGCGCGAGATCTTCGATCCCGCCGAGGTCCTCGGCACCGACATCCAATTGCGCATCGCTGAGCGTGGAGCGGATCTGGATGATCTCCTCCAGCAGCAAGGAGGCATCCTGCGGACGCTTTTCCGGATCCTTCTCGGTGCACCATCGAACAAGTTCATCGAGATCTTCGGCCAACCCGGGAACCAGGTCCGAGGGCGGGGGCATGGGGGAGTCCAGATGATGTTTCATCAATGCGGCTGCATTGGTTTCGGTGTACGGCAATTGCCCAGTCAGCATCTGATAGATCATGATGCCCAGGGCATAGATGTCGCTGCGCGAATCGGCTGGCGCGCCTGAAACCAGTTCAGGAGAAACATGGGACAGCGTTGCCACGAGCGTCGCCGACTGGGTATGGGCGCTCGCAGCACGGGCCAAGCCGAAGTCGGTGACTTTGACTTCACCGGTATCGGAGAACAGCACGTTGGCCGGTTTCATGTCCCGGTGGATGATGCCCTCGCTGTGCGCGGCGCTGAGGCCGCGGCAAATCTGCTCAAGGACGCTGAGGGCCTGGCGCGGTGTAAAACGCCCGCGTTCCTCTATGACCTGTTCGAGATTGCGCCCGCGAACATATTCCATCACGAGGTACACCAAATTGTCGCTCACGTTGTGATCTCGGATGGAGACCACATTCGGATGGGTTATATTCGCGGCGATGACAGCTTCAGATTCGAATCGTTCACGAACCGTGGACTCGCTGGCGAAGTTGTCATTCAAGATCTTCACGACAACGGCTCGGTGCAGGCGCTTGTCCATGCTGCGGTAGATCCGCGACATGCCACCCAGGGCGAGCAGATGGTCGAGCCGGTAGCGGCCATCCAGCGTCTTGCCCAGGTTCGGGTCGGTCAGGGCCGGGCTCATTTTGCGGACGCACCTGCCTGAACGGTGCGCGCGAAGCGGGCCAGAGTCACTAACGGATCCTTTCGAACATGAATACTACCTTTAATGTACCTATGTGAGCTGACAATTTGCCGTTTAAACTCGAAATCCGCCAGTGGTGTTGACCGCTGGCGGATTTCGTATAGCGTCTCGGGTTGCGAGAATTACCTCGAGCGCAGCTCAATTAGGAAGCGCGGCGAGCTCGTGCTGCGCGACGCTTCAAGGCACGGCGCTCATCTTCGCTCATGCCGCCCCATACCCCTGCGTCCTGGCCGGACTCAATGGCCCACTGCAGGCAGGTTTCGGTTACTTCACATCGACGGCAGACGCTCTTGGCCTCTTCGATCTGCAACAGGGCCGGACCGGTGTTTCCCACTGGGAAAAACAGTTCCGGGTCCTTTTCCAGACACGCCGCGCGGCTACGCCAATCCATGCTTATTGATGCTCCTTGAAATCTGAGAGGGTCTGAAACGCCAACGGCAATCAACACACAGGCAACAACGACCTAGGAGTGAAATGAATTCCTGGTTGCCTAGTGGTTAACTTCTGGCGTTTCGAAAGGTCGGTGAAGTCCATTCGGGCACTTCGTTTAACCAACCACATAAGGTTTTCATGTAACGCGGAAGTAAACAAGAGTCACGGAAGTGAAAAGTTGCTGAAAGCCTGAGGGCTTTCTCACATGGCATTTGGCACCTGGATCCGCTAGTTATCGGTGGTGTGGCGCGAACAACATCGAAAGTCAATTGTTGCGGTTTGAGTTCCTGTAGAAGGTCAACGAAAATTGTTGATGTGAGCAACGAAAATACAACCTCGTCCCGCCCAACCAGTGTTTTCGTGGTTGCCGCGCTGGTCCTGATTGAAGCACTGGCCACCCTGGCGTACGCCATCAGCTACATGCTGAACCTGGATGCCAATGGAACAGTCAACATGGGCGGGCAGCTATTCATGCTGGCTCTTTGCTTGCTGCTTGCTGTTTGGCACGGCTCGGTTGCCATTAACTTCTTCAAGGGAAAAGCGTTCACTCGTGCTCCGATCATCGTTTGGCAACTATTCCAGCTCATCCTCTCCGTTTCGTTCCTGAGCTCCGACATCCCGATGGTGACGGCCGCGGCGGTCCTGTCCATTGTGATCGCGGGAACTACTGTGGTGATGCTCTTCGCCCCGAAGACGACCACTTTCCTCGGAGACCGGCCGAATCGCTGAAAGCCCGCCAGATAATTCGTACGGAATGTGAATCACACGAGGGTTGCCTCGTTTAGAGATGATGGCAGCCCAATAATCCTTGAACCCTTGGTCAATCTCCGGGTGGATCGGCGGCCAGTTCATCGGTTGAAGATCCTGCGGATGATGGGCTTCGACAACAATCACCTGGCGATCATCTAGCCCGTTGACGCTCATTCCCAAGTCGTAGGCGATCCTGTTGGACGGTGGAACGAATAGCACGACACCGATCCCACTGGACTTCAGTGCCTCAATGATCGGCGGCAGGCGCGAATCGCTGGTGGTTTCCAAGTACACGCAGAGCAATTCCTGCCGGTCCCCGGATGAGGCGTCATCGAGAGCCCGGACGAACCGATCCAAGTCCGACAAGCCGCAAATATGCATGGCCTTCCAGCGCCAAGCGAGCACATCGCTCAACTGCCGGCGCTGTAGCGTATCGGGACAGAGCACAATGGCTAGTTGCCCTGCTGGTCGAGGCACGGCTTCACCATCAAAGGGCGAGAATCCCAGAAAAGTTTCCGGGCGCAGCGCAGATCCTGCAAAGATCTCTCTGGCCGTTGGCCGGACCGGCCAGACGCTATCGGCGACGCCAGCCGAATGTGCGTGGGTGAGTTGGAAAACTTGCGGCGGTTGCCCGGAACGTAGTTTGACTCCGCGGCCAGGCAGCGGAGAACAGGCCGGAATCTTGGGCCAGATCATCTTCAACGACTCGGTGGCGTTGAATGGGAAAAACCATTGCTCGGTGCAAAGACCAGTGGACTTCAAGGCATTCTGGTCCCGGTCGACTGAACAAAGAACCATTGGCGATTCAGGCCCGCCGAAACGCAATAGCGTACCGAGTGCTTCATCCAAGCGTTGAAAATGCTGGGGGTGGATGTTGGACTGCAACTGGGTGAGTGAATGTACAAGAATGATCAATCCCGGATCCTTCGGCATGGATTCCACGAAGTCGACAGCTTCGAAGAAGGCGTAGGGATCTTCACCGGTGACAACTTTGAGGTTCTTGGCGGCATCCGGAACTGGTGATGGACCGAAGCACAATATTTTTCTTGTCGAATCGGCCAGGGAAGCAAATAGCGTGCGTGCACCGGCTTCAGGCAGGCCGCAGATCAACGTTGATCGTGAACGGGCAGGGTCGAGGACCAGCGGCTCGAGCCGGGCCAGATGCAGGTTATCTGCAATACCGCAGCAGATAGCCCCGCGCTCCTTCCCCTCCCAAGTCGGCGGCGAAGGCCATGGTTCTGATGGCAATGGCAACGCCGGGGCAAAACCGGATGCCGGCAGCTCCGTACCTGACCATCGTGAAGAAAGCTCGGCGGCATGGTCGCGCAATGGATCTCCGGTTGCTGATGCAACGCTCTTCTCGAATTGGCACAGGGGAAGCAAGGTGAGATCTTGGCGATTCCGCTCGAATAATTCGCCGTGCAGAGGTGGCTCGATGGCCAGATGGAATTGCAGGCACCGAGTTGGCTTGGAAGCACTCTTGATGATCGCCTGGCCAGGGAAGAGGAATTTGGATGCTTGGACGGAGCCAACCAGTTCGATCGATTCGCCTGGGTCGTTGACCCTCAAGGCGATTGTCGTGTTCAAGTTCGCCTTGGTTTGCCCGGTCAAGGCGCCAGCCGGTCGTTGCGTACTGAGAATCAGGTGGATACCGAGAGCCCGGCCTACCGCAGCCAAGCGATCAATTCTGGCGCTGGCTTGAGGCAGGGTTTCGATGAAGACGCGGAATTCGTCAATGACGACTACCAAGCGAGGCAGGACTGGGCCTGGTTCAGCGAGATCTTGATATTCGGCAATGTCGCTGCAACCGTGATCCGCCAAAAGCTCTTCGCGCCGATGCACTTCATGCTCCAATTGCTCTAACGTACGCTGGGCCGCGGCTTCATCAAGGTCGCTTGCGAAGAGCTGGACGTGGGGCAAGCCTGCATAAACACCGAGCCCAGCTCCACCCTTGAAATCAATGAGCACGAGAGCGAGCTGAGCCGGCGAATAGTTGCAAGAAAAATCTGCGATGATTCGCCGGAGCGCTTCTGACTTGCCCGAGCCAGTCGTGCCGCATACCAGTACGTGCGGACCGTCCTCGTGAAGGTCGAGGAACACGTCCTCTTGCTGGTCATCCAGACCCAGAAGTGCACGTAGGCACCGGGAGTCAGACGGCCTTGAGTCTGGATTCTCTGTTGCTGCTTTCTTCGGCAGCTGCACATATTGCTGAACCATCTTGTCGAACCGAGCGAGGCTCAGCGTGCCCAGGCTCTGAAGAACTAGCCGTTCGTCGGGCAAATGCGCACAGACGGGGCTTGGAACAATCCAATTCTCCACAGACTCGGACAGTACCGGTGAAATGCCCAGCACCAGTGTGCCGGATATGGGCTGCGGTGATTGGGCAGTGACGTACAGCGTGGCCAGACCGGCTGCCTCTTTCCTGAGGAAGCGCGATTCATCGGAATCGGACAGATGGGACATGCAGACGTTGTTCATCAAGAGCAATGACGCAGGAAGACAGCGAATACTGGGATCGATTACCAGCCGTAGCTGGCCGGCATGTATAGCCGGGAGGTAACGCGCAAGAACTGCGGCGAGAATCGATCCCGCACTTTGCCCTTGCACAGTCTTCAATTGCCAGACGCCCGGGGTGCTTGGGAAGAACACCGGACCAAACCAGGGCGCATCCGTCTTCGTCTTTCTGAGGCCTCGAAATATCTTGCGCACGCCCGTGGGAGAAGGACGAGAGAATTCTTGGGGAGACCACAGGCCCTCGCCCCAAACCAAGGGTGGTATCCGGTTACAGGACAGGCCCAAAGACGAAGCATCCAGTCCAGCTACGAACGTTTCGCCAAGGTCCGGTGAGTATCTCGTTCTTGCGGCGATCGCGGACGCCCGCTGCTCTTGCATTTCGCTTTTCCACCGACGCCGTTCCACCACCAGCTGACCCGCAGGTACCAGCCCCATCAGGGCAGAAACGCCGCTCAAGACCAGGAAGAGCATTGAACCGGTAACCACGGCAAGCAAGACGCCGGAAATGATCGGAACAAATGCGGCTAAGGCCAATGCAATCAATCGGGACAGTTCGGGCTTTGAAGGTGCCTGGATTTCCAACTGTTCGGAGGAGACCAGATGACCGGAGTCGGCAGCTAATGGATCGCCTACGGCGAATTCGGTGTTGCCTAGCCGGAAGCGTGATCCCTGCTCCAGCTCGACGGACTGGCGGTGGCTTCCATCTGGCATGGCAATTTCTTGCTCGGCACACGCGTGCATGTGCAAGCCCTGTGCTGTCACGATGACCTTCGCATGATTCCTGGAAACCAGCGGATCTTCCAACCAGAGCGGGGCAGTTCGGCCGATGGCATGCTCTCCCTTCGTGAGCGGAATCCAGGCACCAGCGTCGGGGCCGCGAAGCACTAGCAGCTTGAGGCGCGAAGCAGCGGCGCCTGAGACGAGAGCGGGCTGGGGCAGTTCATGGAGCACGAGGCGATCGGCAGCAGACAGAGTCTCCAATTCTTCTATCCGCGTTGCTCCCGCAAACCATCGATGGTCCGGGAAGTTCCGCTGCAGGAGCGCGGCGAGCTGCTCGCCCGAGATTCGCCCGGACATGACAAGTTCGAATTGTCTCGGATGCTGGAATTTTCGGGAAACCAGAAGCAATTCATAGCGGACCATGAGCCCTCCAGAAGGTGATGGAAAGTAGCCTTTCCCATCAAAACCAGCAATTTGGTCGGCATCGGGAAATATAAATCCCTTTGTGGAGAAAGAATTAAGAACTATCCACAACTGCAGCAACCTCTTGAAAGCGGTCGCCGCTGCAGATAGCATCCCTTGTCATACGAATAGGTATGCTGCACCGACGACGCGCTCGCCGATGGTCCCCGACTTCGGGATTCTCCAACAGGAAAGCCAAAGGAGCCAGTGGTGGATGCGCTGTCCATTGTCGAAGACGAAGTACGGGAGCTGGTCCGGCGTCGCGGATTGGACCCAGCCAAGCAGCCAGCGATGATCCGGGCCTTAATAGACGAAGTCATCAGAGACTACGACGAACGCGCATTGCTTGGAGCTGTGCCTTCACTTGGATCGCTAGAGGCCGCCCAACGTTCAGTTTTCGACAACGTGTCCGGTTTTGGGCCGTTGCAACCCCTGCTGGATGATCCTTCTGTCGAGGAAATTTGGGTCAATTCGCCGCATCAAATTTTTTGCGCCAGGGGCGGCCAAAGCGAACTGACCCACATCCGCATGGAATCGGCCGAAATTGCAGCCCTGGTAGAACGGATGCTCAAGTCCTCTGGCAGGCGCCTGGATCTTTCCCAACCATTTGTCGACTGCCAGTTGCCCGATGGGTCTCGTCTGCACGTCGTGATTCCGGATATCACCCATGAGCATTGGGCCATCAACATTCGCAAGTTCATAGCACGCGCAGGAAAGCTTGAAGACCTGGTCGAGCTTGGATCATTGAGCGAGCAAGCGGCGAGGTTCCTTTCCACCGCCATCGGCGCAGGTCTTAATGTCATCGTGACTGGACCTACCCAGGCCGGCAAAACCACAATGCTCAACTGCTTGGCATCAGCGATCGGCCGCAGGGAACGAATCATCACCATCGAGGAAATTTTCGAGCTCAATCTCTCGCTACGGGATGTCGTTGCGATGCAAACTCGTCTCGCCAATCTTGAAGGAACTGGCGAAATCACCATGCGCCGATTGGTCAAGGAAGCTCTGCGCATGCGCCCTGAACGCATCATTGTCGGCGAGGTTCGCGAAGCAGAGTCCTTGGATATGCTGATTGCGTTGAACTCGGGAATCGCGGGGCTGTGCACCTTGCATGCGAATTCTGCCCGTGACGCGATCACGAAAATTTGCACCTTGCCCCTGCTTGCAGGACCGAACATCACCAGCGACTTCACCATCAAGACGGTAGCCGCATGCATTGACCTAGTTGTCCATTGCGTACGAAGCCCCCAGGGCCATCGCTACGTCAACGAAATTCTCAGTGTGCGCAATCGCGTGGAGGAGGGGCAAATTGAGTCCTCGACGCTTTTCGAACGCCAGGCCGATCGCCTGCAACCGGCCAGGGGCGCTGATTGGTCGCATGAAAAGTTCGATGTAGCTGGCATCAATATTGCCGAATTGATGGCGGTGTAGCGGTGGTTGCTTTCTTTGCTTTCCTCGGCGGGCTGGGCATTGCCCTCATGGTCGACTGGTTGCTGTTTGCCCCGTGGGAGAAATCGCCTAAACGCAGCTCGGCGATCAAGAACGCATTGCTCCATGCGGGCATGAGCAATCTGGCGCCGGCAAAATTCATCGCAATTTGCGTGGTCTGCGGGCTGACTTTCGCGTTGGTGACCTTGGGACTCACCGCGTCGTGGCTCTTCGCCGTCGTGTTTTGCCTCTTTGGGTCATTTGCACCATGGGTCTATCTGCGCCATCAGGCGGCTAAACGCCACGCGGCGTTGCAAGAGCAATGGCCCGAAGTGGTTGACCACTTGCGAAGCGCCATCCGGGCAGGTCTCTCGCTTCCTGAAGCCTTGAGCCAGTTGGCAGTTGTGGGACCGGACGTATTGCGGCCTCTATTCCGGGACTTCGCCTTGGACTATCGAGCCACCGCGAACTTCTCCGTGGCATTGGACCAGCTGGGCGAACGATTGGCAGATCCGGTAGCTGACAAAATTCTCACGACACTGCGCATCACCCGTGAGGTCGGAGGCACCGACTTGGGCCATACGCTCACAACGTTGTCGGCATTCCTGCGAGATGACGTGAGAACACGAGGAGAACTCGCGGCCAGGCAATCTTGGATTGTTTCAGCAGCACGTCTGGCCGTTGCGGCGCCGTGGATCTTGCTGCTGGTCCTGGGCACCCAGGAAGCTGCGAAAGATGCGTATATGACATTCGGGGGAGTGATCGTGCTCGGCCTCGGCGTGGTGGTTTCGTTCGTCTGCTATCGAATCATGCTCCGGCTCGGTACCTTGCCAGTAGAAGAACGAGTGCTGGCATGAGCAGCTATACGTCATGGGCGGCGCTTTGCGGTTTGGGACTTGGTCTGGGACTATGGCTGGTCTTCGTGAACCTGCCGGGCTGGCGCAGAATGGCCTTCGCTGATCGTATTGCGCCGCACGTCCGTGTTGGCGTTCGAAGCTCGCGCATGCTTGAAGACTCCTGGCACTCGGACTCCGGGCACTCGGCTTTGGGCCAGCTAGCTGCCCCCATGCTGCAGCAAATCAAGAAGCTGGCTAGCTTGCACAGTCCTTCTGCCGGTACGCTCCGAAAGCGCCTGAACGCTGCAGGATTGGACATGAGCCTCGTTGACTATCGGTCCCAGGAAATTGTTTATGCTTTGGCAGGTTTGGTAGCAGGTTCTGCATTCATGGCTCTTGCTGCCGTCCAGTATCAAGTTTCTTTGTTCTTGTCAGTGCTGGTTGTCATGGGTTTCGGAATTTCGGGCTACGCATTGCGTGGTTGGTGGCTTGGCGAACAGATCCACCGGCGGTCTAGAAAAATATTGACTCAATTCCCCACCGTGGCCGAGGTGCTGGCGCTAACTGTCGGCGCGGGCGAATCCACAACGGGAGCAATCGAGAGAATCTCTCGAATCTGCCATGGAGTGATCGGCGAGGAATTCACGAAGACCTTGAACGACATTCACGCAGGTACGCCGATGGTCCAAGCTATGCAGAATATGTCTGACCGGATGCAAGTCGGGGCGATGACGCGCTTTGTCGATGCGATCGTTGTCGCCACAGAGCGGGGCACGCCCTTGGCACAGGTGCTCAGAGACCAGGCACAGGATGTTCGCGATGCGTCGAAACGCGAACTTATGGAAGTTGCCGGAAAACGTGAAATTTCCATGCTTATCCCGGTGGTATTCGGCATTCTGCCGCTCACGATCGTTTTTGCCGTATTCCCCGGCCTAGCGTTATTGGAGATGAGCTACTGAACGGTGCATAGAAAATCTTGAACCTCTCACTTTGAATTCTTTTAGCACGTTGGAAGGGCTGTCATGAACCACGTACAACAAATGATGCTCAAACTGGCAATGCAGATCATCGCAGCCGGTGAACTACTCATTCATAAGCTTTCTCCGAAACTCAGGGATAGCAGAGGCGACGTTCCGGGGTGGGTCATGATCACGCTCATGTCTGCTTTGCTGGTCGCCGCGTTGCTGGCCATCGCAGGACCTAGGCTGCAGGACCTGTTCAACCAGGCCATCGATCGAGTTTCCGGATTGGGATAACCGTTCATGAGCTCCGGCGCGCGGTTATCTGGATCTCCGAGTTCGTCGGAGTCCACGCGCAGCGAGCGCGGGTCTGCTGTAGCGGAATTTGTCATGGTGACAACGTTGCTTGTGGTGATCGCAATGACGCTTGTCCAACTCGCGCTGGTTCTGCATGTGCGCAATACGCTGATTGACGCGGCTTCCAACGGCGCCCACTACGGTGCACTGGCCAATCGTTCAGCGGCCGATGCCCAAGGCAGAACCCGGACATTGATCACCGAAAGCTTGCATGGTGGATTCGCCCGTGACATTGCCGTGAGCACCACTCCAGTAGGGGACAGCCAGTTGGTTACCGTATCGGTCAGCACCCGAGTGCCATTGATCGGGCTCTTGCCCAATGGGTGGGACTTGCACGTGGAAGGAGAGGCGGTGCGTTATGGGTAGGGCCAAGAATCTGGCTACCGCCATGCATCGCAGAATTCGGGATGAAGATCGTGGAAGTGCGGTAGTGGAATTCGTTTTTGCTTCAACCGTCTTGCTGATTCCCCTGGTGTACTTGATACTGGCCGCCGGCCAGCTTCAAGGAGGCAGCTATGCCGTGGTTGGTGCTGCCGATCATGCCGCCAAGGTCTTTGCCGCCGCAGAAGACCCTGTGCAGGCGAGGAACGATGCACACGCTGTTGTGCGAAGAACCATGCACAATTTTGGGTATCGCAACGCCCGCACTTCAATTCGTTGCGAAATGGAATGCTTGAGCCCGGGCAGTGTCGTCACCGTGACCGTAGCCTTGGATGTCCCGCTGCCTTTCGTATCCGAATGGGTCGAGGCGTCCGCATTCACCGTGGATTCCTCCGCGTCGCAAAGGACTGATCGATTTGGCTAGGCCGCAGCGTGCTGTCCGGAATCTGCGGAATGAAGATGGGCAATCCTTGGTGCTGGCAATCGGCCTGTGCGCCATCACATTGCTGACCATCTCCGTGGTGCTGGCAGCCAGCGCCGTCAACCTCAAAGCGCGTCAGCTGTTGTCAATTGCCGACGGAGCGGTCGTTGCTGCCGTAGACGAATTCGAGTTCCTTGCGGACAACGGCAACCCAAGGATCCAGCTGGACCAGCAACGCGTGCAGCAAGCAGTGCAGCAGTACCTTTCAGATGTTGGTGCGGCCGGCCGGGTCGAGAATCTGCGAATCGGCCGGGTCCAGATCATGCCCGATGGCCAAGGTGCGAATCTCCAGTTGAGCGGTTCGGTGCAACCGCCGATAGTAGGGTGGCTTGTTCCCGGTGGAGTGCCGATATCAGTCGAATCATCCGCTCGAACCGTATTGAGCAGGTAATCACCACGTTGGCCGCCGGACTCAATGAACAGTGGCCAAATGACGTAGTCTTAGAAGACCATGGCAAAAACTGACTTCTCCGCTGAAATCCGCTCACTGCGTTCTACATTCTCCGCAATTGAAGACGTGAGCGATGTCGAGCAGATCAAAGCTGACATCGCAGTCCTCTCGGAAGAAGCGGGCGCTCCCAACCTCTGGGATGATCCGGCCGCTGCTCAAATCGTCACCAGCAAGCTATCCCATCGCCAGTCCGAGCTGGAACGGCTGACTCGGCTGCAGACGCGAATCGATGATTTGGAAGTCCTGGTTGAGCTTGCCGAGCTCGAAGAAGACGACGATACGCTGGATGAAGCGGACAAGGAGCTCACCAGCATCCAGAAGGCCCTCGCTGAACTCGAGATAGTTACCCTCCTCAACGGCGAATTCGATGCCCGAGGTGCGGTTGTCACGATTCGCTCCGGTGCTGGCGGTGTTGATGCCGCGGACTTCGCGGAGATGCTCCTGCGCATGTACCTGCGTTGGGCTGAACGCCGTGGATACAAGGCCACTGTCATGGACACGTCGTACGCCGAAGAAGCCGGCCTCAAATCGGCAACCTTTGAAATTGATGCCCCGTATGCCTTCGGCACGCTCTCCGTAGAAGCCGGTACCCACCGCCTGGTGCGCATCTCGCCATTCGATAATCAGGGTCGTCGCCAGACATCGTTTGCGGCCGTGGAAGTTGTGCCGCTGATTGAGCAGACCGACACTATCGAAATCCCGGAATCTGAAATCCGCGTGGACGTGTTCCGCTCCTCGGGGCCTGGCGGCCAGAGCGTCAACACCACCGACTCGGCGGTACGCATGACGCATATTCCTACCGGCGTCGTCGTCTCGATGCAGAACGAGAAATCGCAGATCCAGAACCGTGCTGCCGCGCTTCGAGTTCTGCAGTCGCGCTTGCTGCTCTTGAAGAAGGAGCAGGAGGACGCGCAGAAGAAGGAACTCGCCGGCGATGTGAAGGCATCTTGGGGTGACCAAATGCGCTCCTACGTGCTCAACCCGTATCAAATGGTCAAGGACCTGCGAACCGAACATGAAGTGGGCAACACCCAGGCGGTGCTTGACGGTGAAATCGACGATTTCATCGATGCAGGCATCCGCTGGCGTGCAGGACAACGCCGACCAAGCAAGTAGGCGGTCTCGCTGACACTGACCGCGGTGGACGCTTCTGTCATGCAGGGTGTAAGCATCATCACCGTTGCGGATCCTGCTGCGCCAATTACAGCTAGTCATGCCGAAGCTGCGCACTTCGCGTTAGCTGGACGTACGGCATGAATCTTGCAACACGCCTTATATTTCGGCTGGTTCGCAACCTTGCACCGATAGTGTTTGGAAGACTGGCGCATCAATAGACGTTTGATCTCGAGATTGGTGTTCGTGGGTCGCGCCCCGACGAAGACTAGCGATTGAAGACATGATTAAATTCGAAAACGTCTCGATGGTTTACGAGCCGAAGCAGCAGAATGCGGCTTTGGACGAGGTAAGCATCGAGATAGACCGTGGCGAATTCGCCTTCCTGGTTGGTGAATCCGGTTCGGGTAAGTCGACCTTCCTCAGCTTGGTGCTGCGCGAAAAGCGCTCCACCGACGGATCCGTCTACGTAGCCGGACAGAACCTCAACCGCATACCGAGCCGTCGTGTGCCCAAGCTGCGCCGCGACATTGGGTTCGTTTTCCAGGACTTCCGCCTCTTGCGTGAGCGTACGGTCTTCGACAACGTCGCGTTCGCCATGGAAGTCATCGGTGCCTCCCGTGCCCAGATCCGCGAGCGAGTGCCGGACGCATTGAAAATGGTCGGCCTCGAAGACAAAGCACGCCGCAAGCCAACCGAGCTTTCCGGTGGCGAGCAGCAACGCGTTGGCATTGCCCGCGCCATTGTGAACAGGCCGTCGATCCTGCTGGCCGATGAGCCTACTGGCAACCTTGACCGCAAGAACAGCATCGAAGTGATGAACGTGCTCAATCGCATCAACCAGAACGGCACGACCGTCCTGATGGCTACGCACGCGCACGAGCTGGTGAGCGAATACCGCCACCGCGTTATTGAACTGAAACGCGGACGAGTCATCCGCGATGAAATTGATGGCCAGTACACGCCGATGACCACTGTGGTGAACCAGGACGGCTCGCGTGAACTGCTCGTCGGCGATTCGGCCGTGGAGTACGACGAAGAATCGCAGGTTGCCGAGGATAAGAAAGACGAGGACCAGTGAGACTAGGATTTATTCTCCGCGAAGCGGCGAAGGGCCTGCGGCAAAACGTCGTCATGGTTGTTTCCGTGGTGCTGGTGACCTTCGTATCGTTGACCTTCGTTGGCGCTTCGGTATTGCTTCAGCTCCAGATCAACCAGATGAAGGGCTACTGGTACGACCGCATGGAAGTCGCGGTGTACCTCTGCGATGACACGAGCACCTCGCCGAACTGTGCCGGCAGTGCGGTCACCGAGGAACAGCGGCAGAACATCGAGGAGATGCTCAAGTCCGAGCAGCTCGCCCCATACATCAAGGAATTCGCCTACGAATCCAAGGAACAGGCGTACGAGAACTTCCTTGACCAATACGAGAACTCCGCGTTGGTCGACCAGGTCACTGCAGAACAACTTCCCGAATCCTTCCGCGTCGCACTCGTTGATCCGGAAAAGTATCCGGTGATCAACGAAGCGTTCTCCACCGTTGAAGGCGTTGACTCGGTAATCGACCAACGCGAACTGCTTGAAAAGGTATTCCAGTTGGTGCGCGTGGCTTCCGCTGCCGCCGCCGTCGTGGCAATCGTGATGATTGTTTGCGCGGTGCTGCTTACCGGGACGACCATTCAGCTCTCGGCCATGCACCGGCGGCTCGAAACAACCATCATGCGGCTGGTCGGCGCTTCGAAAGCAACGATTCAATTGCCATTCATCATCGAAGGCGTGATCGCGTCGCTGATTGGCGGCCTGCTGGCTTCGGGCACCCTGTGGTTGCTGCTGAAGTTCCTCGTTGAGGACAAGTTGGCCAACGAAAACGTCGGTGTAGCGTTCATCTCTACCACCGAAATATGGCTAGTTGCTCCGATACTCTTGATTATTGGTATCGTTTTGGCCACAATTTCATCAGTGGTAACGTTGAAGCGTTACCTGAAGGTTTAGCCGAAACGTTATCTAGGCTTGAACTGAAGTACGCAATTTCTTAAAGGAGCTTTATGCTGTCGAACGCCGTGCGACGTAAATTCTTACGCGCCTCTATCGGTGGAGCTATGGCTCTTGCGCTCACTCTGCCAGCAGGCCTTGTGGTCGCTGACGAGCTGGACGACAAGAAAGCTCAGGTCGAGAAGAACATCGAAAACCTCGAGACCGACATGGAATTCCTGGATGCCGACATCCAGGAAACCGACAAGAAATTGCGTGACCAGCAGGCGCAGGTACCCATTGCCCAGCAGGCATTGGCTGACGCGCAAAGCCGCGTAGCCAATGCCCAGGCCACCCTCTCCGATCTGAATAACCGCTTGATCAGCGCGCAGGCGACTCGTGATGAAGTGGCCCAGCAGATCGAAGAAAACGCTGCGAAGCTGTCCGAAGCGGAGGACGCGATGGCGCAGATCGCCGCGGAAGCCTATAAGCGCGGCGGTGTCTCGGGCGGGCTGGACATGATCCTCAACATGGATTCGGCAACCAAGATGGCCGACGGCCTGGACATGGCCAATCGTGCCATGGAATCCCAGAATGCCGCATACAACGATTTGGCCCAGGAACAGGCCAATAACGAAAGCAACAAGCTTCGCCTGGTTGCCGTGGAGAAGGAAATCTCCTCGCTGAAAGCCCAGGCAGAGGAAGCTTTGGCGCAGGAGCAGGCAGCGCGAGATGCTGCGCAGAACGCCAAGAACGAGCTGGATGCACTGGTAGCCAGCACCGAAGCGCTCAGCGCCGAACTCGAAGCGCAGAAGCCACGCATCCAGGCGAAGCTGGAATCGCAGCAGAAGGAATACGCTGCGGTCAATCAGCAGATCAAGGAACGCCAGGAGCGCCTGATCCGGGAAGCCGCCGAGCGCAAGCGCAAGGCAGAAGAAAAGGCGCGTCGCGAAGCAGCGGCCGAGCGAAAGCGCATCGCTGAGGAAAAGGCCGCCTACGAGGCTGCGCAGGAGCGCAAGGCTGCCGAAGCCCGAGCGGAGAAAAGAACCTACAAGAAGAAGCCCTACGTTGCACCGAAATCCCAGCCGAAGTCTTCGGACTACGCCGAGCCAAGCAGCTGGGGATTGATTAAGCCGACCACCAGCAACCGTTTGACCTCGACCTTCGGATGGCGCCCAACGCCAGCCGGAACCATCGATTACGGTGGCCGCGGCGGCTATGTGCACGCGGGTATCGACTGGGGCTTCGGCGGCCAGTGCGGCTCGCCCATCACGGCGGCAGCATCCGGCGAAGTCTGGATGGCCGGGTGGGGTGGATCCTCGGGCAACAAGGTCACCATTTCGCATGGAGTCATCAAGGGCAAGGCCCTGGCCACCAACTACCACCATATGTCCCGCATCGCGGTCAGTGTCGGCCAGCATGTGAAGCAGGGCCAGGTCATCGGCTACGTTGGCACCACCGGCAATTCGACTGGCTGCCATCTGCACTTCGAAACGATCATCAATGGATCACATGTGAACCCATTGGGACTTCTCTAGCGCTAGACTTGTAGTCTGTGCGCGGGAATCCGCCCGCGACATGCAAGGAGTAACGTGGCTAAGAAGAACCAAGAAGATCGAGTCATCGCGAGCAACCGCAAGGCGCGCCACGATTTTGAAATCCTCGACACCTTCGAAGCTGGCATGGTGCTCACCGGTACCGAAGTGAAGTCGCTGCGCGAAGGCAAAGCTTCGCTCGTTGACGGTTTCGGCCAGTTCTACCGCGGTGAGCTGTACATCGAGAATGTCTACATTCCCGAGTACCTAAACGGATCGTGGACCAATCATGCGGCTCGTCGTCGGCGAAAGCTCTTGCTGCACCGCCAGGAACTGCTCAAGATCGAGCGCAAGATCGGCGAAGCCGGCCTGACTGTCGTACCGCTGAGCTTGTACTTCAAATCGGGTCGGGCGAAGCTGGAAATCGGTGTCGCCCGCGGTAAGCGCGAGTACGACAAGCGGCAGGCCCTGCGCGAAAAGCAGGATAACCGCGAAGCATTGCGTGCCATGCGCGAACGCAACCGCGGCAACGCGTAAGCAGAGGTTGTGGCGCATTTCGCATTGGGGCAACCCGGCGTGATGCGCTATGATTGATGAACACGCCCTAGGGTGTGGTTGCACCCGGGAAACCGGGACTGACAACAAAATACGGGGATGATCGGTTTCGACGGTGTGAGTCGCGACAGATGAAGCGGGCCGAGGACGCAAAGTTATCTCGTAAACGCTCTTTGCAAACCAATAAGTGCCGAATCAAAGCGCACTGACTTCGCTCTCGCTGCCTAAGCAGCCAGACAGTCCGTTAGCCAGGGGACGCTATCGCCCCTGTTCCTAACGTCATTTAGATAGCCAATGTATTCAGCAGTTGTTGCCGCTGCTGGGTACACATTCAGGCAACTGTGCCCGGATCAACCACTTGTTTGCGTGATGGTTGGGGCAGAGAAAATCCACAGCAAACTGCGCCCGGAGAAGACCTGGCAACACCACATCGGACGGGAGTTCAATTCTCCCCATCTCCACAATTTCCGGCTCCGGATCCAAGCCCACAAGCTTGGATCCGGAGCTTTTTGTTTGCCTTGAAGTCAGCCGCCGCATCGCGAGCCTGTTCGCGGGATGGAGAATTTGCACATAGACTTGAGATGAAAGTCGAAGGCTTTGAAATGCCGCGTGCAGAAACGGAGTGAGATTGAAGTCGATGGGTAAAAAAAGTTCCCAGCGGGTATCGCCTTTCCTCTCAGCAACCTATGCCGCAGTGGCTTTCCTCTTGGAAGTCGGGCTGCTGTTCGCGGCGGCACTCGCAGCTATCGCCTTCATCCCCTGGCCGACCATTCCAGCAATCCTCGTCGTGGTCATTCCGCTGCTGATCCTGTGGTCGATCTTCTTCTCACCGAAGGCAGTCATCAAGCTGCGGCTGCGGATGCGCCTGCTCTTGATCCATATCATCTACCTCATCGGCGCCTACGTGCTTTGGCTGAGCGTCGACCATTCCTTCTATGACCAGTCCCAGATCTGGGCGATTGCGATGCTCTCGTTGACCGGTATCAGCGCCATATTGGTCATCGCCACCGGAGGGTACGTAGTTCCGCACGATCGCACCAAGCGGCCGCCGAAGGACCTTCCCAACCGGGCCCGGACGGGCGCACCCAAGGGACGCCGCGCAGCACGCTAGCGAACGGCACATGCCAAGCCTTCCGGCTTGGCATGTGCCGTTTCCGGCTAGAAGAGCCCAGCCAGCTGGAAGCCGAGCCACGCGGCAAGCACGGCTCCAACCAGCGTGCCCAGGGCGTTGGCCAGGCTCGCCGCGATGCGGCCTGACTGCAGCAGCCGGACCGTTTCGAAGCTGGCCGTGGAAAACGTCGTGTAGCCGCCGAGCAGTCCCGTACCAATGGCCGCCAGCCATTGCGCGGACAGCAGCTGCTGGGCCAGCAGCCCGGTCAGCACGCCAAGGGCGAAGGAGCCTGAGAGGTTGACCAGGATCGTCCCCCAAGGCAGAGGGGCGGGAAGCCACCGCCTGATCAGGGCATCAAGCACGAAACGCAGGCAGGCGCCAAAGCCGCCGCAGAGCGCAACCGTGAAAAACAAGCCGGGGGAGAGCACTACCGGGCTCCTCCCGCTGTTCGGGCCGCACGCCTCGCCGCGAGGGCAATGCCGCACCAGGTAGCCAAAGCGCCGCAGATCACCGTGGGCAGAGCATAGGCCAGCGCCGGGAGCACCGCACTGGATGAGAACAGCAGCATGCTGTCGGTGGCCAGCGCACTGTAGGTGGTGAAGCCGCCCATGAAACCGGTGCCCAGCAGCAAGCGCAGCCGGCGGTGCCGTCCCTCGCTGCCGCCGCCGTGCGACAGCGCCTCCAGCAGCAGGCCGAGTAGGAAGGCTCCCAGCATGTTGGCGGCGAAAATCGCGATCGGGAAACCGCCAGCGGAAGGCAGCAGCAGGCCCAGTCCTTGCCGGACGGCTGTCCCGGCGGCGCCGCCAAGGAACACCAGCAGCAGGGAACCCGGGGCCAGGGAAGAAGGCGGCACGGTGTTCTGCGCGCTGCGCGATGGCGGAGGGGTCATGAACTCTGGATCTGTTCTGCTCGGCGGGCGGGGAGTGGCGGGACCAGAAGCACCGGATGGCGCTGGCGGTGCGTCAGATGCAACGCCACGGAGCCGTTGAGCAGCTCGCGGATGACGTTGGCCATGGATCGCTGGCGGACTCCGAGCACGATCAGCGCCGCATCATGCCGCACGGCAAGCCGCGCCAGCTGCTGCCCTGGCCCGCCAGCGGTGGCGTGCGCCTGCCAGTGGACTTCCGTGCCCGCAAGCTGGGCCTCGAGCTGGAGCAGCAGCTCCTGCGGGAAGCGGACGATGGCTTCCTCACCGGATTCGGGATCCAGCGGTGCGCTGCGTACGGTGCCGTCGGGCAGTTCTTCGAGCGGGTAGCCGGTGGCATCGACATGCACGCATAGCAGCCCGGTGCCCAGTGCGCCAGCCAATTGCGCGGCAGTGGCCAGCACGTGGGGATCGAACCGGTCGGGTACGCCGAGAATGATCGGTCGCTGCTCCATCCGGCCTCCCTGGGGTCTTGGGCTGTTCTTCATTCTCGCACAGCCCGCAGCTAGGCCTTGCGCACCCAGATCAGCGAGGCCTCGATGAAATCCAGCTGATGCGGCATCTCGATCCCCGCTCCGGGCACCAGGCCCTGGGCGGCGGCACGGCGCAGGAACTGCGGGTCCTCGTCGCTGATCCGGTCGATGACCGCTCTGCTTCCGGTAAAGCGGTCCAGCCGGATCGCGGCAGAAACCGGCAGCACCCCGTCGGCGCTGGGGATCGCATCGCCGTGCGGGTCATGGCGCGGGTGGCCCAGCCGGGCGTCCAGGGCGTTGATGAACCGGTCGGTGACGGTGTGCTCCAGGGCCTCAGCCTCGTCGTGGACCTCGTCCCAGCCGTAGCCCAGCTCGTCGCGCAGGAAGGTCTCCAGCAGCCGGTGGCGGCGTACCATGCGCAGCGCCTCGCGCCGCCCGGTCTCGCTGAGCGTAATCGCCCCGCGCGGCACATGGTGGACCAGCGACTTGGAGGCGAGCTTTTGCACCATGGCGGTGGCCGAGGCGGGGGACAGGCCCAGCTGGTCGGCCAGCGCACCGGTGCCGACTTCGGCGTCTTCCCATTCGGTGAGCGCGTACAGCGCCTTGAGGTAGTCCTCTTCGCTGGTGGTCAGGCCGGCCGGTCCGCGGCGTGCAGGTGCCATGATCGTCCCGGCGCCTAGCTGCGGTTCAGGTAGGGCAGGATTGCCTCGTGCAGCTTGCCGTTGCTGGCCAGCGCGTTGCCGCCATGGCAGCCTTCCGCCCCGGCCACCGAGGTGAAGCGGCCCCCGGCCTCGCGCACCACCGGCACCAGCGCGGCCATGTCGTAGAGTTCCAGCTCGGGTTCGAAGGCGGCATCGACCGCGCCTTCGGCCACCAGCGCGTAGGAGAGGAAATCCCCGTAGCCGCGGGTGCGCCAGGCGGCGCCCAGCAGCTCCAGCAGGCCGTCGAGCTTGCCGGCGTCCTTCCAGCCGTTCAGCGAGGCGTAGGACAGCGAGGAGTCTTCCAGCGCGCTGACCGAGGAGACGGCGAGGCGGCGGGTGGCGGTGGCCCCGGGGACGGTGCCCGGTTCGCTGACGTAGGCGCCCAGGCCGGTGGCCGCATGCCAGCGGCGGGTCATCGCCGGAGCGGAGATGACGCCGAGCACCGGCTCGTCGTCGATGAGCAGCGCGATCAGCGTGGCCCACACCGGCACGCGGCGCACGAAGTTCTTCGTCCCGTCGATCGGGTCGATGACCCAGCGCCGGGCCGAGTCCCCGTGCACGCCGAACTCCTCGCCGAGCACCGAGTCGCCGGGGCGGTGGGCTGCCAGTTCGGCCAGGATCAGCTGCTCGGCGCCGCGATCGGCATCGGAGACCGGAGTCATGTCCGGCTTGGATTCGACCACCAGGTCGTTGGAGCCGTAGCGGGCCAGGGTGAAGGCGTCGACCTTGTCGGCCAATGCCAGGGCGAAGTCGAGATCTTGCTGCAGGGTGTATTCAGCCATGGTTATGCGGCGGCTACTGCGCGCCGAGCTCCTTTTCGTGCGTGGTTTCCTCGGTGGTGACCAGCCGGCGGTAGGAGGCCAGGCGGTTGGCCGCCTGGCTGCCTTCGGACTCGGCGGCCCAGGCTTCCAGCGCGCAGCCGGCCTCGCCGGCCGCATGGGTGCAGCCGCGCGGGCAGCCGGTGGCGATCTCGGCCAGGTCCTCGAAGGCGGCCAGGATATTGTCCGGATCCACCAGCCCCAGCCCGAAGGAGCGGATGCCCGGGGTGTCGATCAGCCAGGAGCCAGGGGTGTCGCCCAGGCGCAGGGCCAGCGCGTTCGAGGAGGTGTGCCGTCCGCGGCCGGTGACCGCGTTGACGTGCCCGGTGGCGCGGGTCGACCCGGTCAGGGCGTTGACCAGGGTGGACTTGCCCACCCCGGAGTGGCCCAGGACCACTGAGACGCAGCCCGAGAGGATCTGTTCAAGTTCGGCCAGGGCACCGGCATCCAGCCGGGCGCTGGAGCCGTCGGCGCTGCGGGCGTCGATGCCCGAGGCCTCGGCCGCGGTGGTGCGGGAGATGACCACGGGGAAGTCCAGCCCCTCGTAGTGGGTGAGGAACTCGGCCGGGTCCTTCACATCGGCCTTGGTCACGCAGAGCACCGGCTGGATGCCGGCGTCGTAGGCGGCGACCAGCGCGCGGTCCACGAAGCCGGTGCGCGGCTCGGGGTTCGCGGCGGCGACGACGATGACCAGCTTGTCCACATTGGCCACGACCACGCGCTCGGTGGCGTCGGTGTCATCGGCGCTGCGGCGCAGCAGGGTGCTGCGCTGTTCGATGCGCACCAGCCGGGCCAGGGTGTCGGGCTTGCCGGAGGTGTCGCCGACCAGTCCCACCAGGTCCCCTGGCACGATCGCCTGGCGGCGCAGCTCGCGGGCGCGGGCGGCGATGACGATGCGCTCGGTGGCGGTGTCCTCGTCGACGATCGCGGTGTAGCGGCCGCGGTCCACGGTGATGATGCGGCCGATCACGGCCTGCTCGTGGGCCGGTCGGTCCTTGGTGCGCGGACGGCTGCCCTTCTTGTTCGGGCGCACGCGCACCGAGGACTCGTCGTAGTCGGAGTAGCGCATCAGCCCTGGCCCTTTGCGGTAGCGGCCATGGCGCTCCACAACTGCGGGAAGTCGGGCATGGTCTTCGCGGTGGTGGCGATGTTCTGCACGCGCACCCCGTCGATGGCCAGGCCCAGCAGGGCGCCGGCGGTGGCCATGCGGTGATCCTCGTAGGACTCGATATCCGCTGCCCGCAGCGGCCCTGGGACGATCTGCAGCGCGTCGGCGGTCGCGGTGACACGCGCGCCGACCTTCGACAATTCGGCTTCCAGCGCGGCCAGCCGATCGGTTTCATGCCCGCGCAGGTGCCCGATGCCGCTCAGCGTGCTCGGCGCATCGGCCAGCACGCACAGGGCGGCCAGGGTCGGGGCCAGCTCGGAGGCGTCGGCGTAGTCGATCCCGCGGATTGTTCCGGTGCCGCGCACGCAAAGCACGCCGTCCTCGCCGAGCTCGGCCTGAGCGCCCATGGCGGTCAGGATCTCGACCCACTTGCCGCCCACCTGGGTGGTCTTCGCGGGCCAGAAGGGCACGCGCACGGTGCCGGCGGTGGCCAGCGCGGCGGCCAGGAACGGGCCGGCGTTGGACAGGTCGGGCTCGACGGTGACGGTGAAGCCCTTCAGCTGCCCCGGTGCGATGCGCCAGCCGCGCGCATCGGCATCGACCTGCACGTCCACGCCGAGCTCGCGCAGGGTCTGCACCGTCATCGCGATGTGGTCCGGGGAGGCGATCGGCCCCGGCGCGGCGCGCAGCGCCAGCCCGCCGGGCAGGGCCTGGCCGACCAGCAGCAGCGCGGAGATGAACTGCGAGCTGCCTGAGGCGTCGATGACCACTTCGGCGTCCTGCTTCATGGCGCTGGCGTCGATGGTGAAGGGCAGCATGCCGGCGGCGCCGGCATAGTCGATGCGGGCGCCGAGGTCCGCTAGCGCGTCGAGCACCGGGGCCATCGGGCGCACGCGGGCCGCCTCGTCGCCGTCGAAGGCCACCGTGGCGCCGGCGACGGCGGCCAGCGGGGGCACGAAGCGCATCACCGTGCCGGCCAGGCCGCAGTCGATGGACAGCGGGCCGGCGGCCAGCTGGCCCGGGGTGATGACCACGGTGGTGGAGCCATCGGCCTGCCCGATGCGCTCGATGCCTGCCCCGAACTCGGCCAGGGCGCGCAGCATCAGCTCGGTGTCGCGGCTGATCAGCGTGTTGTGGATGGTGGAGGGGGAGGAGGCCAGGGCCGCAAGGATTAGATACCGGTTGGTCAGCGACTTCGACGCGGGCACCTGCACGGTGGCATCCAGGCCGGTGGCGGCGAAGGGCGCCGCCCACCAGTTCTCTTCTGCCTCGTGCAGCTGGTTGGGTCGGTTGCCGGGGGCGCTTGCGGTGCTGATTGGTAGATCCTTCGGCTCGATGCTTCACTTCGGGGGCCGCGAGCAGCGCTTGAAGCACTGTGCGCCCACTGCTTAATCCTAGCCGAGATCGGTGCGGGAATAAGGTTTGCGCCCGGTTGGTTATGCCTAGTGTGACGATACGACAGGACACTTCAAGTGCCGGCGGCACCGCCTGCGCGCTGGCCGAGGCCCCGCGCCCGGCCTTCGCCCGTGCTGGCGCGCGCATAAAGCCGGTTGAACGCGTAGACTCGGCAGTGATGAACAACGAGAGCGTGGACGAGAATTTGCCCGATGTGGCCTCTGAGTCCGAACAGCAGCGCCGCGAACGCTTCGAGCGTGACGCGATGCAGTACGTGGACCAGCTCTATTCGGCTGCCCTGCGTATGGCGCGCAACCCGTCGGATGCCGAGGATCTGGTGCAGGAGGCCTACACCAAGGCTTATTCCGCGTTCCACCAGTACAAGCCTGGCACCAACCTCAAGGCGTGGCTGTACCGGATCCTGACCAATACGTACATCAACCTGTACCGCAAGCGCCAGCGCGAACCGCTGCGCACCTCCACCGACACGGTCGAGGATTGGCAGATGGCTCAGGCCATGGAGCATTCGCCGACCGGCTTGCGTTCGGCCGAAGCCGAAGCGCTGGACCATCTTCCGGATTCGGATGTGAAGGCCGCGCTGCAGTCGATCGGCGAGGATTTCCGCATGGCCGTGTACTTCGTGGATGTCGAGGGCTTCAGCTACAAGGAAGCCAGCGAGATCCTGGGCGTGCCGATCGGCACCGTGATGTCCAGATTGCATCGTGGACGAAAGAATTTGAGGGAATTGCTGGCGGATTACGCCGCGGATCGCGGGATCGCCACCGGCACCCAGAGCAAGAGCGCCGCCAAGGCCGAACGAGGAGCGAAATAGGATGGATTGCAATTCATTGGGTGATTGCGCCGATGACCGCATCGTCCGCATCTACGAGTACCTTGACGGCGCGCTGACGCTCGATGACCTCAAGGAGGTCAAGTCGCACCTGGACGGCTGCCCGGAATGCACCGAGCAGTATGATCTGGAGTGCATCATCCGCTCGGTGGTGCGCCGCAGCTGCCAGGAGCACGCCCCGCAGACCCTGAAGGCCAGCATCATTGCGCGGATTTCGCAGATCCGCGTGGAGTCGGGGCACTAGCCCGGCGCCCGCAGCAGGCAAAGAGAAACCCCGCATCTTTCGAGAAGATCTCGAAGGGTACGGGGTTCTTTTCATATTCGCTTCGCTTAGCTGTTTGGGCGCTTGCCGTGGTTGGCACCGCCACGCTTGCGATCGCGACGCTTACGAGCGCGCTTCGACATGGTGACTCCTTAGAGGGATCAATAGTACTTCCCGAAAATTCGGGCCGGCTCATAGTCTTTCACACTTCCGGCCCATTTTCCTAACGGACCGGACCGGCTCAGCTATCGCCCGGCTCGGGCAGCTCCAGCCAGGAATACCAGCCGCGGTGCAGCACTAGCCAGGCCATCAGGCCGTACCCGGCCTGGCCGGGCACGCCGCCGGAGGCGTTCAGGTCCGCACGCCACTGGGCATGGGCACGCAGCGGGGTGAAGGTATCGACGTAGTGGTGATTGCGGCGCAGCGCCACATCCGAGTACACCCGGTTCAGCTCCGCCACCCGCTGGTTGCGCGCATCGTCCAAGCCGGGGGCCGGGCCGACCAGCAGTGCCTTGATGTTCATCTGCGAGGCCGAATCCAGGATGTTGGCCAGGTTCAGCCGGCTGCGCGCGGTGGTGACGTCCAGGTCGACGTCGCGGTCGGACAGCGCGATGACCAGGCGGTTCTCGTACTGGTCGCTGAAGCGGCGGGAGGCTTCGCCCAGCCAGCGCTCGGCCAGCGACTCGGATCCCTCGGCCGGTGCGGCCAGCACGAAGGACTGCAGGCGCAGCGCCGGATCCTGGGTGCGGGCCATGACCCGGCCGAACCAGCCCAGGCCTCGCGGGTCGCCATGCCCGGCCAGTAGCTCATCTCCGATTGCGGTAATGCGGATTGTGCGTAACTCCAACTGGGCGACCTTTCGTTGGCTCAAAAAGATGAATCGATCCCCACCTTAGCAGTCGGATCGCCGGCATCGGGGGAGGTGGCCAGTGGTTAAACCCCACAATTCCCTGCGAGAATCCGGTGCCGGGGTTAAAGCGCTGTGCCGGCGAACCTCCGGGGTCACCCCCCGGTCGGTTCGCCGGCACAGTTGGCCAGCAGCGTTCAGCCGATGCTGGTTAGCGGGCGAAAGCCTGCTGGATCAGCACTGCGTTTTCTGCTTCGTGGCGCTTGGCGGTACCGGCCGAGGTGGCAGCCGATGCCGGGCGCGAAACCAGCTTGATCTTGCGATCCAGCTGCGGCACCACGTAGAGGCCGAAGAACGGCCATGGGCCTTGGTTCGCAGGCTCGTCCTGGACCCACGAAACCTCGGCGTTCGGGTACTTGGCCAGCTCGGCGGCGATCTGCTCGGCCGGAGCCGGGTAGAGCTGCTCGACGCGCACCAGTGCGGTCTTGCTGTCGTTCGCCTTGGTGCGGGCTGCCAGCAGGTCGTAGTACACGCGGCCCGAGCACAGCAGCACCTTGTCCACGGCGTTCGCATCGGTGATCGACGCATCGCCGATGACCTCGCGGAAGCCGCCGGTGGTGAAGTCCTCCACGGCGCTGGCGGCTGCCTTCAGGCGAAGCAGCTGCTTCGGGGTGAAGACGATCAGCGGCTTGCGCGGACGGGCGTAGGCCTGGCGGCGCAGCAGGTGGAAGTGGTTGGCGCCGGTGGACGGCTGGGCCACGACCATGTTGTTCTCCGCGCACAGCTGCAGGAAGCGCTCGATGCGGGCCGAGGAGTGGTCCGGGCCCTGGCCTTCGTAGCCGTGCGGCAGCAGCATGACCAGCGAGGAGGACTGCGACCACTTCTGCTCGGCGGAGGAGATGAACTCGTCGATCACGGTCTGCGCGCCGTTGACGAAGTCGCCGAACTGGGCTTCCCACATGACCAGCGCGTCCGGGCGCTCAACCGAGTAGCCGTACTCGAAGCCAAGGGCGGCGTATTCGGAGAGCAGCGAGTCGTAGATCCACAGCGGAGCCTGGTCCTCGGACAGGCCCTTCAGCGGGTACCACTCGTTGTCGTTCTCGCGGTCGTGGAAGACTGCGTGGCGCTGCACGAAGGTGCCGCGGCGCGAGTCCTGGCCTGCCAGGCGGACCGGCACGCCTTCCATGGTCAAGCTGCCCAGGGCTGCCAGCTCTGCGAAGCCCCAGTCGATGCCGCCTTCGCGGGACATCTTCTCGCGGCGCTCCAGCAGCGACTTCAGCTTGGTGTGCATGGTGAAGCCTTCTGGGATGTCCAGGTGGGCGGCGCCGATCTTGGCCAGGGTCTGCTCGGAGATGGCCGAGCCGCGGGCGCCGTCGACGGTGTTCTCGTCGGCGGCCTGCGCGAATGGCTTCTCCAGGTCGTTGATGGTCGAGCCCGGGGCGATGATCGGGATCGGGGAGGTCTGGGCGGCATGCGTCTCGGCGAAGATGCGCTCCAGGTTCTCCTTGTACTCGGCCAATACGTTCTCGGCTTCTTCCTGCGTGATGTCGCCGCGGCCGACCAGGGCCTCGGTGTACAGCTTGCGGGTGGAGCGCTTGGCTTCGATCAGGTTGTACATGATCGGCTGGGTCATCGACGGGTCGTCACCCTCGTTGTGGCCGCGGCGGCGGTAGCACACCAGGTCGATGACGACGTCCTTGCCGAACTTCTGGCGGTACTCGAAGGCCAGCTGGCCCACGTGCACCACTGCCTCCGGGTCATCCCCGTTGACGTGGAAGATCGGGGCCTGCACGGTGCGGGCCACGTCGGTGGCGTAGACCGAGGAGCGCGAGGAGCTCGGTGCGGTGGTGAAGCCGATCTGGTTGTTCACGATCACGTGCACGGTGCCGCCGGTCTTGTAGCCCGGCAGCTGGCTCATTGCCAGCACCTCGGAAACCACGCCCTGGCCTGCGAAGGCGGCGTCGCCGTGGACCAGGATCGGCAGCACGGTGTTCTTCTGCTCCAGCCGGTCCAGCTTGGCGCGGGTGATGCCCTCGAGCACCGGATCGACCGCTTCCAGGTGCGACGGGTTGGCAGCCAGGTAGATCTTGGTCTGGTTGCCGGCATCCGAGGTGTACGAGCCCTCGGTGCCCAGGTGGTACTTCACATCGCCCGAGCCCTGGACCGAGCCCGGGGTGGCGGTGCCTTCGAATTCGCGGAAGACCTGTGCGTAGGTCTTGCCGGCGATGTTGGTCAGCACGTTCAGGCGGCCGCGGTGGGCCATGCCGATCGCAACCTCGTCCAGCTGCTCGTCGGCGGCGTCGGAGATGATCGCATCGAGCAGCGGAATCAGCGATTCGCCGCCTTCCAGCGAGAAGCGCTTCTGGCCGACGAACTTGGTCTGCAGGAAGGTCTCGAAGGCCTCGGCGGAGTTCAGCTTGCTCAGGATGCGCAGCTGCTCTTCGCGGCTTGGCTTGGCGTAGCCGGATTCCAGCTTCGCCTGGAACCATTCGCGCTCTTCCGGGTTCTGCAGGTGCATGTACTCGGTGCCGATGGTGCGGCAGTAGGCATCGCGCAGCACGCCGAGGATGTCGCGCAGCAGCGCGCGGTCCTTGCCGCCCAGGCCGCCGGCCAGCCATTCGCGGTCCAAGTCCCACAGGGTCAGGCCGTAGGACTTGATATCCAGGTCCGGGTGCTTGCGCTGGACGTATTCCAGCGGGTTGGTGTCGGCCATCAGGTGGCCGCGCACGCGGTAGGAGTTGATCAGGTGCTGGATGCGGGCGACCTTGTTGACCTGCAGGTCGATGTCGACCTGGTTGTCGACGGCCCAGCGAACCGGCTCGTAAGGGATGCGCAGCTGCTCGAAGATCTCGTCGTAGAAGCCCTGCTCGCCCAGCAGCAGCGACTCGACCAGCTTCAGGAACTCGCCCGAACCTGCACCCTGGATGACGCGGTGGTCGTAGGTGGAGGTCAGGGTGATGTGCTTGCCGATGCCCAAGGCAGCCACGGTCTTCTCCGAGGAGCCGCGGTACTCTGCTGGGTATTCCAGTGCGCCGACGCCGATGATCGCGGCCTGGCCCTTGGACAGACGCGGTACCGAGTGAACGGTGCCGATGCCGCCTGGGTTGGTCAGCGACACGGTGGTGCCGGCGTAGTCGTCAGCGGTCAGCTTGTTGCCGCGGGCGCGCTTGATCAGATCTTCGTAGGTGGCCCAGAATTCGTTGAAGCTCAGGGTCTCGGCGGCCTTGATGTTCGGCACGGCCAGCATGCGGGTGCCATCCGGCTTCGGCATGTCGATGGCGATGCCGAAGTTCACGTGGGCCGGCTGGATCGCGGTCGGCTTCTTGTCGATCACGTCGTAGGTGACGTTCATCGACGGGATCTGCTTCAGCGCACGGATCACGGCGAAGCCGATCAGGTGGGTGAAGGAGATCTTGCCGCCGCGGGCGCGCTTGAGGTGGTTGTTGATGACAATGCGGTTGTCGATCATCACCTTGGCCGGCACGGCACGCACGGTGGTGGCGGTAGGAACGGTGAGCGAGGCATCCATGTTGGTTGCGATGGCCTTCATCGGCCCGCGCAGCGGGGTGCGCTTCTCCTCGCCGTAAAGTTCGGTGGACGGCGTGGCCTTCGGGGCCTGTGCCGGGATCGGGGCAGTCTTCGGAGCTGGCTCAGCCTTCTTGGCTTCAGCGGCCGGAGCTGGTGCTGCCTTGGCAGCCGGCGCTGGTTCGGTGGCACGGGCCTGGGCGGCGGCGCGTGGCGCGCCCTGCCCGTTGGCAGCTGGTGCTGCCGCGGCTGCCGCTGCTGGTGCCGGCTGCGCTGCCGGTGCTGCGGGTTCCTTCTTTTCGGCGGCGAGAGATTCGAAAATATCCCACCATTTCTTATCTACCGAGTTCTTGTCGACGAGATACTGTTCGAACAGCTCGTCTACTAGCCACTCGTTTCCACCAAACTCTTCAGTCAGCCGGTGGTGTGCTTGCTCTGGCACGTGCAACGCCTCTTCCCTGATTTCTACGTTGTTCTAGCTTGAGCCGGTGGTCTTTCGAGGACGTGATACGACCACTGCGGCCCACAAGATTTCTAGACCTGCGCACCAGTCTAGTGACTTTTTCTCCCACTTGGCCACGGCACGTATCTAATGTCACGAAAGTGTCGCGTATAACATGCCGTTCAGCGTATCCGCGGCACCGCTGAACGAGCATGTGTCGAAGTCGTGCGCAACGGCACTTCGTTCGATAGACTGATGCGCACTATGGAATCTCACTCTCCAAGCCGGTGTGCCGCCCACGGGCGCAGTGCCGGCCACAACAGTCCATGTTCAGGAAGTTCCGCCTCCCGTTTGGAGCCTTCTAGTTGCCGCCAGATCGGCACTGAAACTGAACTTTGCACGCCAGCGCATAGGCGGCGGTAAGCACCTATGGAATGGCTCTCAATACTCATCGGCCTGCTGCTGATTCTCGGCACCGGCTTCTTCGTGGCCGTGGAATTCTCCTTGGTCGCACTGGATAAAAGCACCGTCCAGAACGCCGTCAACAATGGCGAGCGCGGCTCCAAGCCGCTGCTGCAGTGCTTGACCTCCCTCTCCACCCAGCTCTCCAGCTGCCAGCTGGGCATCACGCTGACCACTTTGCTGACCGGCTATGTGCTTGAACCGGCGATGAGCGCGCTGCTCGAGCCGTTGATGGAAAAATTGGGCATTCCCGCCGCAAGCTCGCTGGCCATCGCGGTTGTCGTCTCGATGGTCGTTGCCACCTTGCTGTCGATGCTCATCGGCGAGCTGGTCCCGAAGAACATGGCGATCGCCAAGGCCATGGCGGTCGGCAAGCTGCTGGCCCGCCCGCAGCTGGTCTTCACCGCCATCTTCAAGCCGGCGATCATCGTGCTCAACGGCTTTTCCAACATGGTCCTGCGCAAGTTCTTCGGGCTGGAAGCCAAGGAGGAAATCTCCGCGGCCCGTTCCTCGCAGGAATTGGCGTCGCTGGTGCGCCGTTCGGCCAAGCTGGGCACCCTGGATGTGCAGACCGCGCGCTTCGTGGAATCCACCATTGAATTCTCCGAGCGCACCGCTGCCGACGTGATGACCCCGCGCACCTCGATGTCCACCATCGATTCCGAGGCGGCCCTGTCCGAGCTGATCGAAGTCAGCGCCGACACCGGCTTCTCGCGATTCCCGGTCACCACCGGATCCACCGACGAAATCCAGGGCATCTGCCATGTCAAGGCAATTGTCTCGGTGCCCCGTGAACGCCGCGCTGCGCTGCAGGTCGGCGAGTTCGCCCGCGATGCGCTGTACGTGCCGGAAACAATCCACCTGGACGTGCTGCTCGAGCAGCTGCGCGCCGCCGAATATCAGGTTGCAATCGTGATGGACGAGTACGGCGGAACCGCCGGGCTGGTCACCCTTGAAGACCTGGTCGAGGAAATAGTCGGCGAAGTGTCCGATGAGCACGACGAGGACGAAGAAGAAGCAGTCACCCAGCCCGATGGCAACTGGCTGTTCCCGGGCATGTACCGCCCGGACCAAATCAACGAGAACTTCGATGGCGACGTGATCCCGGAGGAATCGGCGTACGAGACCATCGGCGGTTTCATGCTCGCCGAACTGGGCCGCTTGGCCGAGCTCAACGACCAGGTCGTGACCGAGCATGGCACCTTTACCGTGACCGAGCTAGACGGCCGCCGCATTGCCCAGGTCCGATTCGAACCAGCAACCACAGCGAAGGCGGAAGGCAATGAATGACTTCATGGGCCTGATCTGGCTGGTTGTGCTGCTGGCCGGCAACGCGTTCTTCGTCGCCGGTGAATTCGCGGTGATGAGCGCACGCCGTTCGCAGATCGAACCGCTGGCCGACGAAGGCAACAAGCGGGCGAAGGTCGCGCTGTACGCCATGGAGCATGTATCGATCATGCTCGCGGTATGCCAGCTGGGCATTACCGTTTGCTCGCTGCTGATCCTGAATATCTCCGAGCCGGCAATCCACCACCTGCTGGCCGAGCCGCTGATGAAGATCGGCATGGCCGAATCCGCCGCGGACTCCGTCGCCTTCCTGATCGCCTTGATCCTGGTGACCTTCCTGCACGTGACCTTCGGCGAAATGGTGCCGAAGAACATTTCGGTGTCCATTGCCGACAAGGCCGTGCTGCTGCTGGCCATGCCGCTGGTTGGCCTGTCCAAGGTGCTCAAGCCGATCACCGCGTCGCTCAATGGCCTGGCGAACCTCGTGCTGCACGCCTTTGGCATCGAGCCGAAGGATGAGGTGGCCAGCTCCTACACTGCCGCCGAAGTCCGCTCGATCATCGATACTTCCTCCGAGGAAGGCGCACTGGATGAGGACGACGCCGCACGGTTGACCAAGGCGCTGGAATTCTCCTCGGTGACCGCACGCAGCTGCATGGTTCCGCTGGATGACCTTTTCACCCTCGAGTACGGGCAGACCACCGCACGCGAATTCGAGAAGAAGGTCGGCAAGACCGGATTCTCGCGCATGGTGATCACCAAGAACGACGTTCCGGTGGGCTACTGGCATGTCAAGGACGTGATGCTCATCGATGATGCGCACTCCACGCAGCCGCTGCTCGACTTGCCATTGCACCCGCTGGGCCGGTTGGAGCAGGACACCGAAATCGAGGCAGCGCTCGAAGCGATGCGGCAGGAAGGCAACCACCTTTCTGCAGTCGTCGACGAGTCCGGCGCAACCCTCGGCGTGGTCTTCCTGGAAGACATCATCGAGGTGCTGGTTGGCGAGATCACCGATACCACCCGAAAGCGCGTTATCCCGCCTCGCAGCGAAAAGCAGGCGAAATAGCGCAAGCTCACGCCTGAACTCATATTGCGAATGACTCGCAACTGGTAGGATTGACTGCGGCACCCATTGCGGGTGCCGCAGTTTTTCGTTGCCGGCCCACCCGCAGCCAGCGCAATCCAGAAAGCAGTCAATGACTCACACCCCCATCGTCAGATTCGAAGACGCGCGCCTTGCCTACGGCTCGCGTGTGCTCTGGGAACAACTCGACCTGTCCATCGCGGCGGGGGAGTTCCTTGCAGTTCTGGGGCCCAACGGCTCGGGCAAGACCAGCTTCATCAACACGATGCTCGGCACCACCGCGCTGAATCACGGCCGCGTCTCTATCGCGGGGGAACCGGTGCGCAGGGGATCGGCTGCCGTCGGCTTGATTCCGCAGCAGCGCCCCTTCGGGGACAACGTTCCGTTGCGCGCCCGCGACCTGGTGGCGCTGGGGGTGGATGGCGCCAAGCCCGGGATCCGCATGGGCCGCCGGGCTGTGCGCAACAAGGTCGACGAACTGCTGGAGCTCGTTGGCGCCAGCGGCTACGCCAACCGCGCGGTATCCGATCTCTCCGGAGGCGAACAGCAGCGCTTGCGCGCCGCCCAGGCATTGGCCAGCGACCCTCGGGTCCTGCTGTGCGATGAGCCCTTGCTGTCGCTTGACCTGAATCACCAGCAGGCGATCAGCGAAGTGATTCACCGCCAGGCCGTGGAGCGCGGCAGCGCAGTCGTCTTCGTGACGCACGAGATCAACCCGATCCTGCCGTACGTGGACCGTGTGCTTTACCTGGCCGAAGGGCGCTTCCACCTGGGCAGCGTGGACGAAGTCATGCAGTCCTCCGTGCTCACCGAGCTTTACGGCGCTCCGGTCGCGGTGCTTCGGGTCAACGGCCGCATCGTGGTGGTCTCCGGCGACGGCACACGGGCCTTGCCCGCCGACGGGCATGACCATATTGAAGACATCGATCTCAAAACCGGAAAGTAGGAGCAGGATATGAACTTTTCGGATCTTCTGGAGAAGGCTTTCAATTTCCAGGACTATGGGCTGCTGCTTCCCCTGGTGACCAATTCCCTGATCGCCGGCGCTGCCCTGGGCATCGTCGGCGGCCTGATCGGCATTTTCATCATGATGCGCGATATGGCTTTCGCCGTGCACGGCATCGCGGAGCTGTCCTTCGCCGGTGCGGCGTTCGCTTTGCTCATCGGCGCTGACGTGGTGACCGGTTCAGTCTTCGGTTCCATGATCGCGGCCCTGATCCTCGGCATCCTCGGAACCCGGGCCCGGGATCGTAACTCCATTACCGGCGTGCTGATGCCTTTCGGACTTGGCCTGGGCATCCTTTTCCTGTCGCTGTATGAGGGGCGAAGCGCGAACAAGTTCGGCTTGCTGACCGGCCAGATCGTGGCCGTGGATGATGTGCAGCTGAACGGAATGCTGCTCCTTTCGGCAGTAGTGGTCATCGCGCTGCTGCTTGTCTGGCGCCCCTTGACCTTCGCTTCGGTGGATCCGGTGGTTGCCAATGCCCGCGGCGTGCGCACCTCGGGCCTGTCCATTGTCTTCATGATGATTCTGGCGTTGGCCGTGGCGGTGACGATCCAGGTGGTTGGCGCTTTGCTGGTGCTTGCGTTGCTGATCACCCCGGCCGCCGCCGCCATGCGCGTGACCTCCAACCCGGTTGCTACCGTCGTGCTCTCCATCGTGTTCGCAGAACTGGCTGTCGTGGGCGGCATCCTCCTGGCATTGGCTGGATCCTTGCCGATCAGCCCGTATGTCACGACGATTTCATTCCTGATCTATGTGATCTGCCGTGGAATCGAAGCGGTGCGTTCCCCGCGCCGGCACCAAGTCTAGGAATTGCATTTAGCGAGCTCTCGTCGACTAGCGTCGGGTTCGCTTGACTCGCTGGCGCCAGTGCTCACAAGCTGGAGCATGAGCAAAATCCCTGCGAATGAAATCTGGCCATTGGTCCATGCCGAACGCCTTGCCCTGATCGAAGACCTGGAAACACTGGACGCAGTTCAATGGGACGCGCCTTCGCTCTGCCGCGGGTGGAGTGTCCATGACGTGGCCGCCCATTTGGTGGATAACGCACGTGCGACGTTCTTCCGGCTGCTGATCGCGATGGCCAAGGCTGGATTCAACTTCGACCGCCAGAACGATCAGGGAGTGGCGGCCGAAAAATCCGCAACTCCCGATGGCACATTGCAGAAGCTTGTGAAGGTAGCTGGTTTGCGCGATGCTCCGCCCGGTCCGGTAGCCAGCCGATTGGTCGAGGAAATCGCGCACGGCGAGGATATCCGCCGTGCCGTGGGCTTGAAACGGGACTATCCCGCAAGATCGCTGGAATTGGCAATCAAGTACCAGGCCGCCACCCCTCAGGGCCTTGGCGGTGCCAAGGAACTGGCACGCAAGGTGCAGTTATGCAGCCAGGACGAAACTTTTATTTGGGGCATTGGCCCGCAGATCGCAGGCACCCGTCTTGAGTTGCTGATGCTGCTCTCCGGCCGCGGCAAGCATGCCAGAGGGTTGTCTGGCCCGGGAATGGCCTTCGTGCGCTGAAATAGCGCGACGGAGCACGCGCTGCCATCTATGTTTGCGTGAAATCTGGACCATCGGGTTGGCTGAGCCGTTCCTTGAAGTGCGTGAACCACTTCGAATCGCACATCAATTGCGGGAAGGGCTTATGCACGTACCCAGTTGCCGGTGGCGCGGTAGAGCGATAGGACATTGCCGAGCCCGGGCAGATCAGCATTGAATGATGATCATTGAATGCGGTGTATTCGTACCAGCCGGTGGCTTGCTTTGCCTTATTGCAGATGGCGCAACGGCCCGATGAGTTCGAAACGCTGGTCGTTCCGCCACGGGCAAATTGGGTGACGTGGTCTGTTTCCTCGACCAGCCCGTCGCAGAAGGGGGTTCGGCAGTGCCGGTCTCGGATCCTGATGAACTTCTTGAGCTTTTGCGGGAAGATCCGGGCTTTGGAATCCATCGTGATCAGTTCCTGGTCCCCTGGTGCGGTGTACAGGCGGGTAATCTCGGTCATTACCTCGATCCGCTCAATATTTTCCGGGGTGAGCTTGGCTTCCATTTCCTCGAAGGTCAGCTCATTGGGGATTTGGTGGCCGCCGATCAGTTCCCGGGCTGTCTGGGCGGGGATGAAGCCGTAGCCTTCCAAATAGGCCGGTTCCCGATCGCCCATGAACAATGCCTTGTCGGTCATGATCAGCCCCAGCTGGACGTTGATCGTCTGTTCGTTGTTTTCATCGAAGAACATGTAGCGGGCCAGCAGGTCGGCCTCGATCTGGGTGCGCGTGCGTGGGTCGCCCTTGCACTTGATCCTGAACGATTGGTCCCGCAGGGTCTTCTGCAAACCGGTGCCGCCCACAATGGGCAGGCGGGCTTGCAGGAAAACGCATCCTTCTTCGCGGTCCTTGCGGAAGCGGACATAACGCTGGGCGTTGGCGTCCTTGAGCTTCTTGTCTTCGCGATCCGAGGTGTATTTGACGGTGAAGTTGGTGACCGTCTCCTTGATGCGCTTAGGCCCCATGGATTCGAACATGTCTGGATTCTGCCCGAAAATCTCATCGAATTCGGTGCGGCGCAGCGGCCGGACATCCTGCAGCGGAGTGAGCATTGCCTGGATCTGCGCTTCGTTGAATTCACCTCGGGAAAATGCGGCGGCAATATTTGGCGTGTCTTCGAAGAGGATGCGGCAGTTGACCAAGTAGTTCCTGGAACCGTTTTGGGGCCGCTTGCGGGCGATGGCGACCCGGCTGGCTGCTCCGCGGACCTGGTCATCGATATTGGTGCCGCGCTCTTCATTCTCGCGCAGCACTTCCTTCTCCAGCTGATGAGCCAGGCCAGCTTGGCCATAGCGCAGGGAAGAGATGACGCCCTCGATGGATTCGATGGCCTGGGCGCATTCGGCTTTGCTGCCATGGTCTTGGAGCCATGACAGATCGTTCTGCAGCTGGATCAGGTGGGATTCGAGATCCGGCTGATCCGCGGTGAGTGCGAGGCCGTTTCCGTGCGCCTTTGCTTCGGACATGCTATAAGTATACGCCCGTTATTCGAAAATGTCTTCGAATATTTTTTGCGGGGATAACGAACCCCGGGTCTGGAAGCGGCTACTTGGCGGAGCTGGTGCCGGTCTCGGCTCGGCAGTCGGCGCAGAGGCCGTAGATCTCCACGGTGTGCTCGGGATCGGAGAAGTCGTGCTCCGCCGCGACGCGGGCGGCCCAGCGCTCGACGGCCGGGGCGAGTACCTCGACGGTCTTGGAGCAGGAGCGGCAGACCAGGTGATGGTGGTGGACCTCGGTGACGCACCGGCGGAAACGGGCTTCGCCATCCCCGCTGCGCAGCACGTCGACCAGGCCGTCGTCGGCCATGGACTGCAGCAGGCGGTACACGGTGGCCAGCGAAACCTTCTTCTCGGAATCCTGCAGCCAGCGGTGCAGCTGCTGTGCGGTGGCGAAATCATCGACCTCGCTCAGCGCCTCGGTGACTGCCAGGCGCTGCTTGGTGACCCGGGTTTCTGGCTGGGACATCGACGTGCACCATTCCTTGACGTTGTTGCGGACCGGCGACCAGCCAGCAAACTGGGCCAATCACCTGCGGTTTCCCTCAATTTTAGCCAACTTTGCGGCTCAATGCGTGTCTGGCTCTGGCATGGGCGGGGCGCTGAGCCTACGCTAAGGATATGCGCATCAAACTTAGGGGCCATTCCTGCGTGGAAGTAGGCACGATCGACGGCAAGGTCCTGCTGGATCCGGGCGGGTTCTCGCAGCTCGACGACGCATTCGCCGGCATCAACGCCGTGCTGATCACCCATGAGCATGCCGATCATGCAGACCAGCCGGCCATCGCCGCCGCGCTGGAAGCGAACCCCGTCCTAGAGCTCTACGCGCCCGAAGCGCTCGCGCAGTCGCTGCGCGGCCAGCTGCCGCCGGCCAGCGGATCCCAGGTGGTCACGGTGCGGGCCGGGGCCGACTTCATCGTCGGCGGCATCCGCATCCGCACTTTCGGCGGCACCCACGCCACGATCCACCATTCGATCCCGCTGGTGGCCAATGTGGGCTACCTGCTGGGGGACCGGGCGGTCGGCCAGCGGGAAATCTTCCACCCGGGCGACAGCTACCAGGTTCCCATCGGGGCCAAGCCCGATGTGCTGCTGCTGCCGGTGATGGCCCCGTGGGGCAAGATGGCCGAGGCGGCCGACTTCGCGGTGGCGGTGGATGCGCTGTGCTGGATCCCGATCCACGATGGGCTGCTCAACGGCAACGGGCTGGGCCTGTTCGACCGCCAGCTCGGCGCGATCGCCCAGCGCGCGGGATGCAGCTACCTGCGCCCGGAACCCGGAATCGAACACGAACTCGATGAGCTGCTGGGAGGACACAGCGAATGAACCCGTTGATCAGCGCCGCGCGGCTGCGCGAAATCCTGGACGCGGGCCAGAACCCGGTGCTGCTGGATGTGCGGTGGGTGCTCGGGCGCGATGACGGCGCGCAGAACTACGCGGCCGGGCATATTCCCGGCGCCGTGTTCGTCGACCTGGAAAAGGAGCTCTCCGGGACCCCGGGCGAGCACACCGGCCGCCACCCGCTGCCCTTGCCGGCGGATTTCGAAGCGGCCGCCCGCCGCTGGGGAATCGATGACGGCAGCGAGGTCGTGGTCTACGACGACGCCGGCGCGCTGGCCGCCGCCCGCGCCTGGTGGTTGCTGCGCCATGCCGGGTTCGAGCGCGTGCAGGTGCTCGATGGGGGACTGGGTGCCTGGACCGACGCCGGCGGGCAGCTGGCGCTGGGCTACGAGCAGGCCGAGCCGGGCAGCGTGTCGCTGTCCTGGGGCCGGATGCCGGTGGTGGAGTACGACGAGCTGGGCCAGGTGGCCGGCACGCTGATCGACTCGCGGGCCACCGCACGCTACCTGGGCATCGAGGAACCAGTTGATCCGGTGGCCGGGCATATCCCCGGCGCGCGCAACCGCCCCACCACCGACAATCTGGACGCGCAGATGCGTTTCCACGCGCCCGACGCGCTGCAGGCCAGCTTCGCGAAGCTGGGCGCCGACCGGCCGGGTTCGGCCGCCTACTGCGGTTCCGGGATCACCGCTTCGCACCAGGTGCTGGCCGCATCCACCGCCGGGATCGAGCTGGCGCTGTTCCCGGGCAGCTGGTCGGAATACTGCTCCTACCCGGATGCGCCCGTCGCCACGAGCGACGAGCAGCACCGCCACTAGAATTCAGCAAACAACGAGAAAGGCAGCAATGAGCACGCTGTTCACCAAGATCATCAACGGGGAAATTCCCGGCCGCTTCGTCTGGAAGGACGAGCAATGCGTGGCGTTCCTGTCCATCGGGCCGCTGTCCGACGGGCACACCCTGGTGGTTCCGCGCGCGGAAATCGACGAGTTCACCGACGCGCCCGACGAGCTGATGGCGCACCTGACGCTGGTGGCCACCAAGATCGGGCGCACCCAGAAGCGCGTGTTCTCCGCGCAGCGCGCAGGGCTGATGATCGCCGGCTTCGAGGTGCCGCACCTGCATGTGCATGTCTGGCCGACCAATTCGCTGGCCGACTTCGATTTGTCCCGGGCGGCCGACAACCCGGATCCGCAGGCCATGGAGAACAACGCCCGGGCGCTGCGCGAGGGGCTGCGCGAGGACGGCCACGGCCAGTTCGTGCCCGAGGCCTGAGCCGGCCTCCAGCCTTGTGACGGCCTAGCCGCGGACCTTGCGCATGGTCATATGGGAGGCTGCACCGCGTCAGGGGCAAGGGCGCAAAGATCTACAGCATGTTCGCGCTGACCGATGAGGCCTACGCGCTGACCCTGCAGGCAGAGCGTAACGGCTATTCCTCGACGCGGATCACGGCCATCCAGGGCCTGCTCCATGCAAGCTGGACCACCAGCGTGCTGGCTGGGGCGCTGCTGGGCTCACTGATCCCCGAATCCATCAAGGGGCTCGAATTCGCGGTGACCGCACTATTCGCCGTGCTGGCGATCGAAGCATTCAAGGCGTACCGCAGTGTTCCGCTGTCCCTGCTGGCGGCCACCGTGGGGCTGCACCTGCTGAAGTCCAACGCGGTGCCCAGCGTGCTCGGCGGCACCGCCGTGCATGTCGGGATCCTGTCCTGGCCGCTATAGCTGCGCCAGCGAATCCTTGATCGCCTTGCGGATGCGCTTCTCGCTGACCGTGTAGGCGGTGCCCAGCTCCTGGGCGAACAGCGAGATGCGCATTTCCTCCAGCATCCACTTCACCTGGGCCAAACCGGCCGGCACGCGGGCGCCCTCGGGCACCTTGTCCAGCGCGGCATCGTATTCGTCCTCCAGCTTCTGGATGATCGCCAAAGCCTGCCCATCGCGGGTGACCGCACCGCCGCGCAACTTCTCCAAGCGCAGTTCGATGCCCTGCAGGTAGCGTGGCAGGCGCATCAGGTGCGGCGCGCCGGTAGCGGCGATGAAGCCCGGGTAGATCAGCTGCTCCAATTGCGAGCGGATATCGCTCACCGCCGCGAACATCGCCAGCGACTTGGTGTTCTTCAGATCCTTGGCGATGCGCGTGGAGGAGCCGAACACCTTGGCCACGATCGCGGTGATGGTGAAGACCGTATCGATCTGCTCGGCGCGCACGGTTTCGAACAGCGCCTCGAATTCGGCGCGGTTCATCGGCAGCCGTTCGGGCACCAGCTGGTCCACCGCGGCCATGGTGCAGTCGGCGATCAGCTTCTCGATGGAGCCGTGCGGGTTCTGCGTGAACACCAGCTTCTCGGCGTTCTTCAGGTGCGAGATCACGAACTTCGCCGCCGGCGGCAGGCGCAGCATCAGCAGCCGGATCACGCCGGTGCGGTGCGCCGCGTCGCGTTCGGCCTGGGTGCGGAAGACCGTCAGGTCCACCTTGTCCCCGGTATCCAGCAGGCCCGGGTATGCGGTGATCTGCTGGCCCATCACGGTGGTGGTCACCTTCTGCGGCAGCGTATCGCCCAGGGTCTCGCCGGCGGATTCCAGCTGCGGCCAGTGATCCAGCCCGCGCTGGTCCCAGGCCCCGGTGGCCGCCGATCCGGTGGCCTTGGCGCCCTTCGGCTTCCGCTTCGAGGAGGAGGCCAGCGCTGCCGGGGTTCCCGGCTTGCCGGCTGCGCCCGGCGCGGCCGCGCCGGGGGAGTTGACCCCGCTGGCCAGCGCGGCGCGGTTGGCGGCGGCGAACTTGTACTGCAGCGCGGCCAGATCGTCCCCGCGCCCGAGCACCTTGCCCGAGTCGTCGGTAATCGTGAAGCCGAAGCGCAGGTGCGCGGGCAGCGCGGCGAAATCGAACGACGAGGGGTCGACGACGATGCCGCGCAGCCGGCGCAGCACCAGGGCCAGCGACTCGGCCAGGTCGTCGGTGTCCGGATCGAAGTCGGCCTCCAGCATCGCCAGCGCCTTGCCGGCAACATCCGGGGCGGGCACGAAGTTCTTGCGGATCGCCTTGGGCATCGAGCGGATCAGCGCGGTGAGCAGCTCATGGCGCAACCCCGGGATCAGCCAGGCGAAGCGCGCAGGATCGAGCTGGTTGAGGAACACCACCGGCACGGTGATGGACACGCCATCGCCCTCGCCGGCGGCCGCGGCCGGGTTGTACTCGTAGGACAGCGGCAGGTGGATCTCGCCGAGCTTCCAGGTGGTCGGGAACGCGGTCTCGTCCACCGCGTCCGATTCGGCCAGCAGCGCCTCGGGGTCGAAGTCCAGCAGCGCCGGGTCGGCGGCGCGGGCCTTCTTCCACCAGCGGTCGAAGTGCCGCTCGGAGTACACCTCGGCACCCACCCGGGCATCGTAGAACGCGAACAGGTCCTCGTCCGAGATGCGCAGATCGTGGCGGCGCATGCGGGTTTCCAGCTCCTCGACTTCCTCGAGCAGCGCCCGGTTCTTCGCGAAGAACTTGTGGTGGGTGCGCCAGTCGCCCTGAACCAGCGCATGGCGGATGAACAGCTCGCGGGCCAGGTCCTTGTCCACTCGCCAATAGTGGAACTGCCGGCGGGGGACGATCGGCAGCCCGAAGAGCGTGACCTTCTCGTAGCCCATGACCGAGCCGTTGCGCTTGGACCAGTGCGGCTCCGAGTGCGTGCGCTTGAGCAAATGCGGGGCGAGCTCCTCGACCCAGGCGGGGTCGATGGCCGCGTTGGTGCGCGCCCACAGCCGCGAGGTCTCCACCAGCTCGGCGGACATCACCCAGGTGGGGGACTTCTTGAACAGGCCCGAGCCGGGGAAGATCGCGAACCGGGTGCCGCGCGCGCCCTGGTAGTCGCGCTTGCGCTCGTCGTAGAGCCCGATGTGCCCGAGCAGGCCGGAGAGCAGCGACTTGTGCACCTCGTCCTCGTTGGCCGCCGGCTCGATCGGAGCGGTCGCCACGGTGATGCCCAGCGGCTTGGCCAGCTGGCGCAGCTGGGTGAACAAATCCTGCCACTCGCGCACGCGCAGGTAGTTGATGAACTCGGCCTTGCACAGCCGGCGGAAGGCCGAGGAGGACAGCTCCTTCTGCTGCTCCTGCAGGTAGGCCCACAGATTCAGCAGCGCGATGAAGTCCGACTTGCTATCGGCGAAGCGCTTGTGCAGCTCGGTGGCGCGCTCGCGCTGCCCGGTGTCCTCGCTGGGCCGCTCGCGCGGGTCCTGGATGCTCAGCCCGGCGGCGAGCACCATCACCTCCTTGGCGACCGAGCGCTGCGCGGATTCGACGATCATCCGGCCCAGGCGCACATCCAGCGGCAGCTGCGCCAGCTTCCGGCCGACCTCGGTGAGCTTGGCCGACTTGTCCTGGCCCAGCGCCCCGAGCTCGCGCAGCAGGTTCACGCCATCGGTGATCGCCTTGGCCGCCGGCGGCTGGACGAACGGGAAGCTGGCGACCTCGGCGGCCGAGGCCACCACGCCCATGGAGATCATCTGCAGGATCACGCTGGCCAGGTTGGTGCGCAGGATCTCCGGGTCGGTGAACTCCGGGCGGGAGTTGTAGTCCTCCTGGGAGTACAGCCGGATGGCGATGCCCTCGGAGACGCGGCCGCAGCGGCCCGAACGCTGGTTGGCGCTGGCCTGCGAGACCCGCTCGATGGGCAGGCGCTGCACCTTGGTGCGGTGCGAGTAGCGCGAAATGCGCGCGGTGCCGGTATCGATCACGTACTTGATGCCCGGCACGGTCAGCGAGGTCTCGGCCACGTTGGTGGCCAGGATGATGCGCGGGGCGCCGCCGGGGTGGAACACCCGGTGCTGCTCGGCGAGCGAGAGCCGGGCGAACAGCGGCAGCACCTCATAGCGCGGCAGGCGCTTGTTGGCGGCGACCAGCGCGCGCAGCGCATCGGCCGCGTCGCGGATCTCGCGCTCGCCGGAGAAGAAGATCAGGATGTCGCCCGGAGCTTCGCCGCTCAGCTCCTTGACCGCGTCGGTGACCGCATCCAGCGGGTCGCGCTCTTCCTCCAGCGTGTTCTCCGCCGCCTCGTCGGCATCCATCGGCTGATCGGCCTGCAGCGGCCGGTAGCGCAGCTCCACCGGGAAGGTGCGCCCGGAGACCTCCAGGATCGGGGCGGGGACCAGTTCGCCGTCGGCATCCTGCTTCCCGAAGTGCGCGGCGAAGCGCTGCGGGTCGATGGTGGCGGAGGTGATGATGATCTTCAAATCCGGGCGCTTGGGCATGATCTGCTTGAGGTAGCCGAGCAGGAAGTCGATGTTCAGGCTGCGCTCGTGGGCTTCGTCGATGATGATCGCCGAGTACTTCTTCAGCAGCTTGTCGCGCTGGATCTCGGCCAGCAGGATGCCGTCGGTCATCACCTTCAGCTTGGTCTTGCGCGAGACCTCGCCGGTGAAGCGCACGTGGAAGCCGACTTCCTCGCCGATGGTCGTGCCCATCTCCTCGGCGATGCGCTCGGCCACGGTGCGCGCGGCCAGGCGGCGCGGCTGGGTGTGCCCGATCATGCCCTGCTCGGCCAGGCCGAGTTCGACGAGCATCTTGGGAAGCTGGGTGGTCTTGCCCGAACCGGTTTCGCCGGCGATGACCACTACCTGGTTTTCGCGCACCGCGTCGAGGATGTCCTCGCGGCGGGCCGAGACGGGCAGTGCTTCGGGATACGTAATGCTGAGCGCCATGATGTTCCCATTCTATTCACGCCCCGCATTTTCGTGGTGGCCGCCGGGCCGGAGCCTGGCCGGGCAGCAGAAATGCAATAGCCCAGGCGGTCGGCAAGCAGGGGTCCAGGAGTCAAATTTTCAGATTGTCCAAGCAATTGTCGACAACTTCGGGCCGCCAAATACAAAACTTCCAGATTCCGGCTAGAAGTGGATCGTTTGTGTCCATCAGAATCGGTATCAAGAGGCAATCGTCTAGGAAACGACCTTGATTGTAGGCAAGGTGAGGTCGTTCACATGTAAGATCGTGGGTAATCATCGTCGCGATGCCTGGACGGTTCCCGCATGCTGCGCACCAGTTGCGCTTCATAACCTGGCATCCGCGCTATCGGTGGGAATCACTCGCAAGGGAACTTTGAAAGGAACTTCAATGAAGAGCTTCACCGCCATGAAATTCGCTGCGATCGCAGCAGCTGGCGCATTGGCCCTGACCGCCTGCGGCGGCAGCGGCGAGCAGGGTGCCGCCGGCGGCGGCGACGAGCCCGTCAAGATCGGCATCTCCCAGTTCGTCTCGCACCCGTCGCTGGATGCTGTGGTCACCGGCTTCAAGGCAGGCATGGAAGAAGCCGGCTACACCGGCGAGAAGATCAGCTACGACGAGAACAACGCCGAAACCGACCAGGCCACGAACACCTCGATCGCCGGCAAGCTGGCCGCCGATTCGGATATCGACCTGGTGCTGGCAGTAGCCACCCCATCGGCACAGGCCGCCGCCCAGGCGATCACCAACATTCCGGTGCTCTTCTCGGCTGTGACCGACCCGGTGGATGCCAAGCTGGTTGCTTCCAACGAAGCCCCGGGCGCAAACGTCACCGGCACCTCGGACATGAACCCGGTCGATGAGCAGCTGCAGCTGCTCAAGGACCTGGTGCCGGATGCCAAGAAGGTCGGCATCGTCTACTCCTCGGGCGAAGCGAACTCCGCAGTCCAGGTGAAGATGGCCAAGGAAGCCGCCAAGGGCCTGGGCCTGACCATTGAGGAAGCCGCCGTCTCGGCTTCCAGCGAAGTCCAGCAGGCAGCCAGCTCGCTGGATGTCGACGCGTACTACGTCCCGACCGACAATGCCGTGGTCTCCGCCCTGGAAGGCCTGCTGCAGGTCGCCGAGAAGAACAAGGTTCCGGTCATTTCGGCTGACGGCGAGTCCGTCAAGCGCGGCGCGACCGCAACCTACGGCATCAACTACGAGAAGCTCGGCGAGCAGACCGCTGCCATGGCCGTGAAGCTGCTCAAGGGCGAGGCCGAGCCGGCAACCATGCCGGTGGAGACCATCTCCGAGGTCGACCTCTACCTGAACGAAGATGCCGCCAAGAAGGCAGGCATCGAATTCACCGATGAGATGAAATCGGAAGCCGTCGAGGTCTACTAAACCCCGGCAACAACTTATCGACGAAAGGCGAGGCGCATAACCTGATGCCTCGCCTTTCGTCGTGATAACTCGCAAACACTGACAACTCAAGGATCCACACATGATCACAGCGGTTGAACTCGGCCTGATCTACGCCATCATGGCGCTCGGGGTGTACCTGACCTTCCGCATCCTGGACTTTCCCGACCTGACCGTCGACGGCAGCTTCACCACCGGTGCCGCCGTCGCCTCGGTCGGCATCGTGAACGGGATGAATCCCTGGCTGGCCACCGTGCTGGCCTTCTTCGCCGGCATGGTTGCCGGTGTCATTACCGGCCTGCTGCATACCAAGGGCAAGATCGACGGGCTGCTCGCCGGCATCCTGACCATGATCGCGCTGTACTCGGTCAACCTGCGCATCATGGGCAAGGCCAATACCCCCTTGCTCGGCGAGGAAACGCTGATCAGCCCGATGCGGGCCGCCGGCATCCTCGGCTCGGCCGCTTCGGTGGCCATCCTCTTCGGCGTCTGCCTGGTCTTCGTCGCGGCAATCGTCTGGTTCCTGCACACCGAACTGGGCATGGCCATGCGCGCCACCGGCGACAACCAGGAAATGATCCGCTCCTTCGGCGTGAGCACCGACAACCAGAAGATCCTGGGCCTGGCGCTGTCCAACGGCCTGGTGGCGCTCTCCGGCGCGGTCATCGCCCAGTACCAGGGCTTCGCCGACATCGGCATGGGTATCGGCCTGATCCTGATCGGCCTGGCCTCGGTCATCGTCGGCCAGGCGATTTTCACCCAGCGCTTCATCTGGCTGGCCGCCATTGCGGTGGTCTTCGGCGCCGTGATCTACCGCCTGGTCATCCAGCTGGCCCTGTCGGCCGGATTGGAGGTCAACGACATGAAGCTGATCTCCGCGGTCCTCGTGGTCGTTGCCCTGCTGCTGCCGAAGTGGAAGGGCTTCCAGAAGATCGTGAAGTCCTTCAAGCGCACCCCGGCGCCCGTCACCGAATCCAAGGAAGAGGTTCGCACCAATGCTTGAGATCAAGAACCTGTCCCGCACCTTCTTCCCAGGAACCGTCAACGAGCGCAAGGCGCTGCGCAACATCAACCTGAACCTCTCGGACGGTGAATTCGTCACGGTCATCGGCTCCAACGGCGCCGGCAAGTCCACCGTGCTGAACATGGTCGCCGGCAAGCTGCAGCCGGATACCGGCTCGGTGTCCATTGCGGGCAAGAATGTCACCAAGATGGCCGACTACTCCCGCGCCAAGTACATCGGCCGGGTGTTCCAGGATCCGATGGCCGGCACCGCGCCGACCATGTCCATCGAGGAGAACATGGCGCTGGCCTACGCCCGCGGCCGTTTCCGCGGACTTGGCCTGGGCGTGGGCTCCAAGCGCCGCGAGCTGTTCGTCGAGGAGCTGAAGTCCCTGGAGCTCGGTCTGGAAGGGCGCCTGAAGACGAAGGTGGGCCTGCTCTCCGGAGGCCAGCGCCAGGCGCTGAGCCTGCTGATGGCCACCTTCTCCAAGCCGAAGATCCTGCTGCTCGATGAGCACACCGCGGCCCTGGATCCGCAGCGTGCGGCGCTGGTCTCGCGCTTGACCAAGGAAATTGTCGAACGCCACCAGCTGACCACGTTGATGGTCACGCACAATATGGAGCAGGCATTGCAGCTGGGCACCCGGCTGATCATGATGCACGACGGGCAGATCATCCTGGATTTGAACCAGGAAGAGAAGTCCAGGATGACCGTCCAGGACTTGCTGGACGAGTTCAGCAAGATCAAGGGCGCGCAGCTCGATGACAAGACCATGCTCCAGTAGCTGATGCCCACCGCGCAGGCCCCGTACCCTTAATTGGGTGCGGGGCCTGTGGTGGTTAAAGCCTAGGAGAGGTCGGTCTCGAGCTGGCTTTTAAGCTGACTGACACGAACACCGGTTCTTGGCATGTTCTTGGGCCAAATGGCGGCGATGAATAGTTGGCGCGTGTGGCCAGCTATGTCGTGCGCAGCCTCGGGGAAACTGGAGAATGTCGGTCAGTGAGCACATGGCAGGACCGGCAGCTGCGAAAATCCCTGTACATGCCAGGAGTCTGCCCGCCGGGCTGTTGCTGCCCCTACTCTTTGACCTGAGCGTTCCAGATCTCAAGATTTTTATTGAATCCTGCATCCAGTTCACGGGTCACATCATTGGCTAGGATCCGTAGCTTGAACTCAAAACCCGAAGAGTCCACCGCATCGTAGTCTTCCGAGTACTCCTGCCAAGGCGGAGGAACGGTGCTCAGCTTCAGCCCGGCAAAACACACATCAATGCCTTGGCACACGGCTACGACGAGATCAAGTGGAGCGATTTCGATGCGCGCCATGGAATCAGACTTCACAGCGAGTCATCGAAGATACCCGTCGCTATACAGATGCGCCGTGGCTGTGCGGCCACCGAGCACAGCGGCAAATTCGATTGCACTAAATGATCCCGCTGGAGCCAAGTAGCGAACCAATAATGAACGTCGCAGCTAAGGCCAGCGCACCACCTATCACCAGTCGAAGTGCGGCAATGTGCTTGGAGCTTCCGCCGATGTAGGCGCTGAGCGTCCCGGTGAGGGCAAGCGCGGCAAGTACCGCAACGAAGGTCACCGGAATGCGAATTTCTTCTGGCGGTAACAAGATGGCCAACATGGGCAGGATGGCCCCAACAATAAACGCCACCGCCGAAGCATACGCAGCATGCCAAGGATTGACGACTTCTTCTTCGTCGATATTCAACTCGGCGGACAAGTGGGCCGCCAACGCATCATGTTCGGTTAGTTCGGTAGCCACCTGCATCGCGGTGTGCTTGCTCAGCCCCTTCGCCTGGTAGATCCCGGCAAGCTCAGTGAGCTCAGCTTCGGGATCTTCACGCAGCTCTTGGCGTTCCTTCTCTACCAGGGCACGCTGCGAGTCTCGTTGGCTGCTGACCGAAACATACTCGCCCAGTGCCATCGAGATGGCCCCGCCGATGACCGCGGCCATTCCGGCAGTGATGATCGGGGCGGTGTGGTTGGTGACGCCGGCGACGCCAACAACTGTCGCGGCTACCGAAACAATGCCGTCGTTGGCTCCGAGCACCCCGGCGCGCAGCCAGTTGAGACGTTCGGCGAAGTTCAGATCATGCGGTTCGCCTGGATGCGAATTCAAAGAATCGGTCATTCCCCAACATAATCACCAAGTGCGCGACCAATGCCAGCGTTTGGTTAAAAAATGGCAGGAACTGAAAAGGGATTCAGGGATAAGAAAATAGCAGGCCCTGGATGTACCAGGACCTGCTATTTTGTTGGTGCCCCTGAAAGGAATCGAACCTTCGGCCTTCTGCTCCGGAGGCAGACGCTCTATCCACTGAGCTACAGAGGCGTGTTGCCGGGCAACAGGAAAAATACTATCAGGTCGTGCGTTGATCTGCGCAATTCAACCACCCCGGTGCTGATGTGTTGCAAAAGTCACCGGCTTGGGCCAGTCTCACAGGCGCTGGGAGTCATGAATGCTGAAGAAGCACTGCAATTACCGGTATTCTTGAACGGTGACTCCTGAAGAACTCTCCGCAGCAATATCCGCATGCCTCACCGAAGCCGTAGCAGCCGGTGAAATCTCAGTCGAGGTGCCAGAGACTGTCCGCGTGGACCGCCCGAAGAGCCGTGAGCACGGCGACTGGGCCACCAACATCGCGTTGCAGTTGGGCAAGAAGGCCGGCATGGCCCCGCGCGACTTCGCGCAGATCCTGGCTGCCCGGCTTGCTTCGGTCCCAGGAGTCGGCGCCGTGGACATCGCAGGTCCCGGCTTCCTGAACATCACCCTGGACGCCGCCGCCGCCGGTTCGCTGGCCCGCGCCATCGTCGAGGCAGGTTCCGCCTACGGCAACAACGAGGCCCTGGCCGGCCACGTGGTCAACATGGAATTCGTTTCCGCGAACCCCACCGGACCGCTGCACATCGGCCACACCCGCTGGGCCGCGCTGGGCGACGCCATCGCCCGCGTACTGCGCGCCTCGGGCGCCGAGGTCACTTCCGAGTACTACATCAACGACGCCGGCAACCAGATGAACGTGTTCGCCCGCTCGGTCTACAACCGCATCCACGGCCTGCCGGTGCCCGAGGGCGGCTACCCCGGCGAATACATCAAGGAACTGGGCGATATCGTTCTCGCCGAGAATCCCGAGCTGGGCACGCTGGATGAGGAGCAGGCCATCCCGGCCCTGCGCGAGGCCGCCTACAAGGCGCAGCTCGAGGACATCAAGCAGACCCTTGCCGACTTCGGCGTCAGCTTCGACGTGTTCTTCTCCGAAACCACCCTGCATGAAGGCGGCGCGGTCGCCGACGCCGTGGCACGCCTGCGCGAACAGGGCCACATCTTCGATGAGGAGGGCGCAGTCTGGCTGCGCACCACTGACTTCGGCGATGACAAGGACCGCGTGCTGATCCGCGCCAATGGCGAGCCTACCTACTTCGCCGCAGACGCCGCCTACTACCTGTCCAAGAAGGACCGCGGCTTCGAAGAGAAGATCTACCTGCTGGGTGCCGACCACCACGGCTACGTCAACCGCCTGAAGGCCATTGCCGCCTGCGCCGGCGATGACAAGGAAAAGAACATCGAGGTGCTGATCGGCCAGCTGATTTCGGTCAACGGTGCCAAGCTGTCCAAGCGCGCCGGCAACATCATCGAGCTGCGCGATCTGATCAACTGGATCGGAGCCGACGCGCTGCGCTACTCGCTGGCCCGCTTCCCGGCCGATTCGCCGATCGCGCTGGATCCGGAGCAGCTGAAGAAGAACACCAACGACAACCCGGTGTTCTACGTGCAGTACGCCCACGCGCGCTCCTGCGCCGCGGCCCGCAATGCCGCCGCCAAGGGCGTGACCCGCGATGACTTCGACGCAGCCCTGCTGACCGACGCCACCGAGAACGAGCTGCTGGCAGTGCTCGGCCAGTTCCCGTCGGTAGTCGCCGGCGCCGCTGAATTCCGCGAACCGCACCGCATCGCCCGCTACCTGGAGCAGGTCGCCGGCGCCTACCACTCGTGGTACGCCGCCACCCGCATCACCCCAATGGGCGAAGACGAAGCAGTCGCACCGGTGCACGGCACCCGCCTGTGGCTGAACGACGCCGCCACCACCGTCTTGGCAAATGGATTGGAACTGCTGGGCGTTTCCGCCCCAGAGAGGATGTAAGACCCTATGGCCGTATCGCCGCTAGCCCCGCAATGGCTGCACTTCCCGGAAAACATCAACGCGCTTCGTCAGATCGAGTGGGCTTCGGGGGTTTCCCGCGAGGTTGGCGGCGAACTGTCCATCCAGGGCCTTCCCGTCTCCGCGCTGGCAGCCGAATTCGGCACCCCGCTGTTCGTGCTCGACGAGAACGACTTCCGTGCCCGCGCGCGCGGATTCAAGACCGCCTTCGATGAGGCGTTCAAGGAGCTGTGCGGGGGAGTCGACGTCTACTACGCCGGCAAGGCGTTCTTGTGCACCGAGGTGGCCCGCTGGGTGACCGACGAGGGCCTGCGCCTTGACACCTGCTCCGGCGGCGAGCTGGCAGTGGCCGGCGCCGCCAAGGTGCCGGCCGCCAACCTCTCGCTGCACGGGAACAACAAGTCGGCAGCCGAGATCACCCGTGCCATCGAGATGGGAGTGGGACGCCTGGTCATCGACTCGCTGGACGAGCTGGACCGGGTGATCTCCATCGCCGACGCCCTGGGCATCACCGCCCAGGTCATGCTGCGCATCACCCCCGGCGTGCATGCCTCCACCCACGAGGCCATCGCCACCGCGCATGAGGACCAGAAGTTCGGCCTGTCCATCCTGGACGACGCCTCCGGCAGCTCGCCGGCGCTGCGCGCGGTCGCCCAGGCGATCGAGGCGAAGAACATCAACCTGCTGGGCCTGCACGCCCACATCGGTTCGCAGATCTTCGAGGCCGAGGGCTTCGCCATGGTCGCGCGCACCATGCTCGGCCTGCTGGCCCGGATCCGCGAGATCCACGGCGTTTCCCTGCCCGAGCTGGATCTGGGCGGCGGCTACGGCATCGCCTACACCTCCGAGGACCACCCGTCCACCCCGGCGAAGCTGGCCGGCCAGATGGCCGAGGTGGTCTCGGCCACCTGCGCCGAACTGGAACTGGACTGCCCGCGCATCTCCATCGAGCCGGGCCGCGCCATCGCCGGCCCGTCCACCTTCACCCTCTACGAGGCCGGCGTGCGCAAGGACGTCCAGGTGGAAGACGAAACCGGGGCGCTGCATCCGCGCCGCTACATTTCGGTGGACGGCGGGATGAGCGACAACCCGCGTCCGGTGCTCTACGACGCGCAATACACCGCCGTGCTGGCCAGCCGTATGACGCAAAGCGACGCAATTATTTCTCGTGTAGTTGGGAAACATTGCGAGTCAGGTGACATAGTCGTGAAGGACGTTTACCTGCCCGAGGACGTGGCGGCCGGCGATTTGCTCGCCGTTCCGGCCACCGGCGCCTACTGCTGGGCGCTGTCGAGCAACTACAACTACCTCACCCGTCCCGCGGTGGCAGCTGTACGCGATGGCCAAGCCCGTCTGATCGTGCGCAGGGAAACGGAAACAGACTTGTTGGCCCGCGACATGGGAGTTTAATTGAGCGGCGAAAAGAACCTGAAGGTAGCCCTGCTGGGTTGCGGCACGGTCGGGGCCCAGGTGGCCCGGATCCTGCTGGAAGATGCGAATGAACTGGCGGCCCGCTCGGGCGCTGGCCTGCAGCTGATCGGCATTGCCGTGCGCAACCTGGATGCCAAACGCGATGCGGCGCTGCCCCAGGAGCTTTTCACCACCGACGCTCCCGGGCTGATCGCCCAGGCCGATGTGGTCATCGAGCTGCTCGGCGGCATGGAGCCTGCCGGCGAATACATCGCCGCCGCGCTGTCCAAGGGCGCCAGCGTCATCACCGGCAACAAGGCGCTGATCGCGCTCAAGGGCGCGGAGCTGAACGCTCTGGCCGCGCAGCACGGCGCGCAGCTGCGCTACGAGGCGGCGGTGGCCGGGGCCATCCCGATCCTGCGCCCGATCGCCGACTCGCTGGCGGGCGACCACATCACCAAGGTGATGGGCATCGTCAACGGCACCACCAACTTCATCCTCGACGCGATGGACACCACCGGTGCCGCCTTCGACGACGTGCTGGCCGAAGCCCAGGCGCTGGGCTACGCCGAAGCCGATCCGACCGCCGACGTGGGCGGGCACGACGCCGCCGCGAAGGCGGCCATCCTGGCCTCGCTGGCCTTCCACACCACTGTGTCCTCGGAGCAGGTCTGGACCCAGGGCATCACCGAGGTCACCGCCGCCGATGTCGCCGCCGCGTCCGCCGCCGGCTACGTGATCAAGCTGCTGGCCATCGCCGAACGCGCAGACGCCGGGATCTCGGTGCGCGTCTACCCGGCGCTGGTGCGCCGCAGCCACCCGCTGGCCACCGTGCACGGCGCGTTCAACGCGGTGTTCGTCGAGGCCGAGAATGCCGGGGACCTGATGTTCTACGGCGCCGGCGCGGGCGGGAACCCGACCGCCTCGGCGGTGATGGGTGACGTCGTCGCCGTGGCCCGGCAGATCGCCGCTGGAGCGCCGCTGCCCAACGGCTCGGCCAGCCAGGCCCCGAGGATGCTGGACTTCGAAGCCATCGACACCCGCTACTGGATCGGCCTGTCGGTCAAGGACCAGCCGGGCGTGCTGGCGGCCATCGCCACCGTCTTCGGCGAGCACGGGGTCTCCATCGAGTCGATGAGCCAGCAGGTCGACGCCGAGGCCGGCGCGCAGCTGCGCATCCTGACCCACCAGGGCACCGAAGCTGCCCTGGCCAGCACCGTCGAGGCGCTCACCGCGCTGGACGCGGTGCACTGTGTACTATCCGTTATGCGAGTTGAAGGAAACTAACGTGGCTCACCAGTGGCGCGGAGTGATCCGCGAATACGCCGATCGCCTGCCAGTCGACGAAAACACCAAGGTCATCACGCTCGGCGAGGGCGGCACCCCGCTGGTCTACGCCCCGGCGCTGTCGGCGGAAACCGGCAACGAGGTGTACCTGAAGGTCGAGGGCATGAACCCGACCGGTTCCTTCAAGGACCGCGGCATGACCATGGCGATGACCGCAGCAGTGGCCGCCGGCGCCAAGGCAGTGGTGTGCGCCTCCACCGGCAACACCTCCGCCTCGGCCGCCGCCTACGCCACCCAGGCCGGGCTGAAGTGCGCGGTGCTGGTGCCGGACGGCAAGATCTCCATGGGCAAGATGTCCCAGGCGATCGCGCACGGCGCCGACATCATCCAGATCGACGGCAACTTCGACAACTGCCTGGAAGTCGCGCGCAAGCTCAGCGAGAACTACCCGGTGTTCCTGGTGAACTCGGTGAATCCGGCCCGCATCCAGGGCCAGAAGACCGGCGCCTTCGAGGTCGTGGACTTCCTGGGCGACGCCCCGGACTACCACCTGCTGCCGGTAGGCAACGCGGGCAACATCACCGCGTACTGGAAGGGCTATAAGGAGTACTCCACGGCGTGGACCAACCAGGCCGGCAAGGTGCTGGAACCGGTAGCGACCAAGACCCCGATCATGTGGGGCTTCCAGGCCGCCGGGGCCGCCCCGATCGTCGCCGGGCACCCGATCACCGAACCGGACACCATCGCCACCGCGATCCGCATCGGCAACCCTGCTTCCTGGGAGCAGGCCGAAGCGGCCCGCGACGAATCCGGCGGGCAGATCGACTCGGTCACCGATGAGGAAATTCTCGCCGCGCACCGCTGGCTCTCCTCGCGCGAAGGCGTGTTCGTGGAACCCGCCTCGGCAGCCGGCGTCGCCGGACTGCTCAAGCACCACGCCGCCGGCAACGTGCCCACCGGCAAGAAGATCGTGATCACCGTAACCGGCCACGGCCTGAAGGATCCTGACTGGGCGCTGAAGCAGGCCGACGGCTCCGATGTGGCGCCGAAGAAGGTGGCCTTCGACGTGGTCGAGGTCGCAGGCGCCCTGGGCCTGGCCTAGCATTCCGCCGCCGGCATTGATCCGGCAGCCCAACGGCCCGCCGCGCCTTCGGTTCTCCCCATCGGGGAAGCTGAACGTGGCGGGCCGTTGCGCACCCGTTACCACTCGCACCGAAATTTTGAAGGAACCATGACGCAGCAGATCGCCCTGGGCCAGAAGTTGATCGTTTCCCCTCCGGCCACCTCCGCCAACCTCGGTCCCGGCTTCGATTCGCTGGGCCTGGCCCTGGAATACCGAGACCGCCTTGAGGTGGGCACCGCGCACTCCAGCCGCGTCGAGATTTTCGGTGATGGGGCCGATGAGCTGCCACGCGATGAGTCGCATCTGATCATCAAGGAAATGCACCGCTACTGGAAAGACGCCGGCTTCGCCCCGGTAGGCGTGGAACTGGTGGCGCATAACCGCATTCCGCATGCTCGGGGCATGGGCTCGTCCGCCGCGGCGATCGTTGCCGCCTATGCTGCGGCCGACGCGCTGCTGCCAGCAGAGGCACGTCGTGGAACCGAATCAATCTTCCAGGCCGCGGCCGCGTGGGAAGGCCACCCGGATAATGTGGCCCCCGCGGTCTTTGGCGGTTTGAGCATTTCTGCCACGAATCCCGATGGCAGCTTCAGCTCCGTGCAGGTGCCATTGCACCCGGATCTGCGTGCGGTGCTGGCCATCCCTTCCAACGGGCTGTCCACCGAAGTGGCCCGTGGTGCACTGCCCTCGCACATCGAGCATGCGGTGGCCGCGGCGAACAGCGCTAGTGCCGCCTTGCTGATCCACGCTTTGAGCAATGACCCAAGCCAACTGCTGGGCGGCACCAAGGACTACCTGCACCAGGATTACCGGGCTGCGGCCATGCCGCAAAGCGCCGCACTGATTGCCAAGCTGCGCGATGCCGGATTGGCCGCAGTGGTTTCCGGTGCCGGCCCAACGGTGATGACCCTGGTATCCAGCGAGGACCAGGTAGCTGCCGTGCAAGCGGTGATCAACGAATTTTCTGCGAGTTCTCCAGTGTCTTGGCGTGCTGAAGTTCCCAAGCTTGCCTCTAACGGTGTTACAGTAGAAGTGCTGTAACACCATGGCAGGCCGGATCGCTGGGCAGTAGCCCGGTCCGAATCATTTGTGGCCAGTGTTGATGCGGATAAATTCGGTTCTTGAACCCCATTTCATCCCTCCAGCCGCTCCGGATTTCCCTGCAGTTCGCAGCACCTTTGATATCCCGCATCCAGGTACGTCTTCGTGCCCAGGCGATATCAGTCTCTTTAATCCACCGCAGTTTTGCTCCGAATTCTGGGCTATCTTGCGGGGAGAAAGTGAAGTAGCCACGAAATCTTCGGCTACGGAACATCATTTACGGCATAGTGGGCCTGCCTGAAGCGGCCCATCCTACGAGTCAGAAGGAACTTTCGTGACCGAAACCACGAGCCTCACCGAAGGCGTGGACACCAAGACTTCCGAAAATAAGAGTGCCGGTCTGGCCTCTTTGAAGATGACCCAGCTGCAGCAGTTGGCTTCCCAGCTGGGAATTACCGGCGGGTCGCGCATGCGCAAGGCTGATCTGGTCAAGGCCATCGGCGACCACCAGCGCGGTGGCTCCGTTGCCGCCAAGGACGCCAAGGCCGCGCAGGAAGCCAAGGCCGCACAGGAAGCGAAGTCGGCCAAGGCCGAAGCACCTGCAGCCAAGGCAGAAGCCGCCGCCGAGCCGGCCAAGGAAACCAAGGCCCGCGCACGCCGCGCCCCGAAGGCCGCAGCCAAGGAGCAGGCCGAGACCGATACCGCCGCCGCACCGGAATCCGCGGCAGCTGCCGAAGCACCGGCGGAAAAGCCTGCTCGCGCACGCCGCACCTCGCGCCGCGTGACCGACTCCGGCAAGGTTGCCGCTGCTGCCGAAACCAAGGAAGCAGGCGCCGAGGCACCAGCCGAGAAGCAGCCGTCGACCGAGAAGCAGGCCCCAGCCGAGGAAGCCAAGGCCCCGCGCCAGCGCCGCAACTCGCGCAGCAGCAAGCCAGCTGAGCAGCCTGCAGAACAGGGCGCCGAACCAGCTGAGGCTCCGGCAGAGAACACCGAGAACAACGGCGAAGCACGCGAAGAGCGCCGCGAGCGCGGCAGCCGCCGTGAGCGTGGCAACCGCCGTGAGCGCAACAACGATCGCAATGACGCCGCCGATTCGGAGAACGCCGAAGAGCGCACCGACCGCCGCGAAGAGCGCCGCGAGCGCAACAACGATCGCAATGACCGGAACAACCGCCGTGAGCGCAACAACGATCGCAATGATCGCAACAACGATCGCAATGATCGCAACAACGACTCGAACGACTCGGAGAACACCGAGGAGCGTTCGGAGCGCAGCGAGCGCAATGACCGCCGTGAACGCCGCGAGCGCAACAATGACCGCAATGACCGGAACAACCGCCGTGAGCGCAACAACGACCGCAACGACCGGAACAACCGCAACCGCCGCAACCGCCGCGACGACGACGAGCCGCAGCTGAGCGAAGACGATGTCGTGCTGCCGATCGCCGGTATCCTGGACGTGCTGGAGAACTACGCGTTTGTCCGCACCTCCGGCTACCTTCCCGGCCCGAACGACGTCTACGTCACCCTGGGACAGGTCAAGAAGTACAACCTGCGCAAGGGCGACGCGATCGTCGGCGCCATCCGCCAGCCGCGCGAGGGCGAGACCCCGAACCCGCGCCAGAAGTTCAACGCCCTGGTGCAGCTGACTTCCGTCAACGGCAAGAAGCCGGAAGACAACAAGGAACGCGTCGAGTTCAACAAGCTCGTGCCGCTGTACCCGACCGAGCGCCTGCGCCTGGAAACCGACCCGAAGCTGGTCGGCCCGCGCGTCATCGACCTGGTCGCCCCGATCGGCAAGGGCCAGCGCGGCCTGATCGTCTCGCCTCCGAAGGCCGGCAAGACCCTGATCCTGCAGTCCATCGCGAACGCCATCACGACCAACAACCCAGAGGTGCACCTGATGATGGTGCTGGTCGACGAGCGTCCCGAAGAAGTCACCGACATGCAGCGCACCGTCAAGGGCGAGGTCATCGCCTCGACCTTCGACCGCCCGGCAGATGACCACACCACCGTGGCCGAGCTGGCCATCGAGCGCGCCAAGCGCCTGGTGGAAATGGGCATGGATGTCGTGGTCCTGCTGGACTCGATGACCCGCCTGGGCCGCGCCTACAACCTGGCCGCCCCTGCCTCGGGCCGCATCCTCTCCGGCGGCGTGGACTCGGCGGCGCTGTACCCGCCGAAGCGCTTCTTCGGTGCCGCCCGCAACATCGAGAACGGCGGCTCGCTGACCATCCTGGCCACCGCCCTGGTGGAGACCGGATCCAAGATGGACGAGGTCATCTTCGAGGAATTCAAGGGCACCGGCAACATGGAGCTTCGCCTCTCGCGCCAGCTGGCCGAGAAGCGCATCTTCCCTGCGGTGGATGTCAACGCATCCTCGACCCGCCGCGAAGAGCAGCTGATGAGTGCCGAAGAGGTGCGCATCATGTGGCGCCTGCGCCGCATGCTCTCGGGCATCGATCCGCAGCAGGCACTGGAGGTGCTCACCGGGAAGATCCGCGAGACCCAGTCCAACGCGGAATTCCTGATGCTGGTCAACAAGACCACTCCAAACAAGGATTAGCACCATCCACCGCCATGGCGTCCAGCCAGCTTGCCACCCCGGCAGCTGGCTGGACGCCATCGGCGCGTAGAGACACCTCGCTCGCCGGTGACCGCCGGCGCAGCGTCTAGAATTGAATTCCAGCAGTGCCCAGGAACGCAGCAAGCGCCGGCACTGCGCGGAAAACGCCAACAAGGAAGCACACCACCATGTTCGAGTCCGTCAAGTCGCTACTAGAAGAGCATGCAGCCATCCAGGCGCAGCTCTCGGATCCAGCGGTGTACGCCGACCAGGCGCTGGCCCGCAAGCTCGGCCGCCGTTCGGCCCAGCTGAACGGCATCGTCGAAGCCTACAACAAGTGGAACACCGCCACCGAGGACCTGGAAGCTGCCAAGGAAATGGCCGACGAGGATCCGGACTTCGCCGAAGAGGTCGAAACCCTGACCGCCGAGCTGCCGGCGCTGGAGGAGAAGCTGCGCCGCCTGCTGATCCCGCGCGACGAGAACGACGGCCGCAACGTGATCCTCGAAGTCAAGGGCGGTGAAGGCGGCGACGAAGCGGCGCTGTTCGCGGCCGACCTGCTGCGCATGTACACCCGCTTCGCCGAGCACAAGGGCTGGAAGGTCGAGATGATCTCCTACAACGAGTCCGACCTCGGCGGCTACAAGGACGCCCAGGTGGCCATCAAGGGCAACTCCAACGACCCGGCAGAAGGCGTCTACGCCCAGCTGAAGTTCGAGGGCGGCGTGCACCGCGTGCAGCGCGTGCCGGTCACCGAATCCCAGGGCCGCATCCACACCTCGGCCGCCGGCGTGCTGGTGCTGCCCGAGGTGGACGAGCCCGAAGAAGTCGACATCCACCAGAATGATTTGAAGATCGACGTCTACCGTTCCTCGGGCCCCGGCGGCCAGTCGGTGAACACCACCGACTCCGCGGTGCGCATCACCCACCTGCCTACCGGCATCGTGGTGGCCATGCAGAACGAGAAGTCGCAGATCCAGAACCGCGAAGCGGCGATGCGCGTGCTGCGCTCGCGCCTGCTGGCCCACCAGCAGGAGCAGATCGACGCCGAGAACTCGGCGCAGCGCGCCAGCCAGATCCGCACCATGGACCGCTCCGAGCGCATCCGCACCTACAACTACCCGGAGAACCGCATCGCGGATCACCGCACCGGGTACAAGGCCTACAACCTGGACGCCGTGATGGACGGCGACCTGCAGCCGGTGGTGGACTCCTGCATCCAGATGGACGAGGAAGAGCGCCTGGCTGCGCTGGGCGAGTAACTGCGCCTTGGAAGAACTATCTGCCGTACGCCGCCAGGCGATTGCGGCGCTGGCCGACGCCGGGGTGCCAAGCCCCGGCGTCGACGCCGATCTGCTGCTCTGCCATGTGCTGGGCATCGACCGCGCGCAGCTGAAGCTGCGCGAGCTGCGCGGCGACGGCCTTCAGCCGGCGCACCGGGAGCAGTTCACCGAGCTGGTGGCAGCCCGGCGCACCCGCATCCCGCTGCAGCACCTGACCGGCGTCGCCTACTTCCGCTACCTGGAACTGGAGGTCGGGCCGGGGGTCTTCACCCCGCGGCCGGAAACCGAAACCGTGGTGCAGCTGGGCCTTGATTTCCTGGCGGCCCACGGGATCGGTAGCCCTCGGTGCATCGACTTGTGCTCGGGTTCCGGCGCCATTGCCGCGGCCCTGGCCAGCGAGGTGCCGGCGGCCCGCGTCTGGGCAGTTGAGCTCTCGGAGGATGCCATCGGCTATACCCGGGCCAACTGCGAACCCCACGGGGTCACCGTGCTTCACCAGGACGCCACGCAGCTGCCCGCCCAGCTGGACGGCACCATGGACCTGGTGATCTCCAATCCGCCGTACATCCCGCCGAATGCGGTGCCGCGCGAGGTCGAGGTGCGCGAGCACGACCCGGAGATGGCGTTGTACGGGCTGGGGGAGGACGGGCTGCAGATCCCGCGTGCCGTCACTGCCCAGGCCCTGAAGCTTCTTCGCCCCGGCGGCTGGTACGTGATGGAACACGCCGAAGTGCAGCGCGAGAGCGCGGCCGCGATGCTGCGCGAAGCAGGATTCACGCAAGTGGCCGGCCACCAGGACCTCACCGGGCGCGCCCGCGCCACATCCGGCTACGCGCCCCAATAACCCAACGACACACCAGTGCATGAAAGAATGATCCCGTGAGCACAACATTTTCGGTAAGCAACGAGCAGGAACATGCTGACGGCATCGCCGCAGCCAAGGCTGCACTGGCGGACAAGCGCTGCATCGTCTTGCCCACAGATACCGTCTACGGGATCGGCGCCGATGCCTTCAGCGCCCAGGGCGTAGCGATGCTGCTGGCGGCCAAGGGCCGCAGCCGCACCATGCCGCCACCGGTGCTGATTGCCCAGACCGCCACCATGGACGGGCTGGCCCGGGACATCCCAGAGGAAGCCCGCAAGCTGGCCGAAGCCTTCTGGCCAGGCGGCCTGACCCTGATCCTGCACGCCCAGCCGTCGCTGACCTGGGATCTGGGGGAGACCCGCGGCACCGTGGCGCTGCGCGTGCCCAACGACGACACCGCCCTGGAACTGCTGGGCCAGACCGGCCCGCTGGCAGTGTCCTCGGCGAACCGCACCGGCAACGCTGCGGCGCTGGATGTCGAGCAGGCCATCGCCCAGCTGGGAGAGTCGGTGGACGTGTACCTCGACGGCGGTCCGCGCGGCGCGGCCGGCGAAGAAGTCCTGCCATCGACCATCATCGATTGCACCGGCGCGCACCTGCAGGTAGTCCGCTCGGGCGCAATTTCCATTGAGGAATTGCGCGTGGTTGTCCCTGGAATTCTCGATTTGGGACAGGACGCACCGGAAACCGGCGCATGAGAACTTATGTCCTGCTCATAGCGTTCAGCTTTACGGTCTCGTTCCTGCTCACGCCGATCGTGCGCACGCTCGGCCAGCGCTTTACCGGGAACCAGCTGGTGCGCGAACGCGACCAGCATGAAAAGCCGATCGTGAAGTTCGGCGGGCTGGCAATCATCGCCGCCTTCGCCGCAGGATTATGGCTCGCGAGCAATTTCCATTTCTTCCGCGGGGTCTTCGGCAATGACGAAGCCATCCGCGGCATCGCCTACGCGCTGGGCGTCATCGTGCTCATGGGCCTGGCCGATGACATGTACGACTTGAAGTGGTGGCTGAAGCTCGCCGGGCAGATCCTGATCGGCTGGCTGATCGCCACCCACGGAATCGTCATCCAGTCGCTGCCGGTCGGTTCGTGGCAGATCGATGAGCCGTGGCTGCAGATTGCGGTGACGGTGTTCCTGATCGTGCTGACCATGAACGCGATCAACTTCTCCGATGGGCTCGATGGCCTGGCCGCCGGCCTGGCCGCCATTGGCGCGGCGACCTTCTTCGTGTATTCCTACGTGCTGGCCACGCATGTGAGCGCGGATGACTACGCTAACATCGGGGCGCTGCTCTGCGCCCTGCTGCTCGGCGCCTGCCTGGGCTTCCTGCCGCACAACTTCAACCCGGCGAATATCTTCATGGGGGAGACCGGGGTGCTGGCCATCGGCATGGTCCTCTCGGTGGCCGCCATCGCGGTGACCGGGGATGTGCAGGGACTGGAAGCGCGGCGCTTCCGCAACATCCCTGCCTACATGCCGATGCTGCTGCCGATGGTCATCGTGTTCCTACCAGTCCTGGACCTTGTGCTCTCGGTCTTCCGCCGGCTGGCCAACAAACGCTCACCCTTTTCACCGGACGCCAAGCACATCCACCACAGGATGCTGGCCCAGGGCCATTCGGTGCGCCAGTCGGTGATCCTGCTGTACCTCTGGGCTGCCGTGATTGCTGTCTCAGTGGTGTCCATCGCCTTCATCCCGGTCATCCTGGTGGTGCCGATGGCCTTGCTGTTGTTCCTAGTGGCAGCCGTGGCGACCTGGCGTCCGCTGGTGATCAAGCGGGTCGATGCCCTGCGCAAGCGCATGGGCAAGGCCTAGTCCGGTTAATTAGCCAAGTAATGCATGCGCAATCTGTTTCTATCTCGTGTAGAATTCAATGTGGATCTTCTTCCTCCTGTTCTTTTCGGGAACGGGCGGGAGTTTCAAGTTTCATCAGCATCGATGGGTGCGCGATGGTCCCTCGGTGTTGACGAAGAAAGGTTGCGGACGTGAATTCTGGTTCTGCCCGCGTCAGTGCTTCGTCAGCCCCGAAATCCATCTGGCTGCCGATTCTTGGCTTGTCACTGGTGTATTCGGCGATCGCTACCGCCATATTTTTCCTGATTTCATGGCTGGTAGCTGATCTCGCCTACGCGCTTTCTGGCACGCTGGCTGCCGGGATCGTGATCGGCTTCTTCGCAATTGGCATCCTCATCGCCGAAGCTGCCGGGCGAATCCGCCGATCGTGGGCCATGCCCGCATTCCTAGGCGTCTTTGTCATCAAGGTTTTCGGCATCGCCTTCGTGCTGTTGAACCTGGGGTTGCCCGAATGGGTCAACCGCCAGGGATTCGTTCTTGCAGCAGCTATCTCCCTTGTTGCCTGGCAGGTTGGCGAGGTGCGTGCCTTCATGAAGGCACGCCTGGCTATCTACAACGAGGAATAGAGTATTCCGCCCGACTTTGTGTCGGTGGGGTGCTGTGAGTTTGATAAGCTTACTTCGGGTCATTTTTGGCCGTCCGCTGAACTGCGGGCGGTTTATGCAAGATGCATCCGCGGGGAGACCCGCAGATGGACCTTCATCAGGGTTGATGCTTTGGCATGGGCCGTGATGGGATCCCCGTTTGATCTTTTCTTCACACGGTGAGAGGCAGTTACCGCCAGTCACCGCCTTTTGCCCGTGACCGTTACTGCAGAGAGGACAGCGCGTTGTTCGCGTTTGCGCTCCCAATGGCCTCAGAAGAAGGCGGCTTCGTACCGCCATCCGTTTCCGATACCCACCTTCCAGATATCTTCCCTTGGATGGCGGAGTACGGCACGGGTTTCGGCAAGCAGATGCTCATGATCGTTTTGTCGATCGTGCTCATCACTTGGTTCTTCACCGCGGCCATCAAGAACCCTAAATTGGTTCCAGGCAAGATGCAGTACATCGCTGAAACCGGTTACGCATTCGTACGTAACGGAATTGGCCGCGACATCATCGGCGAGAAGAACTTCCGTCCTTGGATTCCTCTGCTGTTCGCGACCTTCTTCTTCGTACTGCTGAACAACCTCTTCGGCGCGATTCCGTTCCTGCAGCTTCCATCGTTCTCACACGCTGGTTCTGCCTACGCGATGGCTATCATCATCTACGGCACCTGGATTGCCGTAGGCCTGAAGAACCATGGTATCCGCTACTTCAAGCTGGCTGTCGTCCCGTCCGGTGTTCCGGGCTGGATCATGCCGCTGATGGTTCCGTTGGAAATCATTTCTAACTTCATCGTTCGCCCGCTGACGCACTCGCTGCGTTTGATGGCAACGATGCTGGCCGGTCACATGATCGTGATGCTGGCAGCGTCCGGTGCACGTCACCTGATCGTTGTCCAGGACTCCCTGGCCATGAACGGCCTCGGCGTGCTGGTCATCATCGGATCGGTCGCAATGTACTTCCTGGAACTTCTGATCATGTGCCTGCAGGCGTTCGTTTTCGCCCTGCTGACCGCGATCTACCTCCAAGGTGCAATTGAAGCCGACGCCCACTAGGCCAACACTTCTTTCTTCCAACCCATAAAGATCTTCCTTGAGTCGCTCAAGGAATACCTCACAACCTACCGGCAAAAGCCCGGTATCTTGAAAGGAACATAATCACATGTTGCACGGCTCCCTGAATATGATCGGCTACGGCCTGGCTGCTATCGGTTCGGCTATCGGCGTTGGCTTGATCTTCGCTGCCTACATCAACGGTGTTGCTCGTCAGCCAGAGGCTCAGCGCATCCTGCAGCCAATCGCCATGCTTGGCTTCGCACTTGCTGAAGCACTGGCCATCCTGGGCCTGGTCTTCGCCTTCGTCGTAGGCGCCTAGTCTTTTCGCAACTGTAGTGGCCTCGCCACTATCGCGAGGCGTACACAAAAGCGGAAACTAGTAGATAAGGAATAGTGAGAATGAACAGCACTGATTTCATCCTCGCTGCGAGCGAATCGGTCAACCCGCTGTTGCCGAACCCGTGGGAAATTCTCGTTACGGGTGTTGGTTTCGCGGTCCTTCTGTTCATCGTCATCAAGGTGATTGCTCCGAAGTTCGAGCAGTCCTATGAAGATCGCGTCACCGCGATCGAAGGTGGCCTTGAGAAGGCTGAAGCAGCGCAGAAGGAAGCAGAGGAGACCTTGGCACTGTACAAGGCCCAGCTTCTGGAAGCACGCACCGAAGCAAACCGCATCCGTGAGGAAGCTCGTAGCGAAGGTGCTCAGATCCTCGCCGATCTGAAGACCAAGGCAACCGATGAGGCAGCTCGCATCACCGAGCAGTCGCACCGCCAGATCGAGGCTGAGCGCGTATCCGCACTGGCTTCGCTCCGCACCGACGTGGGCGCATTGGCTACCGAGCTTGCAAGCAAGGTTGTTGACGAAGCTCTGCAGGACGATGCCCGTGCCCAGCGCGTGGTTGACAAGTTCCTGACCGATTTGGAAGCTCAGCAGAACGCAGGTGCATCGAACTAATGGCAAGTGTATCGAGCGAGTCACTAGCAAAGGCTTTGGAGTTCCTGGAACCCAAGCTGGCACTGGCATCTATTGAGCTGCCTAAGGAACTGTTCGCGGTCCTGGAAGTACTGGATGCAAATGCCGGTCTCCGCCGCGCATTGACTGACCCAGCCCGTGGGAATGCCGACAAGGCAGGCCTTTTGGCTCAGCTGCTGCGCGGAAAGGTCTCGGCTGACGCCGAGGACACCGTTGCGCAGCTGGCTTCTACCCGCTGGAGCTCGGAACGTGACATTAGCGATGCGCTCGAAACGCTGGCTGTCACCGCGGTTGCCGCGGTGGCGGAACAGCAGGACGGCGCTTCGGGGCTGAACAAGCTGGAGCAGGATCTGTTCTCCTTCATCGAGGTAGTTCGTGGCAATCACGAGCTGCAGCGTGCGTTGGATGATGCACAGGCCCCAGTCGAGGCTAAGCGCGCACTCGCGCTGAAGCTCGTGCCTAACGCGTCGCAGACCTCGCAGGTTTTGATCTCCCAGGCAGTTTCGAACCCCCGCGGTTTGAAGCCGGCAGCCTTGGTTGGACGTTTCGTAGAGCTCGTGGCCAAGCGCCAGCAGCGCTGGATCGCTTCGGTGACCAGCTCCATCGAACTGTCCGAAGCCCAGCTTTCGCGCCTGGAGAGCGGCCTGAACAAGCTATACGGTCGTCAGCTCAAGCTCAACACCACTACCGACCCATCGCTGGTTGGTGGCCTGGTAGTCAAGGTTGGCGACGAAGTTGTCGACGCTTCCGTGGCATCACGCGTGGCCGAGTTGCGCCGCGCCTTGGCCAGCTAGGACTCATTGGGCGCGAGGAGCAATCCTTCGCCCGGTGTTCCTGGCTGCCAGGACCACAACAGACTTCATTCACATTCGATTCGGCCCGCCGGGCCGGATCACAATTTAGGAGAGCAGGGACTGCAGATGGCCGATTTGACCATCAATGCCAACGACGTCCGCGATGCCCTAAACGAGTTCGCATCTTCCTTCGAACCGGGTAAGGCAGAGCGCACCGAGGTGGGACGCGTCGTCGCCGCGAGCGACGGCATCGCCAGAGTGGAAGGCCTTCCTTCCGTCATGGCCAACGAGTTGCTGAAGTTCGAAGATGGCACCCTGGGCTTGGCCCAGAACCTCGATACCCGCGAAATCGGTGTCGTTGTGCTTGGTGACTTCACCGGCATCGAAGCTGGCCAGAAGGTAGAGCGCACCGGCGAGATCCTTTCGGTTCCAGTCGGCGACGGCTACCTGGGCCGCGTGGTCGACCCATTGGGCGAGCCACTGGACAACCTGGGCCCAATCGCTTCCGAGGGCCGCCGCGCCCTGGAGCTCCAGGCACCAGGCGTGACCCAGCGCAAGAGCGTGCACGAGCCAATGCAGACCGGTCTGAAGGCCATCGACGCCATGATCCCGATCGGCCGCGGCCAGCGCCAGCTGATCATTGGCGACCGCCAGACCGGCAAGACCGCCATCGCGGTTGACACCATCCTGAACCAGCGTGCCAACTGGGAGTCCGGCGATCAGACCAAGCAGGTCCGCTGCATCTACGTGGCAATCGGCCAGAAGGCATCGACCATCGCTGCCGTCCGCCAGACGCTCGAAGAGCAGGGCGCCCTGGAGTACACCACCATCGTGGCCTCCCCGGCATCGGACCCAGCTGGCTTCAAGTACTTGGCTCCTTACGCAGGCTCGGCCATCGGCCAGCACTGGATGTACGGCGGCAAGCACGTTCTGATCGTGTTCGATGATCTGTCGAAGCAGGCAGAAGCCTACCGTGCCGTGTCCCTGCTGCTGCGCCGTCCGCCAGGACGCGAAGCCTACCCAGGCGACGTCTTCTACCTGCACTCCCGCCTGCTTGAGCGTTGCGCCAAGCTGTCGGACGACTTGGGTGCAGGCTCGATGACTGGCTTGCCAATCATCGAAACCAAGGCCAACGACGTGGGCGCGTTCATTCCGACCAACGTCATCTCGATCACCGACGGCCAGATCTTCTTGCAGTCGGACCTCTTCAACGCCAACCAGCGTCCAGCTGTCGACGTGGGTATCTCGGTATCCCGCGTTGGCGGTTCGGCACAGGTCAAGGCCATGAAGAAGGTTTCCGGTACCTTGAAGCTGGAACTGGCCCAGTACCGCGACATGCAGGCATTCGCCATGTTCGCTTCGGACCTGGATGCCGCTTCCAAGCAGCAGCTGACCCGTGGCGCACGCCTGATGGAACTGCTCAAGCAGGGCCAGTACACCCCGTACCCGGTTGAGGACCAGGTCGTTTCGATCTGGGCCGGAACCAACGGCTACCTGGACGATGTCCCGGTTGAGGATGTACGCCGCTTCGAGGGCGAGTTCATCGAGTACCTGCGCCACCGCACCGATGTGCTGACCGTGATTGGCCAGACCGGCAAGCTGGAGAACGAGACTCTGGAAGCCATGAAGACCGCTGTTGCGGACTTCAAGGCCGGCTTCTTCGGCGAAGGCGACGACAAGCTTGTCGCAGCCGGACACGAAGAGCATGACGCTCTCGATTCCGAGTCCGTTGACCAGGAACAGATCGTCAAGCAGAAGCGCTGACATTTTCCTTGCCAAGGGGGAGCGGCGCCGGTAACGGCGCCGCCCTCCCAAGGCAGGGGATAAGGAAAGGACACACATGGGAGCCCAGATTCGGGTCTACCGCCAGAAGATCGGATCGACCAAGTCGATGCGCAAGATCTTCAAGGCGATGGAACTGATCGCTGCATCCCGCATTGGTAAGGCACGTACGCGTGTCTCGGCCTCGCTGCCGTATGCCAATGCGATTACCCGTGCAGTAACCGCCGTCGCGTCCCAGGCCGATGTCGATCACCCGCTGACCACCGAGCCGGCGCAGGTACGCCGTGCCGCGGTCCTGGTGATGACTTCGGACCGAGGACTTGCCGGGTCCTACTCCGCCAGCGTTCTGAAGCAGGCAGAGCACCTCGTGGAACTCCTGCGTGAAGAAGGCAAGGAAGTCAAGACCTACTTGGTCGGCCGCAAGGCCCAGGCTTACTTTGATTTCCGCTCACGCGAGTACGCACGAGTGTGGACCGGGGAAACCGATTCCCCGCGTTTCGAAACCGCACGCGAGCTGCGCGATGTCCTCCTTGAGGACTTCGACACCGACTTCGAGCAGGGAGGCGTGGACGAGATCCATGTCGTCTACACCCAGTTCAAGTCGATGGTCACGCAGGAACCGACGGTCATCCGTCTGTTGCCGTTGGAGGTTGTCGAGGACGAGTCCGAGACCCCGGCCGACGAGCTGTTGCCACTGTACGAGTTTGAGCCATCGCCGGAAGAAGTGCTTGACGCACTGCTGCCGCGCTACATCGATTCTCGACTGTTCAACTGCCAGCTGCAGTCCGCTGCTTCCGAGCTCGCTGCCCGCCAGCGCGCAATGAAGGCCGCAGGCGACAACGCTGGTGAACTGATCAAGAAGTACACCCGATTGCTCAACAATGCCCGTCAGGCTGAAATCACCCAGGAGCTTTCGGAAATTATTGCCGGCGCCGACGCGCTGAACAGCTGATTTCCGAGATTCCGACCAGACAAGAAGTGAGAAAGATGACTGCCCAACTCAACGAGCAGGTTACCGCAGGGGCCATTGGTCGCGTCGCGCGCGTGACTGGCCCGGTCGTGGACGTCGAGTTCCCAGCCGACGCACTGCCTGCTATCTACAACGCACTGACCGCTGAGCTGACCCTCAACGGCGAAACCAAGAAGATCACCTTCGAGACCAGCCAGCACCTCGGTGAGGGCCTGGTCCGCGCAGTATCGCTGCAGGGCACCGACGGCCTGGTCCGCGGCGCTCAGGTTATCGATACCGGCGCTGCCATCTCCGTCCCAGTCGGCGACGGCGTCAAGGGCCACATCTTCAACGTGCTGGGCGATGCCCTGGACGTTGACAACTCGGAGATCCAGGTTTCCGAGCGCTGGCCAATCCACCGCGAAGCACCGAAGTTCTCGGAGCTCGAGGGCTCGACCGAGATGCTGGAAACCGGCATCAAGTCGATCGACCTGCTGACCCCTTACATCAAGGGCGGCAAGATCGGCCTGTTCGGCGGCGCTGGCGTGGGCAAGACCGTGCTGATCCAGGAAATGATCACCCGTGTGGCACGCAACTTCGGCGGTACCTCGGTATTTGCCGGCGTGGGCGAGCGCACCCGTGAAGGCAACGACCTCTGGGTCGAAATGGACGAAGCCAACGTGCTCAAGGACACCGCACTGGTGTTCGGCCAGATGGATGAGCCACCAGGCACCCGTCTGCGCGTGGCACTGTCGGCTCTGACCATGGCGGAATACTTCCGCGATGTGCAGAACCAGGACGTGCTGCTCTTCATCGACAACATCTTCCGCTTCACCCAGGCCGGTTCCGAGGTGTCGACCCTGCTGGGCCGCATGCCTTCCGCCGTGGGCTACCAGCCGAACTTGGCCGATGAAATGGGTCTGCTGCAGGAACGCATCACCTCGACGAAGGGCCGCTCGATCACCTCGATGCAGGCTGTCTACGTCCCGGCCGATGACTACACCGACCCGGCTCCAGCAGCAACCTTCGCCCACCTGGATGCAACCACCGAGCTGTCGCGTGAAATCGCGTCGCGCGGCCTGTACCCGGCAATCGACCCGCTGACCTCGACCTCGCGAATCCTGGATCCGCAGTACATCGGCCAGGATCACTACGATGTAGCCATCCGCGTGAAGGCTATCCTGCAGAAGAACAAGGAACTGCAGGACATCATCGCGATCCTCGGTATCGACGAACTGGGCGAAGAGGACAAGATCGTCGTTGCCCGTGCACGCCGCATCCAGCAGTTCCTGTCGCAGAACACTTACACCGCAAAGCAGTTCACCGGTGTCGAGGGCTCGACCGTGTCGATCAAGGACACCATCGAAGGCTTCAAGGCCATTTGCGATGGCGACCTGGACCACATTGCAGAACAGGCGTTCTTCAACATCGGCGGTCTGGACGACGTCGAGCGCCAGTGGGCCGAAATCCAGAAGGCCAGCTAATCATGGCTGAGCTTCAGGTCGAAATCGTCGCGGCCGACCACTTCGTGTGGTCGGGCGCAGCGAAGCTGGTCAAGGCTCGTTCGGTGGACGGCGAGATCGGTGTTCTGCCCGGTCACGTTCCGATGCTGTCCGTGCTTGCCGCTGGGGATCTGGAAATCGAACCGGTTTCCGAGTCCCGCTTCTCGGTCCAGATCGATGGGGGCTTCTTCTCCGTTGATTCGGATCGCGTAGTGATCGTTGCTGACAACGCTGTGCTTGGTACCGCAGCGTAGGCGATGAATTGTTCGAGATAACCGCACCAGTTCTGATCGCGTTGCTGATCCTCATCGGCATCGCCATGTTCTTCGGGGCCATGGCCGTGCGCCGCATCCAATTGCGGCGCACGCTGGGCACCTTCGATGCATCAATCCTCGCGCCCTCGGGCAAATGGATCATGGTCATCGGCCGCTACGGCGGAGCGCATGTGGACCTGTTGCGGTTTTTCTCTGTCTCCCCGGTGCCGAGCTTCGTGATCGAGCGCCGCGGACTGGACATCACCGGGACGCGCCAGCCCACCGATGAGGAAACCTCGCGGATCCCGCCGGGATTCATCATCGTGATGCTGGTGCGCAGCGGTGAGGAACTGCTGCTGGCCATGGACTACCGTGACTACACCGGCTTCTCGGCCTGGCTCGAAGCCGGTCCGATAGCCGGAAGCTGGCAGATCTAGCACTTGAATACGCGAAGACCGCCGCTGCAGATGCAGCGGCGGTCTTCGCGTCCCTGGGCCAGGGCAAAGTTGGTAGGCTGGTGAATCCAGCAGGCCATCGGCTCAGAAGGTGCGTACCCATGGATGCGAGCTCAGCCAGGCGTCCTGCCCGGAGCTACCGGACCGGTGCTGCCGTGAAGGCGCTGCGGACCGCCAGCGTGCTTGGCGCGCTGCTCATCGCGGCCTGGATGCTCCTGGAACACCGGGGGATGCCGGACGGATCCGGGCGCAGGCCTGAAATGCTCTGGGGCAGCCTGGCGATGCTGGCAACCATTGCGCTGATCGCCTGGGGCTCGAAATACCCGGCGCGCCTGAACTACCCCTTCCAGATCACCGGGCAGAACGCGCAGCAGGTGTACCGCGAGGGCGAACGGACCCTTGCATTGGTGGCAGGCGCGCTCACGGTCCTGGACCTGGGCCTGGCCCGTGGCGGCGTTGGCGGTGCAAGCGCGGGGCTGGAGGCCGCCGGCCTGCTGCTGCTTGCGACCGCCATGGCCATCGGGATCATTCGCATTATCCGGGCCGGAAGGACCGGAGAACAGCAGAGCTGAGGTGGTGGCGGGCTTAGAGGTATTCCCCGTTGCGGATCGTCTGGACCAGCTGCAGGTCGGCATCGAGGATCAGCGCGTCGGCCGCGAAGCCGTAGTGCAGGGAGCCGACTTCATCGGCCAATCCGATCAGCGAGGCGGGGATGGACGTGGCCGAGTTGACCGCCTCGACCAGCGAGACCCCTGCCTGCACCGCATGCTGGACGATCTGAAGCAGCGTGCAGGTGCCGCCAGCCAGTGAATCGTCGCTCGACAGCCGGGCCTGGCCGTTGGTCACCGTCACTTCCTGCGGGCCGAGGGTGTACTGGCCATCGTCCAGGCCGGTGGCTGCCATGGAATCGCTGACCAGCAGGATGTTGCTTCCGCCCACCAGCCGGTAGACCAGCCGCACGGTGTCGGGGGACAGGTGCACCCCGTCGGCGATCAGCTCCACGAACGCGTTGCGGTTCACCGCTTCTTCCAGGCAGGCAGCCACCGGTCCCGGCTCGCGGTGGTGCAGCGAGGGCATGCCGTTGAACAGGTGGGTGACCGTCGGGCGTTCGGTGAATCCATCCACCCCGGCGCTGCGCAGCTGCTCGCGGGCGAAACGCAGCGAATCGGAGGTGACCTGCGCGCTGGCATCGGTATGCCCCAGCGAGGGGACCACGCCGTGCGAGACCAACTGCTCGATGATTTCCTCGGTGCCCTCCAGCTCGGGGGCATAGGTCATGGTGCGCAGCTGGCCGCGGCTGGCGGCCACCAGCTCGCTGACGAAGCCGGGATCAGGTTCCTGCAGGAACCGCGGATCCTGGGCGCCGCAGCGGGCTTCGGAGAGGAACGGGCCCTCGGCATGGATGCCGGCAATCTTCCCGGCCTCGGCCAGTTCGGCGAGCAGTTCGGCGGCCTCGATCATCGATGACGGCTCAGCGGTGACCAGCGAGGCGAGCAGCGTTGTGGTGCCCGAACGGTGCAGGTACTCGATGGCTTCGGTGACGCTCTTGTGATCCGGCGCCGAGAAGTCAGCACCGAGGGCGCCGTGGCAGTGCAGGTCGATGAGGCCCGGGATGATGATGGATCCCGGGGCCACCTCGCGCACCGGGTAGTCGGCGGCGTCCGGCAGGGCGGTGAAGTCATCGCGGTTGCCGGCAAAGCGGATGCGGTCTCCCTCGACGGCGAGCACGCCCTCGGTGACCTTGAGACCATCGGAAATCAGGGTGGCGAACAAAGCGTAGCGCGTCGTAGTCATGTTCCCAGCTTAGAAGAGAGAAGGCATCCAGTCACCGACTTGGCGGATTATTCTCGCAGCGGACGTGGAAGGAGGGCACCATGCGCTCAGCCGCGCTTGGCGGCAGGATCCGGGTTTCCCGGATCGGTGCCGGAGGCAATGCGCTTCAGCGATTGCCAGGCGCTGGCATTCCCGCCGGCGGCGTGCTGCGCTTCGCGGGCGACCCGCGCGGCGGCCTGCTTGTCCTTCGCGTTGCCGAATGTGCTCTTCAGCGAGCGGTAGGCCTTGCGGAACATCCGGTAGAGGAGGTACCCGATGGTCATCGCTGCCAGGCCGAGCAGCGCGGCCAGCACCGGAAGCAGCACGGCCGCGAGAACGAGCACCAGCGCACCGAAATCCTCGATCAGGCTGCGCACCCACTGGGTCACCGGTTCGGGCACGACGTTGGTTGCCGCGGTCAGCGATGATTTGCCCAGGCTCACCGACAGCGCGGATCCCGCACCGAGCAACCCGGTCACCACGGCAACTTCCACTCCCGAGTTGGCCCCAAGCCCAATGCCTACCAGCGCTCCGAAGACGGGGCGCAGCCACACGGAGACCGTTTCCATTGACAAGTTCAGGAAAGGGATCTTGTCCAGGCCCGCCTCGCCGATGGCCAGCACCGCGCAAATCGCCAGAACCCAAGGATTCGTGATGCTCTCGGGGATCTGCCGGGTGGCCGAAGCGATCATCTCTGGTGCGGTGTCGGGAATCGCGAGTCCCGCAATGCCGAGCGCCAACACGGTGAAGTAGGGCCGCAGTCCGGCAGCGGAACCGCTGCCAATGGCCATGAGCGAAGCTGTCAGCGGATCCAATGTTCCTCCCGGCAAGGCCGGCTCGGGCCGTGCGGCACCAAGCGCATTTGGTAGAGGAAATCAGATTAGCAGTCGGCAGGCAGCTTCGAGCCTGGCCGCGCGTGGGGCAGGACTCTGCGCTAGAAGAGACGTCCTGCGGAGTCGTCGACACCGCGCATGGCATCGTAGTCCAGGGTGAGGCAGCGGATGCCGCGGTCCTCGGCCAAGGTGCGCGCCTGCGGCTTGATTTGCTGGGCGGCGAAGATGCCGGTCACCGGCTTGAGCAGCGGATCGCGGTTGAGCAGATCCAGATAGCGGGTCAGCTGTTCCACGCCGTCAATGTCGCCGCGGCGCTTGAGCTCTACCGCAACCGTGTCGCCCTTGGCATCACGGGCCAGGATGTCCACCGGGCCGATGGCGGTCATGTACTCGCGGCGGATCAGCTGGTGGCCGTCGCCGAGCAATTCGATCTGCTCGGCCAGCAGCCGCTGCAGGTCGGCCTCGACGCCGTCCTTGACGAGCCCCGGATCATTGCCCAGGATGTGGGCCGAGTCGTGCTCGAAGCTGTGGAAGTGGATGGTCAGCTTGTCATCGGTCTTCGCGCTGGCCACGATCCACGTGGCGGTGGCTCCCAAAGCGGCGGCTTCCTCGTCGGGATCGGCCTCGCGCAGGGTCAATGGAGGATTCATCCAGTTCAGCGGCTTGTAGCTGCCGCCATCCGAGTGGATGAGAACCGATCCATCGGCCTTGACCATGATCAGGCGGGTCGCCAACGGAAGGTGGGCTCGCAGACGGCCCTCGTAATCTACTGAACACTTTGCTACCACTAAACGCACCCCACACACTTTACTAGCTGGTTGCGACTTGTGCCCTCAGATACGGCATGATTAATGACATGCCACGTTCCAACCGCCCGCGCCGCTCGAAGAATTCACGACCTGCCACAGGCCGGAACTCCGGATCCGGCCACGGCTATGGGGATGACGAGCAGGAGTACGGAGCGGACCAGGAAGAGTGGATGCAACGGGCCCGCTTCGGCGTGGTGCTCCGCCAGGATGCCCCGGATGGGCAGTGGCATGTACGCAAGATCGCGCCGCTGAACGCCAACAAGACCTACACCTGCCCTGGGTGCCACCGCTCCATCGGCGTGGGCGTGGCCCATGTGGTCGCCTGGCGGGCGGATCACTGGTCGGGGGATGAAGCCGCGGCCAATGCGCGCCGCCACTGGCATCCGCACTGCTGGGAAACTCGTTCCTACCGCTACTAGGGCCAGCAAGCCGGGGGAGTCCGCTAGCGGCGGTCCTGGCGTGCGATGAATACCTCGCGCAACAGGATCATGGCGCTGGCAGCTACCGGAATGGCCATCAGCGCACCGGTGACCCCGGCCAGGCTGCCACCGGCAATCACCGAGATCACGGCGACCGCACCGGGCACTGCTACCGCACGGCGCATGATGCGCGGCGAGACGAAGTAGGCTTCGATTTGCAGGTAGCCGAAGTAGCAGATGGCATAGATCAGCGCGGTTTGCCACCCCAGGGACAGCGTCACCAAGGTGACCAGCACACCGGCGATCACGCCACCGACCAGTGGGATGAAGGCCAGCAAGGCCACCAGCAAGGTGAGCAGCGCGGTGAAAGGAACGCCCAGGATGCTCATCAGGAGCAGCGCCACCAGGCAGTTCAGTATCGCCACGGTGGCTTGGCCCATGACGTAGTTGCCCACCGAGCGGGTGATGCGCACGGTCAATTCCGAGACGCGCTCGCGCTTGGAGCGCGGGGCCAGGCGCAGCGAGAAGCCCATCATGCCAGGCAGGGACGCCAGGAAGTAGATGGCCAGCACCAGCACGATCAGCACGCCGAACATCGACTGCGCGACGGTTTGCGAGACGCCCAGGACACCGCCGAAGACATTCGTTACCGCGCCCGAGTCGCCAAAGAAGCGGTCCACCTCGGTAGTGATGCGCTGGGAGATTGCATATTGGCGGTCGATTTCCCTGACCCATTCGCTGTTGAGGAAATTATCGACGATTTCAGGCGCCCGCGTGATGAAGGTGGTGATCTGATTGACCAGGGTGGGGATGATCAACGCCATGAAGCCGCCGAAGATTGCCAGCATGCTGACCATGGTCGCGGTCACGGCCAGCGGACGGGAGAGCCCCTTGCGCATCATGAAGCGCACAATCGGGTCAAGGCCCAGGGCAATGAACAGCGCGATGGCAATCCAGGTCATCAGCGAGCCGACATTGGTCAGCAGGTAGAAGCCGCCCAGGGCGATGCCGACCCCGATGGTGCCCAGGAAGCCCATGGAAATCGGGTGCAGCGCAGGAATGGGTTCGGGGGAGCCCTCCAGCGGCTGCTCGGGTTCCTCGCCGAGGGCCGCGCTTCGCTGCGGGGCGTTGAGCAGCTTGCCCACCCGGTCGGCGAGCTTCCTGGTCCAGCCCTCGCGAGCCGCAGTGCCGCCCGATGGCGCAGAAGCGGGATAGCGGGTGACCGGCGAACCCTCTGATGGGGGTGGTGTTGGCTGGGAATTCGCCTGATGAGGCTGGGAATGCGCTGTGGATTCCGGGCCTGGGGTCTCTGGTTCCACGGAGCGCTCAGGTGCGTGCGATTGCTCGTCGTGCGCGTGTTGAGCGCGATGCGGGCGCGGCTGATCTGGCTCCATGGGTCAGAGCATATCGCGCATTGGCGTCTATTAAGTGGTTCAAGACACCACGCACTTGCGGTGTTGAGGCAGTTCACAGGCACGGATCGGAACCATGATCCGCCGCAACTCGTTAGACTTGACGAAGAACAGCTGTGAGACGTAGGCGAATAGGTGAACTTGTGCGAAAAGTAATCTCCGTGATCGCGATGCTGCTGGGGGCCGTGGCCCTGGTAGTCGGCATCGGACAGAAGACCTTTTGGGCGCCGCCCGAAACGGTGACCGCGACCATGCCGCAACTATCCGATGAGGCCCCGCTGACCCTGATTGAATCCTCGGTCAACGACCCCAAGCTGGATCCGGTGGAACTGGTGATCAAGTCGAAGGGTGAATTCACTGCATCCTTGGGACGCGACTATGACGTCGAGGCGTGGATCGGCGATGCCGCGCACGTATCGGTCACCGGCATCGACACGACTAACCACAAGATGATTGCCGAATACGCCAAGGGCGAGGCCGAAGTGCCGAATCCCGCCGGCGATGACATCTTCTTCGACTCGCAGACTGCCGAGCAGACCATGACCTACCGCTGGACCGCTCCGGATTCCGGCGACTGGTCCCTGCTGCTGGCCTCCGGCGGAAAGGACGCCGCTCCAGTGGACATCTCGGTCACCTACGCCAATGACGACGCCATGCCGTTCGCCCTGCCGTTGATCATTGCCGGCGCGCTGCTGCTGGTCTTCGGACTGGCCTTGCTGGCCATGCGCCCGGGCAAGGCGAAGACCGGCTCGAATACCCAGCACTCGGTCGCCGCCGTGGCGGTTGTCGCCCTGGCCATCTCCGGCGTCTCGCTGCCGATGGCACCGAGCGGCGAGGACAGCGCGAAGGCCTCTGAATCTGCGCAGAAGTCCGATGAAGCGAAGCCCGAAGAAGCCAAGTCCGACGAGGCCAAGGGCTCCGAATCCGCTGCTTCCTCGGAGGAGGAAGCAGCCAGCTTCCCGGTGATCACCGAAGAGCAACTCAAGCGCGTGCTGGCCGATGCCCAGAAGCAGATCGCCAAGGCCGATGAGAAGAACGATTCCAAGGCCCTGGAACAGCGCAGCGCCGGTGCTTTCAAGTACCTGCGCAACAAGCGCTACGACATGCTCAAGGAAGAGTTCAAGGTCGACAAGCCGATGGCGCTCACGACCCAGGTAATCCGCTCGGCCGCGGTGCCGAATGCGAACGAAGCCAAGTTCCCGCGCGTGATCTCCGTGGTGACCGCGAAGAACAATGACGCAGATACCCTGCCGCAGGCGCTGACCCTGGTGCAGGCCAATGCCCGCGAGAACTTCAAGGTGGTCTTCGCCGGACAGATGCTGCCGAACTCCACCTTCCCGGGCATCGCGGTGGGCGATCCGTCGACCAAGCAGCTGGGCGCCGACGCCGAAGGCCTGCAGATGACACCGAAGAAGGCGCTGGAGGCGCTGGGCAAGGTGCTGACCGATCCCAAGGCCAAGGAGAAGGACAAGTTCGCCGAGTCGGACTTCATCAAGGCGGTGCACGCTGCCCAGAAGGACGAGTCCAAGGAAGCCAACGAGGCGAATGTGAAGTACAAGCGCTCGGTCACCGAGGGCGACACCAAGGTGGTCTCCACCCCGGACGGCGGCGCGATTGTCACCGGCAAGCTGAACAACAAGGCGCTGTTCGTCCGCACCGAAGATGCCGACCCGCTCAAGAGCACCGACAAGCTGACCGAACAGCTGCTGGGCTCCAGCTCCTCGAACGGCGACGTCGAGAGCACCTACGCCGAACCAGTGATGTTCTACCTGCCGGCCGATGGTTCCAAGGACAAGATCCAGCTGATCTCGGCAAGCCAGGTCCTGCTCGATGTGAAGGAAGTTGACTAATCCCCATGACTGATCAGAACATCCCCTCGACCCGCGGTGCGGTGGATCTCTCGGCGCTGGCCAACCACGGCCCGGAAGCCACCGACAGCACCCCAGCCGGTGCCGCCAGCTGGACCACCAGCCTGGACGAGGCCGCGTTCCAGCAGTTCGTCGGCCTGTCCCAGCAGGTGCCTGCCATCGTTTCCCTCGGCTCGCCGCGCGTGCAGGTCTCTGCAGACCTGGATGCGACCCTGCGCAAGCTGGTGGATGCCAAGGGCGGCAAGTTCGTCCTCGGCCTCGTGGATGCCGAAAGCTACCCGCAGATCGCCCAGGCCTTCCAGGCGCAGCAGATCCCGATGGTGGTTGCGCTGATCAAGGGCCAGCCGGTGCCGCTGTTCCAGGGTCCTGCCGAAGAAGCGCAAATTGCCCAGGTTTTCGCGCAGCTTGAACAGCTCGCCGTGCAGCAGGGCATGAGCGGCACCGCCCCGGCATTCTCCGGGCAGGCCGGCCAGGCCGAGCCGGAACTGCCGCCGCTGCACCAGAAGGCAGTCGACGCCATCGATGCGGGGGACTACGCCGCCGCCGAGGCAGCCTACTTGGAAGCGCTGAACGAAAAGCCGAACGACAAGGACGCGCAGGTTGGCGTGTACCAGGTCCGCTTGCTCTCGCGCACGCACAACCTGGATCTGAACAAGGCCCGCGAGCAGGCCGCGCAGAACCCCGAGGACATCGCGGCGCAGCTGGATGTCGCCGACCTGGATGTGGTCGGCGGGCATGTCGAGGACGCCTTCGCCCGGCTGGTCTCGCTGATCTCCAAACTGGCGGATGAGGACCGCGAGCGGGTGCGCCGCCGCCTGATCGAGCTCTATGCGGTCATCGGCAATGCCGACCCACGCGTCGCCGCCTCGCGCCAGAAGCTGGCCCGCGTACTCTTCTAGGCTGATGCCGAAGCGCTGAAGCGCACAGCTAGCAAGCCGCGGTCCGGAATATTTCCCGGGCCGCGGCTTTGTCTTGCCTTCAGGTTTAACTCCAAAGGATGATGTGTTCTGACTTGGGGCATTGCTAGCCTTGAACTATGAATCAGATCGCACTGGACATCCGGTCTCTCGCCAAGCAATTTGGCGCCAAGATTGCCGTGAACAACGTCAGCCTGCAAGTTCCCGCCGGTTCATTCTATGGGCTGGTCGGGCCCAATGGCGCCGGAAAGACCACCATGCTCTCGATGGCTACCGGTTTGCTGCGCCCGGATGCGGGCCAGGCGGTGGTCAACGGCGTGGACATCTGGGCCGACCCGCACGCCGCCAAGTCCACCCTGGGCGTCCTGGCCGATGGCGTGCGCCAATTCGATCGGCTCACCGGCCGGCAGCTGGTGACCTATTCCGGGCTGCTGCGCGGCATGGACCGTGCCGAAGTTGCCCAGCGGACCGAGGACCTGCTGCGCGTGATGGACCTGCTGGACGACGGCGACAAGCTGGTGGTGGACTACTCCGCCGGCATGACCAAGAAGATCGCCTTGGCTACCGCGATGATCCACTCGCCAAAGCTGCTGGTGCTCGATGAGCCATTCGAGGCAGTGGACCCGGTCTCGGCGGCGAATATCCGCGACATCCTGAACAACTACGTGGAGTTCGGCGGCACCGTGATCGTTTCCTCGCATGTCATGGACCTGGTCCAGCGCATGTGCACGCATGTGGCGGTCATTTCCGATGGCGTGCTCAAGGCGCAGGGCACCGTGGATGAAGTCCGCGGCGGCATGAGCCTGGAAGACCGCTTCGTCGATCTGGTGGGCGGCCGCGCCAACAACGAGGGGCTGTCATGGTTGCGCACGTCCTAAGCCTGAAACTGCGCTTGCTGGCCAATGGCTTCAAGCGCTCCGTCGGCCAGCTGATCGGCGTCATCATCGGCGGCCTGTACGCGCTGGGCATGATCACCATGCTGACCTTGGCCGTGTGGTTCGCCGCTGACGAGATTCCATTCCAAAGCGAAATCTTTACCCTGATCGGTTCGGCCGCGGTGCTGGGCTGGGCTATCATCCCGCCGCTGCTGACCGGCGTCGACCTCACCCTGGAACCGTCGCGCTTCGTCCAATTCGGGATCCCGGAAAAGACCCTGGGCCCTGCCCTGGTGCTGGCTGGATTTGTCTCGATTCCCGCGGTGCTGACCGTTCTCGGCCTGCTGGGCGCCTCGCTGATGTGGCGAAGCGATGCAGGTGCGCTGATGCTGGGTCTGCTGGCTGCGGTGGCGACCGCGGTGATGGCGATCCTGCTGTGCCAGTACCTGGTGATCATGGCAACCGCGCTGCGGGCCAAGCGCCGCTTCCGCGAATTGACGTTCGCGCTGCTGTTCCTGCTGCTCGTCGGGCTGGGTCCGATCATGGCCTCGGTGTTCTCCGCGGCGGAGTCCATGGGCGACTGGATCCATCCGCTGTCCACGGTGCTCGGCTACACCCCGCTCGGCGCCTTTGCCGCTGTTCCCGGTGCCTATGCCTCGGCGCTCTACGGGCACATGGCCATCCACCTGGCCCTCGGTGCGGCCTACCTTGGCGGACTATATGTCCTGCTGGCTCGCGCTACCGCAAAAGCCGCAATTACCCCGCCGCCGCAGCAGCGCGCTGCCACGGCCAAGGGCCTGGGCTTCTTCAAGCTGCTGCCGGCAACGCCGACCGGCGCCGTCGCCGCCCGAGCACTGACCTATTGGTTCAAGGATCCGCGCTACGCCGTGGGCGTGCTGATGGTGCCGGTGCTTCCATTGCTCTTCTGGTTCACCGGCAGCCAATCCGGCAACTACACGATGATGTATCTGATGGGGCCATTAATCGGCATCCTGCTGGGCTTCTCCATCTCCGCAGACATTTCCTATGACAACACGGCCTTCGCACTGCACGCGCTGACCGGCATATCCGGCCGGGCCGATCGCGCAGGACGGGCGCTGTCCTGCTTCCTGATTGCCATTATTCCGGTCCTGGCCGCCGCGATCCTGCCGGGCCTGATCGCTGGCGAGCTGTGGCGCATCCCGGGTGATCTGGGCCTGTCGCTGGCCGCGCTGTTCGTCGCGTTGGGCGTTTCCTCGGTGTCCTCGGCACGCTACACCTATGCGGTGCCGCTTCCGGGCGACAACCCGATGAAGACCCCTCCTGGCAGCGGCATGCGCATGGCGCTCACGCAGCTGAGCATCATGCTCACCATGGGGCTCTTGCTGATCCCTGTGCTCATTCCGTACGCCATCGGCTGGTTCCAGCACTCGCAGGCCTTGGGCTTCATCACCCTGGGTGCGGGCCTGGTTCTGGGCATCGGGCTGATGCTCGGCGGCATTGCCCTCGGCGGCAAATGGTATGAGAAGCGCACTCCCGAGTTGATGCAGTCGGTCATGCTCAACAAGTAGCCGCAGCGGCTGAGCCGCTCTGGGCCGTCCGGCGGGAAGCAATTTCCCGCCGGGCGGCCTTTTGCCTGCCCTGGTGCAACAAGGTTCACAGGATATTGGCCGGTGGCGTCCAAGCCGGGGAAATCCAAATCAAACTGGATGGCAGCCATTCGAGCAGATGCAGGAAAACGATCACTGACTTGAAGATATGAAGCGGAACGTGGAGCTGCGTAGGCAACAGCGGCAAAGTCAATGTGGACAAGCTCCCATGCCTGCTACGCGGACAGCAGGGGCAATCCGTACTAGACTTGAAGGCATGGTGGAACAGTCTGAAGAAACCCGCGGTGGCACTGCCACGATTGAACGTACCGAGACAACCCAGAGTGTCGAGGCCGGAGATCACGAGCGCTTTGCCCACTATGTGCAGAAAGAAAAGATCATGGAGTCGGCAATGACCGGCGACCCAGTGATCGCCCTGTGCGGCAAGGTCTGGACCCCAGGCCGAGATCCGCAGAAATTCCCGGTATGCCCCGAGTGCAAGGAAATCTACGATTCCTTGATGGGGTAGTGCTGCGAATGAACTAGCACTACTTCACACGATGCACGCGGCCGGGAAAAGGTAAATGACCGAGACACTCTTTGATTTTGGCGACAAGCTTCCACTAGAAGACAAGCTTCCGGTAGCGTACCCGGAACGCGCGGCATGGGGAACCGGGCCGAAGCTGCGTGCCTGGCAGGCCGAAGCCCTGGCCTTGTACTTCGACAAGGAGCCCAGGGACTTCATGGCAGTGGCGACCCCTGGCGCCGGCAAGACCACCTTTGCGCTGCGCCTGGCCAAGGTGCTGATCGACTCGGGCAAGATCAACCGCATGATCGTTGTCGCGCCGACCGACCACCTGAAAAAGCAGTGGGCGGATTCGGCAGCGCGTGTGGGCATTGCCCTGGACCCGAACTACAAGAACTCCGACGGCCGGCACGGCTCGCATTACATGGGCGTCGTGGTGACCTATGCCCAGGTCGCGCTGAAGCCTGCCGTGCACCGCGCGAAGACCGAGGATGCCCGCACCCTGGTGATCATGGACGAGGTCCACCACGCCGGCGATGCGCTGAGTTGGGGCGACGGCATCCGCGAGGCATTCGAACCTGCCACCCGCCGACTGGCCCTGACCGGTACCCCGTTCCGTTCCGATGCTGCACCGATTCCCTTCGTGCAGTATGTCGATGAGGGAGACGGCATCCGCCGGTCCAAGGCCGACTATACCTACGGCTACGGCAACGCCCTGGCAGACCATGTGGTCCGTCCGGTGCTGTTCATGGCCTATTCGGGAAATATGCGCTGGCGAACCGCCGGCGGCGAGGAGATGGAAGCAAACCTCGGCGAGGGCTTCACCAAGGATGTCACCGCCCATGCCTGGCGCACCGCGCTGGACCCGCACGGGGACTGGATTCCCTCGGTGCTGCAAGCCGCTGACCGGCGCCTGTCCGAGGTGCGCCGCACCGTGAAGGACGCCGGCGGCCTGGTCATTGCCACCGACCACGAGGACGCGCGTGGCTATGCCGCCCAGCTCGAAGCCATCTGCGGCGAGAAGGTCACCACCATCCTGTCCGATGACCCCAAGGCATCGCAGAAGATCGACGAATTCTCCGAATCCGATGCGCGCTGGATGGTCGCGGTGCGCATGGTATCCGAAGGAGTGGACGTGCCGCGCTTGTGCGTCGGCGTCTATGCGACATCCACCTCCACACCGCTGTTCTTCGCCCAGGCGGTGGGACGCTTCGTGCGCAGCCGCAAGCGCGGAGAAGTGGCCTCGGTGTTCCTGCCCTCGGTGCCGATCCTGATGGCCTTGGCCAACGAGATGGAAGTCGAACGCGACCACGCCTTGGACCGCGAAGGCTCCAAGGACGAGGACGGTCTGGACGATTCGCTGCTGGAAGCGGCGAACAAGGAAGAGAAGGCCAGCGACGAGCTGGCACGCAACAAGTTCGAAGCGCTGAACTCGCAGGCTTCTTTCGATCGCGTGCTCTTCGACGGTGGCGAATTCGGCACCGGTGCCGACATCGGCAGCGAAGAGGAACTGGGCTTCCTGGGCATCCCGGGCCTGCTGGATACCGAGCAGGTATCCGAGCTGCTGCGCAAGCAGCAGACCAAGCAGATTTCCAAGGGCGCCACCAAGCCCGAGCCGGTGTCCGACCACCGCCGCATGATGGAGCTTCGCACCAAGCTGTCCAAGAACGTCTCTGCATGGGCTGCCCGCACCGGCACCCCGCATGGGCAGATCCACAACAAGCTGCGCAGCATCTGCGGCGGGCCTGCGGTGCCGCAAGCAACAGCCGACCAGCTGCAGGCGCGCATCGACAAGCTGCAGGACTGGTTCGTCGGACGCAAGTAGTTTCCGCGAAAAAACGGCTTGGCGCTGACCGGAGAATTCGGTCAGCGCCAAGCCGTTGTGGTTTTCAAGGCAAGGATCAGCCCAGCGACAGCACCGTGACCCCGGCTGCGCGCAGTTCCTCGCGGATCGCAGGCAGATTCTCCGGCGAGACCGCGGCGGTCAGCGGCGAAATGATGGTAGTGGTGAACCCGGCTTGCACCGCATCGAAGGCGGTGGCCTTCACGCAGTGGTCAGCGGCGAGCCCCACGACATCCACCGAAGTGATGCCCTTGGCCTTGAGCCAGTCGCCGAGCAGTTCCCCGCTTTCATCCGCCTTGTCCGCCGAGGGATCCAGCTCCCGGGCTTCGAAGCCGGAGTAGGCGGCGGCGAAACGCCCCTTGGCAAAACGCGCGTCGACTGGCACCTGCTCAAGCTGCGGATGCAGCGCTGCGCCAGGCGTGCCGGCAACGCAGTGCACCGGCCACGAATCAATGAAGTCCGGGTTCTGAGAGAAATGATCGCCCGGCTCGATGTGCCAATCCTGGGTGGTCACGATGGCCGAGTAGGAATTGCGGCGTTCGGCAATGTCCGCGGCAATGGCCGTAGCTACAGCATTGCCGCCGGTTACCGCGAGGGCACCGCCTTCGCAGAAGTCCGGCTGGACATCAATGATCAATAGGGCTCTGCTCATCGCTGCCTCCCTGGCTAGTGGATGTAGACCTTGGACAACTGCGGACCGCAGGATCCTTGAATCTGGATCCTACGTTCCGCAGCTGAGTTTTTCGTGTGTTTGGCTAGTCCTGGATCATGACGGTCGGGATGACCGGTTCGCCGCGCTGCATCTTGCGGGCCACGCCCGGCAGCTCCTGGACCGATGCGTGGTGGCGCTCGGTGGCGCGCTTGACGCCGGCAGCGCCGACATGGGCCTGGTCGATCTCGCCGTTGCGCACCAGCGGGACAACCAGGTCGCGCTCGGGGCCACCGGTGGTGTAATCGGAGGTGGAGACGATTTCGGCGACGGCGCGGTTGCGCTCGTTGAGCTGGCGCACCGCATACTTGCGGCCGCCCACGCTGGCCTTGTTCGCCGCGGCCTTGGCCACGGGAATCCATTCGCCCGCATCGTCCTGGCGGGCCACCAGCTTATAGACCATGGACGCGGTCGGGTGCCCGGAACCGGTGACCAGGGCCGTGCCCACGCCGTAGGAGTCCACCGGGGCGCTGGCCAGGGCGGCAATCGCGTACTCGTCCAGGTCCGAGGTGACGGTGATCTTGGTGTTCCAGTTGCCCAAATCATCGAGCAGCTCGCGGACCCAGCCTGCCTGCTGCACCAGGTCGCCCGAGTCGAGGCGGACGCCGCCCAGCTCGGGACCGGCCACCTCGACCGCGGTGCGTACGCCGTTCTCGACGTCGTAGGTGTCGACCAGCAAGATGGTGTCCTTGCCCAGCGAGGCAACCTGCGCTTCGAAGGCGGCGCGCTCGGTGTCGTGCAGCAGGGTGAAGGAGTGGGCCGAAGTGCCAACGGTTTTCAGGCCGTAGCGTGCACCGGCTTCCAGGTTCGAGGTCGAGGAGAATCCGGCAATCATGGCGGCGCGCGCGGCGGCCACCGCTGATTCCTCATGGGTGCGGCGCGAGCCCATCTCGATGCAGGGGCGCTCGCCGGCCGAGGCGATCATGCGCGAGGCGGCCGAGGCAATGGCCGAATCATGGTTCATCGCCGAGAGCACGAAGGTCTCGATGACGCAGGCTTCGGCGAAGGTCGACTCCACGGTCAGCAGTGGCGAGTTCGGGAAGTACAGCTCGCCCTCGGCATAGCCGGAGATGTTGCCGGTGAAGCGGAAGTTCTCCAGGTACTTGATGGTCTCGGCGTTGACCACCTTGTTGTCGCTGAGGAAACGCAGCTGCTCGTCATCAAAGCGGAAATCTGCCAGGCCTTCGAGCACGCGGCCAGTGCCTGCGACCACGCCGTAGCGCCGGCCTTCGGGCAAGCGGCGTGCGAATGCCTCGAAGACTGATGGGCGGTGCGCCGCACCGGATTCCAGCGCTGCCTGGAGCATGGTCAGCTCATAGTGGTCGGTGAAGAGACTGGTGCGCATGTGACGCTCCTGATGATCGGAAAAGGCCTTGTGCGGTGCTGCTTGGGAAAGCAGACCCGTTTTACTGTATAACGGCTCTCGCCCAAGGTGATATTTGCCGTGTCCGGTGTTGCGTTCAGCTTCCGCGCGTAAAATGGTAACCATGACCGCAATGCCCGATGTACTTTCCGAATTTGAAACCCTGGTATCCCAAGACAAGCCATGGCGCTTGGTCGTGTGGAATGATCCAGTGAACTTGATGAGCTACGTATCCTACGTGTTCCGTTCCTACTTTGGTTTCAGCCCGGAAAAAGCTGAGAAGCTCATGCTGCAGGTGCACCATGACGGCTTCTGCACCGTGCGCAGCGGCAGCCGCGAAGCCATCGAATCCGATGTGCAGGCCATGCACGGGTTCGGACTGAACGCAACCATGACCCAGGGAGCCTGAACGTGGCCAAGGCCTTCAAGAACGGTTCCAAGGGCATTACCGGCACGCTGCATTCGCCCGAACGCAAGCTGATCCGCGAACTCTTCTCCGACGTCATCGAAATGCTCGAAGAACGTGCCCGGCTGCACCAGCTGCCCGAGGACATCGATCCGCTCTATGCCTTGACCGGCATGCGGCCCGAGTCCATGGACTTGCCTCCGATTGCCGATCCGGCACTGGCCAGGCTGCTGCCCGATGCCAGCGACGACGCCGTGGTGGCTGCCGAGCATCGCCGGCTGACCGAAGCCGATTCGATCGCGCAGAAGGTCGGCCGCCTGCGCGAAGCCCAGCTGCTGCTGGAAACCGACAAGCTCGTGCTGGACAAGGACGCCGCGGCGCGTTTCGCCCAGGCCCTGAACGACGTGCGCCTGGTGCTCGCCGAGCGCCTTCAGATCCGCAGCGAAGAGGATTCGGCCCGCGTCGCCGAGGTGCTTGATGCTTCCGAGGTGGAAACCCCCGAGGAATACATGTCCCTGGTGTACAACCTGATCTCTTGGGTGCTCGATACCTTGATGGGCGCGCTGATGGATGCGGAGTCCTGAGCCCATGAATTCCTACTTTGCCACCGGGCAGGTCTCCGCCCCGGACGCCAATACTCCCATTGGCATCTTCGATTCCGGTGTTGGCGGGCTGACCGTGGCCCGCGCGATCATCGACCAGCTGCCCGGCGAATCGCTGATCTATGTGGGGGATACCGCCAACTCTCCCTACGGTCCGCTGCCCATCGCCCAGGTGCGGGCCAACGCCCTGGGCGTCATGGACGAACTGGTGGATTCCGGGGTGAAGCTGCTGGTCATTGCCTGCAATTCGGCCTCCGCAGCGGTGCTGCGCGATGCCCGCGAACGCTACACCGCGCGCTATGGCATCCCGGTGGTCGAAGTCATCCAGCCGGCGGTCCGCCGTGCCGTGGCCGGCACGAAGAATGGCAGGATCGGCATCATCGGCACCCAGGCGACCGTGGGCTCGCGCGCCTATGAGGATGCTTTTGCCGCTGCCCCGAACCTGCAGGTATCGACCGTGGCCTGCCCGCGTTTCGTGGAGTTCGTGGAATCCGGCATCACCGCCGGCGCCGAGCTGCTGGAGATCGCGCAAGAGTATCTGGCGCCGCTGCAGGCCGCCAAGGTGGACACCCTGGTGCTGGGATGCACGCACTACCCGCTGCTCACCGGCGTGCTCTCCTACGTGATGGGGGATTCGGTCACGCTGGTGTCATCTGCAGAGGAAACGGCGAAGGACGTTTTCCGGGCGCTGACCCGGCATTCGCTGGTGCGCAACGACGGCGCCGCGGCGCGTCATGAGTTCCTCGCCACAGGCAACGCTGATAGTTTTGGTGTACTGGCTCGCCGTTTCCTCGGACCCGAGGTGCTGCAGGTGCGCCACGTGGACCATGTAGCCGCCCACTATCCGACCGGAGCCATCTCGCGGATCACTCCGCAAATGATTGCCGCGTCGAAAGCGAGTAACGAATGAAGCTGACCATCATCGGATGCACCGGGTCATTCCCAGGGCCGGGATCGCCCGCGTCCTGCTACCTGGTGACGGCCTTTGATGGCACCCGCGACTGGAAGATCCTGCTGGATCTGGGGTCCGGGGCTTTGGGCGTGCTGCAGCGCTACACCGATTTGAAAGACATCGACGGGATCATGATTTCCCATCTGCATCCCGACCACTGCATGGATTTGTGCGGTTTGCATGTGGCGATCCGCTGGGATCCCAACGGCTGGGGCCGGGAGCGGATGCTCGTGCACGGCCCGGAAGACACCGCCGAGCGCATCGAGACTGCCTACTCGCTGCCTGACGGCGACACCATGGCCAAGGACTACGACTTCCAGGTCTGGAAATCGCTGAAGCCGGTGAATATCGGACCGTTCACCATCACCCCGTACCCGGTGCGCCACCCGATCAAGGAAGCCTATGCCCTGCGCGTGGAAGCGCATGAACCGGGCCCCGACGGCGAACTGCTGACCAGCGTGCTGACCTATTCCGGGGATACCGACAGCTGCGATGGCCTGGTGGAAGCCGCCCGCGGCGCCGACATGTTCCTGTGCGAGGTGGCCTTCGAGGAAGGCCGCGATGACCACATTGACGGCGTGCACCTGACCGGGAAACGCGCTGGCGAAATGGCCGCCGCCGCCGGTGCCGAGCGCATGCTGCTCACCCACATTCCGGTATGGACCGACATCAACAAGGTGGTTGAAGAGGCCAAGGAAACCTACAGCGGCGGCATTGCCGTTGCCGTATCCGGCGTAACCTACGGCGTGTACTCCGGCAGCCTGAAGGAAGACAAGGACCCGACCCTGTTCAAGGGGGATCGCGGTACCGACTACCTGAAGACCCGCACCGGATCCATGCCGACCATCAAGTACGAGAAGACCCGCAAGTTCCCGCTGCTCAAGCGCAAGAAGTAGGTGCGCGGAACAGTCTCGACGCACGGAACGAAAGCACCGGCGAGAAGGGGTAATCCTTCTCGCCGGTGCTTTGCTCTGTTCTGCAGCGGATCAGCGGGTGCCGTGCTTGGCGCCCCACGGTTTGTCGTACTTGCTGGCCAGCCGGGTCAGCGCCAGTGCGGCAACGAGCAGTCCCACGTCCCGCAGAGCGACATCGAGGAAGATGCCCATCGAGACCAGGTTGATGATGATGCCCAGCAGCCACAGGGCGAGCACATAGCTCGCGTAGCGCGGCTTGATGATCATCGATGCGGCGGCAACCAGTTCCACCACGCCAACCACGTGCATGGCGGTTTGCGCGGAGAACGGCAGGATGGCAATGACCCACGGGGCCAGGTAGTCCGGCCAGTAGTTCATCACGTTCGCGAACTTGTCCAGTCCCATGAGCAGGGGAAGGACGACAAATCCAATGCGCAGGATCCAGAATGCGCTCAACGACGGGTCGGTGCTGACCCGTTCAGCTGTAGTTGCGCGGATGTGCGAGAGCGGATGCTTCTCGCTCCATGAGGCGCTCATGGCGATCATCCTCCAAAGATTTGAACGTATACCCAGAATTCGCCTCCCGGACCTATTTGTCAAGATCCATTGTTGATAGAATTTTGCCATGTTGGGAAAACTGGACAAGCAACAAGATGCGGTGATCAAATCGCTGAATGATCCGGTGCGGCGCCAGCTGTTCGAGTTCATTTCGCAAAGCACGCAACCGGTAGGACGCGAGGCGGCAGCCAAGGCCGCGGGAATCAGCCGGACCTTGGCCGCCTACCACCTGGACCGGCTGGCCACCGCTGGATTGCTGGCCGTGACCTTCGCCCGGCCTGAAGGGAGAACCGGACCAGGAGCCGGGCGCACGGCCAAGCTCTACGCGCTCGCCCAATCCGAAGTCTCGGTGAGCCTGCCGGCGCGCAACTACCGGCTGCTGGGCAGCTTGCTGGCCCAGGCGGCCAGCGCCGACACCTCGGGGGCGGTGCTCGCCGCGCTGCATCAGGCGGCACGCAGCGAAGGCAGGAAACTGGGGCAGGACGGGGACGGGCTCGTGCCGCTGCTCGATGAGCTGGGCTACGAGCCCGAGGTGGACGAGCACGGAGAAATATCCATGCGGAACTGCCCCTTCCACCAGGTCGCCCAGCAGCAAACCGAATTGGTCTGCTCGATGAACTACGAACTGGTTTCCGGCGCGCTGGAAGGCTGCCAGCTGGACTGCAGCAGGGCCGAGCTGAGCCCGCAACCTGGCCGGTGCTGCATTGTGATCCACCCGCAGTAGCGGCCGCGTATGGCCCACGAGGTGCATTTCACCGTAACGCTCTGGGTCGCCGGTGCAGATCGACCGGTGAGCGTGGTTAGGATGGAACCATGACTTTACGCGCTGACGGCCGAGGAGCCGCGCAACTTCGAGACATTACCATCACCCGCGGCTGGTCCGCTCAGGCCGAAGGCTCGGCGCTGATCGAATTCGGCAACACCCGCGTGCTGTGCACCGCTTCCTTCACCGAGGGCGTGCCGCGCTGGCTCAAGGGCGAAGGCACCGGCTGGGTCACCGCCGAATACGCGATGCTCCCGCGTGCCACCAACACCCGCAACTCCCGCGAGTCGGTCAAGGGCAAGCTCTCCGGCCGCACCCACGAAATCTCCCGCCTGATCGGCCGCTCGCTGCGTGCCGTGGTGGATACCAAGGCGCTGGGCGAAAACACCATCGTGCTGGACTGCGATGTCCTGCAGGCCGACGGCGGCACCCGCACGGCAGCGATCACCGGTGCCTACGTGGCGCTGGCGGAAGCAATCTCCTGGGCCCGTTCTCAGGGCATCGTGAAGCCCGGCGCCAAGGTGCTGACCGACTCGGTGGCCGCGATCTCGGTGGGCATCATCGACGGCACCCCGATGCTGGATCTGCCCTACGAGGAAGACGTCCGCGCCGAGACCGACATGAACGTCGTGGTCACCGGTTCCGGCGACTTCGTCGAGGTCCAGGGCACCGCCGAGGGCGTGCCCTTCAAGCGCGAAGAGCTGGATGCCCTGCTGGATCTGGCCCTGGGCGGCACCAACGAGCTGGCCGAAATCCAGCGCGAGACCCTGAACAGCACGAAATGAGCGAGCCGGTACTGGTCCTCGCCTCGCGCAACCAGGGCAAGCTACGCGAATTGCGCGAACTGCTGCGCGGAAAGGTGCCGGGTCTGGATGTCGACACCCAGGTCATCGACGCCGCCACCGCGGGAGCTCCCGATCCTGTCGAAGACCAGGTCAGCTTCGCCGGCAACGCGCTGAAGAAGGCCCGCGAGATCTCGGCATCCACCGGCCTGGTGGCGCTCGCCGACGATTCCGGCCTGAGCGTTGATGTGCTCGGGGGAGCCCCGGGCATCTTCTCGGCTCGCTGGTCCGGAGTGCACGGCAACGACGAAGCGAATATCGATCTGCTGCTCGGCCAGCTTGGCGATATTGCCGCCGAGCATCGCGGAGCACAGTTCGTCTGCGCCGCGGCGCTGGCTGCCCCCGGGGGAGCCGAGCACGTGGAACTTGGCAAGGTCGAGGGCGTGCTGCGCACCGAGCGGGCCGGCGAGCATGGCTTCGGCTATGATCCGATCTTCGAACCTGCGGGGGCCGGCAAGTCCATGGCCGAGCATACGCCGGAGGAAAAGAACGCGATTTCGCATCGCGCTCGCGCCTTCGCCGCGTTGCTGCCGCGCATCATCGACGAGGTGACCAAGGCCCTGGCCAAGTAGCCGCCAAGGCCAGGACAGCAGAACGCCGGCACGTCCAGTTCAGGATGTGCCGGCGTTCTGTTCTCAGTGCTGGAGCTTCTCCCCGTAGTACGCCCAGGCCTGGTGCGGCCGGTCATCGAATTCGGCCACCAGGTACCGGGTTTTGCAGGCGCGGCACTCCCATTGCGCTGGAGGCCCGAAAGGCATCACGCATCCAGCGGTCACGAATTCATCATCATCTGGTCCGAAAGCTGGCATGCCCCAGACGACTTTCCGCGGATTGCGTTCCCCGCAGGCTGGGCAGGCAGGCTTCGCGAAGTTGCGCAGCTGCTGCAGCGTTGGCTGGTGGGCCATCTGGTGGCAGTCGCCGCACAGCAGCACCACCTCATCCACGTGGTCCTGGATCTCCCAGCGCAGGCCGTTCTGGTGGGCCTGCGGCAGGTGGATCCTTGGCCGGGCTGAGATGTCCCGCTCGCAAATTTCGCAGGCAAGTGGTTCGCCCGGCTCGCTGCGCTGGAGAATGGCCGCAACGCCCAGCACCCGGTTGGCCCTTGACGGCGCCGAAGGCAAGCACGGGCCCGCGGTGACGAAGATCGGGTGCGGGTGTTCGACCAGCTCCGCGATGCTTTCCAGAACCTTATCGGCCAGCGGATCTTCCAGATATTGCGAACGCCGCGGCAGCTTATCGCCGATCTTGGACTCGATGTCGGCCACCGAAATGGGATCAGTGAAGGTCGCCAATGTGTTGAAAGTGAGCTGGCCCGGCTCATCCGAATGGGCGATTTCCAAGGTGGCAATCAAGGCTGGAGTGCTCTCCAATGCCGTCAGGATCAGATCTCCCGCCTGCATGGTTTCCGGCAAATTCCAGAGGTAATTCTGGTTGACCTGCCCCAGAGCTGTGGCGGATTCCAAGGGCTTGGCTTGCCGGCACCAGTAGACCGACTGGCCTGGTTCGCGGACCAGCAATCCGGGTTTCACTGCCCCAAGGTTCGGACGGTGCAGGGGATACTCGTCGATAATGCAGCTGGGACGCTGCACGGCATAAGCGCTTTCGGTCTGGATCCTGGTGATCAGTTCACGTCGGCTCACACGCGCAAGGTCTTCACCGCTGCAATCCGGGAAATACGCCTTGAACAGCTCGAGCAGAACTTGGCGGTCCAGCGCTCCAAGAAGCTGATCTGGTATCGCAAGTCGGTTGAAATCTTCTTGCATGGTCCCTCCCATAAAGGCCTGCTACACGAGGATGGCTGTTGGCTTCCACGTGCGCTATCGCAATTTTCCGAGCCAGGCCTGGCCAATTTTTCGCTGCCCGCGCTCGTTTTCCACGGTTTCGGGCTGGGCGTGCAACTCTCCCGGTCGGGCGTTTCCAATCAGGGTTTCACCACTGTGAACGCAACATCGATGGTGCGCGTGCAGGGCGGCCTTTCTTGGCAAGTCCCAGCATAGATAGCGAGGCGGACAGTTTGGAGCACCGTAATTTCCACGGGAATCCTGCAGCTCCGTACTTGCGCAGAACTTCCCGAGGTTCTATGGTTAGTTACATGAGTAACTAACCCACTAACTAATCTGGTGGGGATGAGCACGGAGGGAGCCAGCATGATTGATGATTCAAAACCGATCTTCATGCAAATTGCTGAGCTGATTGAGAACGACATCATCTCTGGTGTTCTGGCGGAAGAAGCACAGGTTCCATCAACCAATGAATTCGCAGCGTTCTACCGGATCAATCCGGCCACCGCAGCCAAGGGGATCAACCGGCTCGTGGAAGATGGGCTGCTCTACAAGAAACGGGGAATCGGCATGTTCGTCACCGAAGGAGCACCGCAGCGGCTGCGAGCGCAACGCCGCGAGAAATTCCAGCAGCAATTCATTGCGCCATTGACCGCAGAAGCTTCCAAGCTGGGCATTGGCGTGGATGAGCTGGTCGCCATGATCAAGACCGGCTCGGAATCTTGAAACATCTCTACAGCACAGGGAGGAACGACATGCCACGCACGACAGCAATCGCCACACGCGAACTGAGCAAGACCTACAAGGACGTGAAAGCGCTCGACAACGTCACCCTGGATCTGGAGCCGGATCGGATCTACGGGCTGCTCGGACGCAACGGAGCCGGCAAGACCACGCTGATGTCCATCCTGACCGGGCAGAACTATGCAGACCACGGCACCGTCGAAATCTTCGGCCACGCCCCGTTCGAGCATGATCCGACGCTTTCGCGCATCTGCTTCATCCGCGAATCCCAGAAATACCCCGATGACTTCAAGGTCCACCAGGCCTTCGAATCCGCAGCCCTGTTCTTCGAGAACTGGGACGAGGACCTTGCCCAGGAGCTCGTCGAAGCGTTCGCGCTGCCGATCAAGCGGAGGATCAAGAAGCTCTCCCGCGGGCAGCTGTCCGCAGTCGGCGTCATCATCGGCATGGCCTCGCGGGCCGACATCACCTTCTTCGATGAGCCCTACCTCGGCCTCGACGCGGTAGCCCGGCAGATCTTCTACGACCGCCTTGTCGAAGACTTCGCTGAATACCCGCGCACCATCGTGCTCTCCAGCCACCTGATCGACGAAGTCGCCAACCTTCTCGAACACGTCATCGTGATCGACAAGGGGCAGATCGTCATCGACTCGGATGCCGAAGAGCTGCGCGGCACGGCGGTCACTGTCACCGGTGACGCCGCCAAGGTCCAGGAATTCATCGGCACCGCGCAGGTATTGCATCGCGATGCGCTCGGCGCCCTGGCCAGCGTCACGATCAAGGCCAAGCTGGATGCGGACCAGCGCGAGCAGGCAAAACTCATGGGCCTGGACCTGAGCCCCGTGTCGCTGCAGCAACTGGTGGTCCGCAGCGCATTGAGCGGCACCACGGCACAAAGGACAGAAGAACGGACGGAGGCAAGAAAATGAACCGCGTCATCAAAGTTGCCCGCATGCAACTGATCAACAAGGGCACCTTCATCGGAATTCCGCTGATCATCCTGGGTGCATCATTCCTCTTCACCCTGGCCATCTGGTGGCTGGTCCGGCGCAACGGCGGAGACGGGGCAATGTACGGCGGCGGCGCCCAAGCGCCCATGTGGTACTTTCTGGCCCTGGGAATCCAGTCGCTGACGTTGACCTTCCCGTTCTCCATGGCCATGAGTATTTCGCGGCGCACCTTCTATCTGGGCACCGTGGCACTGTTTTCCGTATGCGCGCTGGCGCTCTCGGTGTTCTACTACCTGATGGGACTGCTGGAAGTTGCTACTGATGGTTGGGGCATGGGCGGACAGTTCTTCGCGCTGCAATGGATTGCGGATAACAACTGGCTGGTCCAGATCCTGTTCTACTTCGTGCTGATGGTGCTGCTGTTCATGATCGGATTCCTGGCAGCGACCATCTACATGAGGTGGCGCACCACGGGCATGGTGGCATTCTTCATCTGCTTGGGTGTGCTGGTGCTGGGGATCATCGCCCTGTTCACCTTCACCAACTCCTGGGGCGAGTTCTGGAGGTGGGCACTGACCTGGACCGCCGCTGGGGTGACCTTGTGGGGCGGCATTGTCGCCCTGCTGATGGCTGGCGGCTCCTATCTCACCTTGCGCAAGGCTACTGCGTAGCCCGTTTGCCGGCCGGGTCCAAGAACATGAAACGAGCGCTGGTTTCCTTTCCTTCCGGGAGGGAAACCAGCGCTTTTGCTATTCTTCAATCACTGTCGGCGAAGGCATTGGAATAGCCAGTGTCGCGGTGGCAGGGGAGCAACCCAGGAGTACAGCCATGAGCGCTACGCCCACCGGAATCCGCACCGCGCACGGAGCGCTGGAATTGCGCCGCGAATTCACTGAATCACCGGACAGGATCTGGCGCTATCTGGCCGATTCCGAGTACTTGGCGCTCTGGTTCGGATCCTGGCACGGAGATCCGAAAAGCGGCGCCGTCGAGGTAGTGCTGCTGGCCGAAGAGGAAGCGCCCACCGAACGCGTGGAGATCCTGCATTGCGATCCGCGCACGCGCCAGATGCAGGTGCGCACTGGAGCGGGCGATTCGGCTTGGCAGCTGGAGCTGAAGGTAGAGGCATCGGGCCAGGGCAGCTGCCTGGTCTTCCAGATGCCGGGGCTTGACCCGCAGCAGGCCGGGTCCATCGGGCCGGGATGGGAGTTCTACCTGGATCGGCTGGCCGCCGCGGTGGATGGAACCGACGTGGGGAGCGTGGTCTTCGAGCCCGATTACTATCCGGCGCTCAGCGAGTACTACGGACAATTGTTCCGCAGCTGAGATCCGGGCACGCCAAGAGCGAGGCTGCAGGTTTCGAATGTGAGATGCCCTGCCTCTGGATTGCGCCGCGCGGGCTGGCGATCAATTGATATCCACAGGTCAATTCCGGGACTGCAGTGAATTGCCACCACGGTATCGCCCTGCGAAAACCCTGCAGTGCACGGCGCGCGCGTCACACCCATGCCAGTGCCAGCGATAAAGCGAGTAAGCTATTGGGCGTGGCATTGGACTTCACAGCAGTAGATTTTGAGACAGCAAACGGTTTTATCGGCTCCGCCTGCTCGGTGGGCCTGGTCAAGGTGCGCTCCGGGAAAATCGTCGAAACCGAGCAGTGGCTCATGCAGCCGCCGGCCGGATTCGACCACTTCGACCCGCGCAATGTCTCGATCCACCACATCACCCCCGACATGGTGAGTGCGGCGCCACGGGTTACCGACAAGATTCCGCAGCTGCTGGAATTCATCGGATCCGATGTGCTTGTGGCCCACAATTCATCTTTCGATTCGGGCGTGATCCGCGCGGCCAGCGAAGCCGGCGAAGTCGCCGTGCCGGAAATCGCGCACCTGTGCACCGTCAAGCTCTCCCGCAAGGCCTACGACCTGCCCAGCTACTCGCTGCCCTTCGTTGCCGAAGAAGCCGGGCACCCGATCGAGAACCACCACGAAGCGCTGGCCGACGCCGAGGCCTGCGCGTGGGCGATGATCGACATGTCCCTGCGCAGCGCACAGCCCTCGGTGTTGGAAACCGCCGACCACTATGGCGTCCGGCTGAGCCTGACCCAGGCCTGGCAGCCAGGCGACGAACTGTCCCGCGCCACCCGCGACGCGCAGGGCTGGCTGGCCGCCGGCAACCCGCTGCCGCCGCAGGACGCCTTCAACAACTGGCCGCAAGAAGGCCCGAACCCCAAGCCGAGCGAGAACGCGGATCCCAGCCACCCGCTGTACGGCCAGATCATGGTGTTCACCGGCAACCTGTCCATGCCGCGCCCCAAGGCCAAGGAACTGGCGGCCGAGCACGGAGCGCAGACCGCCTCGCGCGTCACCCGCGCCACCACCGCGCTGGTGGTCGGCGACGGCTTCGTCCCGGAAGACCTGGCCACCGGGCGGCTGACCAACAAGGCCAAGCACGTGCTGCGGCTGCGCGAAAAGGGCCAGCGGGTCAGCATCATCTCCGAAGGCGAATTCATGCAGATGGTGGGCGGCTTCGGGCTCACCGCCTAGCAGCCGAGAAAAGCAGAAAAGATAACTCCGGCCGGCACAGATCGCTCTGTGCCGGCCGGAGGTTTGTCATGCTCCCCTTCGCGCGCCTAGACGAGCAGCGCCATCCAGCGGTCATGCAGCTCGGAGATGATGTCATCCAGCGCGCTGGCTGGGCGCTCGCCGACAGCTTCGGTGCCATAGACGGCCGCCAGCAGCGCAACAGCGTAGGCGTCCACCTCGGGATCCCTCACGGCTGCTTCCTCGGCGGCAGCCGCCGGGGCGGCCTCCACGTCCGAATCTCCGGCTGGCTCGGCTGCCTGCTCGCCGAAGTAGGCGTCATAGGCTTCCTGTCCGGACAACGAGATGTTCTCGCCGATCTTGGTGGCTACCTCGCGCAGCGCATCGGCCGACGGGCCCTCCAGGCCATCGAGCAGCGCAGCCCATTCGCCGGCAGACGCCTCGGAGCGTTCCATGGCCGAGCGGATGATCTTCGCCGCGGCCACGGCGGTCTTGGCCGCCTGGGCGTCGTGGGTCAGGAAGGCCGCCGAACGGGCCAGGGTTTCGGTGGTGCCCAGCGGGACCCGGGCCAGCAGCGCGGTCGCCGCGGCGCGCGGCAGCACGCCGGTGGAGTCGGCACCGGCACCGGTTGGGCGCCCGGGCTGGCCCATGTCGGGGCTGTCCAGGCCGGCCAGGTTCTGCGGATCGCCGTCGTGGATCTTCTCGAAGATCTCGACGTTGGAAAATTCCTTGTCGATCCAGCGGCCCAGCGGTTCCGGGGTGCGGTCCGGGAAGGAACCGGTGATCTTGCGGTAGCCGCGCAGGGCAGCAAGCCACATGCAGGCCGCTTCGTCGCTGGCTACACCGTCGTGGGCCCATTCCAGCGCTTCGAGCAGGCCGTCGGCCAGGTAGAGCGGGAGGATTTCGGTGGCTCCGGGATCAATGTCGTCACGGGCGTGGGTTGCGCCATCGGCCAGGCCGAGGAGGATCGCAAACACCTTGTCTGAGTAGTTCTCTGGCAGGAGTGCAGTTTCACCGGTTTCATTCACAACCCCCATTCTAATGTCCAAGTTGTCCGCGGCATTGCATAAGGTTGGACACATGCGATTGCTTCATACCTCGGACTGGCATTTGGGCCGCACCTTCCACGGAGCCTCCCTGATCGAAGCGCAGCGGGCAGTGCTGCAGGAAATCATCGACATCACCATCAACCAGCAGGTTGACGTGGTGCTGATCTCCGGGGACATCTATGACCGGGCACTGCCGCATGTGGATGCCGTCCAGCTGTGCAACTGGGTGCTGCGCGAGCTGCGCGCCACCGGGGCATCCATCGTGATCACCAGCGGCAACCACGACTCGGCCTCCCGCCTGGGCTTCGGCGCCGATCTGCTGGATTCCGCCGGGGTACACATCATCGCCGATACCCAGCGCATGCTGCAGCCGGTGCTGCGCGATGCCGGCGACCACCAGGTAGCGGTCTACGGCATCCCGTACCTGGAACCGCGAATGGTGAAGGAACGTTTGGGCGTCGCCAAGGCCAGCCATGAAGCTGTGGTGCAGGCGGCCATCGCGCAGATCGACGAGCATCTGGAGCAGCTGCGGGCGGGTCAGAAGCCGGTCGTTTCCATCGCTATGGCGCACCTGTTCGCCGCCGGCGGCATCGCCAGCGACTCGGAACGCGAATTGAGCACCGGCAACCTCGACGTGGTGCCGGCCGAGCTGTTCGAGCACTTCGACTACTCGGCCCTGGGGCATCTGCACGGACGGCAGAAGGTCAAGGAGCATGTGCGCTATTCGGGCTCGCCGCTGGCCTACTCTTTCTCCGAGGCCACCCAGCGCAAGGGCGTATGGCTCATCGATACCAGCGCCTCGGGCATCGAGTCCATCGAAGAAATCCTGCTGCCGGTGCCGAAGAAATTGGCCATCCTCAAGGGCAAGCTCGCCGAGCTGCTGGCCGACCCGGACCTGGAATCCGCGGTCGGGGCATGGTGCCAGGTCACGCTGACCGACAGCGAGCGCCCCGCCGACGCGATGGCAACGATCCGAACCCGTTTCCCCGACACCGTGGTGCTGAACTTCGCTCCTGAAGGAACCGGTGAAAAGGAGCAGCCGGCCAGCTATGCCGAGCGCATGGCCAAGGCAACCAGCACCGAGCAGGTGGTGCGGGACTTCGTGGAGCACGTCCGCGAACGCGCCGCCGATGACCCCGAACGCGAAGTCATCGACTCAGTCATCCAAGCCACCCGAGAGGCACAGGCCAGCCAGTGAGAATCCACCGACTCCAAATCCAGGCTTTCGGTCCTTTCGCAGGCACTGAAGAGATCAATTTCGATGAATTGGCCGACGGCGGGCTGTTCCTGCTCGATGGACCCACCGGCGCCGGCAAGTCCAGCATCCTGGACGCGATCTGCTATGCCCTGTACGGCGCACTGCCCGGAAGCCGGGCGGGCAGCCGGCAGATCCGCTCCGACCACGCCCCGGCGGGCCTGGCACCGGAAGTGGTCTGCGAGCTGACCATCGGCGACCGGCGGTTCGAGGTCACCCGTTCGCCGGCATGGATGCGTCCCTCCAAGCGCGGCAAGAACAAGACCACCGAGCAGAAGGCCGCCAGCTTCCTGCGCGAATTCACCGATTCCGGCTGGCAGGAACTGTCCACCCGCAATGACGAAGTGGGCCACATCCTGGGCAGCCTGCTGGGCTTGGACCGCGAGCAGTTCACCAAGGTGGTGATGCTGCCGCAGGGCGGCTTCGCCGACTTCCTGCGGGCCAAGGCCAAGGACCGCGAAGAGCTGCTGGCGAATCTCTTCGACACCAGCGGCTATGCGCGGATCGAAGATGAATTCGCTGCCCGCCTCGCTGAAGCGCGCAAGCACACCGAAAGCGTGGAAGCGCGCCTGAGCGCCAGCGAGGAAGCCATCCACTCAGCTGCCCGGTCATTCCTGGCCGGCCGCGAAACCGGCGACGAGCTGGACGGAACCGAGCTGGACGGCGCCGAGAGCGCTGGCCAGGCGCAGGCGGGCGAGGATATGGCGCAGGCCGAGCAGTTCGCCGGCTATCGCCGCCGGATCGCGGCGATCCTCCAGCGTTCGGCCGACGAAGCGGCCGCCCTGCGCGCCGAGAAGACCCGCACCCGCGAGCAGTCGCAGGGACTGGAAGAGCGCCGACGGATTTTCGCTCGCCTGGCCGAGCTGCAGGGCATGCAGGCAGGCTACGCCGAAAACCATGAGGCTGCCGTGGCCGCTGGCATCCGGTTGGAGGCCGATGCCAAGGCCGGGGCGGTTCGCGCTTACCTCGCCCAGCTCCATGAGGCCTCTGCCGCGCAGGAGCAGGCCAACCAGTCCTGGCTGCGCAGCCAGCAGTGGCTCGAAACCGAGACGGGGCTGGAGCCCGGTGCCGATGCCGACGGCCTGGAACAGCTGCGCCTGCCCGCCCAGCAGGCGGCCGAGGAACTGGCGGTAGCCAAGGCCGCCCTGGAAGATGAGCAGCGCCGCGATCTGCTCGCCGGCCAGGCGCGCAAGGCCGCCGAATTGGCAGCCGAGCATGAGAAGACCCGTGCCCAGGCCGAAGCCGAAGTCGCCAAGCTGAAGGCAGAACGCGACACGCTGGAAGCCGGGGACCTGGACCTGGTGGCTGCCGGCGACAAGCTCCAGCAGGCCAAGGCACGCGTCCAGGAGCTGGAGACCAGGATCAAGCACGCCACCGAGCGCGACGCGCTGGAACGCAAGGCGCTGGCCGCCCGTGAGAAGGCCAGCGCGCAGGAACTGGTCATTGCCGGTGCCGCCAAGTCCCTGCTCGACTTGCGCACCGAGCAGCTGGCCCAAAGCGCCCTGCGCTTGGCCGCCGCACTGGAAGACGGAAAACCCTGCCTGGTCTGCGGTGCGCAGGAACATCCAGCCCCGGCCCAGGCCGATGCCGATGCCCCGCTGATCGACGATGCGCAGATCCAGGAACGGGAAGCCGCTGAAGCCGCGGCACGCGCCGCCGGGCAGCAGGCCGCGCAAGCGCGCGACATGCTGGTGGCCAAGTTCCAGACGGCCCAGGAAGCGGCCGGCGAGGCCTCGGTCGCTGACCTGCGGGCAGAACTCGCCACGGCCCAGGCACAACTGGAACAGCTGCGCACGCAGCGGGCAGAGATCGCTGCCCGCGTGGCGAAGCTGGATGCGGTGCGCCAGCGTACCGAGCAGCACAACGCGCGGGCCAGCCAAGCCGCGCTGGAGCACGCGACGGCCAAGCAGCAGGCCCAGTCCCTGGAATCCCAGCTGGCTGAACTGGATGCCAAGCTGGCGCAACTGCGCCAAGGCAGGAAGAACCTGGCTGAGCTGGTGGAGGAACTGGCGAAGAAGTCCAATGGGCTGGCCAGCGCGGTGCAGCACCTGCGCCGCCTGATCGACGCCGCCGAAGCCGTGCGGAAAGCGGAAGCCACCTGGAACAGCCAGCGCACCGCCTCCGGCTTCGAGAACCTGGCTGCCTTCGAGGCGGCCCTGCTGGAAAGCGCCGAACGCGATCGCCTGCGCCAATTGCAGCGTGCGGATGCGGATTTGGCCAGCGCCATCGCCACGCTCCAAGCATCCCAGGACTGTATCAAAGCCCAGGAACTTGCGGGGCAAGGCATCGCCGCACCCAGCGAGGAAGATCTTGCCCAAGCGCAGGTGCTGGCAACCCAGGCCGAAGAACGCTTCGAGGCGGCACGGGAACAGGAAGTCCTGGCACAGACCCAGCTGGCTCGCCATGAGCAGGCCACCAGCGACCTTGAACGGCAGCGGTCCGAGGCAGGTCCGGTCATCGAAGCCTATCGCCGGCTGCGTTCCCTGGCAGAAGTGGTGCGCGGCGGGGGAGAGAACCTCTACAAGATGACGCTGAGCACCTATGTGCTGGCAGCTCGCCTTGAGGAAGTGGCCATCGCCGCGACGCAGCGCCTGGACGTGATGTCCGGCGGACGCTACTCGCTGCACCATGATGATTCCAAGCAGGGCAACGCCAAATCCGGGCTGGGGCTGCAGGTGCTCGATTCATGGACAGGCAAGCGCCGCGAGACCCAGACGCTTTCCGGGGGCGAGACCTTCATGGCCTCACTGGCGTTGGCCTTGGGCTTGGCGGATGTCATTTCCCACCACTCCGGCGCCGTGGACATGCAGACGCTCTTCGTAGACGAAGGCTTCGGTTCGCTGGATGCCGAGACGCTGGAAGAAGTCATGCTGGCCTTGGAAAACCTGCGTGCAGGGGGCCGGACCATCGGCCTGGTCTCGCACGTTGCAGAGATGAAGCAGAGGATCACCAACCGGATATCGGTGGTCAAGACCCAGCATGGTTCCACCATTGAACGCGAAGGCGCTGTGATCTTGGCTGGATAGATTGGACTTGCCTTGGGGCAGTAGCTATCTTGAAAGTAGTGCCATCAGGCATGTCTGGGAAATTTGTGCGTCGGGGGGTGTGGGACGACGCACGCTTCGTCATGGAGTTTTGTTGACTCAGCATACTTTGTCGAAGGAAAACAGTGAGGAATCCGAGAAAATGTCCGGATACTCCGCGTTAGTTCCTTTGGTGGGAGCACCGTTCCTGCCACTCACTTTCCTTGCACGTCTCCCGCTCGCGATGCTCACCATCGGGTCCATGACCCTGGTGACCGCAACCACCGGCTCCTATGCCATGGGCGGCCTGGCCGCGGCCATGGTTGGCCTGGGATCCGCCGTGGGCGGCCCCAGTATCGGCTATCTGGCCGACCGCGTCGGCCAGCGCCCGGTCTTGACCACTGTCGCCGTCATCCACACGATCCTCCTGGTGGCCCTGACCCTCTTCGGCAATTCCGGCCCCGACATGTCTGCGGCGCTGCTCGCAATCCTGTGCCTTGCCACCGGTGCCACCGGCCCGCAGGTCGGTCCGATGTCCCGTGTCCGCTGGATCTCCATCACCCGCCAGCAGAAGAAGAATCACAAGGTGCTGTCGGCGGCCCTGAGCCTTGAATCGATGTTCGATGAACTGGGCTTCGTCTTCGGCCCGGTGGCCGTCGGCCTGCTGGCCTCCTTGGTGGATCCGGTGCTGCCGCTCTACCTCGCCGCGCTGTTGACCCTCGTGCTGGTGCCGGTCTTCGCCTCGCACCGTACAGGCCATGCCGTGAAGCCGGTGAAGAATACCGAACACGCGCCGAAGGTCTCGATCAGCGGCGCGCAGGTTGCCTCGATCGGCGCCCTGATCCTGGGCATGGTGGCGCTGGGCACGGTCTTCGGGTCCTCGGCAGCCGGTACCCTGGCCTTTGCCGGCGCGCAGGGTGACTCCAACTCCGGTGGCCTGCTTTATGGCGCCATGGGCTTCTCCAGTGCGATTGCTGCAGTCTCTGTGGCAGCGTGGCCGCAATCCTTCAAGCAGATCAACCGCTGGATCCTGTGCGGCGCGGCACTGACGGTGCTCAGCTTCGGGATGCACGTGGCCGGCAATGTGCCGCTGATGCTGCTGGCCCTGTTCATCGCAGGCTTTGCCGTGGGGCCGGTGATTGTCACGGTCATGACCCTGGGCGGTGAAGTCGCTCCACCGCAGCGCCTGTCCACCGTGATGACCATGCTCTCTGCCGGCATCGTGGTGGGAACCGCGATCGGCAACGGACTGGCCGGCGTTTTTGCCGAAACCCTGGGCTATCTCGGCGCCTTCTGGGTCTCCACCGGTGGCGCGCTGGTGATCTTCCTGGCCGCTGTGGCAATGAAGCTCATCGTCGCGAAGTCTCCGTCGCTGGCCCGCGTCCGCTAGGGAGCGAACGCCAAGAACCGTGCATCCGGCCGCCATGGCCGGATGAGCAGAATCCCGTGGCACTGCAGCCATCAAGGTGCAGTGCCACGGGATTTCGTTCTGTGCCGGGAATTCCTAGTGCGCGAGCTTGTCGCTGATGCGTGCCGCCGCGTGCTTGAGCTCCTCGATCATGCGCTCGTAGTTGCCGGCCGTGCTGGTCGCGAAGACCACGGCCAGCGCCGCCGGGGTTTGCCCCGAATGCTGGATCGGAACGGCAATGGACTTCACGCCCTGGATGACTTCATTCTCGCTGGTGGCATAGCCGTCAACCCGTGCCTGGGTGGCAGCGTCACGGTACTCGATGCCCGTGTCCAGCGCATCCCACTCGGCCTTGGTGTAGCGCGACTGGATTGCGATGCCGGCGGCTCCCACGTCCATGCCGTGCACCGAACCCGGGCGGTGGACAATCGCTCGCTGGGAGTTCAGCGGGGAGACCGACTGCAAGGTGGTGCACAGGTCATGTTCCCAGACGGCCACGAAGGTGGTCATGGACAGCTCGTTGGCCAGTGCGTTGAGCTCGGGAGCGGCGGCCGCCTGCAGATCGCGCTGGACCGAGCGGGCGAGCACGGCCAGGCCGGAGGCCGAGCGGATATGGCCGGCCTCATCGCGGTTGAGCAGGTGATGCTGTTCCAGGGTGCGGATGATCCGGTAGGCGATGGATCGGTGGACTTCCAGCTTCGCGGCGATTTCCGCGATGGATAGGTTCACCGGGGAATTGGCGACGATTTCAAGGACGCGGATTCCACGCGAAAGCGTCTGGGAGGTAGGCATTGATCTTCAATCTGGCCTGCGGCGTTGCGGGAACGTCGTCGAGGCCTGCTTAGTGAGCATGGGGACCAGGAAGGTCCGTGATCTATCTTCGATTTTAGTCGTTCTCTATTAGAACACCGAATTCGCTGGCGGGGCGGGTCGCAAAGTGCCTGCCTGCACGGGGTCACGTTTGGGGCAGATCTTGTGATCCGCTTCACTCTGCGCTTATGATGGTGTGCGACACATAACCGTCCGAACGGTCGGTATACAACTCGCAAAAGGTCTTCACATGTCATCGACTGTCTCTCGCACCCAGGAGGAGCGCCGGGTACTTGCCGGCACCCTCGTGGGCACCACCATTGAGTGGTACGACTTCTTCATCTTCGCCCAGCTCACCGCGACGCTGCTGACCCCGCTGTTCCTCGAGCCCTTGGGCGAGTCGAACCCGGGCATCGCGCAGATCCTTTCCTTCGCAATGATCGGCATCTCCTTCTTCTTCCGTCCGCTCGGCGCAGTAGTTGCCGGGCACCTGGGAGACCGCTACGGACGCAAGCGCATCCTGGTGCTCACCCTGATCCTCATGGGCATTGCCACCGCTGCCATCGGCCTGCTGCCAACCTACGCATCCATCGGCGTGGCCGCGCCAATCCTGCTCGTGCTGCTGCGCGTGATCCAGGGCTTCTCGGCCGGCGGCGAATGGGGCGGCGCCGCCTTGATGGCGGTAGAGCATGCACCGAACCACCGCCGCGGCTACTTCGGCGCCTACCCTCAGATCGGTGTGCCTATCGGCATGATCCTGGCTACCGGCCTGCTGTACATCCTGCGTGTTGCCATGAGCCCGGAAGACTTTATCGCCTGGGGCTGGCGCATCCCGTTCCTGCTCTCCATTGCGCTGATCTTCGTGGGCTACATGATCCGCCGTGCGGTCGAGGAATCCCCGGTCTTCAAGCAGCTCTCCCAGCGCAAGGCCGCCGAGCACACGCCGTTGCGCGAACTGATGACCGGCCACACCAAGCAGGTCCTGCAGGCTGCGCTGATCTTCATCTCGAACAACGCCGCCGGCTACCTGGTCATCGCGTTCTTCATCTCCTACACCACCAAGGTGCTGGAAATGCCGGTTGCGCCAATCCTCTTGGCCACCACCATTGGTTCGGTGGGCTGGCTGATCTTCACCCTGGTCGGCGGCTGGCTCTCGGATAAGATCGGGCGCCGCGCGACCTTCGTGATCGGCTACGCGCTGGTCTTCGTCTGGATGATCCCAATGTTCCTCATGATCGATACCGGCAACATCGTGCTGTACACCATCGCCATCTTCGTGCTGACCGTTGGCCTGGGCCTGTCCTATGGCCCGCAGTCGGCAATGTACGCGGAAATGTTCCCTGCACAGATCCGCTACTCGGGCATCTCCATCGGCTATGCGCTCGGTGCTATCCTCGGTGGTGCCTTCGCCGCCACCGTGGCGCAGATCCTGCTGGAGACCACCGGCGCTTCGGTCTCGATTGCCGTCTACATCATGGTGCTGACCGTCATCTCCGTGGCGGCCGTGCTCTGGGTGGGCGAGACCCGCGGACGCAACCTGCATCTGGAAGAAGTCGAGGGCGAACAGGCCGACTCGACTGTGGCGCACTAATTCCACAGCAGCGCGATGCCCGCGCGGGCACTGGATCAAGCGATCCGGTGCCGGCGCGGGCATTCGCGTGTTCGGCGATCGGCGATATCGATGGCGGCCAGTGGAATCAGCGGGCTGGTGAATCCCTGTCCAGGCTGCTAGGCCGGTCGGGTGGTAGATGAGCGCACGACCAGCCGATGCTCCAATTCGTGGGCCTGTGCCGGTTCCTCTCCGCGGATTGCCCGCAGCAGCATCGCGACCGCCAGCTGACCCTGCTCATGCGGTCGCTGCTCGACGGTGGTCAAGCCGAAAAGTTCGGCAAGGTCATGGTTGTCTACGCCGACCACCGAGAGTTCCTGCGGAAGCTGCAATCCGAGATCGCGCGCGGCCAGGATGGCGCCGATGGCCATTTCGTCACTGGCCGCGAAGATTGCGGTGGGCCGGGACGCCGGGTTGCCCAGCAGCTGCTTGGCCACTGCGTAGCCCTGAGGCATGGTGAAGTCGGCGCCCACAATCAGCGACTCATCCACTTCAAGCCCAGCCTCGGCCAGGGCCCGCTCATAGCCGGTACGGCGGTGGGTGGGCACGAGGAAGTCCACATCGGTTTCCGCGTTGCCGCCGATGAAGCCGATGCGTTCATGGCCCAGGGAAGCCAGGTGCCCGGTCGCGAGGGCCGAGATCGCTTCGTCATTGACATGCAGCGTGGGCACGCCGGGCAATGGGCCGCCCACGCCAACCAAGGGCTTGTCCACCGCCAGCAGCGCCTGGACCTCGTCCTCGGCCAACTCGACATTGACCGCGATGACCGCATCTACCCGCTGGCGCAGCAGGAAATCGGAGAAGATCTTCTCGCGCTGGGTGCGGTCCTTGGTCAGCTGGTAGAGGGTGGTGTCATAGCCCTCGTCCATCAGGCGGCTGGAGATGCCTTCCAGCACGCAGGCATAGAACCAGTGGTTGATCACCGGAACGAGCACGCCGATATTGCGAGTGCGGCCCGATGCCAGCCCGGACGCGGAGGAAGAGACCACGTAGCCCAGTTCCGCGGCGGCACGCTGCACCGCCTCCTGCGCGGCCGCAGAGACCGAACCCCGCCCAGATAACGCGCGAGAGACGGTGGCAATGGATACGCCAGCGGCTTGCGCGACGTCCTTGATTCCGGCCACTTCATGTCCTTCCTTCATGCCAGTAGCCGCGGCTGGGGGGAAATCTCTTTCCCATGGCCACGGCTACTGCCTAACGTTACCCGGTGCGGCTGCTGCCGGAAACTTGATTGCTCCCTATGCCAGCTGGAACCAGATGGCGGTTTCGCCCGGGATCATTCCCGGTTCCGCGGACTGCTCCATTTGGCTGCGCACCAGCTCGGTGGCGCTGTGCGCCTGCACCGGCAATGGCAGGGGGGTTGCGGCGTAGTTGGCCACGACCAGCACGTTGCCGTTGGCGAAGGCCAGGACCTCGTCCTCGGTGCCGTCGATCCATTGAAGGGTGCCGGTGCCAAGCGCGTGGTCCTGGCGCAGCTGCAGCAGGCGGCGGTACAGGTTCAGCGTGGAGGACTGGTCTTCGAGCTGCGCATCGCGGGCGTAGGAATCCCAGCCGGCTGGCTGCGGCAGCCAGCTTTCGCCGGTCGAGCTGAAGCCGAAGGCCGGCTTGCCGCTCTCCCATGGCAAGGGGACGCGGCAGCCATCGCGGCCATAGCGTTCGCCATTGGTGCGGAACCAGGTCGGATCCTGGCGCGCATCATCGGGCAGGTCGATTGCTTCCGGCAGGCCCAGTTCCTCGCCCTGGTAGAGGTAGGCGCCGCCCGGCAGGGCCAGCATCAGCGTGCTGGAAGCGCGTGCGCGGCGCAATCCGACGGCAGGCTCTGGCAGGTTCGGGGTGTTCGGGCCAATGCCCTCGCCCTGCGGGTTCTCATCGGTCAGCGCCAGGCGGGTCGCATGGCGCACCACGTCGTGGTTGGAGAGTACCCAGGTGCTCGGTGCGCCGACCTTGCCGAACTCATGAAGGGACTCGTCGATGGTCTTGCGGATCTGCTTGGCATCGAAATCGCAGGAGAGGTACGGGAAGTTGAATGCCTGGTGCATCTCGTCGTTGCGCACCCACTTCGCCATCAGCGACAGGGGATTGACCCATGCCTCGGCGCAGAGCACGCGGTCGCCCTCGTACTCGTCCATGACCTTGCGCCAGTCGCGGTAGATTTCATGCACGCCGTCCTGGCCCCACCACGGAGCCAGTTCTTCGGTGCCGCCCATCGAAGCTGCCATGGGGTCCGGCGTGAAGTCGGGCAGGCCTTCGGCCTTGATCAAGCCGTGGGCCACGTCGACGCGGAAGCCGTCGGTGCCCCGATCCAGCCAGAAGCGCAGGACGTCGCGGAACATCGCGCGGACTTCCTCGTTGTGCCAGTTGAAGTCAGGCTGCGAGGAATCGAAGATGTGCAGGTAGGACTGGCCGGTGCTGCCATCCGGGTTCCTGGTTGCGGTCCACATCGGGCCGCCGAAGACCGAACCCCAGTTGTTCGGGTGTCCGGTTTCCGGGGTGTCCTTGAAGATGAAGCGGTCGCGTTCGGGGGAGCCGGGAGCTGCCTGGAGCGCCTCCTGGAACCATGGGTGCTGGTCCGAGCAGTGGTTCGGGACCAGATCGATGATGACCTTCAGGCCCAATTCATGGGCCCTGGCCACCATTGCGTCGTAGTCTTCCAGGGTTCCGAACAGCGGATCCACGTCGCAGTAGTTCGAGACGTCGTATCCGGCGTCCTTCTGCGGGGAAGTGAAGAATGGCGAAAGCCAGATCGCGTCGACCGAAAGCTGCGCGATGCTTTCCAGGCGTTGGGTAATGCCGCGCAGGTCGCCCATGCCATCACCATTGGAATCGGCGAAGGAGCGCGGGTAGATCTGGTAGATCACCGAGGAGCGCCACCACTGCGCGTCTTGGGCCTGCACAGGGAAATCAGCTGCTGAACGAATTGAAGTCATGACGGTAACGATAAATGATCGGACGCAGAATGTAAACGCTTGCAATTGTGCTCTACGGATTGCGCCTCTTGAGTTGCCGTGATTCCACGTAAGGGTGATTAAAACTGATTTTATGGCTACTCTTGTCAAAGCTGATGATCTGTGCCACGCTGTAAACGCTTACAAATATGGTGTTACTCGCACCACTCACGACCCGACCGGTAGCCATAGCTGATATCGCGGCCAGCCCGGTCCCTGATGACACAGTTGTCACGAAAGGACATCCCATGAAGGTGAACAAACACCCTTGGCTTCTTGGCGGAGCGTTGACGGCGATTGCCGCACTCTCGCTCACCGCTTGCGGCGGGTCCGCCACCAGCGAACCAGCAGCATCTTCGAGCCCGGCCGCCGCGGAATCCTCCCCGGCAGCCGCTTCCGGCGGCAAGCTGACCGTCTGGGTCGATGCCAACCGCGAACCAGTGCTGAAGGAAGCCGCCGCAGACTTCGAGAAGCAGTCCGGTGTCAAGGTGGACCTGGTGATCAAGGACTTCTCCAAGATCCAGGAAGACTTCCTGCGCCAGGTGCCAACCGGCAAGGGTCCGGACATCACCATCGGTGCCCACGACTGGCTGGGCAACCTGGTTAACAACGGCGTGGTCCAGCCGGTTGAGCTGGGCGACAAGGCCGGCGAGTTCCAGGATGTGGCAGTGACTGCGATGAGCTACGAGGGCAACACCTACGGCGTTCCGTACGCCACCGAGAACCTGGCCCTGCTGCGCAACGCGGATCTGGTCGACGAAGCCCCTGCGACGTTCGATGAGATGATCGCCGCCGGCGAGAAGGCCGACACCGAATTCCCATTCCTGGTGCAGGTCTCTGATGTTGGCGATCCATTCCACGCCTACCCATTCCAGACCTCCTTCGGCGCACCGGTGTTCGGCACCGATGAAAAGGGCGCCTACGATCCGGCCGACCTGCAGATCGGCAACGAAGGCGGCATCGAATTCGCCAAGTGGCTGGCTGAAGAGGGCGAAGAAGGCAACCTGAAGACCAGCATCGACGGGGACATTGCCAAGGAGAAGTTCGTCTCCGGCGACTCGCCATTCTTCCTGACCGGTCCATGGAACGTGGACGCTGTCGAAGACGCTGACATCAATCTGGAAATCGATCCGATTCCATCGGCTGGTGGCGAGCCAGCCCAGCCTTTCGTCGCAGTCCAGGGCTTCTTCGTTTCCTCGAAGACCGAGAACCTGCTGGCAGCAACCGAATTCCTGACCAACTACATCGGCACCGAGGAAGTTCAGACCGAGCTGTACGAGGTAGGCAACCGACCGCCAGCCAACAAGGCGGCCTTCGAAGCTGCCAAGTCCGATGAGACCATCGCCTCCTTCGGCGAGGTCGGCGCTAACGGCGTTCCGATGCCGAACATCCCTGAAATGGCGGCCGTATGGGAGTTCTGGGGTGTGGCCGAGGCCGAGATCATCTCCGGCAAGGCTGATCCGGCCAAGCGCTGGAAGCAGATGACCTCGGATATCGAGAAGGCCATCTCCAAGTAGTACCGCCTGCCACCAGGCACACCGATGGCGCTGGGGACGGAAGGCGATCCTTCTGGCCCCAGCGCCTGCAATCCAGCAGCATTAGCTGCACTTGATCGACAGGGACATCTGGAAGATGACAAAGACTGCCCACCAGGGGCCGCAATCAAGCACCGAGGAGACGAAGCCCAAGCTGTCACCGGCGGCCAGGCGCTTCGCCAACGCCACCAGCACCTCCGTTGGCGCCATGCTCGCCAAGATCATCCTGGTGGCAATCGTCGATGCGACAGCCATCTTCGCGGTTTTCACCGCGCTGGGGCGCGAAGCCTGGGCGATCGCCTCGGCGATCGCCGTGATCACCGTGCTGATCAACGTGATCTACTTCAAGCGCGGCTGGCTGCCGGCCAAGTACCTGCTGCCGGGCACCATCTTCCTGCTGATCTTCCAGGTCTTCGTGATCGGCTACACGGGGTACATCGCCTTCACTAACTACGGGTCGGGACACAACTCGGACAAGGACGATGCGATCACCGCGCTGCTGCAGTCCAACCAGAACCGCGTCGAGGGAAGCGCTGGCTACCCGGTGTCCATCCTCGACGGGCAGGACGGGCTGGCGATGCTCATCGAGCGCGATGGCCAGCAAATGCTCGGCGACGCGGATAAGCCGTTCGCCCCGGTCGATCCTGCAGCCCTGGGGGACTACTCCGAACTGGGCTTCGGCGACCTGCTGGGTCGCCAGCAGGAGGTCACCTCGCTGACCGTTCCGGTCAGCGAGAACCCTGCCGATGGCACCCTGCGCACCAGCGACGGGCGCACCGCATACCAGTACACCTCGTCCCTGAAGTACGACGAAGCCGCCGACACCATGACCGATCGGAAGACCGGCGTGGTGTACCAGGACACCGGCGTCGGCGCGTACACCGCCGAAGATGGCACGCAGCTGATGCCCGGCTGGTCCATCAACGTGGGCTTCGACAACTTCACCCGCGCGGTCACCGACTCCTCGATCCGCAACGCCCTGTTCTCCGTCACCGTGTGGACATTCGCCTTCGCCTTCTTGTCGGTGGCAACCACCTTCTTCCTGGGCCTGTTCCTCGCAATCGTCTTCAACGACATGCGCATGAAGGGGCGGAAGATCTACCGTGTCATCTCGATCCTCCCGTACGCCTTCCCGGCGTTCTTGGGCGGCCTGGTCTGGGCCGGCATGCTCAACCGCGACTTCGGTTTCATCAACCAGGTGCTGCTGGGCGGGGCGCAGATCCCGTGGCTGACCGACCCGTGGCTGGCGAAGTTCTCGGTGCTCTGGGTGAACCTGTGGCTCGGCTTCCCGTACATGTTCCTGGTCTGCACCGGCGCGCTGCAGTCCATTCCGGATGAGCTCTCCGAAGCGGCCACCCTCGATGGGGCGAAGCCATTTCAGATCTTCCGCTTGATCAAGCTTCCGTTGCTGCTGGTCTCGGTAGCTCCGCTGCTGATTAGCTCCTTCGCGTTCAACTTCAACAACTTCAACGTGATCTACATGCTCACCGAAGGCGGGCCGCGCCTGCAGGATGCAGGATTGAACGTGGGATCCACCGACATCCTGATCTCCATGGTCTACAAGGTGGCCTTCGTCGGCTCGCAACGCGACTACGGCCTGGCCAGCGCCTTCTCCATCATCATCTTCGTGATCGTCGCGATCATCTCGATTATCAGTTTCAAGCAGACAAAGGCACTGGAGGAGCTGAACTAATGAGCACCCAAATCACCGGCCGTCCCGCGGCACGCGCGCCCAGGGAACGGGCACTGCGGCGAGGCTTTGGCAAATGGTTCGCCACCACCGGCTGGCGCCACCTGATCGGCGTAGCCCTGTGCATCTATGCGGCGTTCCCGTTGCTCTATGTGCTTTCGGCATCGCTGAACCCCAACGGCACCCTGCTGTCCTCCAACGGCTTCTTCACCACCGTCGGCTTCAACAGCTATGTGGAGCTGTTCCAGAACGAGCAGCGTCCCTTCGGTGCTTGGTTCGTGAACACCTTGTTCATCGGCCTGACCACGGCCGCCGCCTCCGTGTTCCTCGGGGCGCTGGCCGCCTACAGCTTCTCGCGGATGCGCTTCACCGGGCGCCGCGTGGGCCTGGTCAGCCTGCTGGTTGTGCAGATCTTCCCCCAGCTGCTGGCAGTGGTGGCGATCTTCATCCTGCTCACCTCGCTGGGAGATGTCTTCCCGGTGTTGGGCATCGACAGCCAGATCGCCTTGATCATGGTGTACCTGGGCGGCGCACTGGGAGTGAACACCTACCTGATGTACGGCTTCTTCAACACCGTTCCAGTGGAAATCGATGAAGCGGCGAAGATCGATGGGGCCGGCCACGCCCGCATCTTCTTCACCATGATCCTGCGCCTGGTGGCGCCGATCCTGGCAGTTGTCGGCCTGCTGTCCTTCATCTCCAGCACCTCGGACTTCGTCATCGCCTCCGTCATCCTGGTCTCCCCGGAGAACCAGACGCTGGCCGTGGGCCTGTACTCCTACGTTTCGGAGGAGTTCACTTCCAACTGGTCGGTCTTCGCCGCCGGCGCGGTGCTGGCAGCAATCCCGGTGATGGCGCTGTTCCTATTCCTGCAGAAGTACATTGTCGGCGGGCTCACCGCCGGCGCAGGCAAGTAGCGCTCGAACACCTCTACGCTGCTCGAAGAGGGGGCAACGCCACTGGCGTTGCCCCCTTTTCCTGCGCTGGCCAAGCGCTCGGAGCACGTAGAGTAAATGGCATGAAGCCCTACCTGCCGCGCGCCGCCCGCAACTATTTGGAGCAACTTCGCCGGGCCTTGGATTTCTTGTCGCTGGAAGAACGCAACGAGGTCATTGAAACGACCAAGCAGGAGATTCTCCGCCTGCCGGGCGGCGGACGCCGCAAACGCGATCTGGTCCGCCTGCTTGGCGAGCCTGCATCCCGTGCGCGCAAATTCGAACGCCATGAGCCCGAAGCCTTGGAGGTCAGCAGCGGCAAGCACTTCCTGACGCGCATCCTGGCATGGCCAATCTTCGCGCTTGCCTTGCTCACCCTGATGGTGGTGCTCTTCGCCCCGCCCCAGACCGCCTTGGTCGAGGGGCAAGGCTTCGGATTTGTTGCCGGGGGAGCAAGCGGCTTCCTGGGGGAACTTGAATTGCTGATCGGCTCGCAGCTGATTTGGCTGGCCTTCATTCCGGCCATCCTCAGCCTCGTGCCGTTGTGGTTTCCGAATATTGCCGGCACCATCATCCAGATCCTAGGGGCGGTGATCATGACCGCCATCTGCGTGGCCGGTGGCGGAACGCTCGCGCTCTACTTCGTCCCGGTCACCGTGCTGCTCTGGGCACAGGTATTCACCCCGCTGCTGATGATGCGTGGTTCCATGGCCAGGCCAGGGCCAGCCTGGCTCATCTGCGCTGCCGTGCTGCTGATCCTTGTTGTCGGGTATGCCAGCTACCAGGGGCTGGCTGGATTCAGCGGTGCACCGTGGCTGATTGCGGCTCCGGCCGCGCTGCTGGCTGTGCTGGCGCTGCTGCTGCCGTTCCGCTGGAAGCTGGCCCATATTGCCCTGGTGGCAGCCGGCCTGCTGGTGATGGCTGCTGGATTCGTCGCCGCGCTGCCCGGAACCTACTGCGCAGTTCTAGCGTGGCCATGGCTGGCTGGCGGGATGGGCTTCGCCGTAGGCCATCTCGCGGTAGCCGCGGGCATGTGGCATGAGCGGGCCAGGAAGTTGCTGGCACTGTTTTAGCGTTTTCAGGTCTTGTGGTGCTTTATGGGATTTTCCATAGGGAATGCGTATATTCTCTTGGCATGGCCGAAAATAAGGAAAAATCCTCTCCTGAACCTATAAAACGAGGTCGCGGGCGCCCGCGCAAGGACTCCGAGTTCCAGACCCTGAGCAAGGATCAGATTGCCCAGAAGGCATTGGAAATAGCCGGTGCCGAGGGCTATGACGCGCTGACCATGCATCGTCTTGCGACCGAATTCAATGTCACCCCGCGGGCGTTGTACAACTACGTGGCTGACCGCCAGGAAGTCATCAACCTCGCTGTATCGCGATTCATATCGATTAATCCGCTGATTGAATTCGACTGCAACGACTGGAAGCGTGGTGTGACCGAAGCCTACAATGCGACGCGCAAGGCCTACCGCGCCTACCCCCGGGCATCGCAGATGGCGCTCGACGAAAAGCTCAAGGTCGAGCCCGGCCCATTCCGCAACGAATTGATGGAACGGATCCTAGCGTTCTACGTGGATATCGGATTGACGCTCAAGCAGGCTGTAGCGCTGGTCCGGGCGCTGGAACGGGACGTCCTGGGTTTCGTGATGCATGTGGATTACTACTACGACCGCCGCTCAAAAGACAGCCTGGACTATGTGAGCTCGCTGGTGCCGCTCCAATTGCTTGACGCCTACCCGGAAGTTCCCACGCCGCTGGCACGCCAATCCCTCGAGTTGCCTCAGCAAGACAGCGACGACCTCTTCGAGGAAGTTATCGAGTTGAGGTTGCTGGCCATTGCACAGATGCTTGAGCTCAATCGCACCGCCGAGAATCCCGAACAGTGAAAAAGCACGTCGACAGGGAATAATAGCCAACCGGCTGGCGCTGTAGGTTGCAGGGCCGCAGGAATCTGCGGCCTGGAATTCGTGTGAAAGTTGGCCCATGTCCCAGAGCAAGCCGCATCCGGCACCAGTTGCTGAAGAACTCTCGGCCGGGGCCCGGTGGCGTTTGCTCGGCGTGCTGCTCGCCGCGATGTTCATGTCCCTGGTATCGGTCAGCATCGTCAATGTGGTTCTCCCCGCTATCGGTTCCACCCTGCACGCTACCGAGGCCGACCTGCAGTGGGTGCTGGCAGGATATGCGCTGACCTTTGGCGTGGTGCTGGTTGCCGCCGGACGCGCCGGGGACCTGCTGGGCCGCGGCGTGATGTTCGTGGCAGGCGTCGCGATCTTCACCGCGGCCAGCGTCCTGGCTGGCCTGGCAGCTGATCCATTGGTCTTGAACATTGCGCGCTTCATCATGGGCATCGGCTCCGGATTGCTCAACCCGCAGGTGATGGGCATGATCCAGCAGCATTTCCGTGGCGCTGCCCGTGGCCGGGCCTATGGCTTGCTGGGCACTGCCGTCGGCTTCTCGGTGGCCATCGGACCGGTGCTGGGCGGATTGCTGATCAACTGGCTTGGCGAAGACGCCGGCTGGCGTTCCACGTTCCTGATCAATGTACCGGTTGGCGTGCTGGCCATTGTCCTGGCGTTGCTGTGGCTGCCCAAGCCGCTGTTCAGCAAGCCAACGAGCAAGGTGGATCTGGATCCAGTTGGTGGTTTGCTGCTGGCGGTAGGCATTTTCGCCCTGCTGCTGCCTTTCGTGCAGGGCCGAGAAACCTCTTGGCTCTGGTCCCTGCTGGCCTTGGCCTTCCTGCTCCTGGTGCTCTGGGTCCAGTGGGAGAAGAAATACAAGAAGCGCGGGCGCGACCCCATGGTGGAACTGGCCCTGTTCAAGATCCGCAGCTTCACCAACGGCACGCTGATCGCCGGCCTGTACTTCATGGGGGTTTCCAGCGTCTGGGTGCTGGTGGCCATCTATGTCCAGCAATCCCAGGGCTTCAGCGCACTTCAAGCGGGATTGATCTGCCTCCCGGCCGCCCTGCTCTCTGCTTTCAGCTCCGATATCGCTGGCCGCTTCGTGATGACCCTGGGGCGGAAATTGGTCATTGGCGGCATCCTCAGCGCACTGTTCGGCCTGCTGGCCACCATTGCCGTGGTGATCCTGGAAGACCGCGGGATGCTGAGCATCTGGTGGATGCTGCTTTCGCTGGCCTTCATCGGAGTGGCGCAGGGCTTCATCATCTCGCCTAACCAGGCGCTGACCCTCATGGAAGTTCCCGTGGCCAACTCCGGCAGCGCCGGAGGCTTGATGCAGACCTCCCAGCGCGTGGGCACGGCCGTGGGTATTGCGGTGATCACCGCAGTCTTCTATGGCATGAATCACGTCGCCGGCTATTCGCTGGCCATGTCGCTCTCCTTCGTCGCCATTTCGCTGCTGGTCTTGGCCACCCTCGTGGTCGGCGTCATCGACCTGCGCCATGGCCATGCCGCGCACGCCAAGCCGGAAGCTGAGGAAGTAGTTCCGGCCAGCACCGGCGCGCAGCGTACGGTGACCGGGGCTATCGAGATCGCCGGGCCGAAGGAACCAACCCAGCCAGTAGACTCCCAGCCATAATTCGGTGCTGGTCAGCGGAGGATTCTGGACCTAGGCTGGGACCATGAAGCGATTCTTCCTGAGCAGCGCAGCAGTAGCTCTGGCCTGTGGCGTTGCCGCCTGCGCATCTACCGGGAGCGGGTCTGGCGCCAGCCAGCCAACCGAAAGCGAGACCAGCGTGATACTGCAGGATCCGGCAGGTTTGTGGGGCAGCAAGGAACAAGGCCAGCCGTGGCTGGAACTTTCAGCGGACGGCAAGGTCGCCGGCAGTGATGGCTGCAACCGCATTACCGGCACATGGAGCGGATCCGAAGAGCTGGAATTCGGCGCGTTGGCTTCGACCAAGATGTACTGCGAAGGCGTGGATGACTGGCTTTCGCGTGCCGCCACCGCCAAGCTGGAGGAGGGCAACAAGATGCTTGTTCTTGACGCCAACGGCGAAGAGCTGGGAACCCTTGCCTATGGTGGCAGCAATTCCTAGCTCGTGCGCCTAGCGCAGACGCTATGCGCTAACGCGGTAACCGGAGATCATCGGGCACTCGAAAGGATCCCGGGCCGATAGTCCTACCTTATTCAGGTAGGTGATGACCTGCGCGTAGGATTCACGGACACTGGCCACCGTGTACGGCACATGGTGTTCGTCGCAGTACTGGCGCACGATGCGCGAGACGCCGGCCAGGTTGGCGCGCGGCATGGATGGGAACAGGTGGTGCTCCACCTGGTAGTTCAATCCGCCGTAAACGTGGGATAGCACGCGGTTTCCCCAGCTGGACTTGGCCATGACGTTGCGTCCGGTCAGTACTTGGCGGGAGAAGAAGTCGATGCGTGCGTCCTGGGGAACCATCGGCATGCCCTTGTGGTTCGGGGCAAAGGATGCACCCATGTAGATGCCGAAAACTGCCAGCTGCACGCCCAGGAAGGCGAAAGCCATGCCTACTGGCAGGAAGTAGAAGACGATGGCTAGGTAGATTCCGATACGCAGTGAAACGCCGGTCATTTCGCGCTTGCGGTTCTTGACCCGCTCAGCCTTGAACAGGTACTTGATCGAGTGCATGTGCAAATTCAAGCCCTCAAGGGTCAGCAGTGGGAAGAACAGGTAGCCCTGGCGGTTGGTGATCCACTTGAGAAGTCCACGCTGGCGCTGGGCATCGGCCGTCTGGAATGAGATGGTATCCCACTCGATATCCGGATCCTTGCCCACGGTATTGGGAGTTGCGTGGTGCTTGTTGTGCTTGTTCATCCACCACTGGTAGCTGATGCCCACGACGATATTGGCCAGGAACTGGCCCAGCTTGTCATTGCGCTTGTGCGAGGCGAGGATCTGGCGGTGTGCCGCCTCATGCGCCAGGAAAGCGAACTGGGTGAGCAGCAGGCCCAAGGCCCCTGCCATCAGCAACTGGAACCAGCTGTCGCCAAGGAGGATGAATCCGGCAACGGTGCCAGCCAGCAGCACCGTCAGCACGATGCCCAGGCCGAGATAGTGCCCGCGTCGGCGGCCAATCAATCCGGCTTCGGTGACCAACTTCTTGACGTGGAAGAAGCTCTTGGGGTCGCCCGGCTTGAGTGTAGGCCCTTGGGAATGGAGTGTTGCAGTGCTGCTCAAGAGAATATCCTTGGGTACTAGGCGTCGACCTCGCAGTCGAAAGAACTGAAAAACTCGGCTCCCATGATGCCAATCCTACGTTGGATTGCTGTGAAATTGCCTATGTAAGACGTGCCCAAGCCAGACCCTAGAAATGGGCAGTTAGTTGCCCTTCGGCAACTTCCCAGTGGGCGGACAGGCGGACATTCTCCAGCAGCCGGCGATCATGGGTGACCAGCAGCAGCGCGCCGGTGTATGCTTCCAGTGCTTCTTCGAGCTGCTCGATGGCCGGCACGTCCAGGTGGTTGGTCGGTTCGTCGAGCACCAGCAGGTTCACCCCGCGCGCCTGGAGCAGTGCCATCGATGCGCGGGTGCGCTCGCCGGGAGACAGCGAATCGACCAATGCAGAGGACTGGTCTGCCTTCAAGCCGAACTTGGCAAGCAGGGTGCGGACCTCGGCAGCGGAGTACTCGGGGACTTTCTGTTCGAAGGCTTCGCCCAACGGGAGATCTCCGGAAAGCTGGCTGCGGGCTTGGTCGATTTCACCGATGCTCACCGAGCTGCCCAAGGAAGCAGAGCCGCTGTGCGGAGCCAGCTTGCCCAGCAGCAAGTTCAGCAAGGTCGACTTGCCTGCTCCATTAGGGCCCGTGATGCCAATCCGGTCCCCGGCGTTGACCTGAACTGACACCGGCCCGAACGTGTAATCCCCGTGGGATACCGAGGCTTCGTTGAGCGTGCACATCACCGAGGATCCGCGCGGGGCCGACGCGATGGAGAACTGCAGAACCCATTCCTTGCGCGGTTCGGCCACTTCCTCAAGACGGGCGATGCGCGATTCCATTTGGCGCACCTTGGCTGCCTGCTTCTCCGAGGATTCGGTGTTGGCACGACGGCGGATCTTGTCGTTGTCCGGCGCCTTGCGCATGGCATTGCGCACCCCTTGCGAGGACCACTCGCGCTGCGTGCGAGCGCGGGAGACGAGATCCGCCTTCTGGCTTTCGAACTGCTCGTAGGCTTCACGCGCGTGGGTCCGCTTGATGGCCCGTTCGGCGAGATACGCGTCGTAGCCGCCTTCATAGGTGGCTACCTGATTCTGGGCCAAGTCCAGTTCGATGATGCCGGTGGTGCAACGGGCGAGGAACTCGCGGTCATGCGACACCAGGATCACCGGTGCGCGCAGGGACTTGATGAAGTCCTCCAGATGCTCCAGGCCTTCAAGATCAAGATCGTTGGTCGGCTCATCGAGCAATACCACATCGAAGCGGGAGAGCAGCAAGGCCGCCAGGGCAACGCGGGCAACTTGGCCGCCGGACAGGGCAGTCATCTCGGTATCGACCGGGAGGGTGAAGCCGAGCTTGGCCAGCACCTCGGGGATGCGGTCTTCAAGATCCATGGCGCCAGAGGCCATCCAGTGGTCGAACGCGGCGCTGTAGGCATCGTCCGCGCCGGGCTTGCCGCTGCCCAGTTCTTCGGCAGTCGTTTCCATGGTGGCTGTGGCCGCGGCGCAACCGGTCCGGCGGGCCAAATACGCGGCAATGGTTTCACCTGGAATGCGATCGTGCTCCTGCGGCATCCAGCCGATGAACGCGGAATCCGGGGCGGTGCTCACGGTTCCGGCCTGCGGGGTTGCGGACCCGGCTAGCAGCGACAGCAACGTGGATTTGCCGGCGCCGTTGGCGCCCACCACGCCATAGACATCGCCGGGTGCGGCGGTGAAGTTCAGATTCGAGAAGAGGGTTCGGTGGGCGTGGCCACCGGCAAGGTCCTTGGCCACGAGCGTTGCAGTCATGGTTCCAATTCTAGTTCCACGGGGACGGGGACTTTACGGGCACGAAGAAATACTGCTGATTTCCCATTCCGACTTCTACGGCGCAGTCCAAGGGGACCAGCCTGAAATGCACCAACGTGCGAGAAGTATCTGCGCAAGGCAAGCATGTTGATTTCTAGTGCTTCGAGCGCAGCAATTCCAGGACCTGGTCCTGGCTGACTTGACCGAAATCCTCGTAGAACGCGCCGACGGCCGTGAAATTGCCTGGGGTGAGAAGTTCGCAGATGCCATTGACATGGGGCGCCAATTCGGCAATCGTTTCTGGGGAAGCCACCGGTACTGCCAGCCTGATGGAGGCAGCGGACAACTCCTGTACGAGATCCAGCGCGGCCTTCATCGTCGCGCCCGTGGCCATTCCGTCATCGCAGAGCAGCAAGTCGCGCCCGGAGAGGTCCGGGCAGTAGTCCCTGAACCTGTCGGTGAGGGCCAGCAGATCGGCGCCGGTTCCGCGTTCCAGGGATTCGAGTTCGTACTTGCCGAAATACTGCAGCGCCCGGCGATAAATGGCCTCGTTGATATGGCGGGAGCTGCTGGACCCATACCGGGCGATGGCGCCGAATGCCAGCTCTGGATTGCTGGGCACCCCGAGCTTGCGCACCGCCACGGCGCCCAGGTCGGCGCCGAGCGCCGTTGCGACTTCGTAGGCGATGGGCACCCCGCCGCGCAGCAGGCCCAGCACCGTGTAGTCTCCGGCGGGCAGCAGAGTGGACAGCTTCATGCCCAGCGCGGCGCCGGCATGGCTGCGGTTTTCGAACACTGTGCTTCTACCTGTAGCCATGGTTCCAGTCTTGCCCAATGGCGCTCGATTGCAAGGGCATCGGTGGAAACATCAAGCATTTAATGTCGCGTGCGGTGATCAGGTGCTTGAGTCGGCAGTCTGCAAAGTCGACGCAAGGGGCATTACGGGCCGGCGTGGGAGCTGCAGTATTTGGGGTTCCACGCGATCCTTAGAGCCCCGGCTGCTGCAGGAGGCCGAGAAGTGTCCTGGTGCGCCGGTATTTTTCGGCCAGCCGCTGCCGGGTAACCGGGTCCAGTTGGCTGGTGCGTTCAGGGTCGGTGTTGTCGGCCAGATCCGCCTGCTTGACCAGCAAGGCCAGCGAGTTGCCGCGTACTTTTGCGCAATACTCTTCCAGGCTCTGCCCTGGACGCTTGCTCAGCAGCTCGACCGCCTCGATGACTGTTTCGGGAATGCCTGAGTTGCGCAGATCCTCCGCGCTCACCTCGCAATCCTCGATCACGTCATGCAGCCACGCGGCCGCGATGGCCTCCGGCGAAGCGCCAAGAGCGCGGGCATGGCCGGCCACTCGTGCCGGATGCCCGATATACGCAGCGCCAAGCTTATCGACCTGGCCTTCGTGGGCGCGGTCAGCAATCGCCTTGGCCAATTCAACTAGCGATTTTTGCTCGTCCATGTTCTGCCTCACTGATCGGCTGTTGCTGATTTACAGATTACGCGTGGCGGGAGGCGGGTTGGCAGGATTTGGCCTGCCAGGCTACGACACTGAACACGTCGTTCCACAGGATCCACTAATGTGTCATTGACTGTAGTGTGTGGCGCACAGTAATGTAGTGGACATGGAAGAGTTCGACACCCAGCTGCAAGAGCTGCGACGCGGCACCGTAGTACTGGCCTGCCTGCAGCTGCTGCGCGGCGCCGGGTATGGCTACAGCCTGCTAGAGCAGCTTGGCGATCATGGTTTCTCCACTGACGCCAACACCCTGTATCCGCTGCTGCGTCGTTTGGAGAAGCAGGGGTACCTCACCAGCGAGTGGAACACCGAGGAGGCGCGGCCACGCAAGTTCTACCGGACCTCGCTCGACGGCATCCGTCTCGCTGACGCGTTGACCACCGAATGGCGATCCCTGACCACGGCGATCGCCTCGCTCACCAAAGAGGAGCACTGACATGACTGCCACCTTGACCGAACGCTACATCTCGGCCACCATCCGGAGCCTGAAACCCGAACTGCAGGACGACGTCCGCGCCGAGCTCGAAGCCTTGATTGCCGACGCGATCGAGGCGCGCACGGACCAGGGTGAGGCCGCGGACGAGGCTGAACGCGAAGTCCTGTCCGAGCTGGGCGATCCCGGCCTGCTTGCCGCGGGCTACGCGGACCGGCCGCTGCACCTGATCGGTCCGAAGTACTACCTGACCTGGTGGCGGCTGCTGAAGCTGCTGTTGTGGATTGTACCGGTCTGCGTGGTCGGCGCGGTGCTGCTGGGCCAGCTGCTCTCCGGAGCTGAGGTCGGCGAGAGCCTCGTCCAGGCGCTGGCCATCGGGCTGCAGGTGGCCGTGCATCTGGTCTTCTGGACCACGCTGGTATTCGTCGTGCTCGAGCGCACCGGCGCGGACACCGGCATGAAGTGGGATGTCGACCAGCTGCCTGAGGTCCAGGAGGATGGCGCCGGACGCAGCGAGCTGATCGCCTCGCTGGTGTTCCTGGCCATCGCCGCCGTGGCGGTGGTGTGGGATGCGGTGCGCGGATTCTTCCCGACCGGCGGCGAGCCGATCGCGATCCTCAATCCGGGACTGTGGCCGTGGTGGATCGGCGCGCTGTTCGGCCTGATGGTGCTTGAAGCAGTCTTCGCTTTCGCGCTTTATGACCAGCGCCGCTGGACTACCGCGCTGGCAGCGCTGAACACCGTGCTTGCCCTGCTCTTCGCGGCCTGGGTGCTGGTCCTGCTGCTGGGCGGCGAGCTGGTGAACCCCGAGTTCCTCTCGTTCATCGCCCAGGCCGGAGGCGAGGAATTCGCTTCCGGGAACGCGGATTCCGCAGGCAACGGGGGAGTCTTCCGGATCCTGGCGGTGCTGCTCGGGTTCGGGATCGCCATCGGGGTCGGTTGGGACATCGCCGATGGCTGGCGCAAGGCGGTGCGCGAACGGCGCGTTGCCCGGGTCTGAATTCCTCGGAAGAACGAAACCAGAAAAAGAAGAATCCCGGGCCATCGGCGAAGAAATTCGCTGATGTCCCGGGATTCTTGTGCTGCAGCTCAGGGAAGCTGCCAAGCTCCAGGTCTAGGGGAGCTTGTCTGGCTTAGAGCTGGTTGCCCAGCTTGAAGCCCTTGGATGCCTGGCCGTGGTACGAGCCGTCCTCGTCACCGGCACGCGTGTAGGAGAAGCCGTCGGCGCCGATGGTGACTTCCAGTTCGGAGTCGTCGGTGCGCTCGACAATTTCCTGCACGTTGCCATCCAGGTCCAGGACCTTCGAGGCCTCAGTGTACCACGAAGGCACAACCGGGTTGCCCCACCAGTCGCGGCGCTGGTTGTCGTGCACGTTCCAGGTGATGGTCGGGTTGTCCGGATCGCCGGTGTAGTAGTCCTGGGTGTAGATCTCGATGCGGTGGTCATCTGGATCCAGGATGTACAGGTAGAACGCGTTGGACACGCCGTGGCGGCCTGGGCCGCGCTCGATGCGGTCCGAGATGCGCAGTGCGCCCATCTTGTCGCAGATCTGGATGATGTTGTGCTTCTCGTGGGTGGAGAAGGCAACGTGGTGCAGGCGCGGGCCGTTGCCGCCGGTCAGGGCGGTGTCGTGCACGGTGCCCTTGCGGTGCATCCAGGCTGCGTAGGTGGTGCCTTCGTCGTCCTGGATGTCCTCGGTGACGCGGAAGCCCAGGTCCTCTAGGTACTTGCGGCCGCGTGGCACGTCCGGGGTGACCTGGTTGAAGTGGTCCAGGCGGACCAGCTCGCCGGCCGAGTACAGGTCGTAGCGCATGTGCAGGCGCTCGACGTGGGTGGTCTCGAAGAAGAACTCATAGGGGAAGCCCAGTGGATCCTCGACGCGCACTGCATCGCCGATGCCCTTCACGAAGCCTTCCTTGCGGCGCTCGGTGCGGCAGCCCAGTTCCTTGTAGTAGGCCTCGGCCTTGTCCACGTCTTCGGTGGAACGCACGCGGAAGGCCATGGCCTTCAGCGCGGCCACTGGGCCCTTGGTCAGCACCAGGTTGTGGTGGATGAATTCCTCGAAGGAACGCAGGTAGATCTGGTTCTCGTCTTCGTAGGAAACATGCAGGCCCAGCACGTCGACGTAGAAGTTGCGCGAGCGCTCAAGGTCGGTGACGACCAGTTCTGCGTAAGCGCAGCGCAGGATATCCGGCGCTGGCACCGAAGGGGTTGGGATCGGGTTTGCGATCTCTTTGCTCATGATGTGCTCCTTTGCAAGCAAAAAATTTAGTGGAGGGAAGCTGGTGCTTCCTAGACGCCGAACTTCGGGGAGTGCGCTTCGTTCAGGGTGATCTGGATGGACTGCTGGGTGGTGTAGAAGTCCACTGAGCGGTAGCCGCCCTCGCGGCCCAGGCCCGAAGCCTTCACGCCGCCGAATGGGGTGCGCAGGTCGCGGACGTTGTTCGAGTTCAGCCACACCATGCCCGAGTCGATCTGGTGCGCGAAGTTGTGCGCGCGCTTCAGGTTCGAGGTCCAGACGTAGGCGGCCAGGCCGTACTTGGTGTTGTTGGCCAGCTCCAGCGCTTCCTCGTCGGTGTCGAACGGGGTGATGGCAACCACCGGGCCGAAGATCTCGTCCTGGAAGATCTGCGCATCCGGTGCGACATCGGCGAACACGGTCGGGGCGACGTAGTTGCCCTCATTCTCGAAGCCTTCGGCGCGGCCGCCGCCGGCCAGCAACCGGCCTTCGTTCTTGCCGATCTCGATGTAGCTCATGACCTTGTCGAAGTGGTTCGGGTGGACCAGCGAGCCGACCTCGGTCTTCGGGTCGCTCGGCAGGCCGACGCGGATGTTCTTGGCGCGCTGCGCAAACTTGGCAACGAAATCATCGTAGATGTCGCGCTGGACCAGCACGCGGGAACCGGCGGTGCAACGCTCGCCGTTCAGCGAGAACACGCCGAAGACGGTGGCGTCCAATGCGGCTTCCAGGTCGGCGTCGGCGAAGACCACGGCAGGGGACTTGCCGCCCAGCTCCAGGGACAGGCCCTTGAAGAACGGTGCGGCCGCGGTGGAGATGGTGGCACCGGTGGAGGAGTCGCCGGTGAAGGAGACCAGCGGGACGTCCGGGTGCTTGACCAGGTAGTCGCCGGCCACGCCGCCGGAGCCGAAGATCAGGTTGAAGACGCCCTCTGGCAGGCCGGCTTCGCGGAAGATCTCTGGCCACAGGGTGGCGGACAGCGGGGTGTAGCTGGCCGGCTTCAGGACCACCGAGTTGCCGGTGGCGATGGCCGGGGCCAGCTTCCAGGATTCCTGCATGAACGGCACGTTCCATGGGGTGATCAGCGCGGCGACGCCGATCGGCTTGCGGTTCACGTAGTTCATCTGGCGGCCTGGGACGCGGAAGGTGTTGTCCACCTGGGCGACGATCAGGTCGGCGAAGAAGCGGAAGTTCTCGGCGGCGCGGCGTGCCTGGCCCTTGGCCTGGGTGATCGGCAGGCCTGAGTCGTAGGACTCCAGCAGCGAGAGCTCCTCATCGCGGGACTCGACGATGTCGGCGATCTTGTGCAGCACGCGGGAACGCTCGCGCGGCAGCATCTTGGACCATGGGCCTTCCTTGAAGGCCTTGCTTGCGGCGGCGACGGCCAGGTCCACGTCCTCTGGCTGTGCCGAGGCGACGGTGGCGTAGTTGGTGTTGGTGACCGGTTCCTGCACGTCGAAGGTTGCTCCGCCGATGGAGTCAACGAATTCGCCGTTGATGTAGTGCTGCAGGTGGGTTGGGAGATTTTCCGGTACGAAGTGCTTGCTCATGGCAGTTCCTTTCGTGCGTTGTCCCGGTGTTTTCACCGGATGGCTTTGGGCAAAACTATGGGTAGTGCAGGGGCTGCTGGCTAGATGGCGCTCGGTGCCATGCCGGCGGCCTTGAGGTAGGCGTTCAGGGTGTGGGCGCGGTGCTCGCGCGCCGCGGCCTCGATCTGCGCCGGGGTGGCGTGATCGGCAATCAGATCCAGCAGCTTCTCGTGTTCCTCAACCGAGGCGCGGGCCCGGTTCGGGATGTGCGTGAAGGAGCTCGCGCGCATCGCCGCCAGGCGCCGCCACCCGCGCTGGACCAGGTCCAGAATGTGCGGGTTGGGGCATTGGCCGTAGAGCAGCTGGTGGAATTCGGTGTTCATCCGGGTGAAGGCCACCGGGTCGAAGTCCTCCAGGCATTGGCGCATCTTCTCGTTCAGCGCCCGCGCCTTGGCGAGCCACTTGGCGTCCATGGCATCGGCGGCCAGCGCGGTGGCGGCCGGCTCGATGACCATCAGCGTCTGCATGGTGTGCAGGTAGAGCGTGGAATCCACATGGGCCACCGTCGCCCCGACGTTTCGGGTGAAGTGGACCAACCCTTCGGCCTCCAGCCGGCGGATCGCCTCGCGCACCGGAACCACGGAGCAGCCCAGCTCATCGGCGATGGTGCCCAGCACCAGCCGATAGCCGGGGGAGTACGCCCCGTTGACGATGCGCTCGGAAACCAGCTGGTAGGCTGCCTCGGACTTGGAAGCAGTCATTACAGCGACCATGAGTCCAGATCCGGGCTGCCTGCGTCCTTCCAGGCGTTGTACTTGGCCTTCCACTCAGCGTTCATCGGGAACAGGCCCTCGATGCCGTGGCCTCGCTTGACCATGGCGAAGATGAATTCGTCATTGGACTCGGTCACCGCTGCCTCGGCGGCCACCTCGGCCACCATGGCTGGCGGGATGACCACGATGCCATCGGAGTCGGCCACGATCACGTCGCCCGGCTGCACGGACACGCCGCCGCAGGCCACGGTGATGTCCTTGTCCCAGGCCACGTGCTTGCGGCCGAGCACTGCCGGGTGGGCGCCGTTGTAGAAGACCGGGATCTGAAGGTTGGATACCGCATCCAGGTCGCGCACGCCGCCATCGGAGATGATGCCGGCGGCACCGAGCTGCTGGGAACGCAGGGCCAGGATGTCGCCCAGGGTGGCCGAACCCGTCTCGCCACGGGCTTCCATGACCAGGATTTCGCCGTCCTTGAGCGAGTCGATGGACTGCTTCTGCATGTTGTAGCCGCCGCCGTGGGCCTTGAACAGGTCCTCGCGGTTCGGGATGTAGCGCAGGGTGCGGGCGGTGCCGATCACGCGCTGCATGCCCTTGGTGGCACCGGGAACCTCGATGTTCACGTTGTTCAACCCGCGCTTGCGCAGGGTGGCGGACAGGGTGGCGGTGGCGACCGAGGCCAGCTGCTCGCGGACCTTGTCGGTCAGCACCGACTTGCCGGTAATCAGGGGTTCCATGCCGGCGCTCTCGCGATCGCCGTAGGCGTCTTCCTTGTCCTTGTCGGTGACCTTTGGCTGGTTGCCGAATGCGGCGAAGGCTTCGGTGCCCTCGATGGCGGTGGTCTTCAGCTTGCCGGTGGATGCGCCGGAAACCAGATCGGTGACCTCGACCTCGACGACATCGCCCGGGAAGAAGACGGTGGAGCCGGCAGGGGTGCCGGTGAGGATGATATCGCCTGGCTGCAGGGTCATCTGCTGGGACAGGTCGGCAACGATGGTGGCGAGGGAGAAGAGCAGTTCGGAGGTGTCGGCATCCTGGGCGAGCTGGCCGTTGACCCAGGTCTGCACGCGCAGCTTGGCAGGATCCAGGGTGGAAGCATCCAGCGCGTTGGGGCCGACCGGGGTGTAGCCGTCGCCGGACTTCGAGCGGATGTTCGAGCCCTTGTCCGCGTACTTCATGTCGTGCACGCCCAGGTCGTTCGATGCGGTGACCTGTCCGACGTAGCTCCAGGCGTCCTCAACCGAGACGCGGCGGGCGGACTTGCCGATGATCAGTGCGATTTCGCCCTCGAAGGCGAGCAGCTCGGTGCCGGCAGGGCGTTCCACGGTGGAACCGCTGGCGGCCAGCGAGCTGGTGGCCTTCATGAAGTAGCTGGGGAACTTCGGGGTGCGTCCACGCTGCGCCGCACGCGAGGAGTAGCTCAGGTGTACGGCCAGGATCTTGCCTGCCTGCGCGAAGGTCTCTTCGGTTACTGGGACAATATTGCTCACCGTTGATCGGCCTGCTTTCGTCGAACATCATCTCGTACATCGAATCGTATACGATCAGTGTGCTCCCAATCTCAGGCGGTGTCAAGCGGGAAGCGGGAATCTTTCGAAACGCCCGCGAGGGAGGGCGGAAAATCCGCGGAATCACAGGAAATTTGACGCAGTCGAAAGTTTTCCAGAATCGTCGAAATCAGGGCATCAGATCGAATGTACGATAGCGCACAATTGCTGACAGGAATGACTTGCGGAGGCCGGGAGCCGGCGGATCTGATATTCCGCTAGGGACCCGTATAGGCTGAAAACCGCGTTAAGAACGGCGCTGGCCTGAGAGAATTCCCCGGCCAGCGCCTCGTGCTATTAAGTTGTTCAAGTGGCAGTGCAGGCCGTGGCCTACACGCGGATGGCATCCACGATCTTCACTCGCGCTGCCACCAGTGCCGGGAGCACGCCGGTGAGCGCGCCCACCGCAATGGAGACTCCCATGCCCAGCAGTGCGGCATCAAGCGGGAAGTGCGGCATCTGGTCCAGCTCGGTAGCGAGCACCATGTTCAGCAAGCTCTCATTGGAAACAAGAGCCACGGAGATCAGTACGCCCAGGGCGCCGGCCACCGCGGTGGCGACCACGCTCTCCATCATGACCGAGAAGAATACACGGCCGGTGGTGGCGCCGAAGCTGCGGCGGATGCCGACTTCGCGAATGCGCTGCTTCATGGTCACCATCGCAACGTTCAGCAGGCTCAGCGAGCCAAGCAGCAAGATGATCACTGCAATGCCGGAAACCACTAGTGCTAGTTGATTCAGGCTCTCATCAGCACCCCACATCAGGTAATCCTCGCGGTGGGAATCGACGGTGAAGCCAGGAAGCTCGGCCTGCATCTGCTGGCCAAAGTGCATAGCCAACTCCTCGGATCCGTCGATAGGCACCCACATCTTGTAGGCCATTTCATTCATCGGGGATTGGCCTGCGAACCAATGGTCATAGGTGGCCGGCAGCATCCACAACTGGCCAGACATCCCGAAGGATCGGGAACTGGCGGTGCCGATGACCGTGACAGACACGGCGTTGCCGTTGCTCACCAAGTCGACGGCGAGCGGCAGGCGCTGGCCTTCCAATCCCAGTTCCCTCATGATGTTCTGGTCAACCACCACGGCGGGTGACAGATTTTGCGCATCCTCGGATTCCAGCCAGCGGCCCTGGCTCATGACCAGTCGGTGCATCGGGGCGTAGTCCGGCTCAACCACCAGGGTTTCCGCTTCAAGGGCCATACCCTGATATGAGACCCGCTGGTCGTAACTGCGGCCGATCATCGTGGTGTAGTCGATTTTGAAGCGCGCGCTGGTCTTCTCGAAAGCCTGCGCCACCGAATCATCACCCTGCGGACCTCCATCCGAGCTCGGATCGAAGGCATAGGTGGTGATCATTGCCGGACGTCCGTCGCGTTCAAGGCTTTCGGTCATCATCTGCCGGGCCATGCCGGCGCCGGCCAAGGCGGTGGTCAGCGATGCCACGGCTACGGTCACGCCAATCAAGGAGAGCAGCACCCGCAATTTGTGGATGCGCAGTTCCTGCCACGCCTCCAGCAATGCTGCGGCAAATCCGGTGGCCAGACGTGCAAGAGCATTCATCGGACCACGACCTCACCGAGCGGATGCAGCCGCCCTGAATCCAGGCGGAACTGCTCACGCGCCAGGGCCGCCACATTGCTGTCGTGCGTGATGGTGATCAGGGCCGCGCCCGAATCAACCGTGGCGGAATCCAGCAAGTCCATGACGGCACGTCCAGTGCTGACGTCCAATGCGCCGGTGGGCTCATCGGCGAGCACCACGCGAGGGCGCCGCACCAGCGCGCGGGCAATCGCCACGCGCTGCTGCTCGCCACCCGAGAGGGTCTGCGGCATGGAATCCAGGCGTCCGTCCAGTCCCACGCGTTCCAGTGCCTCGGTGGCCAGCTTGCGCCGATTCCAGAAATCGCGGCCGCTGGCATACATCAGCGGAGCCATGACATTCTCCAGCGCAGTGCGTCCGGGCAGGAGGTTGAACTGCTGGAAGACGAACCCGAGGTCGCGGCCGCGGGCATGAGCAGCCTGCTTGGCGCTCAGCCGGGCGGCATCCTTGCCGCGCCACAGCAGGCGGCCGCTGGTCGGACGATCAAGCAGGCCCAGGATGTTCAGCAACGTGGACTTCCCAGTGCCCGAACGTCCGACGATTGCTATGTGGTCTCCCTCGGATACGGTGAGATCAATCCCGTTGAGGATATGCAGCTCGCTGTCATCGGGCAGCCGGACGCTGCGCGTGACGTCCTCGAGCTTCAGCAATGGCTCACCACTCATCTGAGTAGGGCTCCATCTGCATCATTTCACCTGGCGCCGGGGTGGATCCCGGGACGAACCGAAGGATTTCGGTCTCGTCCTTCAGCCCGGAAACCACCTCGATGATCTTTCCATCGGTCACGCCCAGCTCTACTTCGGTGCGGATTTCCTTGCCGTTCTCATCCAGCTTCCACACCGCGCCCTGGCCAACCAAGCCGCGAACTGCCGATACCGGTACAGTCACTGCATCCTCAACGGTGCCAGCATCGATTTCCATGTTCATGCTCAGCCCATCAAAGACCACGACGTCAGCTGGAACAGCACAAGAAATCTCGCTGCTTGAAGAGCTCTCCGGGGATTCGCCGGTGGCCATTGGATCCATGGACGATTCCATATCCTGGTCCTGCGTGCTGGAGCTGGATTTCTTCGACGCGCTGTCCCCGACAGACAGATCCTTGCACGTGAAGGGCTCCGGCCCGCCGTCAATAGTGATCATTGCTTCGAGGGTTTCGTCCATCAGGCGGTAGCGATCCAGCGGATCGATCGAACCGGCCGCCAGGAATTCCTGCGGCTGGATGGAGCCGAGGCCCGTGCCCTTGGTGACGTCATCGCCAATCTCGATCTGGAAAGCGCCTACCTTGCCGGTGGCCGATGCGTAGACATCGTGGTACTTCACGACGGGAGCAGCTTCCACCGTCAATTGTTCGCCTTCGGAACCCTCGGTGTCCGAGTCGCTGGCTTCAGCGACTTCCGGCTGGGACTCTGTGCGGACTTGGAAGATACGGTCGCCAAGGGAGACATTGTCACCCGGTTTGACGAAGGCCCAGTTGACGACGCCGTCCACGGGAGCGTTCAGCTCTTTGGATTCGGTGAGCTTGATGGTTCCGGGGATGGTCAGCTTGTTCTCGACCGTTGCTTTTTCGGCAAAAACGGTTTCGGCCGGGATTTCTCCGGTGGGGAACAGGTCGTCGTCGGCGGCGGAAGTACCGCCGGCAAACGCGAGCTTCACGAGGCTGACGGCGATCAAGGCGCCGATGACCAGCCAGGCAGCGGGAAGGAAAACGCGGCGGAACGCGCGGCGTTGGCTCATAGAGTTGCTCTTTTCACCATACAAAAATTACCCGAGCCAGCAGCAACCTCAAAGCCTAATCAAGAGATACGCGTAACCTTTATCAGATTGAGATGTATTTTTACTTTGCAAGTCAGATCCGGTACTCAAATTACTGGTCGAAGGGTGCAGGTTAATGCTCAATGATTGATAGGGCCTAGGTGCGGAACGTTGCGCCGATGGCCGCGAACGATTCGAAGCGTGCCACGCCCTCTGGGGCTCCAAGCGTTTGACTGGGGGCAGTTGTGGCTCTCGGCAGAGGTGCCGTTAGGAACGCCCATCGTATCGGAACCGAGTGGCGTTTCGCTGAATGGCACACTCTTTAAGGCCTTGGCTCGGGTATCAGGCGATGCGATTCCGGGTGTCCATGATTCCTGGGGACCGAGGATAACGATGTTGGCAAGCGCGTTTATCCAATGACGAAAGAAGTGATTTGCTTACTTCACTTGTCGGTCTGCCGAATCAAGTTGTCCTGAATTGCTGGTAAAACGCTGAACGCCCGCGTATTGTATCGGCATATCGTTGTCTTGAATTGGGGGATCTAGAGAAGAACTGCATCGCTCGCATTCAGGCGCATCTTTAGGTGCATAGGGCAGCGCCTGCATTCGTCCAACAGGCAAGTGCAGAATTAACAGAACCGGCCCGGACCTCTTATTTTGCATAAGAGGTCCGGGCCGGTTGCCGCGGTCAAGCGTTCAGGCTAGATCTGCGATGCGCTCTGGGCTGCAGCTTCACGCTCGTGGGCTTCGCGCATGGCGCGCTCCACACTGTCGACGTCGCGGACCGCACCCTTGTCTGCGGACAACGCCATGGCGGCGTAGGCGCGCAGCGCAGGGGAGACCACGCGCTCGCGGTTCTTCGGATGATAGCCGGTGGTGGCGATCAAGCGCTCGCGGCGCTGGGCCAGAACCTCGTCGGAGACATTCAAGGTCAGCTCGCGGGTCGGGATGTCGATGGAGATGGTATCGCCATCTTCAACCAGCGCGATCAGGCCGCCGGAGGCCGCCTCGGGGGAGACGTGGCCGATGGACAGGCCCGAAGTGCCGCCGGAGAAGCGGCCATCGGTGATCAGCGCGCAGGACTTGCCCAGGCCGCGGCCCTTGAGGAACGAGGTCGGGTAGAGCATTTCCTGCATGCCGGGACCGCCCCTCGGTCCTTCGTAGCGGATGACCACTACGTCGCCTTCCTTCACCTGCTTGTTCAGGATTTTCTCCACTGCCTCGTCCTGGGATTCGCAGACCACAGCCGGGCCGGAGAAGGTCCAGATCGATGGGTCGACGCCAGCGGTCTTGACCACTGCGCCGTCCACGGCGATGTTGCCGCGCAGCACGGCCAGGCCGCCGTCCTTGGAGTAGGCGTTCTCTACTGAGTGGATGCAGCCTTCGGCGTCATCGGTGTCCAGTGCCGCCCACTTCTCGGACTGCGAGAATGCGGTGGAGGAGCGCTTGCCGCCCGGGGCCGCGTGCCACAGGTCGAAGGATTCCTTTGTCGCCTTGCCGCCACGGATATCCCAGTTATCGAGCCATTCGCCCAGGGTTGCCGAGTGGACGGTGTGCACGGTTTCATCCAGCAGGCCGCCACGGCGCAATTCGCCGAGGATGGCAGGGATGCCGCCGGCGCGGTGGACATCTTCCATGTAGTAGATGGTGCCGTTGCCGGCAGCGTTCGGTGCCACCTTGGCCAGGCATGGCACGCGGCGGGAGACTTCATCAATCTCGTCCAGGCCGAAGTCCACGCCGGCCTCGCGGGCGGCGGCCAGCAGGTGCAGGATGGTGTTGGTGGAACCGCCCATGGCGATATCAAGTGCCATGGCGTTGCCGAAGGCCTTCTTGGTGGCGATGCTGCGTGGCAGCACGGTCTCGTCATCTTCGCCGTAGTAGCGGTTGGCGATATCGACTACCAGCTTGCCGGCGTTCTGGTACAGGTCCTTGCGCGCGGTGTGGGTGGCCAAGGTGGAGCCGTTGCCTGGCAGCGAGAGGCCCATGGCCTCGGTCAGGCAGTTCATCGAGTTGGCGGTGAACATGCCGGAGCAGGAGCCGCAGGTAGGGCAGGCGGACTCTTCGATGCGCAGCAGGTCGGCATCGGAGACGTTCTCGTTCACTGCCTCGGAGATGGCATCCACCAGGTCCAGGGTGCGCACGGTGCCGTCAACCAGGGTGGCACGGCCCGATTCCATGGGGCCGCCGGAGACGAAGACGGTCGGGATGTTCAGGCGCAGTGCGGCCATGAGCATGCCGGGGGTGATCTTGTCGCAGTTGGAGATGCAGATCAGCGCGTCGGCGCAGTGGGCGTTGACCATGTACTCCACGGAGTCCGCGATCAGGTCGCGGGACGGCAGGGAGTAGAGCATGCCGCCGTGGCCCATGGCGATGCCGTCATCCACCGCGATGGTGTTGAATTCGCGGGGAATGCCGCCGGCTGCCTCGATGGCCTCGGACACGATGCGGCCAACCGGCTGCAGGTGGGTGTGTCCGGGAACGAACTCGGTGAAGCTGTTGGAGACCGCGATGATCGGCTTGCGCCCGAGGTCGGCGCCGTTCACGCCGGCTGCGCGGAACAGTGCGCGAGCGCCGGCCATATTGCGGCCATGGGTGACAGTGTGTGAACGAAGTGTGGTCATACCTAAAATCTCACCATATATTTGCCGCCAAACCCAGACGGTGACAATACTAGTAGTACTACTACCATGCAGAGGGGCGTGCCCAGTGAATCCAAGCCAGAGACGCAGAGAAGAGCTCGCGGCATTCCTCAAGGACCGCAGAGCCCGGGCTGACAGGGCATCGCACGGACTGCCGGAGATCGGGCGCAGCCGGGTGCGAGGTTTGCGCCGTGAGGAAGTCGCCACCTTGGCTGGTGTTTCTGTTACCTGGTACACCTGGCTGGAGCAGGCCCGGGACATCAATCCCTCACGCCAGGTCTTGCAGTCCTTGGCGCGGTTGTACCGGCTGACTCCGGTGGAATCCTCGTACCTGTTTTCGCTGGCTGGGCACGGCGAGCTGGAACCAATTGGCAACGGCGGCATGACCCCGGCCCTGCAGCGATTGCTGGATGCGTTGCAGTTCCCTGCCTTCCTGCTTTCGGCTGACTGGACCATCCTGGGATGGAACAGGGCCTACGCGGAGCTGTATCCGCGGGTGGAGTCGCTGGAGAGCGAGGACCGGAACCTCTTGTGGCTGGTGTTCACCGACGCGCAGCTGCGCGAAATGCTGCCGGACTGGGAAGTGCAAAGCCGAGGATTCGTTGGAAGTTTCCGTGCCGAAACGCGTGGATGGCTCAGCCCTTCGGGGGAGAGCGGCATTGTTGCCCGGGTCTCGGCGGCTTCCCCGGAATTCGCCGCCATCTGGAATGAACGGGACGTTGCAGGGTTCCGCACCGGCGAACGCGTGTTCCGGCACCCTGAATTGGGGCTGACCCGCTACGAGCAGCACAACCTTACTCCTACCGAAGCCACGGACCTGACCCTGCTGATGTACACGCCGCTGTAGTCTCGGACTACGGCGCTGGTCCGATCTGATTCGGGAGTATATAAAACTTAACTGCCCTACGGAAAGATCCGTAGGGCAGCCAACTGGTTGTGGGATTACGCCTAGGAATTCAAGAACCCCAGTGCCTTTTCCTTGAACTCGCGGCTGGTAACCGCGTTGGCGTGATTGCGTCCTGCTAGCCACAGCACTTCATTGCGTGTCCCCGCATTCTTCAGCAACCGACGCAGGTGCGGCATGGTCGTGGCGAGATCATCTTGGTCTCCAGCCACCAGCAAGGTCGGGACTGACGGTACCTTTGCGGCAGGGTCATACGGCTCGGACTTGATGGCTTCGATCAGCTCAAAGAGCGCCGAGAGATCATTGGACGGCTCAGCCTTGGCAATCTGCATGATGGTGGCAGTGTAGTCATCATGGATCTTTTCGCCCGTCTCGACATGGGCGCGGGCCTGATCCAATTCGAAGGCAGCCAGCGGATCGCCGGCCCCTGGACCTCCGATGACCAGGTGATTCACCAGGTCTGGATTGTATGCCGCGAACTCCCAGGCAAGGCGTGAACCCAACGAGTAGCCGATGACATCGACCGGACCTTCATCCAGATCCATCACAATGGCCGCCAGCGCCTGGCGAATCTGGCTTGGTGCCCAGCTGCCGTCGTTGCGTCGAGGGTCTTCTCCATGGCCGGGCAAGTCAATCAGAAGGACATCGCGTCCCGCATCGGTGAAATATTTCAGCCAACGCGAGCGGTCCCAATTCAATTCGCCGGATGAGGCGAAGCCATGGATGAAAAGCACGGATGGGCTTTTCACCTCAGCGTTTGCGCGAACCACTCGAAGATTCAGATCCAAAGTCATGCCATCGATCATAGGCTATCCAGCGGCGAAATGAGATCCGGGCTAGCGTGCCAAGAGTGTTAATGTCAGAATGACTCTAACGAAATCGAATGCTTTGAAAACGAGGCAAGAAAAAATGTCATCCGTACCGGGCTGGGCGAACGTCGAAGAACGCCGCAACCTCCCACCCGCCCTTGCGGTTTCCACGGTGATCCTGGGAATCCGCGAAGGCAAGGACGGTGGCCCTGACAAACTCTGCTTGCCCGTGGTCCGTCGCGTTCGGCAACCCCACGCCGGAATGTGGGCGCTGCCGGGCGGTCCAGTTGATCCGCGGGAATCCCTCGGCCAAGCGGCCGGGCGCAACCTTGCCGAGACCACAGGTCTACGCCCCTCCTACCTGGAGCAGCTCTACACCTTCGGCGATATCGACCGCTCGCCAACCCACCGGCTGGTCACCATCGCCTACTTTGCGCTGCTGAACGCTGACCAAGTCGGCGCCACGGTCCAAGACGACAACGTGGCCTGGTTCGATATCGATGACCCGCAGATCGCCCAGATGGCTTTCGACCACCGGAAGATCCTGGACTACGCCATGTGGCGGCTGCGCAACAAGACCGAATACGGGCAGATAGCGCATCGATTGCTGGGAGAGCGCTTCACCTTGGCGGCTCTGCGCGGAGTCTACGAGGCCATCCTCGGACGGCGACTGGATCCCGCGAACTTCCGCCGCACGCTCAAGAACACGGCCTCCATCGAGGAAACCGATGAGTATCTGGCTGGCGGACAGCACCGGCCTCCTCGGCTCTACCGCTACGTGGGCCATGGGCCGGACCCATTGGAAGTCGACCCCCTGCACGGCTAGCGAGCATCATCCACACTTATTTACCGTCATCCTGCAAGAAACGGACGAACCCATGAGCACCCAAATCACTGACAACGCCAATGCCTCGGTAGCCCAGAACATCGCTCGGCTCAATCTGCTGGCACCGGACTCCACCTGCTCCACCGACCTGGCGTCCAACCCGTGGGACACGCCGGCAGGCTACGGGCCCGGCGCCTCCCAAGGCGATTCGGTGCCAGCAGGCTACCCGGTACAGGGTTCCATCCCGGAAGAATATCTCAAGGCCAGCGATGCCGAGCTTGACGCCCGCATCATTGCTGCCAAGGAAACCCTGGGGGACAAGGCAGTGATCCTGGGGCACTTCTACCAGCGCGACGAAGTGGTGAAGTACGCGGACTTCGTAGGCGACTCCTTCCAGCTGGCCAATGCGGCCCTGACCCGCGACAAGGCAGAAGCCATCGTGTTCTGCGGCGTGCACTTCATGGCCGAAACCGCGGATATCCTCAGCCGCGAGGATCAGTCGGTGATCTTGCCCAACCTTGCGGCAGGCTGCTCGATGGCGGACATGGCCGACGGCCCGAGCGTGCAACAGTGCTGGGAAGAGCTCACCGCGCTCTACTCGGATGAAGCCGATGACGGGCGGATGCCGGTGATTCCCGTGACCTACATGAACTGCTCCGCCGAGCTCAAGGCATTTGTCGGTCGCAACGGCGGACTGGTTTGCACCTCTTCCAATGCGGCAACCGTTTTGGAGTGGGCTTTCGAGCGCGGACGCCGTGTCCTGTTCTTCCCGGACCAGCACCTCGGACGCAACACCGCCAAGGCAATGGGCATTCCATTGGAGCAAATGCCAATGTGGACTCCGCGCAAGGAACTGGGCGGCAACGAAGCTGCCACACTGCTCGATGCCAAGGTCATTTTGTGGCACGGCTTCTGCTCCGTGCACAAGCGCTTCAACCCGGCGCAGATCGCCAAGGCGCGCGAGGATTTCCCGGGCGTCCGTGTCATCGTGCACCCGGAATGCCCGATGGAAGTCGTCGACGCCGCAGATGAAGCCGGCTCCACCGACTACATCCAAAAGGCCATTGCAGCCGCAACCGAACCGACGGATTTTGCCATCGGTACCGAAATCAACATGGTCAACCGCCTGGCTGCCCAGTACCCGCAGCATAACATCTTCTGCCTTGATCCAGTGATCTGCCCATGTTCCACCATGTACCGAATCCACCCCGGCTACCTTGCTTGGGTGCTCGAAGAGCTGGTTGCCGGACGCGTGGTCAACCAGATCTCGGTACCGGAGGAACAGCAGGCAGATGCAAAGATCGCCCTGGAGCGCATGCTGGCTGCCAAGCCATGAGCCAGGAGCAGCGAACACCAGAGAAGCTGGTGATCATCGGCTCAGGAGTGGCGGGCCTATGCGCTGCCCTGCAGGCCGCGCAGCTGGGCATCCGCCCGGTACTGTTGACCAAAGGCAAGCTCGGGGACTCGAATTCCGAGCACGCGCAGGGTGGCCTGTCGGCTGTCACCGAAGCATCCGTAGCCCACGGCGACTCGGTGTCCAAGCATGTTGCCGATACGCTGAAGGCGGGCGCGGGACACTGCGGTCTGGAACCGGTGGAACACCTGTGCTCCTCGGGCGACAAGCTGGTGCAGGCCTTGGAAACCTACGCGGTGGAGTTTGACCGAAATTCAGACGGTTCCTACCAGCTCGGCTTAGAAGCCGCGCACAGCGCCCACCGAATTCTGCATATCAACGGGGATGCCACCGGTGCATCATTGGTGAAAACGCTGGTTCGAGCCGTGCGCCAGCTGGAGGCAGAAAACAAGCTCAGCATCATCGAGGACGCGCTTGCCACCGACCTGCTGCTGCAAGATGGCAGAGTCTCTGGGGTGCACTATTTGCGCCACGACGCGGAGCAGCTGCTTGAAGCCGAGTCGGTGCTTTTGGCTACCGGCGGGATTGGGCAGTTGTACTCGGCGACCACCAATCCCCACGGCGCAACCGCCGACGGCCTTGGCCTGGCAGCCAGAGCCGGTGCTGTCATTGCTGATGCCGAATTCATCCAATTCCATCCAACACTGGTTGACCCTGCCAAATATCCGAAGGCCGGCATGGTGTCCGAAGCGGTGCGTGGCGAAGGTGCCATCCTGGTCAACGAGGCCGGGCATCGTTTCATGCCTGAACTCCACCCGGATGCAGAACTGGCACCCCGTGATGTCGTGGCCCGAGGCATCCATGGGCAAATCCAATCCGGGCACCAGGTTTTCCTTGATGCGCGGGCAGTGGAAGCAGCCCGTGGCGCAGGATTCCTCGCAACCCGTTTCCCTTCCATCACGGCCAAGCTCGCCTCGTGCACCGAGGACGGTTCCGGATTGGACATGGCTCATGACCTGATTCCGGTGGTGGCTGCCCAGCATTACTTCATGGGCGGGATCTACACCGACACCTCAGGTCGAACCAGTGTCCCCGGACTCTATGCCGCCGGTGAATGCGCCAACACGACAGTTCACGGTGCCAACCGTTTGGCCAGCAACTCCTTGCTGGAAGCCATGGTCTTCGCCAGGGATGCCATCGTGGCAGTGAGCAGCGACCCGGCGGATGCCCGCTGCACTACCGAGGAACTGGCCATCCGGCAGATCTCCGAGCCCATCCCGGAAGCGCCACTGGATCTCGAACAACTGCAAGCCGCTGCCAGTAACTCCCTTGGCGTGTACCGCACCGGACGGCAGCTGGAGGACATGGCCCACTTGCTGGCGACGAGTGCCCCGGTAGCCGCCACAGCGCGAGAGCAAGTAGAACTGCGCAATCTGTGGATCGCCGCACGGATCATTGCCGCAGGTGCCATGGCACGCACCGGAAGCCTGGGTGCACACCAGCGCCTGGATTCAACCGAAAGCACCAGCAAAGGGCCAGGTCAGAGCGTGCGCTATGGCTGGACATTGCACCCAAGCGAGCTGAATAACGAGAACTTCTTGAGCAAGGAACTGAACGCGTGAACACTCTGATCCATCCGGTACCGACCGCAGCCATGGACCGCATCATTGAAATGGCGCTCGCCGAGGACAATCCGCGTGGCGACCTCACCGCCCTGACCATCGTGCCCGAGGGGGCGACGGCCACTGCCGTGGTGCAGGCCCGTCAGCGGGGGGTGCTCTCCGGAGGGGCGGTATTCGCCCGGACCATGCAGCTGGTCGATGCGCAGCTGGAGGTCGAGCAGCTGGTTGCCGAGGGAATGGCTTTTGCCGCCGGAGATGATTTGCTCAAGGTCAGCGGGCCAGCGGCGAGCTTGCTGACCGCTGAACGCGTGGGACTCAACCTTTTGCAGCGCATGAGTGCCATCGCCACCGCAACCGCCGAACTCGTAGGACTGGTTGCGCATACCAATGCCCGCATTGCCGATACCAGGAAGACAACGCCAGGACTTCGCGTCCTGGAACGCTATGCTGTCCGTTGCGGTGGGGGAGTCAACCACCGCGACAACCTGTCCGATGCTTTCATGGCCAAGGACAACCACCTGGCCTTGTTGGATAACGGCGAGCAGCTGACCGCAGCCCTGAAATCCGTGCGCGCCCGGCTGGGGCACACCACGTCGATGGAAGTTGAGGTTGATTCCATTGAGCAGATTCCGCCGGTGCTCGCCGCTGGAGTGGACATCATCATGCTGGATAACTTTGATCCGGCTGACATTCCCGCAGCGATTGAACTGATCAACGGGCAAGCAGTGGTCGAAGCCAGCGGGAACATCAACGCGGCCACCGTAGCGGCAGTCGCCGAGGCCGGTGTCGATGTCATTTCTTCGGGTGCCATCACGCACTCGGTGAAAGCAATTGACCTTGGTCTGGATATGGTTATTGCATGATCTACATGGATGCCGCATCCACTGCGCCACCTCGCCAGGACGTTCTCGACATGCTCAACCCATTGCTGACCAAGGATTTCGGCAATCCAGCTTCCTTGCATGAAGCCGGCCAGCAAGCCAAGCGCGCCAATGACTGGGCAAGAATGCAGGTAGCCGGCCAGCTGGGTGTGGCGGCAGAAGAAGTGTATTTCACTTCCGGTGGCACCGAGGGAGCGAACGCTGCCGTTATCGGCGCGGCCTTGGCAAAGCCCCGCGGACGTGTGGTGGTCTCCAGCGCTATTGAGCATCCAGCCGTGCTGGAAGCCTGCAAGTATCTGGTTGAATTCCACGGATTCGAACACCGTATCATCCCTGTCTCGGCCACGGGGCTCGTGGATCTGGAAGCGGCCGGCCAGCTGATTGATGCGGATGTTGCCGTGGTTTCGGTGATGGCGGTGAACAATGAAGTCGGCACCATTCAGCCGGTAGAGCAGTTAGCCCAACTGGCACATGCGGCTGGGGCGATCATGCATACGGATGCCGTGCAGGCCGCCGGCTGGATCGACCTCAAGCCATTGTGCGCCGCCGTGGACGCATTGAGCATCTCCGGGCATAAGATCGGCAGCCTCAAGGGCAGCGGAACAATGTACCTGTCGGCCAAGCATCGCTTTGTGCCGCTGATGCACGGTGGCGGGCAGCAGGGCGGACTGCGTTCGGGCACCGAGAACCCGGCTGCCGCCGTTGGCATAGCTGTGGCATTGCAAGCGGCGACTGCGCAGCGCGAAGCCGGACTCGGCGACAACTTTGGCCCGTACCTGATTGAGCGGATTCTCAATGAGCTCAATGCCAAGCATCCGGAAAGTGTCCAGCTCACCGGAGATCCGGTGCATCGCGTTGGCGGCATCGCCTCTTTCGTCTTCCCAAAGACCGCTGGCGAAACGGTGCTGATTGAGTTGGCCCGCAGGGGAGTCCTCTGCTCTTCGGGTTCTGCGTGCGCGGCAGGCTCGACCGACCCTTCCGCAGTGCTCACCACAATGGGCTATGAAGAAGAATTGGCCCACACGGCTGTCAGGCTGTCGTTCACACGTACGGCGAAAGAGAACGAGATCAGCCAGGTAGCGTCGGCTGTCGTTTCCTGCGTTTCCGGGCTTCTGAAATAGCCAAGGCTATAGCCTTGGATTGTCCAATGTTGTGTTTTCAGTTCGGTGACCGTGGCTCCGACGGACTTCTTGACACATGGCAGCATCCTGCAATGTCCTAGTACGAATATTTCCCCAAAAGCTGTGATCGGCTGCTCCAGCTTTTGGGGAATCGTTCGAGATCGCTTGGCTGTCAGTCGTCGGTTTCCTGTTGCTCATCGGTCGGAGCAGCGGGGAGTGTCTGTTGGCGTTCGGCTCGCTTCTTTCCGCCAAGTCGCCCGCTAGCTGCACCGGCCAGCGATGACCCAAGATTTTTCGCCTTTGATACGCCGGCAGAAGCTCCAGACAGGCCACCTTTTACCAAGTTGCTGTCGCGCACGGAATCCGAAACCTTGTGTGCCTTGTCGCGGACAGAAGCTCCTGCTGAACTCAGCGTCGCTGACAGGCCATTCTCGGTTTCGGCCTTGTCCAGATCCTGAAGGGCAGCCAAATACTCCGCTGCGTCAACTAGCGGTGGCGGAAGCTCGCGCAAGTGCTGCTTCAGCCTATTGGACTGCACCTTGAGCGTAACGAACGTCAGCCCTCCCGAGACCACACCGCCAACGACAGGAACAATCTTGCTGACGCTCTTGGCAAAGCTTTGCTTAGTGACATTGACGCCAATCAACTTCAGCGTTTGTTTCATCGGACCATACCAGGCGGTTTTTGTCAGAGCCTGTTTGGCTATATTCTTCTGAATAGCCGGTCCTGCTACCTGGGCAGCGAACCGGCCTACCGTGGTCGATGCACCGCTGACTCCCATCATCACGCCGAGAAAACCAGCAAGCTTGCCCAAGGTTTCATCATCGATATGATCCACGTCGTCGAGGAAAGATTGCCAACCGTAGGTGTAAGCAATTTTTTGCATGACCCTGAACGCATGGATATAGAACTGCGTGATATCCGCAGGGATGGTTCCGAACATGAACAAACCGCCAGGTAATCCACTGGCAAATGACAAAGCAGTGGATTTGCGGGTTTCAAAATCAATGGATTCGGAAGCGATTTCATCCAAGATCTTGGGCCCGATGCCTGCCGCGGCTGGGTTGGTAGAGACTGCTCTATCTATCTGATCGCGGCTGCATCCCTTTTTGTGCAGCTCTGCCGTGAGGAAATGATCACGATCGATTTTCACGCCTCTGAGCCGAATTACTTTCTTGAGGAAAGCAGTAGCGAATTGCTCGGCATCGACATTCTGATCCTTGAGCATATCGGAGAGGGTCTCGTCCGCTCCTTGATCCGGATTTGTGGCGTTCGGATCCACAGCACCTAGTTCTTCCTCCTGCTGGCTGGGGAGATCAGACTTCTGGTTCGTGCTTTCCTGCAATGTATTTCCCCCAAAGTTTTGTGCTGGAAACCAGCTGCGCGAAGTGTAGGCAAGTTGCTCTTAGCCTATCCAATTAGTGCTAGGAAACGGGATCCGTTTGGAACCATGAAGCGGCCAATCCTGTATCTGCCAGTTAGCGACTTGCGAACTTGCCGTTGACCGTCGAAGTAAGTAATTGACCATGAAGTGGCAATTTCGCCGTACCTCGGGGAAGTGCAACAGCAAAAAGATAGGCGATTCATCTGAGAATGAATCGCCTATCTTTCACAATGCGGACACTGGTGCGCTAGTCCAAAGATTTAGCGCAAGTACTTGCCCGAGACCCAGCCGTTCTTCCCTGCGTACTTCACCGGGTACCAGCCTGACTTCTTGGCACCGCGGACCGTCACCGTCTTGCCCTTTGGAATGGTGAGGATGACTCGCTTGCTCGTCCCAACACCGGTGCGCATGTTCAAATTAGCGATGGTCTTCTTTGACGAAGATTTCGAAGTCTTGGGCTTCGTCGTCTTCGGAGCGGTACCGGACGAGGAGAAACTGCTCAGGTAGGTACCCGAGACCCAGCCGTTCTTTCCCGCGTACTTCACCGGGTACCAGCCGGACTTCTTGGCGCCGCGAATGGCTACCTTCTTGCCCTGCGGGATGGTCAGCACGATGCGATTACTAGTGCCTGCCCCGGTACGCATGTTCAAGTTGGCCGTGGTCTTGGCCGACTTGGCGTTGCTGGTGTTCTTCTGCGGTGTGCTCTTTTTCGTATCCTTCTTTGGCGCAGATGGCATCGAGACGTTCTTCAGATACTTGCCTGAAACCCAGCCGGTCTTCGAGCTGTAGCGAACCTGGTACCAACCGGACTTCTTGGAACCGGTCAGCTGGACGGTCTTGCCCCTCGGAATGGTCAGCAGCACGCGATTGCCGGTGCCCGCCCCGGTGCGCATATTCAGATTCGCGGTGGTCTGGGCAGTGCCCTTGGATTTCTTCGGAGCGCTGTCAGACTTCTTGCCGGAAACCCCGTAGTAGGCTTCGAGGCTCTTGGCCCCGGAATTCTTGACGCTCTTGGCCAACGAAGTGCCCAAATAGCGGAAGTGCCACGGTTCGTAGGCATAGCCAGTAACGGATTCCTGGCCCTTCTGATAGCGCATGATGAAGCCGTACTTGTGCGCATTCTTGCCTACCCATTTGCCCACAGGAGTGTTGGCGAAGCAGGCCTGCAATCCGCAGGCGCCATTGGCGTTTCCAACGTCAATGGCCAGACCGGTTTGGTGCTCGCTGGTGCCTGGTACAGCAGAAATGCGCGAAGCGTAGCTCTTGCCGTAGATGCGCGAGTAGTAGTTGAACAGCTCCGCCTGGCGGTTGTATGAACGGTATCCGCTGACGGCGCGAATCTTGACGCCATCCTTGGCCGCTGCCTTCACCATCTTGGTGTAGGCCTTGGCGGCCGAGGGCCTCAGCCTGACGTTGGTGCCTTTGACGGCTACCGTCTTCGGAGCGTACTTCACGGGACTCAGCGGGTACTTCTTGTTGACGAAGACATCATCCTTGCTTGGATTGCGCTGGATTTTCTTGGCAGCAATCTGCAGTCCGCTGTCAACTGCGAGCACTTGTGCCTGGGGCACTGACACGGCGGAGGCAGGAGCTGTGGCTAGTGCCGGATTTGCCGGCAGCACTGTTGCGAACAGCGCAGCCGATAGCGCGGCAGCCATGGAAATCTTGAACGCCCGAGGCTGTTTCATGGAATTCTCCGGTAGAGGTGACAAGCGATGCGACCATCATTCCATCACTTATCCATGAGTCATTCAAGGTGTTACTGCAAACGTTGGAGATGAAACGGGCCTATTGCGACCGAACTTCTGCGGAAGCAAGCGGACCGTTTTATCCCTTGGAAGTAGGCACGTGCCATCATCAGCGACGCGTTGCCTGCACCAGGAGAAGCATCTTCCCACGTGGGGGAATCGGAAAATTTCCAGGTGCTGTGGCCCCTGCCAAGCAGCAAGCGGGAATTCCATTCAGCCTCGTAGTTCTACGAGGCCGGTTGCGCGGGAAATCGCGGTCCCAGACTTGCCCGCAAGTTGCTGCGATCTTTTCTCCAGCAGGCGCTGAGGTGCCTTGGGCAGGCGTTCTGGCAGATAGAAGAATGCGACGAGTCAATTTTTCTAGTTGGGCGAGATTTGGTAGGTTTGCGTGCATGCGTATCCGTCCAGAAGTCTTCGATGACCGAGCTGCGGTGTATGCAATTACGCACGCTGCGTTCGCCGGAATCGATCCGATGGTTGAGCCTGAGGAAGTCGGACTGCTGCAGCAGCTCTTCGAGTGCGACCAATATGACAACCGCTTCTCAATCGTTGCCTTGGACGACACAACGGTCATCGGCCACGTCATCGCGACATGGGGCGCAGTCAATGGGGAACCCTTATTGGGGCTAGGTCCGCTAGCCGTTGCTCCGGAATACCAGCACCGGGGTGTCGGATCGATCCTGATGCAAGAAATTCATGACAGGGCTGAGCAAGAAAGCATCAGCGGCATTGTCCTGCTCGGTGCCCCTGGCTATTACAGCCGCTTCGGCTACGAAGCTGCCCAGCCCAGAGGCATCCACCCTTCGGTTCCCTCGTGGGGCGAACACTTCATGGTGCGCGTCTTCGATGACAGCTGCCTGCCACGCGGCGACTACCGTTATGCCAAGCCGTTTGGCGTTTAGCCGCTAATTTTCGCTGGGAATTTTCCCGTTCCTATTGTCACCTGTGCGCCTCAGGCGTAAACCTGACGTATGGAAACACATCAAGAGCTTCGCGAACTGTCTTTCTCCGTCTCAGGCATCATTTCCAAGTCGATCAGGCAAGTATTCGAAGCTGTGGCTGATCCTGAACAGCTTTCCCATTATTTCACTACCGGGGGAGCTGAGGGATACTTGGAAAACGGTGCCACCGTTACTTGGGACTTCCATGATTTCCCCGGAGCGTTCCCGGTCAAGGTTGTGGAATTGGAAGAACCAAAGCGCATCGTCTTCCAATGGGGAGGACAGTCATCCACGGCTGAAGATGGCATGAATACCGTGAGGTTCGACTTCGAGTCCCTGGAGGACAGCACCCGAACCAAGGTGACCATCAGCGAAGCGAGCTGGGTTGCCACCGCCGAAGGTGCCAAGGCCGCCTTCGGCAATTGCGAAGGATGGACCGGAATGCTGGCCGCAATGAAAGCGTGGCTGGAGTACGGGATCAACCTGCGCGAGGGCTTCTACAAATAGCCCGTGCGTGAGCTACCGGCGGCGACGGTAGTACACGTGCGTCACGAGTGAAGTTTCGCGGCGGGAAACGCGGTCCATGTGTGTTTCTATGTCTTCAACGGTGATGGCCTCCCCGCGGCCCAGGCGGATCGGCGCGATATGCAGCCGCAGCTCGTCAATGAGGCCGGCTCGCAGGAATTGCACGATGGTGCTCGCACCGCCGGCAATGGCCACCGGATTCTCGCCAGCGGCTTCCCGTGCCTCGGCAAGGGCTTCCTCGATCCCCTCGGAGATGAACTGGAAGCTGGTTCCGCCCTCCAGGCAAAGCATCGGCTTCGGATGATTGGTTAGCACGAAGACCGGGGCATGATACGGAGGATTCTCTCCCCACCACCCGACCCAGCCGGCATCGTCTTCTCCGGCTGGAGGGCCGAACATCTTGCTGCCCATGATGAAAGCCGAGGCCTGGGTAATGGCAGAAATTTCGGCCTGGTTTTCCTCAAGATTCTCGAACTGCCAACGGTGCAGCGCTTCGGCTCCTTCGCCCAGCGGCTGTGCCATGCTCTGATTGGGACCAGCACAGAATCCGTCCAAGGAGACGGTGACATCGCAAACTACCGGGCCCATGGCAAATGCCTCGATTCAACCTACGTACTGGCGGGAGGGTGGCTACTCCAACAATGAACCTGCCCGCAAGCAGAATCAACCCCAAGCCCGGGAAAATCCAGCAGGAGACTCAGTTCCCGGCATCCTTCGGCGCACCGGCAACATTCCACAGCGTAGCGTGGTATTTCCGAATCAACGCGGCTTCCAGCAGCAGGGCAGCCTTGCGGTGGATGCAGGTCACCCACCGGCCTTCGAGATGCAAGCGGTCAATGGCCAAGCGCGCGACTTGCTGGACGGTCCGGGACTCGCCGCGATCGGCCTCGGCTGCCAGTTCCCGAAGCCACTGCGGGTCAGCCAACGCTTCGTCGAAGGCGTACTTGCCCAGGCCGGAGGTCGCACCCTTGCCGCTGGAATAGATCTTCAGCCGTCCGCGCAGGCCCTTGCCGCTGCGCTCGCCGGCCTGCCCCACGTAGATGGGCTTGTGGTCCCCGGCGCCGGCCCGGCGGAACATGTAGACTCCCGGAGCCACGGGTGCCGAGTCGGCTGTGGCTTCGAAGGTTTCCCACGGCGACCATTCCAGCGAATCAATGACCTGGTCATCGACGGGCTTGAGGGCAATGTCCATTCCCGGTGCGCCGGCGAACTGCAGCTGGGCCAGCAAGGTGGCGGACACATGCCACGTGCCTCCTGGCTGGGGCGGCTTCTGGATTGCGCCCTTGGGACGATGCTGGCGCAGATAGCTGCGCAGCTGCTTGGTGTCTACCCCAAGGGTGCCAGCGGCTTCTTCCAAGCTGAATAGCTTCTCGTCCTTCAAAAGTGATCTGCCTTCTGGGTGCCGTGAATGAACAGGTGATGATGAATCAATTTAATCCCATGCAATGCCAAAGAGCCCGGAAGGAGCTGCCTCATGGCATGTCCTTCCGGGCTCGGCTGATCCGCTACTGCACCGCATCTCGCAGCTTGGTGCTCAGGCGCTGCAGTTCATGGAATTCGTCTTCGCTCAGCGCGCTGCCCAGCAGGTTGTGCAGGTGCTTGACGTGCTCGCGCCCGATTTCCTGCTGCAGCTTGCGTCCCTTCTCGGTCAGCGAGAGCTGCATGGCGCGATGGTCATCCGGGTCGGGCTCGCGAACTACCAGCCCCTGGTCTTCCAATCGGGTGACCATGCGGCTCAGGCTGGGTTGCGAGATCAGCAGCTGCTTATTCAGGTCAACCAGCCGGCTCTTGCCTCCGGGGCAGGTGCGCAAGTTGAACAGCACGTCGTACTCGCGCATGGAGAGCTTGCCGAATTCCGGCATTGCGGTGATCTGGCGCATGACCGCCACCTGTGCGCGGAAAAGCGCTTCCCAGGCATCGGTGGTGACCTTCAATGAGGCTGCTGGATTACTGGTCCCGGTCACTTGCTGCTGGCTCCTTGGTGGTTGCTTGCTCAGCGACCAGTTTAGCGTTGCGAGCGGCCACCAGGCCTTCATGGGTCGGCGCCGGGGTGAGGTCCTTCGGTGCGCGGGACTCCATTTCCTTGCGCAGTTCAGGCAGCACGTACTCGCCGAACATGTCCAGTTGGTTCAGCACGGTCTTCAGCGGAAGGCCCGCGTGGTCGATCAGGAACAGCTGGCGCTGGTAGCTGCCGAAGTATTCCTGGAAGGACAGGGTCTTCTCCAGCACCTGCTGCGGCGAGCCGACGGTCAGCGGGGTCTGCGCGGTGAAGTCTTCCAGCGATGGTCCGTGGCCGTAGACCGGGGCGTTGTCGAAGTAGGGGCGGAATTCCTTGACCGCCTGCTGGGAATCCTTGGCCATGTAGAACTGGCCGCCCAGTCCCACCACTGCCTGGTCGGCGCGTCCGTGGCCGTAGTGCTCGTAGCGCTCGCGGTACAGGCCGATCAGCTGCTGGTAGTGCTCCTTCGGCCAGAAGATGTTGTTGGCGAAGAAGCCGTCGCCGTAGTAGGCGGCGATTTCAGCGACCTGCGGGGTGCGGATCGATCCATGCCAGACGAACGGTGCCACGTCATCGAGCGGGCGCGGCGTCGAGGTGAAGTTCTGCAGCGGGGTGCGGAACTTGCCTTCCCAGTTCACGACGTCCTCATCCCACAGGCGGCGCAGCAGGTGGTAGTTCTCCACGGTCAGGTTGACCGAGTCCTGCATGTTCTTGCCGAACCATGGGTAGACCGGGCCGGTGTTGCCGCGGCCTAGGACAAGGTCCACGCGGCCGTCGGCCAGATGCTGGAGCATCGCGAAGTCCTCGGCGATCTTCACCGGGTCATTGGTGGTGATTAGCGTAGTCGCGGTGGACAGGATGATGCGCTCGGTCTGCGCGGCAATGTAGGCCAGCGTGGTGGTGGGGGAGGAGGAGAAGAACGGGCGGTTGTGGTGCTCGCCGATGGCGTAGACATCCATGCCGATCTCTTCGACCTTCTTGGCGATGGCCACCGATGCGTCGATGCGCTCTTTCTCGGTAGGGATGCGGCCGGTGGTCGGGTCGCGGGTGATGTCGCTGACTGAGAATACTCCGAATTGCATGTCCACTCCTGTTACTACGTTGCAAGCGTTTTGCCCTGCCACCAATTTATATGCGTATGCATGTAATAACAAGTTGATGCGTCAAATATTCCCGTTCCCTGCGTGGTGCGCTTGCTGACACTTGCTTCTGCTCGTTCACACCAGGCTTACGGCTGCCTGACGCGGATCAGCGATGCGTGGGGATGAAGCCGCCACCCCAGAAGAGGGAACTGTGCTCATGGGCCAATTCCATTGATGTTCCCTGCGGCGTGCACTGGCAATGGCGCCGGTGCTTGCGCAGCTGCCGCAGATGGCGACGCAGCTGGCGCGCGTTCAGCGGGGACGTGTTCCCTGCATCAAGTTGCAGTTCCGGCAGGGGCGAGAACGGGGTGTTGCATGGGTAGATCTGGGTGGCGCTCATGTCGTGGCCTTTCGTCGTGGTTCATACGACAGCCAACAGGCTCTAGCTAACTTGAGGTCAAGGGAAAGGGGCTGAATAATTCGATTTATGACCGCCAGCGAATCCGCAATGCCAACCAGGAAAAGCCAGCTAGGCATCGGGGATCTTGCGCGCCGTGCCGGGGTATCAGTCGCCACGATCCGGTTCTATGAATCGCGGAACCTGATTTTCTCCACCCGTACCAGCGGGAACATGCGCCTTTTTCCCAAGCACACGCTGCGCAGGTTGGCCATTATTGCCGCGGGCCAGCGTGTGGGGCTGACCTTGGCCGAAATTGCCGACGCGTTGAGCGAGCTGCCCGAGGACCGGGCCCCACGGCAGATCGAATGGGAACAGCTGAGCACGCACTGGAAGCGGATCATCGATCGCCGCATGCTGCAGCTCGAATCGCTGCGGGATTCGCTGGATGGATGCGTCGGTTGCGGGTGCCTGTCATTCAAGACCTGCTCGCTGGTCAATCCCGGCGACGAAGCCGCGAAGGAAGGCGAAGGGTCGCGCTGGATCCGCAAACTCGACGCGAAATTCAACGATGCGGCTACGGACTCTGCGGACTGGCGATCCCGCCCTGATAGGCAATGAGCGCGGCCTCCACGCGATTGCGCGCCCCGACCTTGAGCATGATGCTCGTCATGTGCCCCTTGACGGTCGCTTCGGTCAAGAACAGCCTGCCGGCAATTTCCGCGTTGGACAAGCCCGCGCCAACCAGCGCCAAGACATCATGCTCACGACTGCTCAGGGAGCTGATTCGCGACTGCGCGCGGGAGGCGGCTGCGGTGTCAATGCCACGCAACTTGTCGATGACGCGCTTCGCGATGCGCGGCGAAAGGGCAGCGGCTCCCGCGGCGACCGCCAGCACGCCTCCGACCAGTTCCTCCGGTCCGGAACTCTTGAGCAGGAATCCAGCCGCGCCGCCGGACATGGCGCGGTCGATGTAGTCTTCTTCGCCAAAGGTCGTCAGGATCAGTACCCGGGCCTCCGGATCCTGCTCCAGGATGGCCTCCATTGCGCTCAGGCCGTCCAGCTGCGGCATGCGGATATCCATCAGGATGACGTGCGGTTCCAGACGCTGGGACAGCTCGATGGCACGGTGGCCGTTCTCAGCCTCGCCGATGATGGTGATGCGCTGGTCGCTGCCCAAGATGGTGCCAAGGCCTGCACGAATCAGCGGGTCGTCGTCAACGAGCAAAACGGTTACGGGGGAGTCAATGTCCATGGCGGGAGCGATCCTAGGGAGCTGGGTACAGGTGGTCGGCGGAGACGAGGATATCGTCGGTGAAGCACAGCCTGAACATCTCGCTGCCCAGGTCGAGTACACCGGTTTTCGCGGCGTAGTACCGGCATTCGGCGTTGGCGGCCGGGGATGATTCCTTGATTACCGGCAAAGGCTCGTCCAGGCCCTTGGCGGTTACGAAGCGGGAAACTTCCTCGCGGCTCATCCCAGGCTGCAGCTGCTGGAAGTCTGCAGGGCTCAAGGCCGTGGCCCTGTAGGTGGCGTCCTGCAGCAAGTAGAGTCCGGCGGCGATGGCTGCGACGGCAAGAATCGGCACGGCAATCATCAGGCGCCTGCTGGTTTTCAAAACAGGCGCATGGGATACCGGTGACGGACGGTGTTGCTTGCCCACGGGAACGCGGGCCAGCAGTTCGAAACGGCCGGCTGCCTGGGTGATCTGCAGCGAACCGCCGGCGGCGTCCAAGGCCCGGCGCAACGAGGCCAATCCCGTGGCCCCGGGCCGCGGCTCCGGGAAGTCCCCGGCCAGCGAGTTCGCAATGCGGAGCACAGCGGTACTAGTGCGCGTATCCAGCTTGATGCTGACCGGCTGGTTGGGGGCATACTTGGCAGCGTTGGTCAGTGTTTCCTGCACCACCTGGTTCAATAACGCCGACGCGCCATCGGCAGAAAGCGAAGAAGACTTGCCGCCGTCATGCTCATAGCTGATGCCCATGCCGTTGGCACGTGCCCGTTCGAGCAAGCGGTCGATGCTCTCAACTGCTGGATCCAACGGAGCTTGCTGATCCGGATCATGCAGCACGCCGATAATCTGGTGCAGATGGTCGATGGAAGCATCGGCCTGCTCGCGGACCCGTGCAGCCTGCGCATAGGCTTCGCTGCCTTTCTCCACGGTGACCTGCAGCCCGCTGGCCGACAGAGCCAGCAGCGCCAAATCATGCCCCAGCTGGTCATGCATCGCTTCGGCGATGCGGGCCCTCTCGCGAAGCTCGGCTTGCACCACCGCATGCTCGCGTTCCTGGACCCGGAACAGCACCGTATTGCGCCGGGACCGCCCAATCCACCAAGGCAGCAGCGTGAACAGCACCAGACCGGTCAGGATATTCAAGGCAAAGGTCAGCAAGCTGACATGCGAAGAGAAAACCAGTGTCAGCGCAGCGGCAAGCGTGCCGGCGGCGAAGGCCAGCACGCCATGGAGCAACGAGGCCACATGCCGACCGGCCAGATAGCTGATCCAAGCCGCACAAGGCGCCAGAAGAATCCATGCGGCATTCGTGGAAATCGGCACCAAGTACGCGCACAATGCCAGGGCAATCAGAAGCCCGAGCTGCTTCCACGAAGTAGTCATGGAACTCATGCTACGCATGATGCGCTGCAGCGAACACCGACGAAAGTCGTGGACTTCGCCATGAGAAGAGCCGACCAACCTCCGATGTGCCGGCACAGCAGAATTCCTAGGGTTGAAGCACAACCCAAGGAGCACACCATGATCACCCTAGACTCGCTGACCAAGGACTACGGGAACAACCGAGCCGTCAACGAACTGAGCTTCACGATAGAGCCTGGAACCGTCACCGGGTTCCTCGGACCCAACGGCGCCGGAAAATCCACCACCATGCGCATGATCCTCGGACTTGATGCGCCCACCAGCGGGAAGTCGCTGATCAACGGGGTGGGCTACGAACAACTGCGCCATCCCATGCGCACCGTGGGAGCGCACATCACAGGAACCGCCGGCCACCCCGGACATACGCCTCGCACGCACCTGAAAGCCCTCGCGCAAAGCAACAAGATCCCGGCGAGCCGCATCGATGAAGTCCTGGCCCATGCCGGACTTGAATCGGTAGCGGCACAACGCATCGGCGGTTTCTCGCTGGGCATGCGCCAACGCCTGGGCATCGCCGCCGCTCTGCTCGGCGACCCGCAGATCCTCATCCTGGACGAGCCAATGAACGGACTGAACGCCGAAGGCATCGCTTGGATCCGCCAGTTCATGAAGAACCGGGCCGCGCAGGGAGGAACGGTTTTCGTTTCCAGCCACCTCATGAGCGAAGTGCAGCAGGTTGCAGACCAGTTGGTCCTCATCGGACGCGGAGAACTGATCACCCAGGCACCTACCGACCAGCTCATCAGGGGGTTATGCCCAGCAGGTGATTGCAGTCTGCTCGCCGCAAGCTTCGGCGCTCGCCGGAGCCGTGGCCCGCCACGGTGCTGAAGTCACTGAGGGTGGCGGAACTGTCTGGAAATTTACGGGCTTTCCCTGGTGGAAGTCGGCGCCATCGCGTTCAGCAACGGTTTCGAGCTCCACGAGTTGAGCCAGGCACGCGGATCACTTGAATCGGCCTATAACCAATTGACACGAGACACGGTGGAATTCACTTCAAGCACGGCAGAAAAGGCGATGGGCAACTGAGGTCGCCAGCAATCAACCAAGCGACGTCCGGTTTGTCAGCCCCAGCGCTGATGGCCGCAACCCGAGCTGAAACCACCAAGTTCCTTGGCCTGCGATCCCTGACCGGGTTGTTCCTTGCCGGGTTCGTGGCAACCATCGCGTTGAGCTGGGCCATGGGCATCAGCGCGAAAGCCAGCGGGGACAACGGCTTCGACACCGCGATGCCAGCCCCTTTGCTGGCCTTTGCCACCTTGCAATTCGGCCAGCTGTTCTTCGCGGTGGGATCAGCGCTGCACATCACCAACGAGTACTCCAGCGGAACCATCGCCAGCTCCCTGCAGGCTGTCCCGCGACGCGGCGTATTCCTCGGGGCCAAGGCGCTGTTGCTGATTGCGGTGAATTTCTTGACCGGTGTTGTGATGATCTCGCTGGCCACCATTCCCACAGCGCTGAGCGCAGGGGAGTATGGCACATTCAGTTTCTCGGACCTGGTGTCCGCGGCACTAGGAGCCGGAACCTACCTGGCGTTGCTGAGCTTGATGGTTCTTGGATTGGGTTTACTCTGCCGCAATTCTGCGGGAACCATCGTCTGCGCCATCATGCTGGTCATCGGGTTGCCGCAGATTCTGCAGCTGATCCCCATTGAGTGGATCCAAGAAGTGATCCAGTATTTGCCAACCAACGCGGCGACGTTCATGGCGACCGGAGCCAGCGAACCGTACGGGCCTTTGGTGGCCTTGATAGTCCTGATTGCGTGGAGCGTTGCTTTGCTCGGCGCCGGATGCATCAGCTTGAAACGTCGGGATGCCTAGCCATGGGCGGGCGCCAGGCCGCCGGCCAGCGAAATTGCGCAGGCAGTGCACGGCGGGGCATCCGGCGTGATGCCCGAAACTCCCGCCGTGCGCATGCCGCCGCTTTTCTAGGCCTTGGACCGCAGCTGGGCCCGGTCGCGCCATGCTGCGGTGCTCCACAGTGCGAGCGCTATCAGCGCCGGCTGGAAGAAGAGCCGGGCCAGTCGTTTCGCGTCGGTGTCCAAGCCGAACGCATCGCGTCCCTCCTGCCACTGGGCTAGATTGCCGGGGAACACCGCGACGAAGAAGAGCGCGGCGATCCAGCCCACGGCTACCCGCTTCTTGAGCAGCGCGAGCAGGGTAAGTCCCAGGCCGATTTCCACGACACCGGAAAGGATGACTGTCAGATCCGGATCCAGCGGGACGAAGTCCGGGACCTGGGCGCGAAATTCCTCGCGGGCAAAGGTCAGGTGGCTGACCCCGGCGAAGCCGAGAAATGAGCCGAGCGCTATCCGTGCTCCGTGCCGGGCGAAGCCCAGTGGCTTCCCCTCCCGGGACCTAGTCATCGCTGACGCTCACTAGGACATCGATGTTGCCGCGTGTGGCATTGGAGTAGGGGCAGACTTGGTGAGCCGCATCGGCCAGTTCCTGGGCCAGTGCGGGTTCCAGGCCGGGAATGATGACTTCCAGCTCTACCGACAACTTGAATCCGTTCTCCCCGTCGCGGTTCAGGTGGACACGGCCGCCGACGCTGGAGTCGTCAATTTTTACCTTGCGGCCGCGCGCGACCAGATTTAATGCCGAGTGGAAGCAAGCGGCGTAGCCAGCGGCGAACAGCTGTTCCGGGTTGGTACCGGCTCCCGAGCCGCCTAGTTCTGCCGGGGAGGCCAGGACCAGGTCGAGCTTCCCGTCGGCGGTCTGGACTCGGCCTTCGCGGCCTTGGCCGGTGGACAGGGATTCTGCGGTGTACAGGGTTTCCATGGAATTGCCTTTCGTTGATGGTAAAAGCTCGCAGCTATTTTCCGGAGGATCCCTCCGGAGCAGGGATTTCCTGCATGGAAGTGGTGATGCGGTGCAGGGTTGCTAGCAGCGCTTTGGCGCTTTGCATATCCGGCAGTCCGGTACCGCAAGCAATCTGCGCCGGTATGTGCGCCAAGTCTTTGCGCAAGGATGTTCCAGCGGGAGTCAAGCTGACGTTGACGACGCGGCTGTCCTGGCCATCGCGGCGGCGTTCAATGAAGCCCTTCTGCTCAAGCCGGCGAAGTAGCGGAGACAGGGTCCCGGAGTCCAGCTGGAGCATTTCGCCGATCTCGCGCACCGGCTTATCGCCTTCGGTCCACAGTGAAACAAGCACCAAGTACTGGGTGTAGGTCAGCTGCCACGGGGCGAGCAGTTCGGTATATGCGCGAGTGGTTGCCCGGCTTGCCGAGTAGAGGGAGAAGCACACCATATCGTCAACTATTGCCATGGAATAATGATTGCACACAATTCAATTGTGCACAACTTTAATATTAATGGTTTATCCGAGCTTGGAGCTGCAATCAACGCAGAACGGGGATTCGGACGTGGACGCGCTTCGCGTCCGTGAGCTGCCGTCGCTAAGCTGGGATCCATGAGCATCGGAAAACACCCGGCGAAGGCCGGCGGGCGCAACTGCCCCCGCCTGGCGGTCGTCCGCTCGCTGTTCCTGATCAGCGCGGTGCTTCTCGGCTTGTTCTCGATGCATGTGATGAACCATGGAGCCCAGGCGCAGTCCTTGGCCCCGGTGGCCCATGCACATCCGGCAGACGCCGAGCCCACGCCACATGCGCCGCCAGCCGACGCGAGCGGCCCGGAGCAGGGCTGCGCCGACTGTCCGATGGACCATGGCATGGCCGCCGCGGGTTGCGTGTTGGCGCTGCTGGCCATGCTGCTGTTCTTGCGGCCGCCGCATACCGTAGCCGTGCTCCCGACGGCGTTCCCGCAGACGTTGTGCGCGGCATCGGCGCTGCCTGGTATCGGGCCGGAAAAACCTGATCTGGTTGCCTTGGGGATCTGCCGAACGTGAGGGCTTGGCCGGTCCACGCACCGGCCTCCGGCTGGTTCCGGCGCCGCCGCAGGCGGCGCCGTTCACGTTCGATATCCACCAGGAGAATTACCATGAACAAGCAGATCCTCATTTGCAGCGCCCTCGTGCTGGGCGCAACGCTCGCCCTCGCCGGATGCGCGGGGGAATCATCAAGTACCCCGGCGCCGAGCGCCTCAGTATCCGATTCGCATGCCGGCCATTCCATGGACCAGTCAGCGTCAGCCAACGATGCCGATATGGCTTTCGCTTCGGGCATGAAGGTGCACCATGAACAGGCGATCGAGATGTCCGAGATGATCTTGGGCAAGAAAGACATCCCGCAGGAGGTCACAGCCTTGGCCGAGCGCATCAAGGCAGCCCAGGCGCCGGAGATCGAGCGCATGGATGGATGGCTGGACGAGTGGGACATGCCAGAGGGCATGGACCACGATGGCATGGTTCCGGAAGACGGGATCAAGGCACTGCAGGAAGCTTCCGGAAAGGAAGCGGCGCAGCTGTTCCTCGAGCAGATGATCATGCATCACGAAGGTGCGGTGGACATGGCCGAGTCGGAGCTGGAGGACGGCCAGGATGCCGAGGCCAAGGAATTGGCTGGGCAGATCATCCAGTCGCAGACCGCTGAAGTCGATGAAATGAAACAGCTGCTGGCCGGACTGTAAACGGTGCTGCGAACCAGGAAGATGGGATATCACTTGACTCAACGAATTTCGCCCCCTTGCACTGCACGCTGGAAGGCGGCGGCAACCGGCGCTGGAACCGTCCTGGCACTGGCCCTCCTCGCAGGGTGCAGTGCCGGGCAGCCAGCAAGCCAGTCTGCCACGACGGCGATCGACGCCGAGCACGCAGGGCAGTTCCTTGCCGAGCTGGGACTGGAGGGGTTGGACGCCACGCAGGTCATCGACCAGCTCGATCGCTTGCCGCAGGACCAACGGCCTCAGAACTTCACCGCCCAGGTGAAGCCAACGCAGCTGGTGCTGGCCGATGAATCGGGACGCACCGCGAACCTGCCGCTGCCCGAAGACCAGTACTACCTCTCAGCCGCACCCTATGTGGACCAGACCCACAGCTGCCATTTCCATAGCCTCACCACCTGCGTGGGGCAGCTGCAAGGCGTGGAAATGAAGGTCAAGGCAGTCAACTCGGATACCGGTGAAGTATTGGTGGACCAGGACATGGAATCCTTCGACAACGGATTTATCGGCCTGTGGGTTCCGCGGGGAATTTCGGTGGACCTGGAGTTCACGTACCAGGGAAAGACCGCGCAAACCACGGTGACCACCGCCGGGGATGAGAACGCGACCTGCCTGACCGAGCTGCAGCTGGTGTAGCACCAGCGGCCCTTGGCTTCGCGATAACGGCATCGGGCCTGCAACCACCGTTGTGGTTGCAGGCCCGAGTTCTATCGACGCTGAAAGCTAGTCGTCAGTCTTTGGCGGCGTCTGCTTCATCATCTCTTCGAACGCGCGGCGTTCCTTGCGCGAGACCGGAATCTGTCCGGTCAACGGGTTGACGACCTGATCGGCCGGTGCCGCCGGATTCTCATTCTTGCCAGCCTTGCCAGCCTTGCCGGTCTCGGCTGGTTCCGGCTGTTCCTTGTTCTTGTCCTTGTCTCCGGCCGTGTCTTCAGACTTGGCCTTAGTCGTGGCATCGGCTGCCGGTGCAGCCTCCGGCGCGATCTTGGCGCTGGCGCTGTCCATGGCACGGGTCAGGTCCTGGGCCGCGGTGTGCTGCTGCGCCGAATGCTTGCGCGCGGAGCGGGCCTTGGCGTTCTTCTCCTTGCGGGACTCGACCAGGCGGTAGAGCACCGGCACCAGGATCAGCGTGAGCAAGGTGGAGGAGACCAGGCCGCCGATGACCACCACGGCCAGCGGCTGGGAGATGAAGCCCGACTGGCCGGTCAGGCCCAGGCCCATCGGCACCAGAGCGAAGATGGTCGCCAGTGCGGTCATCAGGATCGGGCGCAGGCGCTGGCGGGCGCCGTGCATGATGGCATCTTCCAGGTCCATGGCAGGACGCTCGGGCGTATCCTCGCGGTACTGGTTGATCAGGTCGATCAGCACAATCGCGTTGGTCACCACGATGCCCACCAGCATCAGCATGCCGATCAGCGAGGGCAGGCCCAGCGGGATGCCGGAGATCAGCAGCAGGCCGATCGCGCCGGTAGCGGCGAAGGGAATCGAGATCAGCAGGATCAGCGGCTGGATCAGCGACTTGAAGGTGGCCACCATGATCACGTAAACGATGGCGATGGCCGCCAGCAGCGCCAGGTACAGCTGGTTGAAGGACTCGGCCTGCTCGGTGGCTGCGCCGCCGATTTCTGCCGTAGCGCCTTCGGGCAGCTGCACCGACTCAAGGCGCTCGGTGACGTCCTTGGACACATCCCCGAGCATGTTCTCTGCAGGGGCCAGGGTGACGGTGGCGATCCGCTCGCCGTTGGAGGTGGTGACCTGCTGGACCACCTTGGCGCGCTCCACGGTGGCCAGGTCCTGCAGTTCCTTGACGCCGGCGGCGGTCGGGATCTCCAGCTCGCGCAGCTTGTCAAGGCTGTCCAGGTCCATGCCCTCGCCGATCTGCACCGTCATGTCGGTGTAGTCCAGGCGCAGCGTACCGGCAGGAACAGGGGAGACCTGCGAGGCGACCATGCCCGCCAGCTGGGTTTCGGTCAGCCCGGCCTCGGCGGCCTTGGTGGCGTCGATATCGATGGATACCTGCTCGCGTTCGGCCGAGAGGTTATCGGAGATTTCGGTGACGTGCTCGGTGCCTTCCAGCGCCTCGCGCGTCGCGGTGGTCGCCTCGCGAAGGATTCCCTCATCCGGGGCCTTGATCTCGACGGTGACATCGCTGGACATCATGGCCGAGGAGTTCGAGCCGAAGCTCAGATCCAGGTCCTTGGGCAGGTCCAGTGCCTCGACCTGCTCGCGCACCGTGTTCTTCAGCGCTTCCTGGTCCGCATCGGGATCGGTGATCACGGTGAAGCTGGCGGTGTCCGAGCCCGAGGAGAACATGGCCGCCATGCCGCTGGCGGTGCCCACGGTCAGCTGGACATCTTCGATGCCGTCGATGTCCGCGAGCTTGGATTCGATCTTCGCTGCTTCCTTCTCGGTGGTTTCCATGGCCGTGCCCGACGGCATTTCGGCGGTGATGGAGATCGAGTTCTCGCCGGTGGAACCCAGCAGGTTGGTGTTCAGCAGCGGGGTCATCGCCACGGTGCCGGCAAGCACCAGGACGGAGGCGAGCAGCGTGATGATCGGGTGCTTCTGGGTCTTCTTCAGCACCGGGATATAGGCGCGCTGCAGCCAGGACTTGTCTTCGGCTACGTGCACGGTGTGGGTTTCGCCGCTGCCCGGGCGGTGCGGCAGGAACCAGTACGCCAGCACCGGGACGATGGTCAGCGAGACTAGCAGCGAGGCCAGCAGCGCGATGGTCATGGTCAGCGCGAACGGGCTGAAAAGCTCGCCGGCCATGCCGCCCACCAGGGCGATCGGCAGGAACACCGCCACGGTGGTCAGGGTCGCCGCGGTAATGGCGCCGGCAACTTCCTTGACCGCCAGCAGGATGGCCTGCGCCTTGGATTCTCCGTGGGCCAGATGGCGCTTGATGTTCTCGATGACCACAATCGAGTCATCCACTACGCGGCCAATGGAAATGGTCAGTGCGCCCAGGGTCAGCATGTTCAGCGTGTACCCGAAGACGTTCATCCCGATGAACGTCGCCATCAGCGACAGCGGGATGGAGATCGCGGTGACCAGGGTGGAGCGTACCGAGAAGAGGAACACCAGGATGATGATCACGGCGAAGCCCAGGCCCAGCGCGCCTTCCAGTGCCAGGTGCTTGATCGAGTCCTCGATGAACGGCGCCTGGTCGAAGATCGTGGTCATGCTGGCCTTGTGGCCCAGCTCCGATTCCAGCTCGGCGAGCATCGCGGTGACGGCATGCGAAATGGCTACGGTGTCGCCATCCGGGGTCTTGGTGACCTGGATGGACAGGGTCTCCTCGCCGTTGGTGCGGGTGATGCTGGTGGCCTCGTCGGCCTGCACCGAGACCTCGGCGACGTCCTTGAGCAGCACCGGACCGTTGTCGGTGACCAGCGGGATGTCCTTGATGGCGTCCAGGGTATCCGGGGTGGACCCGGCAATCACCGGAAGCTCCAGTCCGTCGACGTCCAGGTTGCCGATCGGCATGGGGGAGCCGGCGTTCTCGATGCCGTCCTTCAGGTCCGCGACGGACAGCCCGGCCTCGCGCATCTGGCTGTCCTTCGGGATCACCGCAATGTGCTGGGAGGAGCCGCCGGAGACCGAGGCCTCGCGCACGCCGTCGATCTTCTGCAGCTTGGGCAGGGTGAGGCGCTCCACGTCGTCATTGAGCGCTTCCAGCGACTGGTCCGAGGAGACGGCCAGGGCCAGCACCGGGAAATCGGCGATGGAACCGGCGAAGGCGGTCGGCTCCACATCCTCGGGCAGCTGGGACTTGGAGTTGGCAATGGCCCGTTCCACCTGGGTGCGGGCCCGGTCCATGTCCGTGCCGTATTCGAAGGTCAAGCCGATGCGGGTGAAGCCGGTCTGCGAGGTGGCCGTGGAGGATTCCAGGCCCTCGACAGCCTGCAGCGCGGTTTCCAGCGGTTCGGCGACCTGCTCGTCGATCACCTCGGGGCTGGAACCCATTTGGGTTGCCATGACCGAGATCTGCGGGAATTCCAGTTCCGGGATCAGCTCCTGCTTGAGCGATCCCATGGAAATCACGCCGAAAACGGCGGCGAAAACCGTGATGAGCGCAATGAGCGCCCGGTTCTTCAATGACAAGATGGCCAAGCGCTGCATGCGGGTGTGGTCCTCGTTGTGTCGCAGTGGGAAGGGCTTATATCCAACTTTAGTTGGTTGCCATTGCACAACGGTCACCGAGAGATGTTAAGCACGCAAAAATCATCCGAATGGACTACCCGGCAGCCGCATGGGGCTGGAGTTGGATGCTGCTTTTTGATTTTTAGGGGGCTTACGCCATTCTGCCGGCCTGACCCATGCGTCATCGGATGCCGCGGGTGCTTCCTTGGCCGGGGAACATTGGAAAACGACCCCGGCGTTGTGAATTGCCGTTGCCGTCGATCACGCGAAGATTCTGCCGATCGCCCGGCTCTTTGTGCGGAATCGCGCGCATACTCGATCTACGGGATAGTCCCGCGGAACTTCGCGGAGGTGCAGGGCAGCCATGGATCGGGATACTCTACGCAACGTGCAGAAGCCATTGAAGCAGCTGTACCGCGAGCAGCCGGAGGCTGGAAGCATCGTGCTGGAGGCCAGCGGAACGCTTGGAGAAGAAGGGCTGTCCTGCTCGGTGCACACCGGCCAAGCCCTGGTGGACGCCGGCCTGCACCCTTCCACCGGCGGGGACGGGACATTGGCCTGCTCGGGGGACATGCTCCTGCAGGCGCTGGTGGCCTGTGCCGGTGTCACCTTGGCCGCGGTGGCGATCAACCGCTCGCTGAGCGTGAGCGGCAGCCTCCACGCGAGCGGCGTGCTGGATGTGCGCGGCACCTTGGGATTGGATCCCGACGCCGCGGTGGGGTCAGCTCGATCAAGCTGTCCTTCGAGCTGCAGACCGAGGCCAGCGAGCAGGAAGTGGCGCAGCTGATCGAGGCCACCGAAAAGTATTGCGTGGTGCTCCAGACCTTGAAATCCCCGCTGGACATCGAGGTCGCCGCATCGGTGCAATAACCCGCGGTACTGCTTAGCCCGGATATGCGAAGAACCGCCCACCAGTGCTGGTGGGCGGTTCTCGTGGTGCCAGGTGGCTACAGTCCCAGGGACTTGTCGGTAGCTGCCTTGACCTCGGCGTAGAGTGCCGGGTTCTCGTTCAGCTTCTGGCCGTAGGAAGGAATCATGTCCTTCAGCTTCGACTCCCAGCCGGCGAACTGCTTAGGGAAGCAGCGCGAGAGCAGGCCGATCATGATCGGGGTGGCGGTCGACGCGCCTGGCGAAGCGCCGAGCAGGCCGGAGATCGAGCCGTCCGAGGAGGTGATGACCTCGGTGCCGAACTGCAGCACGCCGCCCTTCTTGGCATCCTTCTTGATGACCTGGACGCGCTGGCCAGCGGTGATCAGTTCCCACTTGGAACCATCTGCCTGAGGGAAGTACTCTGCCAGCGACTCGTCCTTCTTGGCGCGCGACTTGAGAACTTCCTTGATCAGGTAGGTGGTCAGATCCAGGTTGTCCTTGCCCACGGCCAGCATCGGGATGATGTTGTGCGGACGCAGGGACAGTGGAAGATCCAGCTGGCCGGTGGACTTCAGGAAGTTCATCGAGAAGCCGGCGTACGGGCCGAACATCAGCGAGCGCTTGCCGTCGACAAAGCGGGTGTCCAGGTGCGGCACCGACATTGGAGGTGCGCCCACGGAAGCCTGGCCGTAGACCTTGGCATGGTGCTGGTTGATGACGGTCTCGTCGGTGCAACGCAGGAACTGCCCGGAGACCGGGAATCCGCCGAAGCCCTTGATCTCGTCGATGCCTGCCTTCTGCAGCAACGGCAGTGCTCCGCCGCCCGCGCCGACGAACACGAACTTGGCCTTGACGTTCTTCACTGCGCCCGAAGCATTGTCCTTGACGGTCAGCTCCCAGCCGGCGCCCGAACGCTTGAGGCCCTTGACCTTGTGGCCGTAGTTCACCGAGGCGCCGGCGGCGCTCAGCGAGTCGGTCAACTCGCGGGTCAGCCGGCCGAAGTCGACGTCGGTGCCGGAGACGACGCGGGACGCGGCGACCTTCTGCGAGGCGTCGCGGCCCTTGGCAACCAGCGGGGTCCACTCGTTGATGGTGTCCAGGTCGTTGGTGATTTCCAGTTCGTCGAACAGGGCGTTCGGCTTCAGGGCCTCGTAGCGGGTCTGCAGGTACTTGGAGTGGTCCTCGCCGATGACGAAGGACATGTGCGGCAGGGCGTTGATGAAGCTGTTGTCAGCTACGCGCTTGTTCTCCACGGCCCACGAGTAGAACTGGCGGGACACCTGGAACTGCTCGTTGATGCCGATGGCCTTGGCCGGATCGACCGAGCCGTCAGCCTTGGCAGCGGTGTAGTTCAGCTCGCACAGTGCCGAGTGGCCGGTGCCTGCGTTGTTCCAAGGGGAGGAGGATTCCTGCCCGGCCTTGTCCAGGTTCTCGAAAAGACCAATGGACCAGGTTGGCTCCAGCTGGTTGATCATGGTGCCAAGGGTGGCACTCATGATGCCGGCACCGATTAGTACTACGTCAAAAGATTCGGTTGACGTTTCAGAAGGCACGAGGATCTCCATCGACAGTGATACTTTGCTCTCTCCCAGAGTAGACCCATATCCCCGGGGGCCAGAAATCGTTAACTGGGTTAACGGTCGCTAACTTGAGATGGACGGTGAATTCGTCATCTGCACATCCGCGTAGCACTCATTGAGCATTGGCGATGGCGGATAGAAGGTGACGTTCCCGTTAAACGCCAGCGCAGAGATCGGAAAGACCAAGGGGAGCGCGGGCAGATCAGTGTTCAGGGTCTTGAGGATATCGGCATAGGCGGCGGTCCGCTCCTCTCCAAATGGGACGGAACGGGCCAGCATGACCTGTGAGTCAAGTAACGCCGAGGTGTAGCCGAACTCATTCTCCTTGGAAGCCAGGATGCCCGAAAGGAAGTCGTCGGCGGAACGGTAGCCGCCGGAGAAGCCCAGCAGGTGCAGCCCATTGAAGTCCTTGGACTGCACGGTCTGCACGTAGCCATCGGTCCAGGCGATCGGCTTGGGCTTGATGCGGATGCCCACCGCGGCCAGGTCGTCGGCGATCTGCGCGAAGGTGCGCTCGGGCAACGGCAGGTAATTGCGCGAAACCCGCAGCGGATAGGCGAATTCGATTTCTTCACCGTCGTAGCCCAGCTCGTCCAGCAACGCCCTGGCCTTCGTGGCGTCGTGGTTGGGGGTTTCTTCCGGAGCCGGAATGCTCAGCGCGGGAGGCAGCAGGGTGGAAGCATGCTTGGATCCTTGCAGGAACAGCTTCTCGGCCAGCGAGCTGCGGTTGATTGCATGGGCAATGGCCATGCGGAAATCCGGCTTGGCCAGCCACTTGTTGCGCTGGTCCATGCCGAGGTAGAGCACCGAGAAGGGGTCGCGCTGGACGACCACCTTGGCATTGCGCACCAGGGTGCGCATGATGTCCACCGACACCATGTCGAAGCCGTCGATTTCATCGGCCAGCAGCGCGCCTTCGCGGTTGTAGGGCGAAGGAACTGCGGAGATCAGCGCGACTTCAGGATGCCCGGTGTTGTTGTCCAGACGCGCCTGGTTCCAGTAGTCCTTGAAGATCTCCAGGCGCACCACGCCGTTGCCATTGGAGACGAAGGCGTAGGGCCCGGTACCTACCGGGTGGGTGGACAGCGACTGGGCAGGATTCTGCTTGGGTCCGCCGGTCAACGCGCTGGGTGCAGCGATGGCCATGCCCGGCAAGGTCAGCGCGTCGACCAGTCCTGGCAGCCTGCGGCGCAAGTTCAAGGTGACCACGTACTCGCCGGTGGCCTCGACGGACGCGAAATAGCTTGCCGAACCCGCGGAGGACTTGCCGTCAAAGAGCTTCGTCTCGAACTGCTTGGACAACTCTTCGAGCTGCTCGGTGCGCGACTGCTGAGTGGCCAGCTCTTCTTCGGTAGCCTCGCCAATGCTCTTGAAGGTCTTTTCAAGTTCCTTGGCGGTGGGCAGCTTGGGGATGTCGCTGTCGATGTGGAAGATGTTCGCGAACCCCTGGCTGGAGGCGGTGCGCAGCTGCGGCGACAAATTCTCCCAGCGGTTGAAGTTGGCGACCACTGCCTTAGCGGTCAATTCGGTGCCGTCATGGAAGAGCACTCCCTGGCGCAGGGTAAAGGTGTAGCGCAGGCCGTCGGGGCTTTCGGTCCAGGACTCGGCAAGGCCGGCTACGGTGCTGCCGGTATCCGGATCGATGTCGACCAGCGTTTCGAAGACCTGGCGGGTGATCCGGAAGGATTCGTTATCGCCGACGATGGCAGGATCAAGCTTGACCGGGGGAGCGGCTGCCGCCAAGCGCAAGGTCCGCGGAACAGGGGACGCGCTGGCGGAGGCCGAGGGCGAAGCGGAGGTGGCGGGTTCGGAATTGCCGGTGCAGGCGGTCAGCGCCAGTGCGGTTGTCGCCAATGTACCGGTCAGCAATGCGCGTCGTGATACGAGTTTCGGTGGCAATTCGGGCACGGGGATGGCTCATCTTCCTTCGGCAGGCGGTACTGCTTTGCGCAGGGAACAAGCAGGGAGCAATGCGCAAAGGTATTTATCAAAGATAGCGCACCACGTCCACTGCTCCGGGAGCCAAAACTCCCGGAGCAGTCAACTGTCACTAAATTGTTAGCTGCGGTGCACGAGGTTCTCGCCGTCGTTGCCCGCCGCCCAGGCCTGCACCTGCTTCTTGAGCAGCTTCACCATGCGCGGGAAGAACGCCTTGGTGTTCCCGCCATTGTGCGGAATGACCAAGGCATTGGGGTGCTGCCACAGGGGATGGCCGGCAGGCAGCGGTTCCGGGTCGAAGACATCTGATGCCATGTTCAAACGGCCCGAGGCGACTTCCGCCACGATGGCGTCGGTGTCCACCACCGGACCGCGGGCCATGTTGATGACCGTCGCGCCATCAGGAAGCTTGGCCAGCAATTGCGCGTCCACCAGATGGCGGGTGGAATCATCGAGCGGTACGATCAGGATCAGCACCTCGATTTCCGGCGCCCGAGCCGCCAGCTCGGAGGTTGCGAAGACCTCGCCGTGCTCATCGGTGCGGGCGGTCGATCCGAAGCGCAAGAGATTGACTTCAAAAGGCTCCAGGCGCTTGCGGATCTCCTCGCCGATGCCGCCCACGCCAACCAAGCCCACGGTACGGTCAGCTAAGCCGGGCCATTGCTGGGGATTCCATCGGCCCTGCTGCTGATCGCGCACCGATTGCGGAAAGCCTCGCAAGGAGGCGATGGCCAGTCCCAGTGCCATCTCGGCGGTAGCCGCCGCGTGGACGCCGGCCGCTGTATTGATATCGGCGCGGTCGCCAATCAGGTCGATCATTCCATCAAAGCCGGTTGTCTGCGTCTGGACCACCTTGACATTGGGCGCCTTGCGGACGTTTTTCAGCGTCTGGGGATTCGCCATGTAGGGAAGGATGGCAATATCGATGTCTTCCAGCGGGGTCTCGGGGTCGTTCTCCAAGTCCCAGAGCACTGCCTTGAGATTTTCCGGGATCGGTCCGACCGCATCAATCAGTTCTTGGGTGGGGAATGAAATCGTTCGTTGGGTGCTCATGGAATCACTGTACAAACCCCTTCCGCTCTTTGGTAGTAATCCCTAGTCATCTCCTGTAATGAAGGTCACCGCGGAATACTGGCAATCGAATTTGCGCTGAGGGAAATTGCTGGTAAAGTTTTATCTCGTTGCGAAAGCGCGAAGCCCAAAAAGCTTCTAGAACATCGCAGCGGGCGCCTCTAGCTCAATTGGCAGAGCAAATGACTCTTAATCATTAGGTTCCGGGTTCAAGTCCCGGGGGGCGCACGAACAATTTGTTCGGTTCACCAGGCAACTTGTTTATATAAATCAATACGCGCCTTTAGCTCAATTGGTAGAGCAAATGACTCTTAATCATTAGGTTCCGGGTTCGAGTCCCGGAGGGCGCACAAAACAAAGGTCAGGCTTCGGTCTGGCCTTTTTTGTTGACCATGCGCGATTCTGCGCTTCCGGTCATGGCGCCAGGCCGAAATTTACCGGCCGCGGGGCTTGTCCGCTGGCAATGCCGGGGCGGATCAGCGTTTCGACTCGTGCCCGTTTGCGGCTCGCGGCGCAGCGACCGCGATGGCGAACTTCTAGCAGGTGGTCGGAGTTATGGAATATGCAACTACGGTGCGTGATGGCAATGGGCATTGCCGAAGTGAAAACTTGTGTGTTTTAGATTACTTCGCCATCGGCGTAGTCGTGATAACATGAAGCTGACTTGGATGTTTTTCTTTTCGGGCTGGATGCTGGGCGATTTTTGCTTTTGCGCCATTTCTGCCTATGATTGTCTACGTCGCAATGACGGGTTCTGAAAAAGAACTAGTCAGAGCGAGGAAGCGCCTTTAGCTCAATTGGTAGAGCAAATGACTCTTAATCATTAGGTTCCGGGTTCGAGTCCCGGAGGGCGCACAGTAGATCCGATCTGATTCATCAGGTCGGATTTTTTGTATACCGCAAAGAAAAGAGGATCAGCTCATGAGTACTCCCGCAACGGCTAACCGCCTGTCCGTCGGCGACCAGGCCCCTGATTTCACCTTGCAGGACGCTGCCGGCAATTCCGTCTCCTTGTCCGATTACCGTGGCAAGAAGACCATTGTGTACTTCTATCCAGCGGCATCCACCCCTGGCTGCACCAAGCAGGCGTGCGACTTCCGTGATTCGCTCGAATCATTGAAGGGCCTGGGCTATGCAGTTCTGGGCATCTCCCCGGACAAGACCGCAAAGCTTGAAAAGTTCGTTGCCAACGAAGAACTGAATTTCCCGCTGCTTTCCGATGAAGATCACGCGGTGGCTGAAGCCTATGGTGCTTGGGGAGAAAAGAAGAATTACGGCAAGGTCTACGAAGGCCTGATCCGCTCCACGATCGTGGTCGATGAAGAGGGCAAGGTTGCGCTCGCGCAGTACAACGTGCGTGCCACCGGACATGTGGCAAAGCTGCGCCGTGACTTGGGGATTGATCCGAAGTAGCCGCTGCCCTTGACTGATTTCATATCAGGCCCAAGTTCCGCTACACTAAATGAGGTCGCCTTCAGGGAAACGGTGTTTCCGGTGTAGCGCTAGCGAGTATGGCGGAATTGGTAGACGCGCTGGATTTAGGTTCCAGTGTCTTCGGACGTGAGAGTTCAAGTCTCTCTACTCGCACCAACAAAACCCTGCGGTCTGATTCCATCGGCCGCAGGGTTTTCTGCATGCATCCATCACGCACGGCGTAAGATCCAATTAGGCACGCGACCGAGATCCGATCAGGAGAGGCACCATGTCCGCCAAAGACCTGCCCACCATGTACGGGCTAGCTGAATCCGATCCTGGCCAGAAGCTGATCAAGCGGGCTGGCGTCGTGGATGCGGATCTGCAGCAAATCGACCGGATCATGGCTGAAATGGGCCGGATGCGCCAGATCGAGCGCCGGATCATGCGCAGCTCGCAGCAGTACATGAAACTGAACGAAACCGACATGCGCGCCATCCGCAAGATGATCTCCGCCAAGCATGCCGGGCAATCGGTCACCCCTGGCGCCCTGAGCCAGTATTTGGGAATTTCCAGTGCGTCGGTCACCAAGATGATTGACCGGTTGGAGGCCCATGGCCATGTGCGGCGCACCAAGCATCCAACCGACCGTCGCTCGCAGTGCGTGGAAGTGACCGAGAAAACCCATCTGGCCGCCCGCGAGCAGGTCGGCCGGCATCATGCCAAGCGATTCGAAGTCGCCAAATCGCTGAGCCCCGAAGAACGGGAAGTGGTGATCCGGTTCCTTGCCAGCACCTCTGATGCCATGGAAAGCAGCCTTGGCGAACCGGGCCCCGGCGAAACCGAATAGCCCCGGAGTAACAGGAGCTGCTCAGCCCTCTTCCTGCTTTTCCGCATCGCGCACGATGTTCTTGATGGTGGCCGGGAAAATGGCGCCATGGAACGGGAATACCGCCCACCAATAGCAGCGTCCTGCCAGGCCGCGCGGGAAGAACACCGCACGCTGGATCAGCTCCGTTCGCCCCTCGCTGTCCTTCCCGATGCGGTAATCCAGCCAGGCCCGCCCCGGGGCGCGCATCTCCGCGCGCAGGCGCAGCAGGCTGTTCTCCTCCAGGGCTTCCACCCGCCACCAATCCAGCACATCTCCCAGCGCCAAGGTGCTGTGCGAGCGCCTGCCGCGCCGTGAGCCTACGCCTCCCGCCAGCTTGTCCATCAGGCCGCGCAGCTTCCACAAGGCGGGGAAGGCGAAATAGTGCGAATCCCCGCCAAGCCGTTGCAGCACGCTGAACAGCTGCGCCTCGGTGGCGCAGGTGCTGATCCGGCGGATGTCCGTGTAGGCCTTGCGCCCTGCCCAGTCCGGGTCTGAAGGCAGCGGTTCGGCCGGGGCAGCGATCGGCTGGGCGGTAGCCCAGCTGGTTTGCACCGCGTCAGCATCCATCTTCTCCAGCGCCAGCTGCACCGCCCGCGGATAGTCGCACAGCCCTTCGGCTGGCGGGGCAATCAGCGCATCGATCTCCCGCGAGCCCATCACGCAATCATGCTGCAGCGACTGCACCAGCGCCGATGCCAGGGTGTGCGGCAGCGGCGTCACCAGATTCACCCAGTGCGAGGCCAGCCGCGGGGTCAGCAGCGGCAGCGGCCAGATGCTCGGCTCGCGCAGGCCGGCCACCCGGGCATAGATCTTCATCAGCTGGGCATAGCTGTAGGTGCTTGGCCCGCCGATGTCATAGGTGCCCTGCGCGGGTTCCGCCAGCTCGGCGCAGGCCGCAAGGTAGTGCAGGGTGTCGCGGATGGCGATGGGCTGCACCTGGTTCAGCACCCATCGCGGTGCCGGCATTACCGGCAGCACATCGCTCAGGTGCCTGACCATTTCGAAACTGGCCGAGCCCGAGCCGATCACCAGGCCTGCCTGGAGCACCAGCGTGCTGGCGGCCTCCGACAGGATTTCTCCCACGGCCACCCGTGATGCCAGATGCTCGCTGAGTTCGCCGGCGGGATGCAGGCCCGAGAGATAGACCAGCTGGCTGACCGATTGCTCCCGCGCGGCCTGCGCCACAACCTGTGCGCAGGCTTTCTCCTGGGCCGCGAAATCTCGGGTTCCCGACATCGAGTGCACCAGGTAGTAGAGCAGGTCCACGTCCTTGCAGAGCCTGGCCACGGCGTCCCGGTCCTGCAGGTCGCCCTCGACGACTTCCACCTGGCCGCGCCAGGGTATATCGCGCAGGCGCTGAGCATCACGGGTGAACACCCTGACCTGGTGCCCATTGCTCAACAGCAGCGGCACCAGCCGTCCGCCAATATATCCGCTGGCTCCGGTTACCGCGATCAAGCTCATGGCGCCGTCACCCCGCGCTGGCGCCAGGCGATGGCCAGCGAGCCGAGAAGCAGCAATGCCGCGCAGCCCAAGCCGGCGTAGCCCACCAGCTCGGACTGGTTGCTGCCGGCCAGCCGGCTCGCGCCGATCCAGGCCAGGCCCCAGGCGATGGCCACCGCGGTGAAATTCCTGCCCGAGTAGGCGGTGATGCCCAGACCGATGCCCGCTGCCGCCACCAGCAGCACCACAGCCAATCCCGGCGTCCAGGAAGCGCCTTCGCCAACGCCCAGCGAGAGCAACCACGCTGCGGTGTTGGCAATGCTGGCCACGCAGACCCAGCCCAGGTAGATACCGAAGGTCAGCCACATGATCCAGTATTCGGTGCGCGAGCCAGGGGTGCCGGCCATCATGAGGGACAGCATCCAGGCCAAGCAGGCAACCAGGGCGAAAATCACCGCGACGCTTACTCCCAGCCAGCCAAGCTGCACGACGGTAATCCAGGCGGCGTTCAGCAGAGCCGAAAGCAGCGCGGGCATCCGCAACCTAGCTGCCCAGGCCGAGCGGCGCCCGGCGGGCGTGAGCTGGAAAATTCCGTAGACGGCCAGTCCTGCATAGATCACGCTCCAGATGGAGAACGCTGGGCCGGCCGGGGCCAGCAGTGTTGCATCGGCGCTGAGATAGCCGCCGGCTGCCTGCTGGATTGGTGTCCCGCCCAGGGCCCCGCTGCCGATGAAGGAGACGGCGATGGCCAGAACCAGTGCCAGCGCCGTGATCACCGGCAGCGTCCACGATGCCGTGGCCGTTCGGGCCGGCAGGGGGAAATCGGGGGAATTGGTTGAGCTGCTCATCGTGCGCTCCTGAAAGGTCGATGGAAAGTTTTTCCCGTTTCGAGTCGACAAAACGAGATAGTTAAACCATGATGTATCTAGACAAGCTAAATATCAACAAGGCGAGAGAAGTGATCATGGAATGTCCAGCAGTGCTGACGACCTCGGAACTCTTCCGGGAGCTGTTGCGGCTGACGCGCTCCTACGCCCTGTGCGAGGCACGCTTGCGGCATCGCCTTGGCCTGAACGATACAGACCTGCGCGCGGTGAACCTGCTGCGCTCCATGCAAACACCCAGCTCCGGGCAACTGGCCCGCGAACTCGGGGTCTCATCGGCAGGAATCACCTCGGTCCTGGATCGGCTGGAGGCCCGCGGAGTGGTGGAAAGACGGCATCACGCCTCGGACCGCCGGCGCACCTTGGTGGTCCCGGGACCCAATTTCCCTGTGTCCACCGGACCGGGACAGGTACTGCTTCGGCATCTGCACACCTTCAGTGCGCGACTCGACGAGCCGGATCGCGTCCGGCTGCGCGCCGAGCTGGAAGCTTCCCGGCGTGAACTGGACCAGCGGGGGACCGGGAGCAGTGAAGAACACCAAGCAACCACACCACAACCTGGGAGCAGGGAATCATGAGAACGCACACCACCACGCACCAGTCCCTGCCGGCCCCAACAGCGCCAGCACACACTCCGCTATCGCAAACCGCATTGGCCGCGCGCGGGCTCATCGATGACGCCACCCGGCAGGCCATCAGCGACCGGCTGGAACTTCTGGCCATCCAGGCCCAGCGGCGCAGCGCCGCCTACTCGGAGCAGACCGCGCTGCTCTGGTCCCGAATCGGCGCACGCCTGGGAACCGGCAAGCTCATGCGGCCAGGGATGGTGATGCTCGGATACCGGGCGTTCGGCGGACGCAACGAAGCCCGCGCCATCGACCTGGGCTGCGCCTTCGAGCTGCTGCACGCGGCCCTGTTGATCCACGATGACGTGGTGGACCGCGATTTCGTACGCCGCGGCGAGCCGACCATCTCGGCGGTCTACCGCGACCACGCCCTGGCCAACGGCCGGAATCCTGCCGATGCCGAGCATGCGGGCAATTCGGTGGGCATCATCGCCGGGGACCTGCTGATCAGCGAGGCGATCAAGCTCGCCGCCCGCGCCGCGGCCGGCAGCGATGCCGAAGCCGGGGTGGAACAAGCCTTCTTCCAAGCCATTGAGCAGGCAGGAGCCGGGGAACTCGAAGACCTGCTCTACTCGTTGGGCCCGGCACCTGCCACCACCAGCCAGGTGCTGCGCATGGAGCAGATGAAAACCGCCGCCTATTCCTTCCAGCTGCCGCTGCAGGCAGGAGCCCTGCTGGCCGGGGCGCACCCCGTGCAGGCCGAAGCTCTCGGCACGGTGGGCTGCCAGCTCGGCGTAGCCTACCAGATCATCGATGACGTGCTGGGCACCTTCGGTGATCCGGCGCGCACCGGCAAGCCGGTGGAATCTGATCTGCGCGAATTCAAGAGCACCATCCTGCTGGCCCTGGCCAGCGAGCAACCAGAATTCTCCGCACTGCTCAACGGATTCCGCGAGGGAACGGTGGATGCCGGCAGGATCCGCCAGGAGCTGGCGGCGCAGGGAGCAGAGCGCTTCGCCCGCCAGCTGGCTGCGCAGCTGTGCTCGCGGGCCACCGGCTCCGCCGCCTTCCTGGACTTGCCCGAAGAAGCCCGCACGCTGCTGCTCGAATGCACCAGCCTGATTCTGGACCGAAGCAGCTGAACACCATGAAACGCGATACTTCCCTGAAGCCCGCGGCCAGCACCGCCGCCCTGGAGCACTACTCGCGCGCCGCCCAGCGCAGCGCACGGGTGGTGCTGGGCGAATACTCCACCTCGTTCTCGCTGGCCTGCAGGATGCTGGATGCCGGCAGTGCCCGGCACATTGCCAATATCTATGCGCTGGTGCGCCTGGCTGATGAGATCGTGGACGGGGTGGCCTGCCAGGCCGGCCTGGATAACCAGGCCATCGGAGGCTGCCTCGATGAGCTGGAAGCCGAGACCCTGCGAGCGATGGACCGCGGCTACAGCACCAACATGGTGGTCCATGCCTTCGCTATCTCCGCCCGGGCCACCGGCATCAACGCCGCGCTCACCGGCCCGTTCTTCGCATCCATGCGCGCGGACCTCTCCACCGGGCAGCACGACGCGCGCAGCCTGCAGGACTACATCTACGGCTCGGCCGAAGTCATCGGGCTGATGTGCCTGCGGGTCTTCGGTGCGATGCCCGGCGCACCTGAACTGGACCGGGCCGAGGAGCAGCAGGCCCGCCAGGCTGCCCGTAGCCTGGGCGCGGCCTTCCAGAAGGTCAACTTCCTGCGCGATCTGGCCGAAGACAGCCAGGACTTGGGACGCAGCTACTTTCCCGGGATTAACCCGGCCCGCTTCGACGAGCAGGCCAAGGCGCTGCTGGTGGAGCAGATCGAGCAGGACCTGGCCCAAGCCCGCGCCGGGATGCCTTATCTGGCCCCGTCAGCGGCCCGGGCGGTGCGCCTGGCCCATGACCTGTTCCACGAACTGAATTCCCAGCTGGGCAAGGCCGACGCCGCCGACCTGCTGCGCACCCGCATCTCGGTCTCCACCCCGCGCAAGGCGCTGATCGCCGCCCGCGTGCTGCTGGGAACCAGCCGCAGCGCGCACCGCAAGCAACTCATGGAAAGAGCACGCAGATGAAGAACGAAAACCCGGATGTCGTCGTCATCGGGGCAGGCTTCTCCGGCCTGGCCAGCGCCGGGCTGCTGGCCGCCCGGGGCTGCAAGGTCACCGTCATCGAGCAGCAGCCGCATCCTGGCGGACGCTCAGGACGCCTGGAGCGCGGCGGATTCCGCTTCGACACCGGGCCCTCCTGGTACCTGATGCCCGAGGTCTTCGAGCACTGGTTCCGGCTCATGGGCACCAGCACCAGCGAACAGCTTCAGCTGCGCGAGCTGGATCCCGGCTACCGCGTCTTCTTCCAGCACCGCGACGCACCCGTGGACGTGGGCACCGGTGCCGCGGCCAGCGCCCTGTTCGACGCCCTGGAACCGGGCAGCGCTCCAGCCCTGGCGCGCTACCTGCGCACCGCGAAGGAAGGCTACGAACTGGCCCTGGAGCATTTCCTCTACGATGATTTCAGCTCGCTGACCGGGCTGCTGCACCCGAAGATCCTGCGCCGTGCCCCGCAGCTGGCCAAGCTGCTGGCCACCAGCCTGGCAGGCCATGCCGCCCGGCGTTTTGCCAGCACCGAGATCCGCCAGCTGCTCGGCTACCCGGCGGTGTTCCTGGGCTCCAGCCCGAACCGCACCCCAGCGCTCTACCAGCTGATGAGCCACCTGGATCTGGCCGATGGGGTCAAATACCCGATGGGTGGCTTCGCCGCCGTGGCCGATGCGATGGCCGCACTGGCACAGAAGCACGGCGCATCCATCCACCTCTCAGCCACCGCAACGGCCATAGAAACCAGCCCGGGAAAGAACCCGCGGGTCACCGCGGTGCGCTGGATCGATGAGCAGGGCAAGGCGCAGCGCACCGAGGCCGCGCATGTCATCGGAGCCGCGGATGTGCGCCACCTGGACGGCGAGCTGCTGCCCGAAGAACTGCAGACCCATACCGCCAAGAGCTTCCAGCGCAAGGATCCCGGCCCCAGCGCTGTGCTGCTCTGCCTGGGGGTCAAAGGCAAGCTGCCCCAGCTGGAACACCACAACCTGCTGTTCACCACCGACTGGGACGAGAACTTCTCGCGCATCCGCAATGGGCAGGCGCTGCAGGAAGAAACCAGCATCTATGTCTGCAAGCCCAGCGCCACCGACCCGGACGTGGCACCGGAGGGCTGCGAGAATCTGTTCATCCTGGTGCCTGCCCCGGCCGTGCCCGGATGGGGGATGGGCGCCGCCGATGGCGCAGGAGCCGCCATGGTCGAGGCGGTGGCCGACGCTGCCATCGACCAGCTGGCTTCCTGGGCCGGCATCGAGGATTTGCGGTCGCGGATCGTGGTGCGCCAGAGCATCGGCCCGGGGGACTTCGCCGCCCAGTACGGCGCCTTCAGGGGCGGTGCGCTGGGCTTGGCCCATACCCTGGGGCAAAGCGCCATGCTGCGTCCGGGCAACCGCAGCGCCACCGTGCGCGGGCTGCACTATGCCGGCAGCACCGTGCGCCCCGGAATCGGGGTGCCGATGTGCCTGATCAGCGGGGAGCTGGCAGCCAAGGCGGTGCTCGGTGTCCCCGGTGCCGGGCCGATGGCCGAAAGCGGTGCTGCAACGCTGGCGCAGGAGGCCGGAGCATGATCTATTTGGGCATCCTGTTGTTTCTGCTTGCCTGCATGGTGCTGCTGGATGCCAAGGGGAAGCTGTTTCTCTTCCGCCACCCGGTGCGCGGGATCCTGGCCCTCGCGCTGGGCACCGGTTTCTTCGTGCTCTGGGATGTGCTGGCCATCAGGCAGGGCATCTTCCTGCACAAGGAATCGCAGCTCATGACCGGGATCATGGTGGGCGAGCAGTTCCCGCTGGAAGAAGTCTTCTTCCTCATCTTCCTGTGCTACTGCGCGATGACCGCCTTCGCCGGCCTGCCGATGCTGGTCCGCGGGCTGCGAGGTGAGCGGCATGTTCCTTGAATTGAGCTTCTGCTTCCTTGCCGCGGCCATGGCCATCTTCGCCGCCGGGCTGGCCGCCAGCAAGCAGCGCCTGCGCACGGTGATCAGGCCGCTGGGCGCCGCATTGGCCGTGATGCTGGTGCTCACCGCGATTTTCGACAACCTGATGATCTACGCCGGGCTGTTCGGCTACGGCAGCGGCACGCTGTCCGGGGTGCATATCGGCCTGGCCCCGATCGAGGACTTCTTCTATGCCGCCTGCGCGGTCTTCCTTCTCCCCGGACTGTGGTGGCTGCTCGGCGCAGGCAGAAAGGATGCTTCATGATCCGCGGAATCGTTGCCAGCTCGCGGCCCATTTCCTGGGTGAATACCGCCTACCCGTTTGCCGCCGCCTTTCTGCTGGCCGGCGGGGGAGTTGATTGGCGCTTGGCCGTGGGCACGGTGTTCTTCCTGTTTCCCTACAATCTGCTGATGTACGGCATCAACGATGTCTTCGACTACGAATCGGATCTGCGCAATCCGCGCAAGGGCGGAATCGAGGGCGCGCTGCTGTCCCGGCAGAGCCACAAGGCGCTGCTCGTCGCCTGCGTTGCGTGCGCCGTTCCGTTCCTCGTGGTGCTCGCAGCGGCGGGAAGCCTGGTGGCCAACCTCGTGCTGGCCGTGTCCATCTTCGCTGTGCTGGCCTATTCGGCACCGTGGCTGCGCTTCAAGGAACGGCCCGGGTTGGACTCGCTGACCAGCGCGGTGCATTTCGTTTCGCCGGCGGTCTACGGCTGGGTGCTCGCTGGTGCCAGCGTGCAGCCCGGGCAGTGGCTGGTCTTTGGCGCGTTTCTGCTGTGGGGGATGGCCAGCCACGCCCTCGGCGCAATCCAGGACATCATTCCCGATCGCCAGGGCGGCCTGTCATCGATTGCCACCGCCTTGTCCGCCCGCACCACCATCTGGCTGGTCCTTGCCGGCTATGTGCTGGCCGGAGTGCTGGTGGTCGCCGGGGTGCAGGGGATCGGCCGCTGGGCGTCGCTGCTGGCCCTGCCCTATGTGCTCAACGTCCTACCGCATCTTGGGGTCAGCGACGCGAGCTCGGGTACGGTTAATCGAGGATGGAAGAGATTCTTGTGGATCAACTACCTGTGCGGTTTCCTGCTGACCATGCTCCTGATCTTTTCGGCACTTTTCACCTAACTAGACCCGGATGGGGAATCAAGGATTTCAATGGATGTCATTTTGCTTTCGGAGGATGGCCAGCCAATCGGCGTGCGACCGAAAGAACTGGTCCACACCACGGATACCGTGCTGCACCAGGCCTTCTCGTGCCATGTGCGCAATGCCGCCGGCCAGGTGCTGGTGACCCGCCGCGCACTGTCCAAGGTGACCTGGCCAGGGGTATGGACCAATTCCTTCTGCGGGCATCCGCAGCCCGGTGAAAGCTTCGAGGAAGCGATTGCCCGCCATGCGGCCCATGAGCTCGGCTTCAAGGTCAGTGGCATCGAATCGGCGCTGCCGGATTTCCGCTATCGCGCCGTGGATGCCTCGGGCATTGTTGAGAATGAAATTTGCCCGGTCTTCACCGCCGTGATTGACAGCGAGATCACCGCGAACCCGGATGAAGTCATGGACTACTGCTGGGTGGATCCGGCGCAGCTGGGCGTTGCCCTGCGTGCAACGCCGTGGGCCTTCAGCCCGTGGCTGGTGATGCAGGCCGAGGAGCTCTCCCTGTACCAGGCCGCGCAAGGCTGACCCCGAGCGCGGCGCCGGCATGAACGCCGGTTCGGTAATGGCCTGTGGAGATGTCCTGGCCATGGGCTAGGCTCAATTGCATGGTGCTTCAAGTATTTGCTGCCGCGATCAAGCGGCGCTCAAAGGCCAGGGATGCCTTGGGCAAAACCGGCGTCGTAGCTGCCGGACTGGCGCTGGCAACGTGCCTGGCCGGCTGCACGCCGCTGCAGTTCGAAGCATCCGACCGCATCCCGGGCGCAAACGCGACGATCGCGGCGCTGCCGAAGTACGCCGATAACCTGGAGGAAGTCGAGGGCCGGCAGGAATGGGCTGATCAGAAAATCTTCCAGTACCTCAACGGCCAGGGCGCTGCGGGATTCCATTCATTCGCCAAGGATTCCATCCAATACGCCACCGTCGGCTGGCTTTCTCCGGTCCAGGGCGTGCTCGCCATCGTCGTGGAGGGCAGCGACTGGATCGCCGATGGCAGTGCCGTCCGCTATGCCGAACTGGTCATCACATCCGTCGGCTACGAATCCAGCGAATTGGACCGGGTCGAGATTATCACCGTAGAAGGTGAGTTTCTCGCTTCCGACTACCGCGGGAATCACCCCGGGGCGCTGTGAACGAAAGGCCACCTCGCCGCAGGGCTCGCGTTGGAGCTGGCAGGCGAGATGGCCTTCTCGTTTTGGGATGCTGTTGCTGCTTATACGAAGTTCTCGGTGCCTTCGATGGTGTTCATGAAGTGATCCATGAAATCGGCGAAGTCTTCAGCATCCGATTTCTGGTCGAGCGTGGCACCAATGCTGATCGCGTCATCCACATGCAAGTCGATGCTCGGCGCTTCGGGAACGCTGAAGCGGAACACCCGGCCCGAAGAGATCGCAATCTCGTAGCCGCCATCGCTCAGCTCGGCCAGCTGGTTCACGTTCGTATTGTTGATATTGATGGCATCTTCGGAGGCTTCCAAGCTGCTTGCATTGACTGGCGCAATAATCAGCTCCGCCGGCTGGCGTCGATATCCGATGACCTTGAGCCCCCCGGAACCGGCGATGCCGGTGCCCGCCACGAGATTGTAGCTGGCGAAATTGGGGATCTGCGAGTCAAAAGCCTCGTGGAGGCGGTCCTTGACCTGCTGGGTCGGATTTTCGTCTGGGCGCTTGTCCATACCCCTTACTCTACCGATAAGTTTGGACAATTTGATCAGACGCAACACTTATCGAAATATGTCATCGACACGTCATGGGTTATCTGATTGGTCATATTGACTTCTAGAATGGGATTAATGAGCCAAGATGCTAATTGAGTCAGGAAGCCATGCGCACGTGTGGCCACTGGCCCAATTCATGCCCTTCTTGGCTTAAAGCTGCAAGCGAAACCATCTGCAAGGCAGGCGGTTTCCTTGGGGCAAGGGCTGCGAGCTGGATTAATCGCATCCCTGGCAGCTGGTGCTCGTCTTCAGCTAACCCCGCTTCGACAGGCGCTTTCAGTGCCCGGGAAGCGAAATGGCCAAGGAATGAACGTGGGGACGCGTCCAATCTTTGGACATTCATCTCATATAATGAGATAAACAGGGTGTCTAGTTGCTCTTTGCCGTGAGGTGGAGAAAACTAGAGGCATGCAAATAAACACCGATGTACTACTAGTTATCAGGCGCGGAGCCTGAGGCGCTGTCCAACACCACGGACGGTACACCGGTAACGCGCAAGCCCCCTTTCGTCATCAGTGACGGCCGCGGGGCGTTTTTTATGCGTAAACGAAGAGATAGAAATGGAAAGGATCCCGATGAGCAACTCAACACCCGCCAATCCGGCGTCGGTTGCGAAGTCAATCAATCGAACCAAGGATGCCGCCGCCGCTGTCTCTTCCGTCGTGGAAGCTTCGAACCCGGTCCAGGGTCCGAATAATATCGTTGCTCCCACACAGATGACGGGCTCACAAGCCATCGTCCGCTCGCTGGAAGAAATGGGCGTCAAAGACGTCTTCGGATTACCAGGTGGGGCCATCCTTCCCACTTATGATCCACTGATGGATTCGACCAAGATTAACCACGTCTTGGTCCGCCACGAACAGGGTGCAGGCCATGCCGCACAGGGTTACGCCATGGTGAGCGGGGAAGTGGGCGTCTGCATCGCCACTTCCGGTCCAGGCGCAACCAACCTCGTCACCGCACTGGCCGATGCCAATATGGACTCGGTCCCAATGGTGGCCATCACCGGTCAGGTCAATAGCGCTTTCATTGGCTCTGACGCATTCCAGGAAGCAGACATTGTCGGCATCACGATGCCGATCACCAAGCACGCTTTCCTGGTCACCAACGCAGAGGACATTCCTCGGACGCTGGCCAGCGCGTTCTACCTGGCGCAGACCGGCCGTCCCGGTCCGGTGCTGGTGGATATCACCAAGGATGCGCAGACATCCGAGATGACCTTCTCCTGGCCGCCCAAGGTGGACCTGCCCGGCTACCGCGTGGTCACCCGTGGCCACAACAAGCAGCTGCGCGAAGCCGCCAAGCTCATCGCTTCGGCAACCCGCCCGGTGCTGTATGTCGGCGGCGGCGTGATCAAGGCCAACGCGCACGAGCAGCTGAAGGAATTCGCGGAATTCATCAACGCACCGGTGGTCACCACCCTGACCGCCCGCGGCGCATTCCCGGACTCGCATGAACAGCATGTGGGCATGCCGGGCATGCACGGCGCCGTGTCCGCAGTGACCGCGCTGCAGCAGGCAGACCTGCTGATCACCCTCGGTGCCCGCTTCGATGACCGCGTCACCGGCGTGCTCTCCACCTTCGCGCCGAACGCGAAGGTGATCCACGCCGATATCGATCCCGCGGAAATCTCCAAGAACCGCGTGGCCGATGTGCCGATCGTGGGTTCGCTGGATGAGATCATCCCGCAGCTGCACGAAGCCTGCGCCGCACGCTTCGAGAACGAAGCCCAGCAGGATCTGACCGGCTGGTGGGGACTGCTCAACCGACTGCGCGAAACCTACCCGATCGGCTACACCGAAACCCACGATGGCCTCTCGGCTCCGCAGAACGTCATCCAGCGGATCGGCGAGCTGACCGGTCCGGAAGGCGTATACGTGGCAGGCGTGGGCCAGCACCAGATGTGGGCCGCGCAGTTCGTGAAGTACGAGCGTCCGCGCTCGTGGCTGAACTCCGCAGGGCTGGGCACCATGGGCTACTCGGTGCCGGCCGCGATGGGCGCCAAGGTGGCGCAGCCGGACCGCGTGGTCTGGGCCATTGACGGCGACGGCTGCTTCCAGATGACCAACCAGGAACTGGCCACCTGCGTGATCAACCAGATCCCGATCAAGGTTGCGGTGATCAACAACTCGTCGCTGGGCATGGTTCGCCAGTGGCAGACCCTGTTCTACGATGGCCGCTACTCCAACACCGATTTGAACACCGGGCACGGAACCGCCCGGATTCCGGACTTCGTGAAGCTGGCGGATGCCTACGGCTGCGTGGGCCTGCGCTGCGAACGCGATGAGGATATCGATGCGACCATCCAGAAGGCATTGGAAATCAATGACCGTCCGGTAGTCATCGACTTCGTGGTCTCGGCCGATTCCATGGTGTGGCCAATGGTGCCCTCGGGAGTCAGCAATGACCAGATCCAGATTGCCCGCGGCATGACCCCTGAATGGGAAGAGGAGGACTAGAACATGGCAAAGCATACGCTTTCGGTACTGGTTGAAGACGTTCCCGGCGTGCTGACCCGCGTCGCCAGCCTCTTCGCCCGCCGTGCCTTCAACATTCACTCGCTGGCCGTGGGCCCGACGGAAATTGCCGGCATCAGCCGCATGACCGTGGTGGTCGACGCCGAGGGGGATTCCCTGGAGCAGGTCACCAAGCAGCTGAACAAGCTGGTCAACGTCATCAAGATCGTGGAACTGCTGCCCGAAACCTCGGTGCAGCGCGACCACATCATGATCAAGGTGCGCGCCGATGCAACGACCCGTCTGCAGGTCACCCAGGCCGCGGAACTGTTCCGTGCTTCGGTGATCGACGTATCCACCGACTCGCTGGTCGTGGAAGCCACCGGGAACGCCGCGAAGATCGATGCGCTGCTGGCAGTGCTTGAGCCCTTCGGCATCCGCGAGATCGTCCAGGCAGGAACCCTGGCCGTAGGCCGCGGATCCAAGTCAATGAGCGACCGCGCTTTGAAGACGATTTCCGCCTAGGCGCAACGACTTCAAGAGACACGAACTACAAAATTTAGATACTTGGCACCTAGCTTGGAAGTAAGCAACAGTGCCTCAGCAAAGACTTCTTCACCAGAAGCACATATAAGGAGAATTACAGTGGCTGATCTGTATTACGAAGACGACGCAGACCTCTCGATCATCCAGGGCAAGAAGGTAGCCATCATCGGCTACGGCTCCCAGGGCCACGCCCACGCACTGAGCCTGCGCGACTCGGGTGTCGAAATCACCGTTGGCCTGGCCGAGGGCTCGAAGTCCCGCGCCAAGGCTGAGGCCGAAGGCCTGAAGGTCGCCACCGTTGCCGAGGCAGCAGCCTGGGCAGATGTCATCATGATCCTGACCCCGGACCAGGTCCAGGCCCAGGTCTACACCGAGTCGATCGCCGAGCACCTCGAAGAGGGCAACGCCCTGTTCTTCGGCCACGGCTTCAACATCCGCTTCGGCTTCATCCAGCCACCAGCCAACGTTGACGTTGCCCTGGTTGCCCCTAAGGCACCAGGCCACACCGTGCGCCGCGAATTCGAAGCCGGCCGTGGCATCCCTGACCTGATCGCCGTGGAGCAGGACTTCACCGGCGGCGCCAAGGAACTGGCACTGTCCTACGCAGCAGGCATCGGCGGCACCCGCGCCGGCGTCATCGAGACCACCTTCACCGAAGAGACCGAAACCGACCTGTTCGGCGAGCAGGCTGTGCTCTGCGGCGGCACCTCCCAGCTGGTCCAGTACGGCTTCGAGGTCCTGACCGAAGCCGGCTACAAGCCGGAGATCGCCTACTTCGAGGTGCTCCACGAGCTGAAGCTGATCGTCGACCTGATGTGGGAAGGCGGCATCGCCAAGCAGCGCTGGTCGATCTCCGACACCGCTGAGTACGGCGACTACGTCTCCGGCCCACGCGTGATCACCCCAGAGGTAAAGGAAAACATGAAGGCTGTCCTGGCTGATATCCAGTCCGGCGCTTTCGCAAACCGCTTCATGGAAGACCAGAAGGCCGGCGCTCCTGAGTTCAAGGAACTGCGTGCCAAGGGCGAAGCACACCCAATCGAGACCACCGGCCGCGAACTGCGCTCGCTGTTCTCCTGGATCTCGGATGCATCCTCGGATGACTACGTGGACGGTTCCGTAGCCCGCTAATTGCAGGCAATGAGCTGATTTACTAGCCAAGCGCCGCTGGCCTCGACAATTATTAATGGTCGGGGCCAGCGGCTTTTTGCTGCTTGAAAATGATGAGCTGGATTGCTGGGCTCGCCGACCTCTTAGGACATGTCGAGTTCCCTAGCTGAGGGCATCTGCAAGAACCGATCTGCGGACGACGCGGACGCTTCCAAAGCCGAACTGGACCAATAGGCTCCCACAATAAAATTGGCCTCGACTGCTTTGCCAGCACAGCAGTCGAGGTCAATTCCTATTCAGTTATTGATAAATAGTGCAAGCCGGAGCCAGCTCAGATCTTTGATGCCCTGTAGCCGGCCTTGCGCGCATCAGCCGCAGTCTTGAAGCATTCCTCGGGCTTGGTGATGTCGTAGAAGCGCTGGCCCTTGACGTGGTACTTCCATTCCTTCTTGCTGCCTGTGCGGTTTCCCTTCACCGGGTAGCCCTCCGGGCAGTTCTTGGCCTTGCCATTCATCTTCACGGATCGCTTGGCGGCAGCCTTCTTTTTCACCAGCAAGGTCTGCGTCTTCTTCACAGTCGAGGTCTTGCCCTTGAGCTGGTACTTGACCGTGGTGGTGACCTTATATGTGCCGGCTGCAAGCTTGACCGACTTCTTATTGTTGGCGATGGACTTCTTGCCCTTGACCACCTTCAGCAACGCCGACTTGATCTTGACGTTTTTGGCCTTGGAGTAGCTTGGCTTGACGGTCGCTTTGGCGGATCCCTTGACGGTTTTCGTGCCGATCTTCTTGATGGCCACTGCTGGGGCCTTCTTGGCGGCAGCAACAGGGACTGCAGGTGCGGCAGTTGGCATTGGAGCAGCCGCTGAAATGGCAACTCCAGAGAACGCAAGCGCACCGGTGGCAACCACTGCCAGCGCGCGCTGAACCAATTTATTCAATTTTTCCCCATGAATATGCGAGCGAATATGGAACCGGTTTGTCCCATGTCTTGATTATAAATGGCATCGCAACGATACGAGCCTATCTCGGTTGAGCTTACGATTCTCGGATGAATTCGAGCGCAGCGCCGGAACTTCCAGCCAGGAGTCGCTACCCCGCAATAGACGGGCATTGGCGCGCGGAAGTCGTAGTTCGAAATACTGCAACTGACCGTCGAGCTGAGGTGGGAAGGCTGCATCGCCAAGCAGCGCTGGTCGATCTCCGATACCGCTGAGTACGGCGACTACGTCTCCGGCCCACGCGTGATCACCCCAGAGGTGAAGGAAAACATGAAGGCTGTCCTGACTGACATCCAGTCCGGCGCTTTCGCCAACCGCTTCATGGAGGACCAGAAGGCCGGTGCTCCTGAATTCAAGGACCAGCGTGCCAAGGGCGAAGCACACCCAATCGAGACCACCGGCCGCGAACTGCGCTCGCTGTTCTCCTGGATCTCCGATGCATCCTCGGATGACTACGTCGACGGTTCGGTAGCCCGCTAGAGTTTTCTGCTTGAACACTGAACGATAAACGTCAGCAGGATTCGATTTCAAAGTATTCGGATCCTGCTGACGTTTCTTTTTCGTCTAGCGCTACATGGCCATAGACTCAGGAGTATGTTCGAAATTCATGATGGAGATCTTTCGAAGCAGGCGTACCAAGCGCTGCAGACGGAGTCATTAATCGCATGTGACACCGAGACTTCAGGGCTGAATTGGAAGACGGATAGTTTGGGGCTGGTGCAGTTCTTTGGTGAACAGTCAGGCGCTCATCTCGTCAAGGTTCGAAGTGAAGTCACCGCAGTCCGTATTTGCCAGTTGATCGAATCCCGAAGCACTCGGAAGGTATTCCACCACGCTCCGTTTGATCTGGCTTTTATGACGGCAACATGGGGGGCTAACGCGCGAAATTGCGTGTGCACAAAAATCGCTTCCAAAATTCTTTGGGCAGGTGAGGAGGCTGAGCATTCGCTGCAGGCTCTATTAATGCGCGTTCTTGGTGTGCAACTAAATAAAGGTACCGTGCGCACGAGCAACTGGCTCGACCAGAATTTGTCTCCTGAACAGTTGGCGTATGCGGCAAAAGATGTCGAGCACCTTATTCCGCTAGTGCGAATACTAGAAAAAGGTCTAGCTTCGAATCAGAAACTGGACCTTTATCTAGAATGCTGCGCTTTCTTGCCGACTCGTGCGAAGCTAGATCAGCTGATGCTCAATGACATATTCAGCTATTAGCCAATGGCTGCCAAGCTTCATCCGTGAAGAACTCGAAGGCCGGTGGTACGGTGCAACGCAGTTTCGCAACAAGACGCATATGCCATGGTGCATCAGGACCATTGACGACTTCAGCAGTGCACGAAATACTATTCAGATCAAGTGCGGCGAGATCCAGAGTGAATAAGTCTGGAACGTACCCCAACGGCGTGCAATCTTTATCCGTAACTACAACGGCATTATTGTTTTTCGGGTTTGATGGTTCTCGTACCAGTGACAGGTCCGACCCAGAGCGCAAGGAAGCAAGTGCGCGTTCCTGCTGGTCGCGACTGATCGAGACTTCTTGTTGATTCAGAATTCGAGCTTCGCCTGCAATATGGCGCATACCGTGCACTAGAAAAGAAACTTCCCAAGAATTGAGTTGACCCTCGCAAGGTACTGGGACGGGGAGCAACTGCAACGTATCGCCTGCTCTGCGTCCGCCAGAATGCGAGATCTGTTCCCATGGTGTTGGGCTGTCTGAAAGGCCCAAGGACGAAATGAATCTGGAGTAATCGGGGCGGCGAGGCTCCATGACCCGTTGCGCAAACAGCGGGAAGAGCGAATCTGCTTCGTAGTTTCGATCGAGGTCGGGGAATCCAACAAGTGGCTGAAAGTCTTCGATTGCCAGGACGTTGCGCACATAACTAAAACGGTAGATGCCGGCGATATTTTTGGACAATAACCCGATCACGCTGATTTGGCGGGTAATAGGATGTTGCCAAGTGACCGCAAGCACGCTGATTTCGTGTGAACCGAGGACATCGGACGACAAGAGTCTAGGAGGGGTCAATACAGACATCTCGAATCCTTTCCAAGTTCACGGTGAGTAGCTTGTCTATAAATTTACGCCGTGGCAACGACATTTTGGGGATTTGGTGAGGAATTCCTCGTATTTGATCTAGGTCCAGCTCCTGCAAACGATTCGACCAGTGCTCTTTTCCGGCGGCGGTGCACATTGAGAACGCCATGCCGGCCGCTTCAGATAACCCTAGCCGTCGGTTGCCGGGTCCAACTCGTTCAAGACGTTTAGCCTTTGCTCTGGCGGCCCAGGCTTCGATTTCCTGGCCATTGGTGTCTTCAGTCATGCTAAGTAAACGCTCTTCGCTCAGGTTGAACCCGAGGCTGCTGGCGTTGTCGTAGATGGGGCTAAGACGTTCTTGGAGATCGTTTCGCTTGATTGATGGGTGGAGGATAGCCCAGTTATCTTCGTGCCTATCCTGGTTTGCTATCCATGCATCAAAGATGCAGATCCCGGCGAAAGCATCAAAAGCAGTCATTCCGGATGAATATTCTCCTCCTGGAGGCGGGAGAACTCCGTCCAAGGAGTTCTTGATATTAGTGAGAGAGTGCCCTTGCCGCATCTTCGACCCTTGGACGAAATCCGTGATCCCGCGAGACGGAAGCCAAACTGCACCGTGGATAAGATCCAGCCCTAGTGGCTTCACGTCTAATGAAATTATCCCTTCCACGCCATCATGCACTGCGAGGTAGACAGTTGCACTGGCTATGCCAAGTAGTGGGGCTAGATGACTGGACAGCAGTTCGGCGAAATCTTCTCCATAACGCATGCGTTCGTCTACTGTGTTGTTCTTGAAGAACCAGCGTTTGTCTGAATCTTTGGGGTCGGCCAACACATGTTTGATCTCAGCACCTGCAGGTTCGGTGGAAATTTTCTCCCATGACGTCGTATCCACTGTGTCGAACGCATTGTCAGAAATTTCTGAAAAGTGGAAGCCACTTGAATCGTCCAAATTCCGTTATTTCCTAATTCTTGGTTTCTGTGAAGCGTATGCGTACCAGTCAGTCTCATCGTAACGTGGCACATGACATATTGGGAGTCCTCAGTCCATGGCGTCCTAACTGGAGTAAATAGAATTAACGAATTCCAATGAGGCGAAGTAATAGAATCAATCTGGCTCGTACCCGTTGCCCTGAGAATCGAGGCAGTCTGTCGAAAGGGAGATCTCGCAGTCCTGAGAGACAAGCGGAAAATTTGCTCGCAAGCCGTACGCAATGCATTCGGACGGAAACCAGGACAGATTAGGGCTCCAATCTGGAAATTCTCGGTTGATGCGCCTTGATAGCAGCTTTTTCCCAAGCGGTTGGGGAGCTGATTGCTAGACTCGCTGGAAACAATCAAGGGAGTGCGCCAGCGCTGCAGGAAAGCAACTACGACGATTTCGCCACGGACTACGCGGATGAGAACGAGTTCAGCATGCTGAATGCCTACTATGAGCGCCCGGCCACGCTGGAGTTGGCAGGGGACGTCGCAGGACGGAGAATCCTGGATATCGGGTGCGGTGCTGGCCCATTGGCCGAACAACTGATCCTTCGCGGAGCCACCGTATCGGGCTTCGATACCAGCCATGCCATGGTGGATCTGGCACGCCAGCGGCTGGGCGACGACGCAGATCTCCAAGTGGCCACCTTGGGGGAGAAGCTCCCCTGCAGCGATAGCAGTTTCGACGACGCGATTGCGTCCTTGGTCTTCCATTACTTGCCGGACTGGAGCTTCGCACTGGAAGAAGTACGCCGCGTGCTCAAGCCCGGCGGGCGGCTCATCATGTCGGTGAACCACCCGATTCTCTATCCGTTCAACCACCGCGGCAAGGACTACTTCCAACTCACCCAATACACCGATGAAGTGACCTTCAATGGGAAGCCTGCCCAGCTGACCTACTGGCATCGCCCGCTGCACGAAATCATGACAGCGCTGATCTCCGCTGGGTTTGCGATCGAGCGCGTCTGGGAGCCTCCGTATGTAAAAGCTGCGCCCGCAGGCGTGATTCCAGAAGCGCTGCGCGACCGCGATGCGTTCTTGAGCTTCCTCTTCTTCTCGCTGCACACGAGAAAGGTCGACACGAATACGCCATGAACAGTGCCTTGATGGAGCACGGCGCGCATCGTTCGGTCCGCGGCTTGTTGGGCCGTGGCCAAGCGGTAACCCCAGGGTTACTGCTGGCGTCCAGGCATCAACGCAGCGTGGCCGAACGCATCACTGGACGTACATGATGCGGATCTGCGAACTTTTGCTCCGTCAATTGAAGCAGGTAATCCCCGTAACCGCTCTTGCCCAATGCGTCGGCAAGGGAATGCAGCTGGTTGTCGTCAATGAAACCTTGGCGCCAAGCGACTTCTTCAGGTGACCCGATTTTCAGCCCTTGCCGCGCTTCGACAGTACGGACGAAATTGCTCGCATCATTGAGTGAATCGAACGTTCCGGTATCCAGCCATGCGGTACCACGCGCCAGCACTGTCACATTAAGCTGGTCGTCTGCGAGGTACAAGCGATTGATATCGGTGATTTCCAATTCGCCCCGTGCAGAAGGTTCCAAGTGCCGAGCCTTTTCAACCACCGAATTATCGTAGAAGTACAGCCCGGGTACGGCGAAATGGCTCTTGGGTTCCAAAGGTTTTTCTTCGAGCGAGATTGCCCGCCCTGTGCTGTCGAACTCGACGACACCATAGGCGCTTGGATCCTTGACCCAGTACCCGAAAACGGTCGCCCCTGGCTGATCTGCATACGCTTGCAGCTGAGTACCGAATCCTGGCCCATGGAAGATGTTGTCGCCGAGCACCAAGGCTACGCACTCATCTCCAATGTGATCTGCGCCGAGCACAAACGCCTGGGCCAGACCCTCTGGTCGCGGCTGGACCGCGTAAGACAAATTGATCCCGAATTGCGAGCCGTCCCCCAGCAGCCCGCGGAATTGTGATTCATCCTGTGGTGTCGTAATAACCAAGATATCTCTGATGCCCGCAAGCATAAGAGTAGACAACGGGTAGTAGACCATTGGCTTATCGAAGACTGGCACCAACTGTTTAGAGATTCCCCGCGTGATTGGGTGCAAGCGTGACCCCGTTCCGCCAGCTAAAATTATTCCCCTCATAAAGTCGAGGGTAACAAGTTTTTTCTGTCAGGTATAACTAATCTTAGAACTTCTTTTATGTGTTATTTAATGTCACTAAAATCCAGTATTTTCTTTGAGGTGCAGATGTGCCCTCTGCATTGACAAGCCTGGATGAAATTCAATGTTTGACTAGATATTACACGTGTTATGCGCGTATCTTGAGTCGGTTTTCGAGTGGAGTGTACAAGTAATTTTTCGATAAATAAGTAGTCGACTACGCGTGAAAAATGTGCGTTGCCTGAGTATTTTTTAGCGACAGATCGCGTGTTTTGAGCGTGCATTCTACAAATTCGAAAATCTTCAGCATCTGCATTGTTGTAATTCTTGGGGGAATAACGGGCATGAATTCTGAGACGAACCAAGGTAGCTGTCGATCCGATGGCTGGCACCGAGCTGGCAGTGCTTGGCTGCACGAACCCCAAGTATTGCCAGAACGCGTAGTGGTGGCCTGGTGGGATCAGGGCTGAGCTTTTTGAATTGCAGGTTTGACGACTCTGATGGGGGAAGAGATTGTGGAACTTCACAGCGGACATGGGTCCGCTCACCGATTGCGATACCGTCCGGCACTGGGAAGTAAGCCGGCTGCTTTTCGGCGGACACAAAAGACGTTCTTCGTCCATGCTCCTGGTACAGAGATGGCGGAGGCGCATTCAGCCAACCACTTCCGGGTGCAGAAAATCGTTCCGCTGATGGGCCACGTGCCGATTTGGCGTTATTCGGTTCGAGCCGGCTCCCTGCTGGGACCTGATCATGCTCGAGTCTTGTCGACATGCCATCTGGACAGACACGATGAAATCAACCACAGGGGTATCCAGCGCTGTCTATGCGGCGCTTTGCGCTTCTGATAAATGGTGGAGATTCTCGTGGGCCAGCCCTGACGAAGCAAGCTTGGGACAGCGCCAACGGCATCGTTGCCGGGGCGCAATCAGGGCTCTTCGCCTTGCCGCTGGCAAAACATCACTCGCACTAGAAATGAAATAAGGCAGTTTCCGTGAAGAAGATTCTGATTACTGGGGGCGCAGGGTTCATCGGCGCGAACTTTGCCCACCACCTGATGCGGCACAGCGATTGCGTCGTTACCGTATTGGACAAACTTACCTACGCCGGCAATTCAGCTTCGTTGGAAAAGCTTCCCAGGAACCGAAGCACATTGGTGATCGGTGATATTGCCAATGCTGCATTAGTCGATGAACTGGTGGGCAGCCACGACACGGTCGTGCATTTCGCAGCCGAGTCGCATAACGACAACTCCTTGCGCGATCCTGCGGCGTTCATCAGAACCAATGTTGTTGGAACCTATGAGTTGCTTGAAGCAGTCCGCAAGCACGGAGTGCGGCTTCACCATATATCCACCGATGAAGTGTATGGCGATTTGGAACTTGATGATCCGCAGCGCTTTACCGAGACCACTCCGTACCAGCCGTCCAGTCCCTATTCAGCGACCAAAGCCTCAAGCGACCTGCTGGTCAAGGCCTGGGTGCGGTCCTTCGGGGTCAACGCAACCCTGTCCAATTGTTCCAACAACTACGGCCCGTTCCAGCACGTTGAGAAATTCATCCCACGGCAAATCACCAATGTGCTGAGCGGAATCAAGCCCAAGCTTTATGGCACAGGAAAAAATGTGCGCGACTGGATCCACGTCGCGGATCATTCGAGCGCTGTGCAGCGGATCTTGGAGGCAGGCGAATCAGGCAGGACGTACCTGATCGGCGCTGACGGGGAACGCAACAACCTCTCGGTGCTTCAGCAGATTCTTGAACTCATGGGCCGTCCCAACAACGAGTTCGACTGGATCAGCGATAGGCCGGGGCATGATCTCCGCTATGCAATTGACGCGACGGTGCTTCGAGAAGAGCTCGGATGGAAACCGGAATATCAAGATTTCACTGCCGGTCTGGCGAGCACCATCGACTGGTACAAGGAGCATCGCCGATGGTGGGCTCCGTCGAAGCAGGCAACGGAAAACATGTACGCCTTGCACGAGGCGCGGGCCAGCGAGGCGATCGGGTCATGAGCATTGAAATTCCAGAACTAACCGTAGCAAGCACAGCAATCCCCGGACTGCTGATGATTGACCTTCCCCTGTATGAAGACCAGCGGGGATGGTTCAAGGAAAATTGGCAACGCGACAAGATGGTTGCTGCCGGACTTCCAGATTTCCGTCCCGTGCAGAACAACATTTCATTCAACCGCCAGGCCGGAACCACCCGAGGGTTTCACGCCGAGCCATGGGATAAGTATATTTCAGTGGCTACCGGCAGCATTTTTGCTGTCTGGGTTGACCTGAGGCCGGGGGAGAGCTTCGGGCAAAGCATTTCGATGCGGCTGGGCCCAGATAGGGCTGTCTTCGTTCCCCGCGGAGTCGCAAACGCCTTCCAGACTTTGGAAGAAAATACCGCGTACACGTATCTGGTCACTGAACACTGGAGCGCTTCATCCCGGGGCCAATACAGTTACGTCAATCTCGCGGATCCTGAACTGGCAATCCCATGGCCCATCCCACTGGACAACGCTATCGTTTCCGAAGCAGATCTGAATCATCCAAATTTGGCTGACGCAGCCCCGGTCGCCGAGAAGAAAATACTGGTTCTCGGCGGGGGAGGCCAACTGGGGCGCGCCCTGGGCCAACGCCATGCCGAAGATCCGAGGCTGGATGTCTACGGACGAGAAGAACTGGACCTTTGCAGTGCAACGGCACTGGATCAGATCGATTGGCAGGCTTATTCGCATGTGATCAACGCGGCCGCCTATACCTCGGTTGATGCGGCCGAAACGCCGTCGGGGCGGCAAAGAGCCTGGCAGGTCAATGCGACAGCAGTTCAAGCCTTAGCCGCGCGCTGCCTGGAACACGGGTTGGTGCTGGTTCACGTCTCCACGGACTACGTATTCGATGGCATGGAAAAGGTCTATTCCGAAGACTCGATAATCGCGCCCCTAGGGGTCTATGGGCAGTCGAAGGCAGCAGGCGAAACAGCTGTCCGTTCCGTTCCGAAACACTATCTGGTGCGCACGAGCTGGGTCATAGGGCACGGAACGAACTTCGTGGACACCATGGCTCGCCTGGCACGCAGCGATATTTCACCGATGGTCGTAGACGACCAAATTGGCCGGCTGACTTTCGCCGGGGATCTCGCGGCAGGCATCATGCATTTGATCGACCACGACTGCGCCTACGGTACGTACAACATCCAGGGAAATGGCGCGCCGCTGAGTTGGTACAGCGTCGCGAAGCAGGTTTTCTCCATGTGCGGACAAGACCCCCAGCGGGTCAGCAGCACCACAACAGAAGAGTACTCGTCCACGAAATCCCCATTTGCTCCCCGTCCGCGATTCGGAGTGCTTGATACAACCAAGATCAGGGCGACAGGATTTTGTCCCCAAGATCAACTTGTCGCGTTGCATGACTACTTGTCTCAGCTGCGGTGAGGCGGAACCCAACTGGCAAAGGCAAGTAGTTTTCCGGTCCGTTGCGTAGTCCTGTATCACCCACCCGGGTATTTGGCTTAATACAGTGCTCAGTGGGGAAACTTCAGATTCTGGGGGGAATCAATGAATGACATTCGCAGTGGCTATCAACGCCGCAGAGCTCTGGCCCGTCTGGGGAAATTATCGGCCAGGAGATCAGAGCACCATAGTTTTGCCGCGGGGAGCGGGCTTGGCGAAGCTTCTGGCACGTTGCCTTTCACCCGTGGCGAGGATGCGGGGTCGGTGGTATGCCAGTCGCGCACCGTATTGGCGAGCCCCCCAGCTACCACCGGCTCCTTCTCTCAAGGCTGGCGGGGCGGCAATTACCTGCGTTCCGGCGTGGCTTTCCTGCTTGGAACAGCACTATTTGCGCTGCCGGGCTGTTCATCGGGGCAAGACACCCCACCGGTGGCAGACACGACGCAAAATGCGGCATCCAGCACAGAGGAATCGGCTGCATCGCAGGTTCCTGGGCAAACCCAAGAAGCCGCGAAGCAAGCGGCCGCCGGTGCCGGGGACGAAGCCGCGAAGTCGCAGAAGCCTGCCGGCCCGGAACCGAGCTTTGAACCCAGCGAGCCGTACAAGCATTCAGCCGTCGCCTACGAGGCGAAATCCACGTTGCCGGGGCAGGTCAAGCGCGATGGCAAGGACATCGCTGCCAAGGACAAAGTCACTGTACACGAAAAGCCGAGCGCTGGGACTGGCAGATACGTTGATGATCTCGAGGTATCGGTCAAGCTCGCAGACCAGGGAAAAGTGCTCAATGAAGGTCCTGGATACTTCACCGGCGCGCCGTACGCCGTGTTTACGGTGACCGTCACCAACAATTCCGACAAGGAAGTGGATCTTTCGCAGGTGTTGATCACTGCAGTTACTTCCACTGGCGACATGGCCCAGCCGTTGTATGGAGAGATTCCTGCTTACGATTTCACCGGTTCGCTGGCTGTTGACGAGTCCAGCTCGACTGATTATGCCTTCATGCCAACGCCCGGGACAAAGAGCCTGGACCTGCACATTGATTTGGACGCGGTTCATGAGCCAATGGTCTTCACCGAAAAGCTGAGCAAATGATGAGTCCGTTCAGTTCTGTTATTCGCAAGCTGAGCGAGGTCGGCACCGCAACTATTGCACAAGCAACACAATCAGCAGCCAACTTCATGGTGACGATGCTGGCCGCACGGATGCTCGGGCTCGAAGCACTGGGCTTGTTTTCTCTGCTGTATGGATCGTTCATCCTCGCAACCGGAATCATTTCAGGATTCGTCGGCGACTCTCTTATGGTCCTGGACCGATTCAACGCGAGAATCCGTACCGCCCTGTTCGGCTGGGCATTGGTTCTGATGCTCCTCGTCGGAGCGGCAAGCTTGGGCTTCAGTCTGCTGGGAACCGGATTCAGCGTGGGAAGCGCCGCACTCTACGCACTGGCAGCGATCAGCTACGTTGCAGAGGACCTGGTGCGCCGCAATCACATGGCTACGATGACCTTTGCACGTATCGTCGCCATGGACGTGGTGGTACTGGCAACTGCCAGCGGAATCATTCTGGGTACCGCTTGGCGGGGCACACCGACCCTGGAAACGTTCCTGATCGCCATCATCATCGGCCAGACGGCAGGTCTGGTGCTCGGCTGGCTCACCTTGCCAGTGGCTGAGCGCCAGTGGAATTACGCACCAGCGGCATGGCGGGCCGTGGCCGAATACGGCATCTGGCGTTCAGCGCTGCAAGCATTGCGCCCAGGCCAGCTGACCTTGAACCGCCTGCTGATCATCGCATTGGTCTCGCTGAGTGCTGCCGGTTCCCTGGAAGCTGCGCGAATCTACGCTGCACCAGCAATGCTGGTGGTTTCAGGTGTCTGCTCCTACCTTTTCGCTTCCATGGCCCGCCGGCTGGATGGAACTCTGGCTGATCAACTGAGGGAAACCGACAAAGCTGTTCTCCGCCTGGGCATGGTGACTGTTGCGTGCGCGCTGATTGGCGTGGCAGTGCTGCCGTGGGGCGGTCCGTTGATCACCGGGCATGAACTTTCCGCGCTAGCTGTGACCGGCTGGCTCGCTTATGCCCTGGCGGTTGCCATGGCAACTCCTTACGGATTGCTGGCGTCGGTTTTGGAACGCGCCCGCGCAGTATTTGCGGTGCGCTTGCTGGATACGTTGCTCTCGCTCGCGCTGGTAGCGGCGGTCATCGTGCTGACCAGTGACTACCGCTGGGTGCCTTGGGCAGCTGCCTTGGGCTCGATGGCCGGAGGCTATGCGATTCGTCGCTGGGTCCTCGGCAGCTTGATCCGCGAAGCATCTGATGGGCATCGCACCGCACAAGGCAACTTCACTCGCACCGAAGATGCTGCCGTTTCTGGGAAAGAAGAACGATTCTCGTGAAAAAAGCTGATCCGCACGAAGGCGGCAATCGTCCGGCCTTCAAAATGCTGCTGGCTACCCTGAGCACCTTTGCCATGGTTGCCTTTGGCCTCGTTGCCATTCCGGCCCCGGCGGCTACCGCAGAGGAACCTGAAGTCGAGCTGCCGCAGACAGTCAGCGCGGACTTCATCAATACGCCACAGCTAAACGGCGTGGCTTGGGACCTGCGCGTGCGCGGCGACGTGGCCTACGTGGTCGGTTCGTTCACCCGCGTGCGTCCCAGCGGCGTCGCTGCCGGAGGATCCGGCGAGATCGTCCGGAACAATGCCATGGCCTTCAACATCAGCACCGGAAAGATCCTGGACTGGAACCCGAATTTCAACGCCCCGGTTCTGGATATTGAGTTCAGTCCCGATGGCCAGATGTTCTATGCGGCCGGACAATTCTCCGCAGTCAGCGGCCAGGCACGCAGCAAGGTCGCCGCGTTCAACACCTCTAATGGTTCGCTTACCTCGTTTAACGCCAGCGTCGGCGGCAGTGTCGAAACCGTGGCAGTGACCAACGATTCGGTATACATCGGCGGTTCCTTCAACTCGGTCGCCGGCCAGAGCCGCACGAATGTTGCGAAGCTGTCCCGGAGCAATGCTTCGCTGCAGCCGTGGGCTCCGGCTGTCGATGACATCGTGCAGGGCCTGATTGCCACCGATAGCAGCAATCGCGTGATCATCGGTGGACGTTTCCAGACGCTCAACGGGCAGCCGCGTGTTGGCATCGGCGCGGTGGACAGGGATTCTGCCCAGTCGCTGACCTGGAATGCCGATATCCTTCCGCCACGGATCAGCGAGAACCAGCGTGCTTGGGTTGTCGACCTGAAGTTGGAAGACGGAGTTGTCTACGCAGCCAATAATGGCATGGGCTGGCACTGGTTCGACGGCCGTTTCGCCGCCTCCTTTGAAACCGGGGACTTGATCTGGCTTGATAATTGCTACGGATCAACTTCCTCAATCAGCGTGATGGGTGACGTGCTCTACTCCACCCCGCACGCACATGACTGCACCTCGGTCAATGGGTTCCCCGAAGAAAACCCGCAGATCTGGAAACGCGGCTTGGCAGAAACCACCTTCGCAACCGGAACCGACCAGACCGCGCCATCGAATAATTCGCCGGTCTCCAACCAGCCGATTCCCACGCTATTACATTGGTACCCCTCGCTGAACACCGGTTTCTACACCGGGCAGTACCAGGGCGGATGGTCTTTGGACAATAACGGCGATTACCTAGTCATGGGCGGCGAATTCACCCGGTTGAATAACCAGAACCAGCAGGGTCTCGCGGTCTTCCCGATGCGTTCGGAGACCAACAACCGGCGACCTGAATACACGGCCGATCTGAAGCCTACGGTAATGAACCAAGGCGATGGCACGGTGCGTGTCGCGTGGCCGACGACCTGGGACTACGACGATGAGACGCTGACCTACGAGGTGCTGCGGGACAACTCGTTGACGGCCCTGGATTCTCAGGATGCCGCATCGATCTGGTGGAAGCCGCAGTCGCTGGGCTTCCGGGATTCCAGCGCGCAAGCGGGAAGCACCCACCAATACCGGATACGGGTCAGCGACCCGGCGGGCAACAGCTACATCGGACCCCGGTCCGATGCGATTACCGTGGAATCCGGCACGCCGCATCCATTGACGCAAGCGTTGAAGGACGCCGGCGCGGTGAATCACTATCCGCTCAACGAATCTTCGGGAACAGTGGTCCATGACTTCCTTGGATTCACCGATGCTGACGCCAGCGCGTCTCCTGGCTTCGGAGCGGAAGGCATTTTCGTCGAGGACAGCGCGGCAGATTTCGACGGGCAATATCTTTCCACCCGGGGAACCAGCGCGGCACCGGATGTCTACTCCACTCAAATCTGGTTCAAGACGGAAACCAAGAGCGGCGGCAAGCTGATTGGATTCGGCAATAGCCGGACCGGCAACTCCAGCAGCTATGACCGGCATGTGTGGATGGATAATTCGGGCAAGCTGCATTTCGGCACGTGGCAGGGCTGGGCTGCGCTGGTTTCCAGCGCCGAAAGCTACAACGATGGCCAGTGGCACCAGGTGGTTGCCACCCTCGGCGAGGCCGGCATGACATTGTCGGTCGATGGCTTGCCGGTCGGCCAGCGCACCGATGTGACCAGCGGCCAGGACTACACCGGCCACTGGAGGATCGGCGGGGACAACTTGAGTGGTTGGCCGAATTCCCCTCGAAGCAACAACTTCGATGGCAGCCTGGATGAGATCGCGATCTTTGACAAGCAGCTGGGGGCACAGGCGATCCTGAACCTGTACCAGGCGACCGGCCACACCGCGGATGTCCCGGAACCGCCAACCGATGCCTATGGCATGGCGATTTACGCGGATAATCCGTCAATGTACTGGCGGCTGGATGAGACCAGCGGAAACCTGGCTCAGGACGCTACGCTTGCCGGCATCGACGGCAATATCGAGGGCGGCGTGTCCTTGGGAGTCGAAGGCGCCTTGGGCAGCGGTACGGGCTATGGGTTCGGATCCACCGGCGCGGCAGTGATCTCCAAGGGCGCGGTGAACAATCCGAATGTCTTCTCTACCGAAGCGTGGTTCAAGACGACCACCGACCGTGGTGGAAAGATTATCGGATTCGGCAACGGCGCGTCGGGGCTGTCCTCCAGCTATGACCGTCACGTCTACATGCGCGATGATGGCACGTTGGTCTTTGGCACCTATTCAGGCGGTGAATTCGTGGTTACCACCACGGACAGCTACAACGATGGCCAGTGGCACCATGTGGTATCCACCTTGGGTGCTGACGGCATGAAGCTCTACGTGGACGGTGCATTGAAGGCCACCAACCCCCAGAGCGTCGCCGAGAACTACACCGGCTACTGGCGCATTGGCGGAGACCGGCTGTGGTCCGGTGCCTCCTCCCAGTGGTTTGACGGAACCATCGACGAGGTCGCGGTCTACCCGCGGGTCCTTGGCGCTGGTGAAGTCGATGAGCACTACTCGCTGGTCGGCGCGCCAAACCAGGCTCCGGTGGCAGCTTTCGAGCATGTCGCCCAGGGGCTGAACGTGCAGTTCGACGCCAGCTCCTCCGCAGACGCGGATGGCACCATCAGCGACTATTCGTGGGACTTCGGAGATGGCAGCACCCAGGCTGCCAGCACCGAAGGCATCACCCACGTGTATGAGCAGGCTGGCGAGTACACGGTCACGCTGACCATCACCGATGACCGTGGCGGCCAGGCAACTGCTAGCGCGCAGGTCACGGTGGCCGAACTGCCCAAACCGCCAGTGGCGGCATTCACCAGTGAGCAAAACGGGTTGAAGCTGTCGGTGGACGGCTCCACGTCCACCGACCCGGATGGCGAAATCACCGCCTGGTCGTGGGACTTCGGCGATGGCAGCGGAACCCAAACTGGTGAAACCGCCACCCACACCTACACCGAGGATGGCACCTACACCGTCACCCTGACCGTCACCGATGACCAAGACGAAACCGCCAGCACCACGGCGGAAGTCACTGTGGCCAACGGAGCGCCGCAGGCGTCCATGGAGATCAGCCTCGACGGGCTCAAGCTGAACGTGGATGGCTCCAGTTCGTCCGATGCGGAAGGCGGTGAGCTGAGCTATGCGTGGGACTTCGGCGATGGCAATACCGCAAGCACTGCCACGGCTGAGAATACCTACGCCGCCGAAGGCACCTATGAGGTCACCCTGACCGTCACCGATGCCCAGGGCGCGACCGGCACCACTACGCAAGAAGTCACGGTGCAGGTTGCGAACACGGCACCGGTCGTCATGGTCAGTTCCGTGATTACCGACCTGACGGTGGCACTCGACGCGTCGGCATCCACGGACGCTGACGGCGAAATCGTGTCCTATGAATGGAACTTCGCTGACGGGACAACGGCCACCGGAGCTACCGTGGAGCATACCTACGCCACCACCGACACCTATCTGATCACCTTGGTGGTGACCGATGACGACGGGGCGCAGACAACCGAAGAGATCCTGGTCCAGGTATTCGAGGCAGGGTTGAATGAACCGACTCCCGCTTTCGTGACCAGCACGGATCAACTTGAACTCACGGTTGACGCATCGGGGTCCCTGCCTCCGGAAAACGGCGGCGAAATCACCGGATACGAGTGGGACTTCGGGGACTCGGCCACCGCCAGCGGTGTCACGGCCACACACACCTATGCCGAGGCAGGCACCTATGACGTCACGCTCACCGTCCATGCAGGTGAACGCAGCCGCCAGCTGACGCAAACCGTCAGCGTGACCCTGGGACAGGGCCCGGTGGCGCAGTTCGCCACCACAGTGAATGGATTGGCACTCCAGGTCGATGCGGCGAAAAGCCAAGCCGGAGACGGAGCAATCACCGATTACTTGTGGGACTTCGGCGATGGCACTACCGGAACCGGTGAACAGGCCAGCCACCGGTACAGTGCAGATGGCGAATACACCGTCACGCTGACACTGACCGATGCCAATGGTGCCCAAGCCAGCACCGCCAACACCGTTGCCGTTGCCAATGACGCACCGGTGGCTGCCTTCAGCATCGCCACCGATGGCCTCGGCATCGCAGTGGATGCGGCGGACTCCGCCGACGCCAATGGCGCGATTGCATCCTACGCATGGAACTTCGGGGACGGCAGTGAAGCCAGTGGAGCGAGCGCGACCCACGAATACGCCGAAGCTGGCGATTATGCGATCACCTTGACAGTCACCGATGAAGACGGCGCGGAAGGCACCTTGACACAAAATGTCCAGGTCAGCACACCGGCCCAAGCAGAGGTGCTGGCTCGGGACCGCTTCGAGCGCTCGCTGTCCAGCGGATGGGGCACTGCCGAATTAGGTGGCAACTGGACCTCGTCCAGCAGCAACGCGAACTTCTCGGTTACTGGAGGGAAGGGCAACATCCAGATGGCCAACGGCGGCAGCGGTCCTCGCATCCAGCTTCCGGTGCAGCTGCGGGAATCCTTGTTTGGCCTCACCATCAGCCAGGACAAGGATGCGACCGGCGGCGGCGTGTACCACTACGTGGTAGTTCGCGATGTGCCGGGTGTCGGCAGCTATCGGATGAAGCTGCGCGTGCTGTCCAACGGCAATGTCGCTGGCACCTTCGAAAGGATCCTGAGCGGAACGATTACCACGCTGACCCCGGAGACGGTTATCGGGGGCATCAGCGGTGGTGCCGATGAACCGCTCAACGTCCTGATCGAGAGCTCGGGCACCGATGCGACAACGCTGCGCGCCAAGGTCTACAACGCAGGGACGAGCGAACCGGCTGACTGGCAGATCATGGCGCAGGACTCCACCGCCGGACTGCAGGCCGCGGGCAGCTTCGGCTTGGGCGTCTACCTCTCGGGTTCGGCGACCAATGCACCGATCGTGGGTTCGTTCGATGAACTGTTGATTACCGAGTTGCCGTAAGGAGCAAGGAATGAAGACCAAACTGTTGATCATCCATTCCTCGGATGAGCTCTATGGCAGTGACCGGATCCTGCTGCAGGTGGTCCAGGCGCTACGTGATACCTACCGGATCACCGTGTGGCTGCCTGTCGATCACCAGGACGGCAAGCACCAGCTGTATCGGATGCTCCAGGAACGCGCGGTAGAGGTGCAGCACATGGACATGCCCATTCTGCGCCGTGCCCTGCTCACTCCAAAGGGGCTGGTACGGATGGCGCGGCTCGCCCCGCAGGTGGCGAGAAAGCTGCGTTCCAGCGGTGCAGACCAGGTCTACCTGATGACCAGTGCGTGCCTGCTGCTGGCTCCATTGGCACGGCTGGCTGGGAGGAAGAAGACCACATTGCATATCCAGGAACCGTGGGGACCGCGTGAAGCAATGCTCTTACGCCAGCTGGCGAAATTCACCCAGCAGCGCATTGCCATTTCGCAAACGGTGGCCCGCAGCACCGGATTCGCCGCAGACCAGCTGAGCGTCGTGCACAATGCGGTGCCACGGCTGGATCCGGCGAATCCGCCCAAGCCGCTGGAGCTGGACGCGGACTGCGCACGCGGACCGCGGTATCTGGTAGCCAGCCGGTGGGTCAGGCACAAGGGCCACGGCACGCTGCTCAAGGCGTGGAGCATGGCTGGTTGCCCGGGAACCCTCTACGTGCTTGGATCTGCGCCGGACTCGGCAAATCGCATCGATGTCAGGGGCATGGTTGCTGAATTCGTCTCGGATACAGCGTCGGTGAAGATCATTGGCCAGGTTGCCAATCCGCAAGACTGGTTTGATTCGGTCGATGCACTGGTGCTGCCCACAGACACCGTAGAAGGCTGCGGTTTGGTGGCTTTGGAGGCGTTCCGCCATGGGAAGGCGGCGATAGTTTCCGACTCGGGGGGACCTGCGGAAGTTGTCGATAACGGCGTCGACGGATGGATATTCACTGCCGGTGACGTTCCAGAGCTCGCACGGATATTCGATCGTTGCACGGCCAGCAGCCTGGCCGCGATGGGGGAGGCAGGCCTGCGCAAATACGAAGAAAAATACACACCTGAACGTTTTGACGAGAATATGAGGGCCGAAATGCCGGGAGCGCTGCTAGGCAGCTAGCCTGGCTGCTCCTTGGGAAACGGGTCATGGGGGACTCAATGCTGAAAAATACTGGGGACTACCGCTGGGCACTAGCTGAACTTGCCCAACGGCAAAAAACATCGAAGGGCGCACCTGCCTACTCGAGGTACATCAACCGTCCCATGGGCCGGCGCCTGGCAGCCATGGCCTACAAGATGGGGCTCACGCCTAATCAGGTCACCGGGATCAGCGCGCTGTGCACTTTCAGTGCCATCGCGATAATTGTGCTGCTGCGCCCAACCTGGTGGCAGGGGATATTGGTGGCCGGCTTGCTGGTTCTGGGCTATGCCCTGGATTCGGCCGATGGGCAGCTAGCACGCTTGCAGAACAGCGGATCTGCCGCCGGCGAATGGCTGGACCATGTTGTCGACGCCATTAAGACAGCGATGCTTCATCTTGCGGTACTGGTGAGTTTCTACCGGTTCACTGACCTGGACGAACGCTGGTATGCGGTGGCGATTTGCTTCCAGATCGTCGCAACAGTCCAGTTCTTCGCGATGATTCTCACCGACCAGCTGCGTCGGCTGAATCAAGGCACGCGTACGCATTTCCTGAAAGGGGAAGGCCGATCCTCAGCGTTGTACTCCTTGGCTGTGGTGCCAACCGATTTCGGATTGATGTGCTTGGTGCTCGGCCTGATGTTCCTGCAGCCGGTATTCCTTGCGCTCTACCTGTTGCTGCTGGTGGCCAACGTGGGATTCATCATCCTGGCACTGCGCAAATGGTACCGGGAGGTGCGTTCCTTTGGCTAAGAAATTGGAGACCCGCAGCCAGTACACCTACACCCAGCAGCAACAAGCCGGCCATGGATCCTATCGGATTGATGAGAGCAGGCTCAGCGGAAAGCAGCCGATGGAGCTCAGCGATTATTTGCGGGTGCTGCGCACCCGGTGGGCATGGATTGCACTGGCAATCATCCTGGGCCTTGCCGGAAGCCTTCTGGCGACCTCGATGATGACGCCGAAATATTCGGCGAAAGCTGTTCTGTTCATCCAGGCGCAGTCGGCTAACGACACGTCCTATGCCCGAAGCCAATTTGCACTTCAACGCGTCGGTTCCTATCCGCAGCTCATTAATGATCCGCTGCTTATCGAAAAAGTCCGGGGTGAACTCGATACGGACATGGATTTCGAGGCAATCAAGGAATCGTTGAGTGCGACGAATCCTGCCGACACGGTGCTCCTCGCAGTGACCGGGCAAGCCTCGGAACCACGCGTGGCCGCGAACCTGGCGAATGTTTCCGCGCGCGTGCTCGCGAAGAACATCGAAGCACTGGAGAACACGAACCCCGAGGAACTCGTCGTCACCGCGACGCTTTCGGTGCGTGCCACCATGCCGGCTGATCCGATATCGCCGCGCAAGACGTTGAATGCGGCCGTGGGCCTGGTCTTCGGGCTGAGCTTCGGCCTGCTTCTTGCGATGTTCATCGATCGTGTCGATCCAAGGATTTTGCGCGCCAAGGATACCGAGCGGATCATCAAGTTGCCGGTCATCGGCGAAGTGCTGGATTCGCAACAGCATCACAAGGGTGGTCCGCGCAAGCTCAACGGCTACCGGCAACTGCTGTCGAACATCCTGCTGTCCAACGACGGCCATCTGCCGCGGAGGATCCTGGTGCTTAATTCGAATAGCGGAACGCATTTCGATGCGGAACAGCTAGGCATTGCGCTCGCAAGCATGGGCAAGAAGGCCATCGTGGTCTATGGCGACGCCCAGCAGCAGCAACTGGTCCCGGGCTCGGAGCCTGGGGTGAGCGAGGTGCTCACCGGAATGACGAGTCTGGATGTGGCTGTCCAGCAGCGCGAACATATTCCGATGGGTATTCTTCCTGCCGGAACCACGACGCAGATGCTGAGGAAATTCGATGCTTCCCGGTTGCTGGAGTCGCTGATTTGCGAGCTGGAAGCAAGCTACGATGTAGTCATTGTCATGACAACCTCGGAAGCGGAACCAGTTGACGGGTCCGTGGCGGCATTGCACTGCGACTGCGTTCTGGTAACTGCAAAGACGAAGCAGACTACGTACAAGAAGCTCCGGCAGATAGTTGATGACCTCAGCGCCGTGCGCGTGGGAGCCACCGGTCTGGTGATCATCCACGGTAAAGCGCGTGGATGACAATGGTTAACTTCAGTGTTGCCAGGGGCGCGATTACTCCCAGCTGGCCGTCCTTGCTGCCGGCAACCAGCTACGCCGCAGAACCGAAAGCTGAGCCAAAGGCGTGGCATTTGGCGGCCATAGCCTTGATGTGCGTCGGGTGTGTTGTTGCATGGCGCCAAGGAGCCTTCTACACAGGTGGCGTTGATCCGGTGGTCGCTCTTAAGGCACTGATGCAAAGCGCGGCATTGGCTTGGGCCTGGGTATTGGCCAAAAAGTATGGCCTTGCCCGTCCTTTGGGTATCAGAAGCTTGAACTATTTGCTGATGATCCTCGCGGTGAGCCTCATCGGTGCTTTTGCTGCCGGCGACTTGATGGCCTCAGCGGTGATCGCCATCAGGGTGCTCATGATGGCCTTAACCCTGATGCTCGTCATGCGCACGTATTCGGCGGAGCAAACGCTGGTAGCCTTGTCTTTCGCCATGGCGATCGTCGGGGCGCTGAGTGCCGGAACGGGGCTGGCGCTCGGTGGTGGCGCAAGGCTCTCCGGTGGAATTCCGCCATTGAGCCCGAACGAAATTGCGCTGCTCGCAGGTGTGCCAGCGTTGCTGCTGCTCCATGAAGGAATCCGCGCACGGGTGCACTGTTGGCATCTGGCCCTGCTCGTGATGCTAGCCGGAATGCTATTTCTCTCGGAATCGCGAACGGCCTTGATCGGCGCCGCGGCGGCCGCCGGACTGATGCTCCTGCTGATCCGCCACATCCCGATACAGACAGTGATCGCGGCCCTGATCGCATTCCCGCTGCTGACCTATACGTTGCTGATGACCCCGGTGTTGCAGAACCTTCTGGCCAGGGAAGATAGCGCGTCATTGCTGACTCTGAACTCGCGGACGATTAGCTGGTCCGTGGTGCTGAATCTGCCGTGGGACACCTGGGAACGCTGGGTAGGCACCGGTCTGAGCACCAAAACCATCGCTGTCGAAGGGCAATACTGGGAAGAACAAGTTTTCGACTCATCTTGGATATCCTTGCTGGCGCAGAGCGGAATCATTGGAACCGCAATTGCTGTGCTGTGGATTTCCTCAGTGGTGCTCAGGGTTTTGAAAACCGCCAATGCGAGGACGTTGTTCCTTCCCCTCCTGGCCTTCATCCTGGTGCGTTCCTTCATGGAAAATGGGCTCATCGACGCCGGGGTGATGTTCCTGGCCTTCTTTGCCATTTCACTTAATCTGGAACGCCCCAGCGCGCGGATAAGCATCGACTGGGACAGGCATGGCACCTTGTCACTGAGCGGCAGGAAAGCGCGTTAAAGCGCCAATCGAAGGACACCTGACGTGGTGTCCTCCGATTGGTGTGGACGCAAGTTTAGCGCGCGTAGTGTCCTACTCGCTTGCTTCCTGCGGTCTTGGAAATCAGCGACGCTATGTTGGATGGCAGTGCTGTGGCATTGCCCGCCTTGTTGGTCACCGAAGCCGACAATTCATTGCCGCTAGTGAGTGCCGAACTCGAAGTGATTTCAAAGGAAGACTTGTCCTGCCCCTTGGCTTTCTGGAACCCAGCCAAGGTGGTGTAGACATGCGGATTGCTCGCAGCGTTCGCCCAGACAGCAGACCACTTTGGATTGGCCGTGCCAGTCCGGTGGTAGGCATTCGAAGCCAAGGAGATCTTCAATTGGTCTGCGGTGAATTCCTTGGAGAAATCTTCAACGGCCATGATGGCGTTGCCGCCGCCGGTATTGGACAATACGTTGTTCTTTACCGTGATGTTCTTGATGATCCAAGGCATGGTTGCATCGGGGAAGGGCTGGCGCGGATCATGGCCTGCGTCCGACTTGTTGGCCCCGCGCCGCTTATCCTGCACGATGTTCAGCACACGATTCTTCCCGCTGATGGTGTTGTTCCAGATCTGTACATCGCTCGAATTGTTCAGCTTGAACCCGTTGCCACCATTATTGATGATGCGGTTATTGGCAACGATCGCTTTGGCAGAGATCTCCAGCGACATGCCATGGCCGGTGTTGTTCACCATGTCGTTGTTGAGCACCTTGGAATCGTAGACCGACTCGTCGATCCAAAGCCCTGGACCTTTGTTGCTGGACAACGTGGAATTCTTTACCGTGATCCCACGCGAGCGGGTAATCTTCAGGCCGCCGGAAACCGGCGAGGAATTGAAGCGTTCGAGGTTATTTGAGGTAGAGACCAGCTTGTTGACGCTCAACCCATCGGCATAGACCGCGTTCATGCCGAGCATGCCCGAACGCTGGATGCGCACATTGGAGATCTTGTTGTTCACTGCGCTGACGTTGATGCCAGTGGTGGCGGAGTCTTCCACGGTCAGGTTGGATAGCGAGATACCTGGCTTTTCAGTGGTGATTGCACCCATGTCTGGAACTGATGGAGCGTACTTGCGCACGTTGATTCCGTTGACGGTGGAACCGTCAGCACGGATGCTCAGCGCTTTGATGAGGGTGCTGGCCCTGACCGACTTGCCCGCCGGATTCGTGCCCAGGGTGAGCTTGTTGCCGGCATGGTCCACGTAGAAAGTACCTGCGGTCACCGCAGACAACGACCCAACCTGCTTCTGCGCAACACCATCAATCCACACCTGCTCCGGATGTGCTGCCATCGGGTAGTCCTTGTTGATGAACCCCCACGCTTCCTGGGTGTTGTCCTTGGCACCACGAGTGTACGTAGGGGAGGAATCAAAATCGTGATTCCACGTAGTGGAGTAGCGGCCATTAGCGGAACTGAAATTCTTCAGGACTGAGGAGCCATCAAGCCAGACCTTTTCGCCCGGGTAGCTGCGCAGGTGAATCTTCTTGCCAGTCGGAATAGTCAATGACTCGTGGTAGCTGCCGGCACGCACCACGATAGTTTGCCCGCTGCTGGCTTTGCTGATTGCGGTGGCGATAGAACGCATCGGAGCGCTGAAGCTTCCCTTGGCGGTGTTTGAGCCGTCGTTCGAAACATACAGTGCGGTGGAAGGCAGCGAGGAATCAGGAGCAAGATCTGGCGATGCTTCCGGAGTGCTGTCTTCGGCCTCGGGCTTGGGTTCTGGAGTAAAGACCTCATCAGGGGTACTGAACTCGGGCTCGAAATCTTCGGGGAGCTCGGTCACTCCTGCTGATGCAGACGAGGCCAAGAGATTATCTACATGAAGCCCGGATGCTTTAGTAGCTTTGCTGGACAGATAACCGCCTGTACGCAGCGACCCTGCCTTGGTAATGGCCGAAGCACTCTTATCCACGGTGCTCACCTGCCAGGCCGGGGCCGAAGTACCTGCATAGGCACGTGCCTGCAATTTCGGCGACTCGGTACCCGCTACGGAGAACTCCAAACGGTAGGCCTTGCCAATCGTCACCTTGTCGTGAATGACATGGGTATCGAGTATTGTTTTCTGTCCGTTGGCCGTTTTCGAAACTTCTAGGGTCAGCTTTCCGCCTTCGGTCAACCGCAAGGAAGACTCGTAACGAGAATCAGCAGAATGGCGCAACGCCAGATGTGCGTACAGGGATCCTGCCTGAGGCAGGGAATCGAAAGAAACGTCTAACTGGGCTTTGGCGTTCGCCTGGTTGATGGCCGAGGTAGCGTAGCTGTTCTTGCCCGGCACAAGCTTGATAGCGCCTACTCCGCTGGAGATGGAGAAACGACTTGAGCTGTTCAGCGAGTAGGCCTTGCCGGTCTCGGGAACGCCCCAACCGGTGGTCGAAGTGCGGCTCATGGAGTCGGCCAGGTTGTGGGTAGCTGCGCTCGCCGGAGCAGCGGTGCCTGTCGTCGGGGCTAGCGATAGTCCGGATGCTACCAAGGCACCGAGCGTGGTGGCAACGGCCAACCGGGTTAGAGCTTGCGGGCGTGCAGTAGCGGAGGTACGGATTGCAATGGGGGATTGACTAAAAGGGGGACGCAAATGCGGTCAGTCCTCGTTGGGCACGTCTTGCTCCCCAGCAAAAAGGCGTGGCACCGGATCGGTGTATACGATTTCAGTTTTGCAGACCGCGCAAATCTGCAACATGAAAAGTCTGGCACGGCATCCATCGTTATGTAAATGTGATATTCACCCTTGACGGACCTTTAACAGCGCTACCTTGCGCTTTTAGGCCGGTCAGGGAGGAATGTGAGTAGTCGAGCCAAGTAGTTGACTGTGCCAACAAGTAGTCGTGTACCCATGCACATTAACAACTGGAGAACTAGTCTCTTCGGGTATTAGAACAGCACTCGCACTCGCTGGCTAGGTGATGTTTCGTGGGGACGCAACATCACTCAAAGTCACGAGCCCGATTCCATTGCAACGGAATCGAGCAATCTTGGGGGAACGTAATGGGGGACGTCGGGCACAGCGGTGTTAAACCGCGGCTCAATATTTCAATGATCGGTACCAGAGGGGTCCCGGCCCGGTATGGCGGGTTTGAAACGGCTATAGAAGAAGTAGGTCGGCGTTTGGCTGCACGTGGTCACCAGATCACGGTGTATTGCAGGGGGACTGAACCCCAGCAACGCCAACGGGAGCACCTAGGGATGCGCCTGGTTCATCTGCCGGCCCTCAAGAAACGCAGCCTGGAGACGCTGAGCCATACAGCGTTGTCGGTCATTCATGCGTTGTTCAAGCGTCCCGATGCCGCGCTGGTTTTCAATGCAGCCAACTCTCCGCTTTTGCCGGTACTGGCACTTGGACGCATTCCGGCGGCTACGCATGTAGACGGACTGGAATGGAAGCGAGCCAAGTGGGGTCCTGCAGGGCAACGGTACTACCTGATCTGCGAACGCCTGGCCGTATGGTGGTCCAACGAGCTAATCGCTGATGCCCAGGGAATTGCCGACTACTACACCAAGAAGTTTTCTGCACCGACCCGGTTAATCACCTATGGAGCTCCGCGACTCTCGTCTGAGAGCAAAGATCGCATCGGCGAGCTTGGTCTGATGCCCGGCGGCTATCACCTCGTGGTTGCCAGATTCGAACCAGAAAACCACGTTGAAATGATCGTCCGCGGCTATGCGCAATCAAATGCCAAGCTGCCGCTGATTGTGGTCGGTTCGGCTCCGTATGCCCAGGCATATACTCAGCAGGTTCATGAGGCGGCCAGCGCTTCAGTGAAGTTCCTCGGAGGCGTCTGGGACCAGGAGCTGCTCGATGAACTCTACGCACAGGCGCTGGTCTACTGGCACGGTCACTCGGTAGGCGGAACTAATCCGTCGTTGCTGCGAGCCATTGGTGCCGGTACTGCCGTGAACGCCTTCGACGTGAACTTCAATCGGGAAGTCCTACGTGACTCCGGGGAGTTTTTCACTAACTCGCAAGACGTCGCCAGGCTTGTCGAGCAAGCAGAGCACGATCGGAACAGAGTTCAATCACGGGCTGCAGCGGCTCTGGAAAGAGCCGGTGATTACGACTGGGAGAAGGTTGCCGATGCCTATGAGGCATTGTGCCTGGATCTTGCACGCAAGAAACGCGCATTTTCGGCGCGCGCTCGATCTGCAGTACTTGGCATCGTTCGGCGTCCACAGCCCGCACAGGAACCAGTGGCAAAGCAATAATCGATATCTAGGCAGGAGACTCACAATGATCGTTGGATATGCCGCTGGAGCATTCGACCTTTTTCATGTTGGACATCTGAACATTCTGCGCCAGGCAAAGATGCGCTGCGACTTTTTGATCGCTGGTGTGGTGTCGGATGAGCGCATTTTGGAAAGCAAGGGTTTTTCGCCCGTGATTCCTACCTTGGAACGCGCTGAAATAGTGCAGAACATCTCCTACGTGGATCAGGTGTTCATCGAAACTAGCGCCAACCGTCTGGATACCTGGAACGAAGTGAAGTTCGATGTGTTTTTCAAAGGCGACGATTGGAAAGGTACCGAAAAGGGCATCGAGCTTGAGCGCATGTTCGCGTCCGTGGGTGTAAGGACCGAGTACTTCCCTTATACGGTGCACACATCAAGTACACGATTACGTTCAGCGCTGGATGCCATGACGCCCAAAGTTCCTCGTGCACTCAAGGCCTAAGTCCCATAGCATGGCGAATTCTCGTCTTTGGGCGGCCTGTGGACAAAGGAAAGGCATGGTGGCGACTGAAGAATTAGCCAGAAGGGTTGAGGAACTTCAGGGCTTAAAAAAGTACGACTTTGGGAAAATTGACGAGATATAATTCCGGCATTCAGTAAAATTACGGTAAAGAAAGAGTAAGCTAAAGAAAACCTACCGCGCATGAAATTCCATTGGGGGAACTTGTGCGGAGATCGCTAGTTCATGGGGGAACAAGTGGCTACGGCATTACAAATTGGGGGACAGGCATCACATGTGCCTGTAGTAACCGGCAATCCTGATGAGTACATTGTCAGTTACAGCGCTGGTTGGTTGAATGATGCACTCGGCAAGCAAGGTGCTAACGGCGCAGTGATCCGTATGGGAGCGCATGAGCGGCACCGCCATCTGATTGAGGAAGTCATCCCGCTACTTGAACGCGATGCTCCGGAAATCAGGATTTCATGCAGCAAATTCTCACAGAGCATGGGCCTTGGTGCGTTGCTTTACATGCTATCGAGCACCGAAGCTGTAGATCTCAGCAACGACATTCAGGTCTTCCATTGGCTCAAGGGTGAGTTTGCTCGTTTATCCCCCCCATCGCCAGCCAAGGTCATAGTTGAGCACGCCCATCTGCTGGATTCACGAAGCGAACGAATTCTCAGCAAATTAGTTGCCTCGGGAAATATCCAGCTCATTTTATTGACGGATCAAATAGAAAACCTGGGGGTGCTTTTCTCGTTGCTCCTCCGGCGGCGTGACCTCGTCCTTTTCAACCCCTTCTCGGCGACTCAGGAAGAATTCAACAGCTACATAGAGCGTCGTCTAGCGGGTAGAATCAGTGCACAAGTCCGTGCCCATTACTGGGCTCGGACGCACGGCGACTTGGGAAGCTTAGAAACACTGTTGGACTCCGATCTTGAACGCAGGGTTCTAAGGACAGAGCGCCAAACATGGGTATTGGACACTACAGTAGCTCCGCAGACTGAATATCTCAGATCCTTCGACACGAGGACGGTGCGCCTATCAGCAAGTGAGCGCCAGCTTCTCAGGCGTATCGAGGGGCAGCACATCGTGAACGCCTGGGAGTTCACCGACGACAAGGAACAAGCCAAGGCGCTGTCGCGCTTATTCATTCTCGGACTAGTGGAGAATGCTGGCGCTGGCAGGATTAAGTCGAAGTATCAGGCTCATCCTCAGCAAATGGTCGAGCGAAGGACCTGGGACGAACAAGGAATTTACGATTCGGTGAATCAGGGAATGATATCCGGTAGTTCCGCAAGGACCTGTCCGGGCTCCGATAATCCCGGCCGGTCGGGGCAGCAGCCAAACCGTTTGGACAACGCAGAGCCTGCTAGCGGGCTCACACCAAGCAGTTTGGAAACCTTGGCTGAATTCTTCGCCAAAATGAACGTTTGCGACATTGCAGGAGCAGTCACGGTACTCGACTTGGGCGGAGAAGCCCAGACTGACGACTCCGAGCTCAGCATCCCAAGATGGTATTTGGCAGTGCGTTCGGGAGGCTGGCCGCAAACACCTTTTACCGACGATTCGACGGACGGCATCGTTCGTTGCCTCAATGACCAGCGCTGGCCTGATGAAGCAACTCGAATTGCGGGTGTGCTGTGCGTTGCCTACGACTGGAACCTTGGCGGAAAGCTCGTCGGTGCCGAAAGACTCGTGCGTTGGGCTGTTGCTGAGTTGAAACGCTGCGAAACCCATCTGCGCGACCAACGCTTGCTGCTATGGCACCCGCACGTGGCTTTCATGGTGTACAGCTTGTCATCCAATTTGTGCCTGTGGCCAGTGATGGATCAGATGGATGAGCTACTCGATAACAGCGACTACATGGATGCGACAGCCGCAGGATTCAGGGAGTATTTCGGCGCTATTCGCCAGCTCCACCATGGACGAATCGCGGAATGCCAGAAGGCGCTGTCTGCCGTCATCGACCAAGAACAATCATCGATGTATCCCGTCGATGCACAAGTTCAGCAGGAAGTCTATGCACTTACTTCAGCTATGGCAGGCAATCGGGCGCAAGCGGGATCGCTGGCCGTAGCAGGCGACGAAACCCCTTCGCCCGCTGAACCGGGTCACTGGAGCTACTCTTATGCCAGGCTTTTGCGCCGTGCCTATCAGAATCCAGATGCCCGCCTCCAGAACGACCTGGCTGATTACATTCAGCAGGCTTTGGAACTCGGCCAAAATTTCTCTGCGTGCCGTGCCACCTCAGTAAGCCTTGCCTTGGGTTTCGCCATGCCTCGGGACCAAATGCGTGTGCTGACAGATGCGATGAATGACAACTCGGCGCATATGCTTTGCGCGCTTAACGAGGCGCTCTTGGAAAAAGATGAGCATCTCGAAGTAGAGATCGCATGCGCCATCGCATCGCATGGACTCATCTACCATGCCGCCCTGCCATTGAATCGCATGCCAAAGGGCAATACTGTTCTGCGGCGAAAGCTGCAACGCTGCATCGCAAGCATTAAGAGCCTGGACGAGGAACACCCTTATGCGGAGATCAGCTCAGCTACCGACAAAGCGTCACGCAACATTTGGCACGCTCCATTGACCAGTCGGGAACGAAGCGTCGCAATGATGGCGGCTCGAGGCTTGCGCAATGCCGAGCTTGCCGAGCACTTCGGAATTTCGGTTCGAACTGTCGAAGGCCATCTCTACCAGATACACGTGAAGCTGGGACTGCGAAACCGCAAGGAACTTAGGGCCCTGGTTGAAAACGAGCAGCGGGGCTCTGGCAAGTGAGTTCGAAGACCGCTGTAGACAAACCTCGGACGATTCTGGCCACAGCTTTAATAGATTCGTTGATTCCGGACGGCCCGAATTGCAAAGTTGTGCTATGCCATTTCGGGTGTGGGCAAGCTGATTTCGTCATGGATATCCAACGGTGTGCCACGAGCGTGGGCCGTCCTATCCTTACCGTCAATTGCTTGCCCAGCGAAACGGATACTCCCTTCGGGGCGCTGAGTTCATTGATCGACACCGTACCTGCAACGACTGATTTCCTCGCAGTGATGAGATCACTTGACAAGGCGTTGTCAGCGGCCAGGTACCAGGACGAAGTACCGGCCTTGCTGTTGATGGAAAACGCGCATCATATGGATCCAGAGTCGGCCTACATCCTTGCTCAGATTGTTCAATCCCGGATCGTGGATCTGTGTTTATTGACCGATGACGATATCGGCCATGTAGCTAATCTTGAGCCATTCCAGTCCTTGAACGTTTCGGTGACCCTGGAATTGGGCTCGCTGAGTGAAGATCAAGTGGCCACGGAATTGAAGCGCATTACCGAAGCTCCTCCGACCACTGGCAGTGTCAATGAAATCATGTCGTTGACCGGGGGGATATACGAACTTGTCATGCTCGTGTGCGGACAAGTTGAGAGCCGTCAAATGTGGCAGCACGTCGCCGGCTACAGCGTGCTCTGCATTGAGCAACTCCTCCAAAACGACTGGACTGACACCGAGATCCAGTTAGTCTTTGAACAGCTGTCCCGTGCGGACGCGACTGCCATTAAACAGATCATCCTTGCTGGCACGTGCGACATCAATTTTTGCCAGCGATGGCTGTCTTATGGTGGCTCGTGGGCGTTTTCTGCTGGGTTGCTGCGGCATGCTCAACAGGGCGAAATTGCGTTGGCTTCAACGCTGCTGGAAGACATGGTAATTCGTAAGATGCCGCCGGACGAGGCGGGAGAATTGATGGCAATCCCCAGCTATGCCGACCTCGGATTTACTGGCATGGGATGGCGCAGGGTGTTTTGGTCGTTGCTTGCCGGGGGAGAAGCCACGGATCACGAACTGGCTGAAGCGGCACGCGCCGCCAATGACGAAGGGCAATATCGTGAAGCCTATGAACTCGCCACCGCACCGAGCAACTCGCCGGTTTCCGTGCTGCGCCAAATTGAAGAGCTGCGCGCAATGGCGAAGACCGGCCAGGACATTGACGCCATGGCCGATCTAGTCCGCCTGTCGTCATTCGTTGTCTCCGAAGCTGAAGCTGAGTCGCTCTCAATTTTCTGGGTGACGATTCTGCCAAAGTACTTCGAAAACAACGATGTTCTAAAGGACGCCGTGAACGCGCTGGAACGAATGCAAGAACAATCGTCGAAAGATACCAGAGGGGACGTAAGCCAGCGGTTGTCGCTGGTACGTTTTGTGCAAGCCTGCAGGAACGGTAGCGTTCCATCGGAAGAACTTAAAACCGTTCTCGCAGATTCCCAGCCGATCGAGGTCGTCTTCTCGGCATTGATGTTCGGGCTGGATCACCTGATCCTGGATATCGACGATCCGGAGGTAGGCGCCGCAGTCATGAGACTTGGTGATCAGGGAACTTTCGGACACAAACTGCGTGCATATGCCTCGGTCTTGCTGGCTCAGGAAGTGCAAGGCAAGGACATTAAGGAAGTGCATGTTCTGCAAAAGTCGCTGCATGCCTACTGGCCACGGGGACTGCTGCTGAATGCTCTGGCGTCGACCGCACAAGCTTGGCAGGCAGAGCACGCTGGGCAGCATGAACTCTGCCTAGCAGAATTGATTCAGGCTACCGCTGATTTCAAAGCGGCGGGTGCCTTGGATAGTGCACAGCACACTGCCGTGGCGGTGCTATTGCGAGACCCCGAACTGCAGGATCCGGTGATTCGGGAATTGGCATTCAACGCGAAATCTTCGTTGCCAGAGCCCAACCCACTGTTCCGGGCTTTGGCAGCACTGGAGGAACTAGCCTTGCCATCCGACGAGGCGAGCAATTTAGAGGAAGCCGTCGAGCGACTCGTTAATTCAGCCTTGCCAGAGGTCGCCATTCAGGGATTCTGGCATCTTTACCGATTCCGTTCGGCTGAAGCCCGCCACATCGTTGCCGGCAGCAACGGCGTTCTGCGCAGGCTTGCTGGAGGCACCGTTTCAGAACGCTATAGGGCCATCGCCGAAGTACTAATGCGTCTCGGCTCTTCTCCTCAGGGGCTGGCAGACCTCATCGATCGAGGAAACGGGCAGGTACCTACAGAAGCCAAGGATGTCGTGTGGGCGGAAGTGTTGCGGGCGTGTTCCGATGACAGCGAGTTAGCCGCCGAAGCCCGTCGCCATCTGTACCGAGGGGGACGAAAGTTCGACAAGTTGCCGGCGGTGGCGGAAGTCCTGGAACAACATGGCCTATCGGCCCGGGAATTGGACATTTCAAAATGGGCGGCTCGTGGTCTGAGCAATAAGCAAATTGCGATGGAACTGAACCTGTCGGTGAGAACCGTTGAAGGCCACCTGTACCGTGCCTTCGCCAAACTCGGACTGAGCGACAGAACAGGACTGAACGCGCTGGAACTCGCGTAATATACCGGTTTAGGTAGTCACCTGCCAGGAACCACGTAGAACTAGGTAGGCTGCTCTCCCTTGGGAGTGCTTAAAGAGAGCATACCGGGTATGAAGTACCCGTGAATTGTCCCTTCCCACTGCATAGATTGTGGATCGGGGAGTTTTGGGGATCTGGCTAGTCAGCCAACTTGTATACGCGTCTTATGCGCAGAAAAGACAGATTCACCATACTTCCAACTCGCAACTTTGACCACGAGGGGAAGTGGAATACATGGTAAGTGGGGTAGGGGAACCTCGTTTATCCAGTTTGAATGCTTTGGGCAACACCGGGGAACCAGTTGCAACTGAAGCAAGGCCAGCTTGGGCACCGGCACGAGAACGCCGGCAGCGATGGTTGCAAACCCTGGTGGTTACAGACACAGCGATCACAGGAATCTGGATGATTGCAGTCTTCGGAGCTTTCGGAATAGAACTATCCTTCAGCAATGTTTCCGCAGGGATTGCAGTCTTCAGTCTGTGGTTATTGATGCTGCATGTGAGGGGAACTCGCCGGACAGACACCTTGGGAGTGGGATCCGAAGAGTACAAACGTGTACTTGGCGCAAGCTTCGTCACGGCAGGCATTTCTGCCATCGGTGCCTTAGCGGGCCAAGTGGGCATCGGAAGAGAGCTGATTCTAGCCGGGATTTTACCAGCAACCATTTTGCTGCTCCTAGCGCGTTGGATGATGCGTCGTATCCTTCACGCAAGGGCGGCTAACGGCGCGACTTTGCATCGTGTCATTGTGGTTGGAAATTCCAGAGACATCACCTACCTGGCAAGGCAACTCGCCAAGAAGTCTGCTGGAATGTACGAAATTGTCGCTCTGATCGAGGACAGCGGCGCTCCCGTGTCCTTGGGAGATATTCCCGTATCCCACAACTTGGAAGAACTGGAGCAGCTCATCCAGATTCATGGTGCTGATGCCGTGATGGTTGCCGGGGGCCTGGTCAGTGGCGCTGAATCCGTACGGACGTTGGGCTGGCGTCTTGAGAAGACCAAGACCGAGTTGATTCTGGCCGCCGGGCTAACTGACGTTGCCGGTCCGCGAATTCACATGCGTCCGGTGGAAGGTCTGCCGCTGATGCATGTCGAGCCCCCGGTATTCGACGGAGCCATGATGCAAACCAAGCGGCTTCTGGACATTCTCTTTTCACTAGTCGGGCTCGTGTTGTGCATGCCTTTATTTGCCGTGATCGCCTTGGCAATCCGTTTGGACTCAGCGGGTCCTGTGGTGTTCGCCCAGCGGCGTGTTGGTAAGAACGGCAAGGAATTCACCATGCTGAAGTTCCGGACAATGGTGGTTGATGCTGAACTGCGGCTGAAAGACTTGCAACATGCCAACGACGGCGCCGGCCCATTGTTCAAGATGAAAAACGACCCGCGCGTTACCAGAATCGGCAGATTCCTGCGTAAACTTTCGCTCGACGAATTGCCGCAAATCATCAATGTGCTGCGCGGAGACATGTCGTTAGTTGGCCCGAGGCCGCCGCTGCAAAGCGAAGTCGACGCCTATGAATCGCATACCTTCCGCAGGCTGCTGATCAAGCCTGGGCTCACCGGTTTGTGGCAAGTCAGCGGGCGCAGCGATCTGAGCTGGGATGAAAGCGTCCGCCTGGATTTGTACTATGTCGAAAATTGGTCGGTAGTGGGAGACCTGATCATCATGTGGCATACATTCAAGGCAATGATTAGACCTCAAGGAGCGTATTAGAGCTTCCTTGAAGAATCGGCAGGTCCGCCCCCAACGGAATCGAAATGTCGATTGTGGCCCCTGTTTGTTCCCCCGCAAATAGGGGAGCGCGGTCCCGTATCTCCCCAGTGATACGGGACCGCGCTTTGCCCGAGGGAAGTGCAGCAATAGAACTCATCGACTTCGGAGACAGGCATTTGCAGGATCACTTGCACTTCGTCGAGTGAAGTTCGGGGAGGATCGGCAGGAATCGTCAGTTTTGTTGAAACCCGGTATTGCTATTTCATTCGAGCTGTTCCGCCGTGGAAAATGAATCCTCCGGTTCTAGCCCTGGATGGAGTCGGCCACGACAGATTCGTGGCCAAATGGCATGCTCGCCTGAAGGCATTGACTGTGGGCACTCTGGCTCTGCGTATCCATTTGCGCTTCGCACACCGGATACGGCAATAGCTTCGGGAAGCGGCCGCCGTTGCCTATTATTTGGCGTATGCAGGCCATGTTGGCCCGGACACCGAACGCCTCACCTACGAGTTGAGGGGACCAGCTTCCTCGGCTGGCTTCACCCGGCCAGCCATGTAAACCCACAGGGCCGAGAAGACCAGAGCGGCACCGGCAAAGACTGCCCACCAGGGGAAGCCCGGAATGTCCGGGGTCTTGCCGCTGGCCTCGATATCCGCGATGGGGGTCGGCAGGATACGCTCCGCTGTCACCAGCATGCGGTGGGAATTAATTCCCAGCGGAGTGCAGGTCACGAGGGTAGCCAAATCCTGGCCGAATCTCGGGATGAGAGCCTTGGATTCGTCAGGAAGCACCGTCTGGGTTTCGAAAACCTTGTAGGTCAACACCTCGCCGAAAACTTCGATGGTGAAGGTGTCTCCAATTTCCAGGTTGGGCAAATCATTGAACAGGGTCGCTTCGGGCAGTCCCCGGTGCGCGGTCAGCACCGTATGCCGCGAGATGCCGCCCACCGGTAAGGCGGTGCCTTCCAGGTGGCCTACACCGCGTTCGAGCGTCGCCGCATCGGTGCCGTGATAGATCGGCAGGTCAACGTTGATGGCTGGGATACGCAGTCGTCCCATCAGTCCATCACTGCTGACGTTCAGCAGATCGTCGTACCGCAGTCCAGATGCTGTGCGGCCGTCACTGGTTGGCACGTTGCTGCTGGGGGAGAGCAACGCCCCGCCCACGAGCTTCTCGTTGTACTCCTGCGCCCTTGCCACTTCCTTGTGCAGAAGCTCTGGCTCCTCGGCAGAAATGTCGGAGTTGATGACTCCAATGGTCTGGGATTGATTGTATTGCGCAAACCAGCTGGCCGTAGTCGGGTACAGCAGGGTCAGGCTACCAAGGAGAAAGACGAGAGCTATCACCAAAGTTGTCTTCGGAAGCTTCCATCTTTGCGGCTTCCCGGAAGCTAGGGAATGAGCCGAGTGCATGGTGGTCATTTGCCGTCCTGGTTTCTAGACCGTTGAAGTTGGCGAAAAGTGGTTCTGAAACGGCTAAGTGGTGGGAGGCATGGTGCCTCCCACCACTTAGTGAGTTGCGGGATCGCGGCTGAGGGAACTAGTTCCCCTGGCGTGCCCGGCGACGCTGCAGCAGGGCGCCGCCAGCGGCCACACCCATCAGGCCGACACCGGCAATCGAGAACAGCATGGTTCCCTGTGCACCGGTCATTGGCAGGTTAGGACCCACTGGCTTGTGGTTGGTGACCTCGTTGGTGATGACCTCGCCACCGTTGACGATCAGTTCACCGGATCAAGGGTTGGCTGGCAGCACGTAGCCGGCCGGTGCCTTGGTTTCCAGAACCCAGTAGTCCTCGGTGGCGTCGCCCTCGATGCCAAGGTGCAGCTGCCAGATGATCTCGCCGTTCTCGTTGGATACGCCCGTGGCCAGCGGTTCGCCAGTTGGCTGGCCATCAACTGGAGCCTCTGCGTACAGCTCGAACTCGGCGCCCGGCAGGATCTTCTGGTCTTCATCCATCTTGATCAGCTTCAGCGTACCCAGGTTGGTGGTGGCCGGGTCGTTGTCGCTGGTGCCGTTGATGGTCACAGTGGCATCGTTGGTGATCTTGCCATCCTCTGGAATGGCGGTGACCTTGGTTTTCAGCACTGCGGTCAAGGTGGTGGCTCCGGCACCGTCCAGCTTCAGCAAGCCGGCCGCGGTGAGGGTGATCTCCGTGTTGTCATCCGAGATGGTGTAGTCGCCATCACCAAGTGGCGTGCCACCGATGGAGACGGAATCCCAGGAGATGAATTCAAGCCCGGTTGGCAGGACATCGGTCAGCTTGAAGGACTTGTACGGCAGCGAGGAAGCCGGAACTTCGGTTTCCAGGGTCCAAGTGACGGTATCGCCCATGAGCAGTGCCGCATCATCCACGGTCTTCACGATGTTGATCTCGTTCAGCGTGTTCTTCGGGTAGACATGCACGTCGTAGTTCCACGCGCCATTCTCTTGCGGATTAGGCACGGAAACATAGAACGGTGCGCTCTTGTCCTTGATCAGGTTGTTGCCCGAATCGGTCTCGGTCACCAGGTACAGGCCGAGCTTCAGACCCGACAGGGTGGCGACGCCGTTGATATCGGTGGTCACTGCCTGGCTAGTGCCCAGCGAGTAATCCCCGGTCAGCGGGAGGGTTGGGGTTGTTCCCAGCGCCTCTGCGAGCTCCCAGCCTTCGGCGGTGCTCAGATCCAGCTCGACCCCGTCATGCAAGACCGGCTGGATGGTGAAGGTGACACCCTCCAGGGTTGGCTGAGGATCCTCCGGCAGCGCGGTGCCGTCGCCGGCCTCTCCTGCGGCGGCCGCGGACTTGTGGATGGTGATCGACCCCAGCTTGCTGCCGTCGATGTTTCCGGTTTCAGCGGCGTTTGCGGCGGTGGCCCCCAAGAATCCAACGCCTGCCAGCGCCAGTGCGCTGGCTCCGGCAAGAAGCTTGCCGAGTTTCTGTTCGGTGAACACGTTCTCTCCCTAGTGAAGTGTTTGCGAATGGTGCGCTGCCGGCCCCCCAAAATGAATCCGGCAGCGCGTGGTGATGTGGTGGTTCGAGGACCTAGCGAATCGTGCGATTACGCCGGGTGGTCCAGAACCGGGTCCCTAGCGCGCCAAGCCCCAGCGTGAGGAGCGTGCCGCCTAGAAGATATACGTGGTCCCGTCCGATGCCGCCGGTCAGCGGCAGGGCCGGTCCCTCCTGTTGCTCGTTGACGACTGCTGCAAGTTCAACCTGCAGTTCATCACCGGCAACAGTGAAATCGATGCTTGGATTTTCTCCGAGCTTGTAGCCCGGAGGTGCCAAGGTTTCGGTCAAGGTGTAGTTGCCCCACTTAAGGTCTTCCAGCATGAAGTGGCCAGCTCGTGGATCCAGATCCGGCCCGGCGCATCCCTCCTCGGTGCAGTCGGTGATGGCTACGGCTGTGCCGGCATCAGGTCCGGTCAGTTCCCATTCGGATCCTGCCAGGAACCGGGACTGCGCATCGGTCTTGGTCCAGGTGACTGCGCCCGGATTCGCGGTGTTCACGATGGTGCAGGTGGCTTCCTGGCCGAGTTCCAATTTGAGCTTGCCGTCCGCGTAGCTGCCGGTGCCCTCGCAAGTCCATGCGCCGGCCGCATAGCCTGCCGGACCGTTCTCCGACAAGGTGTAGTTTCCGACGGGCACCTCGGCCTTTGTCACCGCAGCATCGCCTGTCTTGCCGGTTGACACGGACTCGTGGTCGATGCCCGTTGCAGTCAGGGTCCAGTCGTCGGGAGTGCTGGTGCCTGCAAACTCCTCGTTGTCGACCTTCTTGATGAGGGTCAGCTGCTGGACGCAGTCAACCGTGTTGACGACCTTGACGACGTTTGGATCGGGATCACCGGTCATGGCATGGGCAGCTGTCTTGCCCTCGATGCCGTCGATGGTGGTGCTGGTCAGCGTGCACAGTGCCGGCAGGTCTTCGACAGTTTCAGCGATCGCGACCTCATCGCCGATCAGGTAGCCGGTGATGGTGTCGCCGAATGCGGCCTTCTCGCCGTCCACGGTGAGCTTGGCGGTACCAACAGGCTGCTCGCCGTCCGGGTATTCAACCTCGTTGACAATCCACGTCTTGGTGACAGTCAATGCCACCTCGGCGGTATTTGTCAGCGTGCAGGTGACCTTGTCGCCAGCTGCAATGCTTACCGTCTTCTCGTCCAGCGTCACCGGGTGGTTCTCGCCGCAGCTGATGCTGGTCAGGCGGTAGCCCTCGATACCCGAAGTCTCACCCAAGGTGTAGGTGCCTGGCTTGACGCCCGCATCGGTGACAGCAGTCGAGCCGGTGGCTCCGCTGAGCGGGGTAGGGCCCGTCGCGGTGAGCGTCCAGCTGTCCGCGGAGGCATCGCCAACGACCTTCTTGACCAGGGTCAGTTCAGTACAGGTCACCTTGTTGGTGATGGTGAAGCTATTGTGTCCGGCGCCCAGAGTGTGCGATCCGATATCTCCGGAAGCGACGTTGGTGCAGCCTGCGGGCAAGGCGTCGACGGTTTCATCGATGGTGACAGTTTGTCCCTGCTCGTAGCTGGAGCCGTTGCTCCGGGTGGCATAGCTGGTGCCGAAGACCGCATCGTCTCGGCCACCGAGCTTCAGTGCGGCGGTGAATCCGGCTGGCTGCTGCCCGTGGCTGTAGCTCTGGCCGTCAATCTCCCAGATCTTATCGACCTGGACGCTTGAGCAGGTGCTCGGAATGCTCAAGGCAATCGGCTTCACCCAGTCTTTCAGGGAAGAGGTATCACCCGAAGCGCTGGAGCGGACATTGAGAGTTCCGTAGTTGCCGCTGCAATCCGCATTGCCGAACAGGGCCGTCAGGTTGAGGCTCATCTCGGCGAAGGCACCCTTGACCAGATTCCCGGTACGGTCGAAGTTTCCAATGGCCTTGTCATTCGCGATGCCGGTGAAGCCGGCGGTGCTGGGCAGCCGGGTCCACGAACCAGTAGTGGCACCGGTTGAGTTCCACTCGTCGGCCCGAGTCAGGGTCAAGGTGTTGTTTCCGCCCTGCTCGATGAGCAGGCGCAAATCGCCGGTGCTGCGATTCGGAGACGGGGAATTAGGCGAGGGGTTCGGTTCGGCATTCAGCTCAATGACGAATTGAGTAGTACCGTTCGCCGTGGCACGCTCGAAGCCGAAGAAGGCGTAGACGTTTCCGTCGACAGAACGCTGCGTGGCGTAGATTTTGGTGATGTCGGATTTGTCACCGGCGGTGTTGACGCCCGCGATCTTTTGTCCTGTCCAAGGCCAGTTGGTTTCGGAAGCGCCCTCTGTGAACTGCGTGCTGTCGTTGTTGCCGTCATTTGCGACAGGACCATTCAGTATCGTGGTCCAATCCTCTGCGCCATTGGAGCAGAGGTTGCCATCGATTTCGACGCCACCAATGACTGCGTTGAGGAACTGCGTGTCCGTGCAGGTCGAAGTGATTGCATTCATGACTTCGTTCTGCTCTTGAAGCTTCATCTCGGGGCTCGCTGAAGCGGATTCTTTCGGCTTGGCACTGGCGCTCGGCGAAGAATCAGTGTTCTTTGGAGCCTTCGTGGCTTCTGGAATCAAAATTGGCGAGGGAGCAAGCGTGGGGGCTGGATCAGGCGAAGCGGACTGGCTCGGCGCGCTGGAGGGCTTTGGGCTCGGTGAGCTCGTCGGTTCCGGGCTCGCGGTACTTTGAGCGGTTGGAGCTGCTGTCGTTTCAGATGGCGATGGAAGCTCCGGTTCTTTGGTCTTCAGAACTTCCTCAGCACTGGCGGTTGCCGATGCGCTGGCTGAGCGTTCGCCGGCCGGGCCGCTCGTGCGGGAAATCTCGGTGCTCGAGTCCTGGGTCGGTTCGACGGTAGCGGCTAGTTCCGTATCAGCCTGGGCTGCGGTGGCCGCTGTAAACGTCTGCGGTACCGCAGGCAAGGCAACTGACGCTGTTAGCGCCAGGGCCAAGGCGGCACCGGAAATCGTCTTGAACGATGAAGCTCGCTAGAAAAACGGCGTTGATTGATGGCGGCGGTTCAATTTCCGACGCGCAACTCTGTCCCCAACAGGATTGCCAAACAAAAGAATTCCCCAATATCCGTGGACACTGGGGGTGCTAAACCTAGAGAACGCAGACTGGTGCGTTGAATATGGTGCTCGTTTCCCAAAACGAGTGCCAAAATTTCAGCCACTTGATCCCCACGATCAACTGGCTTTCCCCAAGTTTTGCCGGACCCCCAACATCCGGTCGAGTGATATGGCGACAGCGTATCGGATGATTTTCATTTTCGTCAACATCGAAGATTAATAAAACGATGCGGACGCTAAATATATTGGCTGGCAAGGCCGAGAAAACGCGAGTTTCTTGAAAAACGGATATTGTGGGGTCTTAAAAAATCTCAGAAGTAACAAAAATGAACTTGAGTGGAGCTGAGCGGTGGCTACTGGAACCAACTATGACGACTTCGCCCAGGCTTATTCGGATGAGAATGATTCGAGCTTGCTCAATGCCTTCTACGAGCGTCCGGCAATGCTGCAGATGGCCGGCGAGGTCGCCGGGCGCAGGATCCTCGATATCGGGTGCGGGTCGGGACCGCTCGCGCACGAGCTCATGGCGCGCGGTGCATTCGTGAGCGGGTTCGATGCGAGCCAGGCGATGATCGATCTGGCGCGTGCGCGGCTCGGTGACGGGGCCGATCTGCAGGTGGCCAATCTGGGGGAGCACTTGCCCTACGACGCGGAGTCCTTCGACGGCGCTATAGCCTCGCTGGTCCTGCACTACATGGAGGACTGGACGCGGGCACTGGCAGAAATCAGGCGCGTGCTCAAGCCTGGCGGCAGGCTCTTGCTCTCGCTGAACCATCCGATCTTGTACCCGTGGAATCACCCGGGTGAAGACTATTTCCAGCGGGTCCAGTACACCGATGAACTGTCCTTCGCCGGCCAGGCCGCGTCGCTGACCTATTGGCATCGGCCGCTGCATGAGACCATGACCGCCTTCCTGGAAGCCGGTTTCAGCATCGAGAAAGTCTGGGAACCGCCTTATTCCAAGGACGCGCCCGAGCAGATCGTGCCCGAGAGGATACGCGAGCGGGACGCGTTCTTGAGCTTCATCTTCTTCGATTTGCGATCAGCCAAGTAGGACGCAGGCCACCTGGCGATTCCGTGCCAGGAACTGGACACCTGCCGGACTGGATGCCCGGCAGACGATTGACGGATTGGCGGATGGAGGGAACTGCTGGGGAGCTTAGGGCGCTGGGCCTTGAGCGAGCCAGGCTGGTAGTACAACCCAGCATGGACTACGCCGGAGTTGCGTCCGGTCTGGTGGTTGGCCAGGGTTGTTTCCTTCTCTAGCACCGTGACGTGATGCCCCGCGGTGGTGGACAGGGCGCGGGCTATGGCAATCCCGAGGATCCCGCCGCCAATAATCCCGATACGTGTTTCCATGGCTCCCCAAGAAGATAAGTCCGCAACTCCTGGTGTAGCGGAGGATTCAGATGCTCACTGATGGTATCCGGGGTGCATTACCGCGTCCATAAGTGCTTGTACTCGATTTGGCAGGAAGTGGGCAACAGCATGAGTATCGTTTGAACGCTGAACGGATCCGCTGTGGCAAGAAATTGACGTGATGTATCGGTGCCGGGGGCCCAGCTCAAATGGACCTGCGGTACGGGGAATTATTACGTAATCCACGACGGTCCTGCGCGGTAAATGTAGGCTTGACCACGCGGCGCGAGTTAGTGCTCGTCACAGTCTAGCGAATAAGTGAAAGTTTTCACAAAGTCGGATTTTCCCTGCGTAACATGCGTGAATTCAAGGGAAAACGGAGGATACATAGCGCTACTCTGGAAATGGAAGCAGCGATTAACAGCTGCTTCCATGCAAGCATCAGCCCAAGAAATCGCAAAGGTGCCACACCAGTGTCTGACAACAAGCCAATCGTACTTCTGGCCGAACAACTCTCCCCAGCAACCGTTGCTGCCCTCGGCCCCGACTTTGAAATTCGTCAGACCGACGGAGCCGACCGCTCCCAGCTGCTCGAAGCCATTGCCGACGTAGACGCAATCCTCGTGCGCTCCGCCACCCAGATAGATGCTGAGGCAATTGCCGCCGCAAAGAACCTCAAGGTCATCGCCCGCGCCGGCGTGGGCCTGGACAACGTGGACATCAAGGCAGCCACCCAGGCTGGCGTCATGGTAGTCAACGCACCAACCTCCAACATCATCTCCGCCGCCGAACTGACCGTTGGCCACATCGTGTCGCTGGCACGCCGCATTCCAGCAGCCAATGCATCGCTGAAGAGCGGCGCATGGAAGCGAAGCTCCTTCACTGGCGTTGAACTCTTCGAGAAGAAGGCCGGCATCATCGGTCTGGGCCGCATCGGTGCACTGGTTGCCGCACGTCTGCAGGGCTTTGGCATGGAGATCGTTGCCTATGACCCATACGTCACCCCGGCACGTGCCGCACAACTGGGTGTCACCTTGCTGACCTTGGACGAGTTGCTGGCTGAAGCCGACTTCATCACCATCCACATGCCGAAGACCCCGGAAACCGTGGGCATGCTGGGCAAGGAAGCCTTCACCAAGATGAAGAATTCCGCCTACGTGGTCAACGTGGCCCGTGGTGGCCTGGTGGACGAAGACGCTCTGTATGAAGCATTGAAGAATGAAGAAATTGCCGGTGCTGGCATTGACGTCTTCGTCAAGGAGCCAAGCACTGACCTCCCATTCTTCGAATTCGACAATGTCACTGTGACCCCGCACCTGGGTGCTTCGACCGACGAAGCACAGGAGAAAGCCGGTGTTTCGGTTGCCAAGTCGGTGCGCCTGGCCTTGGCTGGCGAGCTGGTTCCAGATGCAGTGAACGTTGCAGGCGGCGTGATCGATGAGAACGTCCGCCCGGGTATTCCGCTGATTGAAAAGCTTGGCCGTATCTTCAACGCGTTGGCATCCGGTTCGCTGACCAGCATTGATGTTGAGGTTGCTGGCGAAATCGCTACACTCGACGTCAAGGCTCTGGAGCTCTCCGCGCTCAAGGGCGTCTTCATGGATGTTGTGTCGGACCAGGTTTCCTACGTGAACGCACCAGTCTTGGCTGAGCAGCGCGGCGTCGCCACTCGTCTGATCACCACCCCAGACTCGCCTGAGTACCGCAACCAGCTGACCATCAAGGGATCCACCAATGAAGGGAACCAGCTTGCAGTGGCTGGCACCCTGACCGGGCCCAAGCAGATTGAGAAGCTGGTGGGCATCAACGGTCACGAGATCGAAATCCCGATTTCCGATCACATGATCGTCGTTCGCTACGCGGATCGTCCGGGCGTCGTCGGCTCCTTGGGCAACGTACTGGGGGAGCAGGGCGTCAACATCGCCGGCATGCAGGTATCGCGCGACGAAAAGAAGGCTGAAGCGTTGGCAGTCATCAACATCGATTCGGCGCTGCCGCAGGGCGTGCTAGACGTGGTTGGCGCTGCGATCGGTGCCAGTGTTGCACGAGAGATCAACCTGGCTGACTAGGTGCTGCGTCATGCGTCAGGCGCACTGGATGACCGTAATGTCCGCAAATGTGCAGCGGTAGTCTCTGACTAACTGAACTTAATCTCATTCGCAACCCGTCCGAAGATCTCATAGATCACCGGACGGGTTGCTTACTTAAAGCACTGATTTAGCGTTCATTCATCGTTCGTTGCTTCTGATGCACACTGCGTCGACTGATGCCCGAATTGTGAGTGTAAAAGTGCTTCGGATGTAATTCGCGGCAGCACCCCTCAGTCTCAGTGTTCTGCTTTTGACTGTACGTCAATTCTTTTCGCATGAATGGAGGCAGGACTACTAAAGTGTCGGCAGCGATTTGCGCTATTTGTGCAAGGTTTCAAATGTAATAATTATTAAGAGAATGATACTGCCAACCCATTTCCTGAAAAGTTTCTACGACCGCCTAAGAGTTTAATAACGAATCAAAATATGAATAGGATGAGAAATTTACGTGAACGTATGGTTAATTGTTGATTGAATTTAGGTTTCTAAAACAAGAACTGGGCTGGTAATTAGCTGAATGCCATTTATTGGGATAAACTTGATTTTGATATGAGGGATGATTCAAGAGGTACAGCAGAAACCGCCAAGCCGAGTTTCGCTCCGTCGGAAACAGCGATTGTGATCGTGACTTACAACCGTTCGCATCTGCTTGATCGACTCCTCAATAGCATCCACTTGATGGATCCGATGCCCGGACACGTGGTTATCATCGACAATGCGTCTTCCGACGACACTCGTGAGATCGTCGAGAGTCATACCCGTAGCCTTGATGCCGCGGTCGTATATAAGAAGCTCTCGACTAACACCGGCGGTGCTGGCGGGTTCCATACCGGAGTGAAGACTGCCTATGAACTCGGTGCATCGTGGACTTGGATGATGGATGACGATGTCGAGGTCATATCCGACGGATTAGGCAAGCTCGGGAAATGGGTGACTCGGTTCTAAGTCATACAAGGGCGACGCTACGATTTTGACGGTAGCGAATTCTATTGGCAGTATCGGATCTCTGACCGTTTGGCTATCCCAATTCCCTTTGCCCCAAGCGAATTTGACGTGACGGGATATCGGGAGATGAATTCCGGCTGTTTCGAAGGAATGTTTATCCATCGAGATGTGGTACGACGCATCGGCTTTCCCGATCCTAGATTCTTCATATATTGGGACGATCAGTTATACGGTTGGTTGGCTTCAAGGATAACCACTGCCGTTATCGTCAATGAATTTGTTCTGCGACGTACGCGCGATATAAGGCAGCTTGATTTAGGCGTACGCCATTTCAACGCCTCTAGCGACCCCTATCGCTATTACATCATGCGGAACCGTGCCATTCTAAAGCAATATTATCGGGTTCACGGAATGTGGCACCCTGGCGCGTTCGCGCTCGGGACTGCGTTGACATTTATCAAGGAAATCTTGCGCCTTATCTTGGTCGAAAAGACCATACGCGGAACGTCCAACCTATTTAAAGGTCTCCGCGACGGTCAGAAAATCGCTCGCGATCGCAATTGGGAGCCAATGGCTCCACTTGAATCTGAACGGGCCCAACACCATCTCAATATCAACTGATCGCATCGAAGTGAATTGTGCAGTAGTTTTGCTGAAGTCAGAGGTTTGCCGATCATCTTCAGTGATTACTTGAGAATCACCGAGTCCGTCGGCCTATGTACTCCACGAGCACAACCGATAGATTTACTTGATTCGAATATCCTGCATGCGGGCAGTCGCGTGCCTGATGCCAGGACTGAATCTTCAGGTCGGCAGCATCGTGCGGACCGCTGGAGATTTTCCGAACGCTCCCTCGCCGCAGATTGAACAAATAATCGGAGGATATTTGAATAGTGAACCGTCCCGGAAATTACGCCGCCAGTTTACTGGCGGCTTCATCGGGTAACGAGCCACTCATTTCATCATAATAGAGTTCTTCAAATTCAACCGGAGACCGATATCCGAGGGTCGAGTGCAACCGGTCGTTGTTGTACCAGTGCACCCATTCCACGACCACGTCATCCACGTCCGCCTTGTTAGCCAAGGCTCCAGTGCAGAAGGGTCTGCTTAAGGTTTGGTTGACACCAAGGTTTATGGGCTCTTCAGAAATAAGAGTGTAGCCAGCTGAACCCAGCACCCCGGATCCCGGGCATGTCGAAAACCTAAAAAAGTCGAGGTCTTCGCGAAGAATGGAAGTTACCACACTACCCATCATCGAAAGACCTCGACAGTGCACCAGTCTACCTTCACCGCGTCGGACCTCACGACTTTCGCCCGCATCGACGACTTGGGGCTGACCGCGATCGGCCAGAACCTCACGGATGAGAAAGCCGAAATCCTCTGCGAAGTCACCACCCCGGATCCGTGGTGCCGCAGCTGCGGATGCCAAGGCTCACCACGGGATACAGTCACCCGCCGCATCGCCCACGCACCCTTCGAGTGGCGGCCCACCGTTCTGCTCATCAAGCACCGACGCTACCGGTGCATCACCTGCCACCATGTGTGGCGCGAGGACCTCACTGAAGCAGTGGCGCCACGCCAGAAAATCAGCCGCACCGGCCTCAGGAGGGCGCTGGCCGGGCTGGTCTGCCAGCACTTATCCGTCTCCCGTATTGCCGAAGGCCTCGGACTGGCCTGGAATACCGCCAACGACGCAGTACTGTCCGAAGGACAACGGTTGCTCATCAGTGACCCGGCACGGTTTGACGGGGTCAAAGTCCTCGGTGTTGACGAGCATGTCTGGCGGCATACCCGCACCGGGGACAAGTACGTGACGGTGATCGTGGATCTGACCGCGGTCCGTGAGGGCACAGGCACGGCGCGACTGCTGGATATGATCCCTGGTCGGTCCAAGGCGGTGTTCAAGACCTGGCTCAGTGAGCGTGATGAACAGTGGAAGCAAGGCATCGAGGTGGTCGCGATGGACGGATTCACCGGCTTCAAAACCGCCTCCGCCGAGGAACTGCCCGATGCGGTGGAGGTGCTGGACCCGTTCCATGTGGTCAAGCTGGGCTCCGATGCATTGGATAAGAGCAGGCAGCGGGTGCAACGCGAGCAGCACGGGCGGCGAGGGTTGAAAGACGACCCGCTCTATAAGGCTCGCAGGACGTTGACGGTGGGATTGGACTTGGCGATCGAGAAGCAGAAATCCCGGTTGGAGGATCTTTTCGCCGAGCCGGCATACCAGCCGGTGCAGCTGGTATGGAGCGTGTATCAGCGGATGGTTGATGCGTATCGGCAGTCGAAGCCGGAGGTCGGCAAATAGGCGCTATCGACGCTGATTGACGAGATCGGTGCCAAGGTTCCTGCGGGGTTGCCGGAGCTGAAGCGACTAGGAACTACGTTGAAGCGGCGCAAGGATGACATCCTGGCGTACTTTGATCATGTGGGTAGCTCGAACGGCCCAACCGAGGCGTTAAATGGGAGGCTGGAGCATTTGCGGGGTATCGCATTGGGGTTCAGGAATCCGACGCATTATATTGCTCGGTCGTTGCTGGAAGCTGGCGGGTTTAGACAGCGTTTACACTCTGAAATCTGAAGAGCCGCTTTGACTTCGGGGGTGTACTGCTTGGGCATGCTTTCCATTCTCTCAATAGAAAGCGGCATAAAACCCGGGACGATTCACATCGAAAACTTACCAGCCAAAAATTGTCACGAGAGCAGTGACTTTCGCGATCATCTACTAAACTAAATTCTAGAGATACAAGCATGGATGAAAGTTGCGCTGACGTTGAACCTTAGTTACAGCATGTTGCTCAAATCCTACGCGGAACGAATCCGCCGAAGCCTGCCGCAAGCAGAGGAACACGCACTCCTTGCAAAATCAGTGCGATACCGTGACGTTTTGGCCACGGCCGTAGCTGGCCGAGGAACCACATTTGAAGAACTTTCAGAAAAACTTGATGAACTTGGAGACGGCGATATTAACTTTGAAGCTCTTGCTTCATTGGGGCGGATCGTTGCTCTGCAGAATATTTATGCTGAGGACCGGTCAACCGGACTCAGATTACTTCGAATAGCAAACGAAAATTTACCTCATATTAGTTCATTGCGGAAATATCGACAGCTCGAGTTTGAATTAATTTTCGAGTCCGCCTCATTCGAGGAAGCAGAAAATTATCTAGACGATAACCCAGAACTCAAAGAGCTCCAGAATGGGTACCTAGAAGTTGATCTATACAATCCGTTCAAGGGGTCAAAGAAGAATGACTATGGCTCCTGGATACGGGGCTTTAACAGGATCTTCGAAGAAGATGAAAGATCACCGGTCACATTACGTGGAGAAGCTAAGAACCCCTTTGATCGTTTGGTTGCAGAGAATGATCTCCACCATGTAATTGAAGGTCCACTTGTTTCGGTCATCATGACTAGCTATGATCCTGAACCGGAAGCTTTTCTGGCTGCAGCACAATCAATTTTAAATCAAACTTGGAGAAATCTAGAACTAATAATTGTTGATGACGCAAGCCCGAACCGTGCGAATAATTTGCTAGAGCGGTTGGCGGAGCTCGACTCCAGAGTCAGAGTAATCCTGCTTGATGAGAATGGTGGCACGTATCAGGCGCGTAATGTCGGTTTGAAAGTTGCTGCTGGTGAATTCATTACAGGGCAAGATTCAGATGACTGGTCTCATCCTGAACGACTGGAATGTCAAGTAAAGTACTTGCTAGAAAACCCTGAAGCTGCGGGTGTGATGACGTCTGCTGTTCGTACGGATGAGAACCTATGTCGCATCATGCCAGGGCTTAGTCCGACACGAAAGTGTGAAGTGAGTTTCATGACTCCGCTTCAACTCGCACGTGAGGTTGGTGGATACTTAAATGCGAGAAAGGCCGCCGACAGCGAATTTAGACAACGAATTGAGTTCTATTCTAATCGTACTGTCGGTGTAATCCGAGACACTCTATATATCATCCGCTTGATGCCAAATTCATTATCCCGAGGTGATTTCTCTTCAGGATGGTCACATCAATCCCGTCGAGCATTCTGGAACGCAGCACTATATTGGCATTCGAGTACCCCTGCGTCGGCGTTGTCGATATGCGAAAACGTACCAGATCCGCTACCCATCCCGCCCCGCTTCCAAATTGAAAAACCAAAGCTAAATGTGCTGGATATAGTCTTGGTCGCTGATTGGCGCATTTCTAATGGTTGGCTCAGATGCGCGGTAGAGGAAGCGGAATACTTTGTTAGCAGCGGATTCCGTGTCGGTATGATGCAAATGGAATCCCCTAATTCTATTGCTCGCACGTCATTTAAACCGAATTGGCAGATACAAAGTCTCATCAACGACGGACAAATTACACAGGTCACCACGGACCAAGATATCGTAATTAAAAACTTGATTTTTCATGATCCATCGATAATGCAATTTCCAACGACACAAGAGTCAAATCTTGATGTTGGAAAGATTATCATGGCACCGTTCGAATTAGCATCGGAAGCTAATTGTGATTTAATCCGATATTCATATTCGGATTGTTCAAATAACGCGCAGAAATATTTCTCTGCTGAAGTTCTATGGACATTCCCCAAAGGGCTGACGCAAGGTTTCGTCGAAGTTGAAGAATCTGGAATGAAATCATTGCATAATGAATGGCCACTTGTATTGGATCTAAATCGTTGGAGTGAGAAGGCAAGAATAAATAATTCTCAGCATCGTTCAACGCCAATTATTGGACGTAGCTGTCATAATAATGCTTTGCAGTGGCCTGAGAAGGATGTCATAGAACAGTTATGGCCGACTGGCGAGTCTTCTGAAGTATGGACCCTGGGTGATGCTCGTGGAGCGCTCGGAAACCTTAAGCAGAAGTATTATGCTGATAGTTGGGTTTCCTTCAGAGAAGGTGAGATCGACCCGAACGATTATATGAATGCCATCGATTTCTTTGTATACTTTCCGAGCGAAGATTCATCCGAGCTCATTTGCAGAGAGGCATTCGAGGCTGCGGCTACGGGTCGGGTCGTCATTCTCCCCGAAAAGTTCCGAAACGCGCATGCCGATACTGCACTGTACTCCGACGTAACAGGAGTTGCTCAACTAGTGGATTATTATTGGCGGAATAAAGAAGCTTATCTAGAACAAACTAGCAAGGCACGGAAAGGGCTGACACATATGTTCGGTTTAAATGGCAGGATCGAACAATCTTTCCATGGTCTTTTTGGTTTGGTCTAGTGGAGGAATTAAAGTGATTAAAGAACTTTCAAAAAAAGTCCAATTTATAGTGATAGGGTCTTTTTTGTTGACCGTTATCGGAATAGTATTCGAAATTATAGGACTTTCATCCATAAGTAGAATAACGATACTTTTACTCTTTTTATCTCTTGTACTGTTAAGTGTGGTTAATTTGCGCAGAGTGCATCGGATGAGCCTGCGAACTGAGGACTCGTCAGCAAAGATTACTGAAATCGATCTGCGTACATTGGATGCAAAGAATTTTTCTGGAAAAAGCCACCGCGAATTGATTCGTAAATCACAGCTTATAGAAAAAAATGTTAGCCAACTCGTGGTCGAGGTTGAAAAGCAGTCTCGCTCAACCAGAGAAGAACTGCGGACTAACGTCCAGAAGGTATTGAATTTCCAGATCGAGAATGAAGCGGAGAATAGTTCTGAATTAACGCGAATAAATCGTACAATAGATGAAATCCGCGGATATAAAGATCAACTCAATGATATTGAGACTCGTGTACGAAAGCTCGCGAACATTTATCAAAGGGAAACCAAAGCATTCCATGATGCAGAAGCTGAAATCTTGGCCGGTCTTCGCTTGTCGAACAACCTAGATTCTCGGAATTATGAAATTCTCAATCTTCTGGAACGTAAAATTGTTAACAAGCTTCGTGTCAACCCTGAGCTTTCTAACGTTCGTGTGCGAGTAGAACGAATGGAAAGACGACTAATTGGACTACTGGAACGGCAGCGTTCGGAATCGAAAGATTCTTTCGACCTGGTTCCCGAAGTGGTTCGGGCTGAGCTTGACAAGATGAAAGTTAGCCTCCTGTCGGAATATGATGCGCAAACGGATAATATTTCTAATCAGGTGAATTCTTTAGAGCGACTTTTGTCCGAAGAGCGCGCTTCAATTATAGAGAATTTGGATTCTTCCCAATCTCAGCAGATTAAAAAGTGGACGAATGTAGTATCTGTATTCCGAACGATTTCGGAGAACATTGAGCTTCTGGGGCAGGAACTCGATGTTAAGAAATTGACGAGTTCAATGGACATTCGGTCGAAGCATCTTGAATCCTTACTCGAAGATCTTAGGGAAAATGTCAACGCCCGTCTTCACGAAGTCAGCAATGAATTGGAACGTGTTGGAGATCTCGCACGGTATGTGAATTTGAGCAAGGACTCGCTTGCAGCACTTGCCGGAGAAGTCGCGCGTGACAGCCTAAACAGCCGTCGACAGCTGCGCAGGCATATAACTGAGACTGTCCGTGACAGCACGCGGCAGATGGAAGCACTCGTAAAACTGGCGCCAAGAATGGCAGAAGTCGATTCTTTGATCCCTCCTACAGGCGGTTATGCGCTGGACGCTCAGGCGCTACTTCACCTAATCGATGTCTTGGAGCGAGAACAACCAAAAGTCATCGTCGAATTTGGTGGGGGTACATCCACTATTTGGATGGCCTACATTTGTAAAAAGTTTGGAACGCGCATAATTTCGATTGATCATCTCGAAGAGTATCTCTCGCGCACTCAACTCGAAGTCGATCGCCATGGACTCAGCGATATAGTTGAGCTGCGTCTAGCACCGTTGGAACAGATTCAAGTTGGCGGGGAAGAATATTCTTGGTATTCCCCTGGCGCGCTGAAAGATCTGGCAAACGTCGATTTGCTCTTCGTTGACGGTCCTCCAGAGTCAACCGGTCCCAATGCTCGGCGTCCGGCCGTTTATGTTATGGCGGGAAAACTGAATGATAGCGCTGTTATCGTGCTCGATGACACTCACAGGGAAAGTGAACAGGAAACGGTCCGGGAGTGGATCTCCTCTTTCCCTAAATATAAGGTTGTTGACGAAAATATCAGTCGACTAACTGTGCTGGAATCTGAAGAAATTAAGAGCTAGGAAAACGTAGTATGGAAGAAATGACCGCTTTAGTGGGACAAATCTCTACTTTCGATTTAGATCTTTGGGTGAAAGATCAAGACTTCGAAAAGAAAAGAAATGACCTTAACAGCACGGAAACTGCTCAAATAAATGACTGTGTGTATCTTGAATGGGATGCGGTATGTTCGACTAAAGAATCGCCATTCGTTGAGTTGGAGACTGAATTTGAACAACAGTTTCGGGTAGTTCCGGATGGCAAGATTGCTAAGAGATTAAATTTAGATGCTCTGCTGATTCGCCGTAAGTCTAATAGGCTGTTAGTCGTTTTTCACGGTGCCTTAGACCGAGAAAAGTACACTCTGCCCCGATTTGAGTTCAAAAATACTGTGAAGCGGTTCGATGGGTCTGTGTTGTTCATTTCAGATCCGTCTCTACAGACGCATGATGAATTAGGGCTTGCTTGGTACGTAGGGGATGAAGTTGACGATGGTCATGAAATGATCACAACTCTCGTGAGAGAGTTTGCACGGCATCTCTCTGCAGATAAAATCGTATTGACTGGAAGCAGCGGTGGAGGTTTTGCTGCGTTGGCCACATCTTTCCATATTGATGGTTCTGTGGCGCTTCCATTCTCACCGCAAACAAGTGCGGAAGGTTACCGCCAAGGTCATCGAACCCGTCTATTATCGTCAGCTTTTTCAACATGGGATGATCTGAAGCAGAAGCTGGTGTCGAATGCGACACGGTTTGATTTAGGCGCTCTATATAACTCAAATGAAGCGCGAAACAAAGTGTGGTTTATCCAAAATACTGGAGATAAATTTCATACTTTAAATCATTGCATTCCATTTGCTAAGTCTTTAGGCCTAGACTTTTCCAAAGGAAATTATCATAACGAAAACGTTAAATTTGATTTGGTGTTCTATCGTGATGGGCATAAGCCACCGCTTCCGGAAATGATGAATGAATATATCGCAAGAGCATTTGACCTTTAAGCCAAGCATGATACTCGACTTCTTTTCGTAGCCCTTAAGCGGGTTCCTATGGCTTGAAATGGCACTTCTGGTATTGCGAACTGGTGAGAAATTCCGCCACGTTGTAGGCCCAGGATCTTATGACCTCGTGGACAACTAATCTCATTAATGTGGAGACAGCTACCAACAGCCGTCAGCTGTTGGTAGCTGTTCAGCTATTTAGAGTTACATTTGGGAGCACATGTGCGTGTGCCGAGCGTGTAAGCTCATCACTTCATGGGCATTGAATCTCAAAACTTTGTACACACTCACCATCTTGATACCCATGAAGTCTCGCGGCAAAATATGAGCCTTGCGCAAGTACACTCGTGGCCGTTTGTTTGCGGAATAGCGTTTGAAGGTACTTCTGTTCTTCCAACCTGGTACCCCCGTTCTGCCAACTCGGTACTGATGGCCATCTTCCGCTGATTTTCTAGGCACGGATATTCCCTCACGAGAACCACCCATGGTTCCAGAGAATATCCTTGACCCAAGGAGAATCCGCGAAAAATGGATTACCTACGCATCATCCAGATGCTCCTGGACAGTCACACCTATGCGGAAATCACCGCATCTGTGAACTGTTCGAGAAGAGACATCTCGACGGCTAAGAAAGCCATCGACATTCACCAGATCACCACCGCGAACATCGGCCAGATCTCGCACGCGAGACTGGCCGAAATCTTCCCCGACAAACGCAAAGTCATCAGCGCCATTTACTCCGAGCCGGACTTCGAGCTCGTAGCCGAAAAGCTGCAACGCAACCGGTTCTTCACGTTGCAGCAAGCCTGGATGAAATACACCGACCTCGATGACGGGCAGAAGAAATACAGTTATTCACGGTTCTGCTCCAAGTTCCAGCAGCATATGCGCACCCATGATCTGGTAGCCACGTTGCAGCATGAACCAGGCAAGGCCATGTTCGTTGACTGGGCTGGCCCCACGTGGCGGTGGTTGATGCAGTGACCGGTTAGTGTTTAGCAGAGGTATTTGGTAGCACCTGTGTACCGAAACGGTAGCAGTAGTGCGTGGACCGGATAGCACCCTGAAGTCCACGCACCACCGCCGGCTCCTACTTCTCTACGCCGCCGTCTTGCGTTGAGGCATACTCATGCCGGCGCATGTTCGGCCCGTCGAGTTGGATCATCTCACTCTTGGATACCAGCCGATTCAGAATCGACTCGGCAATCACCGCATCATGCAACGACCGGTACCAATCCTCCGGATCGAATTGCGAGGTGATGATCGTCGAGCCTCGATGTTCCCGCGCCGCCAGGATGTTCAACAGTTCACTGGCAATTTCACTGCTGATTGGGGTGGTCAGGAAATCGTCCAAAAGGAGAATTTCGTAGTCATGCAGCCGTTGCAAGAACCGCAACCGCTCCGGATCCGTACGGTGAAACACCGATAAATAATTCGCCAGGTCATCAAGCCGGAAATACCTCGCAGTGAACTCTTGCCGGCAGGCAGCGTTCAGCAAGGCTTGCGCCAGATAGGTTTTCCCCACGCTGGACTGGCCAAGAATGACCACGTTGGTGGTGTTCTGCACCCACTGGCACGAAGCCAATCGTCCCACGACCTCACGCGTCAATGACCTGCCCGGCAGGTAGCGGATATCCTCAACACAAGCACCAAGGTTGGGAGTGCCCGAGGCCTTGAGCAGCTTCTGTGTCCGGCGTTCATTGCGCGCCGCGTTCTCCTGTTCCAACGCGTACCGAATCTTCGCCGAGAACGTCCAATCATCGAAACCGGGGTCGTTAGCCACGCTGATCACCGCTTTGCCGAAAGCAGTCATTCGCAACGCAGTGAACAAGTCCATGTCCTGCTCGGTCAGGTGCTCCTCATTCATTGTCTTCTCCCTGCTGCAATGTCGTGGTCTCAGTGGTGCCAGTCAGCGCGGCCAGGCTAAAGGAGCTGGCACCGGCCAGATATGCCTTGCTCGTGTCCCTGTTGCGGGTGATGCCCGGTGCTTCGGCACCGACTTTGGGATCAGCCACCGCTTGGGCGGTCACCGTGGGCCGGCCGTCCGCTTCGGTGCGCAGCACCGTGATGCGGTGCTTGACCGCGGTGTAGCTGATGTTGGTGCGCGGATCAGCGCAAAGATCCTGGCAGGCGCGTTCCAGCAGGCTGCGGTTCATGCCCTTGCCCCAAGCGAGGATGTTCATGCACGAGCGGAAACCTTGGGCCTCGATCTTCTTCCGATCCAATAACCGGGTGATCGCCTCAACGGTTCCCGGGCCGATCTTACTGGCCTGCCGCAGAAAATATGCCCTGGTCCAAAGCAACGACGTGTCCTGGTAGCCGGCCGGCGCATGCTCGGGATTCGTGACGTAGGAATACCTGCGCGCCCCGCGGACGTGCTCGGCGATAACCAGCCCATCGGCCATCACTGCAACCTGTTCTCCGATGATTCGCACGTCAACACTCTGCCCGGCGTATTGGCTGGGCACCGAGTATTTGATGGTGTCGACCATCAAATGCCAATCACGGGAGACCTTGGCCTTGCGCCAGTCAACCTGCTGCCACCGCTGCTCGGGCAGGTCCATCAGCTCATGGCGTTCATCATCTTCAAACCACTGACGCCGGGAGCGCGGCTCGCCACGGAACGGGGTACGATCATTGAGCCATTCCACGCGTTCCGCCACGGCTTCATTCAGGTCATCCATGGAGGCGAACCGCTGGTCATCGAGGTAGTGGATGACCCAGTTCGTCACCACCTGCACCCCGGATTCCACGTTGCCCTTGTGCTGAGGCCGGTAAGGTTCCGTCGGGACCGCCGCAGTACGGTAGTGCTCAAGGAAAACTGAGTAGGATTGATTCACCTCCCGTACGTTCTCGTAACGGCTGATCGTGTTGGAGGCTGTCGAGGCGTTGTCCGGGATGATCACTTGGGCAACGCCTTGCGCATATTCAAAAGCTCTGCGGTGCGCATCGCACCATGAGCCGAGCTTCTCGTCCAAATACCCGTAGGCGAAAACCAAACCCGAATACGGCAAGGTGGCCACGAAGATCGAGGCCTTCGTGGCCCGGCCGGTGATCGGGTCGACCACCTGCATTTTGGTGCCGGCCCAGTCAACCTGCATCGTGCGCCCAGGCTCGTGGGCGATGGGGCTGCTCAGGTTCCTTTGCCGGACTTCTTCAGCGACGAGTTGGCAAAACCGTTCGTATTGGTAGTGTCGCTGTGAACCGATGGCTGAGGTGCGCAGGTAGCGGGCCCAGAGCACTTTCAAGGGTGGTTTCTTCCGCCCCAGCCTGGCTTTGATGACTGCGTCGATATCTATGGGCACGAAGTTCGTGGAGATCATTCTTCGCCCATCGGTGAAGCATTGTTCCAGAACTTCGTCGCTGAGGTCCTTGAGTTGTTCCGGCGTGGTGAACTCTTGCTCCTGGAGCACTTGGCGGGCTTCGGAGATTGTTCGGGGTGAACAATTCAGCAGTGTTTGCACTTGCCGGTAGGAACGCCCTTGCAAGAGCAGGAGCATGATTCTGCGGTAATCAGCCATGACGGATGATTCCTTTCGACGGCCACGACCTCGGTGTCGTGGATGTCAGAATCATCTTGCCGTCGAAACGTGGATAGCGCTATCCGATCGTTACATCAGTGCTATCCGATGCGCGCACAGGTGCTACCAAATACCTCTGCTATACACGGTGAGCAGTTCAAAGCGTACTTCTTCGTCGCCTCGCTACCGTATTCCTCCATGGTCTTCGCCAAGGCGTATCCGAACATGAGGCAGGATGCGTGGAACAGGGCGCATGTTGACGCGTTGGAGTTCTTCGGCGGGGTGCCTCAGATGATTGTTCCGGACAATGCGAAAACCGCGACGCATTACCGGCAGAACCGGAAAATCACCGCTCAAGGCGAAGCGAGGGAAGTAGTGGTCACGAAGTCCTACGCGGCCTTGGCCGATCACTATGGAACAGCGATTGTTCCTGCCAGGCCGGGCAAGCCACGCGACAAGGCGCATGTTGAGCGGATGGTCCAGGTCGTTGAGACGATGATTCTGGGGTATTTGGCAGAGGCAGACTTCGAGAGTTTCGAGGAGCTCAACGAAGCGGTGAGCCAGAGGCTGGAGCACGTGAACTCCAAGGTGCACCGCACCAACGGGGTGAGCCGGGCTGAACTGTTCGCCAGCTCCGAGGCGGAGCTGCTCAAGCCGTTGCCGTCCCACCAGTTCGAACAGGTGGAATACAAGCAGCTGAAGGTGGGGCCGAATTATCACGTGAACTGTGATTACCAGTATTACTCTGTTCCGTACCAGCTGGTTGGCCGGACGTTGAGCGTCAGGCTGACGCAAACAAGGGTGACGGTGATCGACGCTTCGGCGGTGGTTGCTGAGCATGCGCGGCTGGAGGGCCGACGTGGTCAGCATTCGACACTGCAGGTCCATATCCCTGCCCAGCATAAGGACGTTTCCGGGCTTCGGAGCCGGGACTGGTTCATCGCCCATGCCCAGTCCTTTGGCCCGGCCACCGTTGAAGTGATCGTTGCAGTGTTGGACCGGGCCGCGGTTGAAGCGCAGGCTTATGTTGAATGCCAGAACATCGTCAAGGGGTTAGCCTGAATTAGTGGACAGCCGGGTCTGCTGATGGTTTGGTTGACACCCAGGTTTACGCTGCCAGAGCGACAGACTCGATCATTGTAGCCTCGAATTGGATCGGGGTCATTCTCCCCAAACGTCGTTGCTTGCGC